>NZ_LT707420.1:1989401-2003922 GCF_900155605.1 Actinomyces marseillensis | reverse complement strand
CTTGTGGTGGTCATAGCCGCGGGGAAACGCCCAGCATCCATTCCGAACCTGGAAGCTAAGCCCGCAAGCGCCGATGGTACTGCACCTGGGAGGGTGTGGGAGAGTAGGACACCGCCACAACACACTTACGCGGTGGGGTCTTGGAACAAAATGTTCCAAGACCCCACCGCTTTGTCATACCCACAACACGACACCGGCCGTGCTACCGCTAGCCGCCCGCGGCTATTCAACTGATCGCAGCCGCTTAGTGGGGACAAAGTAGGCAACCTCGTCGTGCGGAAATACGACGAGCCTCATCTCCCCAGGAAACATCAGTCACACCTGAGATTCCCCAGGTTGAGCTATTGCTGCTCACTTTGAGGCACGATGTACGTATGAGCGCAAGCATACGTTTCGTAGCTACAGAGACATAGGCACTGTAAGCGGCACTGGGGCGCTCAGCTAGGTTGCTGCCAACGGCCCGAGCAGACGATGTGTGTTGGCCAAACAAGTGCCGTGATGCGCTTTCAGCGATGGAATGAGAAGTGCCCGCGAACGGCAGTTCGCGGGCACAATGGCATCTACCAACGCCGACAGATCACTTTAGATCCATGTTGGGAACCACATGTGGAAGTGCCAGAAGTTGTACGAGATGAGATCTCCTCGCCATAGCGGCATGAAGAATACCGCGGAAGCGGTGATCAGTGCGGTAATTACCAGAGCTCCTAGCGCCCAGCCCTGGCGGATACGGACATCGGCGCCCATCCAGCGGTAATCGCCGGGTTCAAGCGAATCAGAGTCATACATGCGGTCGGGATCAACCCACGTGCGGGCCTGATCCAACATATAGCCAAGGAGCCAGGCAACGCTTAAACACACGAAGGGGACGAATGCGATCGTGTAAAAGTTGAAGATCGTTCGGTTCGCGTTGAGATACCAAGGGAAGTAGAGAGCGAGGTATCCACAGACAACGAATCCGGTGCGCCAGTTGCGATCTCGCAGTGTCACAAAGAGAAGGATAAAGAAGGCGACGGCCCCGACCCACCACAGAAGCGGATTGCCCAAAGCTAAAACCGCGTGGACGCAGTCGGACTTATCGCAGGCACCAGATGCGACCTTGTCCCACGCAAAAGACGTCGGACGTGCCTGGACGAACCACTGCGCCGGGTGCGCCTGATAGGTGTGAGGCGTCGTCAGCCCAGTGTGGAACTTGAACATTCCCACGTGGTAATCCCACAAGTCTTGGAAGGCTCCGGCAATGCCGTGATTGCGGTGACCATACGCATTCCAATGAGCAAACCAGCCGAACCACGAGGCGATATAGGTAATGATCGCCGGAGGAACCATTGCCAAGAAAGCGACTGAAGTGTCGTTGATGAGCGTTGCAGAAAAAGCCCGCGGATGACCCATTCGCCTGCGAGTCATCCAGTCGCGGACCGCAACAAACAAACCGAGAACAGCCAGGACATAGAGGCCCGACCACTTGACCGACATCGCCAAGCCACTCAAAATACCGGCTGCGAGGAGCCACCAACGTGAACCTGCGTGAGGTCCAATTCTCTTGGGATCATCGGGATCAGGCGTCCATTCGGAGAGCCGTGAGACCAATCGCGGATGAGTAATCTCTTGATCTTTCAGCACCGCCAAGAAAGCCGCTGCGGCGAACATTGCTAAAAAGACGTCCAACAGGCCCGTTCGCGACAAAACAATCGCGATGCCATCGGTAGCCATGAAGAATCCAGCAAGTGCAGTAATAGCAGGGGAACGGAACAGGTGCTGTGCAATACGGGCAGTCAAGAAGACCAAAATGATACCTGCGATCGCCGCGCTGATGCGCCAACCAACAGGATTCGTCGGACCAAATGCCCGCATCCCCAGACCAATCAGCCACTTACCAACCGAAGGGTGAACGACGTAACCACCCTCGGCAGAAAGTCCCGAAAAATCGCCTGAAATAAACGCGGGATCGGTATCTTTCGCCCAACTTCCCTCATATCCCAAAGCGATTTGCGAGTAGGCGTCCTTGACGTAGTAGGTCTCGTCGAAAATGAGCGTTCGGATAGTTCCAAGTCCCGGAAGACGAATAAAAGCGGCAAGAATCGTCGTCACCCAGGTAGCGATCCAACCCGCACGCGCAGACATGGGCAGCTGTGCCCAGCGGGGGATAACGACGGGCTTCCACTTGCGCGCCTCAGCCTCGCTGAATTCTTCGGAAGACTCAATATCTGCAGACTCTTCCCCGCTCTCCGAGGCAGGCTCCTCATCGTTTCCATCAACCGTCGTCCCGGCATCTGCAGCGTTCGCATCAGCGTCGGATTCAGGCTCTTCCTGAGCCACGGCCTTGGGAGGAGCGCAGACGTCATCTTCACGCTGTGCGAGCTCTTCTGTCTGCGCGTCGCCAGCTGTCGCCTCGGCCCCAGGGTTATCTGAATTGGAAAGAGTTTCGTCGTTCACCAGTTCAGTCTACCGATGCCCACCCTCAACTGGAGTAGTACACCCAAAGGTGGGACGATTGGTCCGTGAGTGAAGACCAGGATTTTATTCAGGCCCCCGCCTCGATTCTTCTAGCAGCAACCCCAATCGGTGACGTACGCGATGCCTCTTCGCGTCTGGCCCCAGCCCTCGAGCAAGCCGACATCATCGCCGCAGAAGATACACGCCGCCTTCTTGCCCTGGCCTCGAGAATGGGAATCCACCTGAGCGCGAAACTCATCAGCCTCCACGACCACAACGAATCCGCTAAGGCCTCGGCAGTCGTCGAACAAGCGCGGGCGGGCGCACGCGTCGTCATGGTCTCCGACGCGGGAATGCCCACCGTCTCAGACCCCGGGTTCCGCCTCGTTCACGAGGCCACTGCCGCTGGAGTTCACGTCAGTGCCCTCCCCGGTCCCTCCGCGCCGGTCACTGCGCTCGCGGTTTCAGGGCTTCCTTCCGACCGCTTTGCTTTTGAGGGGTTCCTCCCGCGCAAGACGGGGGAAGCGACGCGCTACCTGAAGGCGCTTGCCGCCGACCCACACACCCTGATCTTTTTTGAATCCCCGAAGCGGGTTCACGAGACGCTGATTCTTATGGCTGAAGTTTTCGGCGCGGAGCGCGAGGGAGCGCTATGCCGGGAACTCACAAAGACCTATGAAGAGGTGATTCGTGGAAACCTCGCGGAACTGGTAGACGCCACCGAAGGAGAGGTCCTTGGGGAGATCACCCTGGTTATTGCTCCCGGGCGAGCGCAGGGCAATGCCGACGACCACGTCGAGGCCGTGCTGGCCTTGGCGGCAGAAGGCATGCGGCTTAAGGACGCTGCGGCGGAAGTCGCAGAAGCGACCGGATTACGCAAGAACGAGCTGTACCGGGCAGCACTCGCCCGCACGAACTAGGGGAGTGCGCTAGGCGAATCAAGCCTGAGAGGGGACCAGCTCGACTCCGGCCTCGGCCATACGTGCGGCGGCAAGCTCGCCCAGCTCGGGGCTGACGGGTTCGGTCAAGTCGGTGAAGACTCGCACCTTAAAGCCATCCTTCACGCCATCCAACGTGGTTTCACACACGCAGTGGGATTGAGCAAGGCCAACGACGTCTAAGGAATCAATGCCCTTGTCTCGAAGAAGATCAAGCAAGGGGCGCTTCGTTGCCACGTCCTCGCCGTCGAAAGCAGAGTAGGCGGCCTCGTACATGCCCTTGTGGATCGTCACATCGGCATGGAGGTCAGCAAGAGCGGGGTGGAGTTCAGCCTCGGCGGTACCCGCAACGCCGTGCGGGGGCCACGTGTCAACGAAATCGGGATTGTCAGAGAAATGCGAACCCGGATCGATGTGCCAATCCTGCGAGGTCACGATGCAGTCGTAATCCGAGGCGTGAGCGGCAACAAAGTCCGCTACGCGCTGAGCACAGGCGTTTCCGCCCTCAACAGGAAGAGCTCCTCCCTCGCAAAAAGTAGGCTGAACATCGACAATGACAAGCGCACGGGGCATTGGACCCTCCCGAAAATATAGCGGCAGATACCTCGAGAATAGGGCAGAGACGACTCGAGCGCCAATAGGCATTAAACTAGGGGACCATGAGTCGAATTTTGTCTGCCGTTGCTTGGCCTTATGCCAACGGTCCACGCCATATTGGTCACGTCGCCGGTTTCGGAGTCCCCTCCGATGTCTTCTCTCGCTACATGCGAATGGCCGGGCACGACGTGCTGATGGTGTCCGGAACTGACGAGCACGGAACCCCCATTCTGGTTGCCGCCGATGGCGCGGGAATCAGTGCTCGCGAGCTGGCTGACCAGAATAATCGACTCATCGTCGAAGACTTGGTCCAGCTGGGCCTGTCCTATGACCTTTTCACACGCACGACCGCTGGAAATCACTACCGCGTCGTCCAGGACATGTTCCGAACTGTCCGCGATAACGGTTACATGATCGAACAGGTTACCCGCGCGGCGATCTCGCCTTCGACCGGACGCACTCTTCCCGACCGTTACATCGAAGGCACCTGTCCGATTTGTGGTGCCGAAGGCGCTCGCGGTGATCAGTGCGATAACTGTGGTAACCAGCTTGATCCCACAGATCTGATCAATCCTCATTCGCGAATCAACGGTGAGACCCCCGAATTCGTGGAGTCCACGCATTACTTCTTGGATCTGCCCGCACTGGCCGACGCGCTTTCCGCGTGGCTGGATGACCGCGACCGCTCGGGCACATGGCGTCCCAACGTCATCAAGTTCTCGAAGAACTTCCTTGAGGATATTCGCCCGCGTGCAATGACACGCGATATTGACTGGGGCATCCCGGTCCCCGGTTGGGAAGACCAGCCCGGTAAGCGCCTCTACGTCTGGTTCGACGCGGTGATTGGCTACCTGAGCGCTTCAATTGAATGGGCGCGCCGCACGGGGGATCCCGAAGCGTGGCGCCAGTGGTGGAATGATCCGGAAGCCCTGACCTACTACTTCATGGGAAAGGACAACATCGTCTTCCACTCGCAGATCTGGCCTGCTGAGCTGCTGGGTTACAACGGCCAAGGATCTAAGGGCGGCCAGCCCGGTGACCTTGGTGTGCTCAACCTGCCCACCGAGGTTGTCTCTTCAGAGTTCCTCACCATGGAGGGCAAGAAGTTCTCTTCTTCTCACGGCATCGTCATCTACGTGCGTGACATGCTCAGTCGCTACCAGGCTGACGCGCTGCGTTACTTTATTTCTGCTGCGGGTCCTGAGTCCTCTGATGCGGACTTCACCTGGGCGGAATTCGTGCGCCGCACGAACGGTGAGCTTGTTGCCGGTTGGGGCAACCTGGTGAACCGCACTGCGTCGATGATCCACAAGAAGTTCGGCGAGATCCCCGCGCCGGGTGAACTCCAAGAGATCGACCGCGCGCTGCTGGATGCTATTGCCGCAGGCTTTGACGAGGTCGGGGATCTGATCCGTCACCATCGTCAGAAGGCTGCTCTTGCCGCTGCGATGCGTCTGGTTGGCGAGGCCAATAAGTACGTTGCCGATACCGAGCCTTTCAAGCTCAAGGCTCCCGAAGAGCGCGAGCGTTTGGCGACCGTGCTGTGGACGCTGGCGCAGGCTGTGGCTGACCTTAACCTCATGCTTTCGCCCTTCCTACCCCACGCAGCAAATGACGTTGACTGCGTCATGGGCGGTGCGGGCGAGATTGCTCCCATGCCTTACATCAAGGAAGTTGAGGAGTTGGACCCCGAGGTTCTTCCCGCCGATTTCGCTGGTCGTACAGGCTACCCGGTCATTACCGGCGACTACACGAATGTTCCCACCTGGGAGCGTCACGACATTGTCGTTGGTACCCCGATCGAGAAGCCGACCCCGGTCTTCCAAAAGCTTGACGAGGCCATCGTGGAAGAAGAACTCGCGCGCTACGCGGAGTCTCGCCCCGATGACGTGACCGGAGCGTGACTTAAGGCTTCGTTGAGCCACTGATTTGGCTAAGAGTTGGCGCCAAGCAGACGGTGTATTCCGCTGCTTGGCGCCAACTCTTTGCGTCGAGAAGTCCTTTTCAGGCATTCGTCCTTACTTGCTTGCCCCCTTCTTTCGCGATGTGAACGAACTAATTCCCGCAATTGTCATGAGGAGAACGCCCAAGACAGCCAGGGTGGAGATCGCGATCAGAGCGAAGTCCATCATTCGCGCAAAGGCCAGTGCGATGAGGACAACGCCGGTGAAAATGACGATGCATGCCCACACCAGCTGCCCGATGCGTACTCCGCGATAGGGCGCTTCCTTGAGTTCCTCCGCAGACCAGACTCGGGTGGGAGGAATAACACCTGAGTGAGGCGTTGAGTGTGGTGTCTGTGTTTGGTCCGTGCTTGTTGCCCATGCCGCAGCCCCGCTAGCAGCACTCGTCCAAGCGGTCGGCGCATCGCCTTGAGAGGTCTGGGGAGTGCCCGCAGAAGAGGCGTTCGCCCCAGCCTGAGGGCTGGTGTACGTCGAAGACGCGCCTGAAGATGCGTGAGGCGCGCTCTCACTGGGAGGACCAGCAGGAGCGTCAGACACTTCAGCGTCGGCCTCGGATTGTTCAGCGGAAGAGGGGGCCGCGTCCTCGGTCACTGGAAGTTCCCGTGTTTCGGGGACAAGGCCGGAGGGAAGCGTTGCGGTCTCATCCGAGGCGCTGGCGGGCTGGGGGACCTCGGGAGCATCATTTCCCACGGGAAGCGGGGTCGTTTCTTCCCCGTTCGTGGGCAGGGGAACGGTCTGATCAAAGTCGTTGACACTCATGTCGGATCCTTTCAGTGCGCGCCTGCGGCGGACTCAGAGGCGTTAGGGGAAGCGGAAGGCGTTGGGCTTGCCTCTTGCCCAGCTGATGCGCTTGGTGAAGGCGTCGCTGGTGAAGGTGAAGGCGTTCCAGATGGCCAGGGATCGCGATTGGCGGACCTCCCCGTTTCCTCAACGTTCACGTTGAGGATCTGTGGGGCATCGAGGTAAACCGTGATTCCTTCGCCTTCTTTCCAGGTCGGGGACTTGAGGATTGTTGGCGTGGAATCATTGAATCCTTGCCAATCCGCATCTCCATTCATGTCCAGAGTGACGCTCAGGGGACGATTCTGTGCGACCACCCGTACCGGCTGGTCTTGACGCGCTTGGATATTCGCAGAGGGGATGAGATTTCCGCGGACGTGGATATCCTTCGTGAGCCCATCAGGCGCATGGGTGAGATCCAAGTCAAGAACGACGACCTGAGAACCGTTTTGGCCAGCGATCTCGTCAGACTTCCACGTTGCATCGTAACTGGACGTTGAAACATTTCCCCAGTGCCAGCCGTCTGTAGTGGTGACGGCCGCGTAGCCAATTCCACCCAGCCCTGCGGGGATAGCTAAGAAGATACCGATGGTTGATAGAGCGCTGAGTGCTGCGGAGGAGCGGTCGCGAATCGCTGCAACCAGGTGAGCAAAACCGACGATGAGAAGGCAGATGCCACCGCCAATTAATCCGATTTGCACCCAACTGTCAGCCGCACTTGTTGTCTTTAGGCCATTGCGGTACATGAGCCAGAAGGTTCCAGCGAGCACCAACATGACCAGCCCGTAGATGCTCAAGACCGCTGCGCGTGAAAGACGGCGAGGAAGGAGCGGGGCTTGGGTGGGGAAGGGAGTAAAACGCGTTCCGGCACTTTGCGGAACTGTGTGTCCCGAGGACGCGTTCGAGGCATTCCATTGTTGCCTCCATTGATCCCCCTGCATCTGGGGGCCAGGAGCATCTGAGGCAGGAGGAGGATAGGTGCCCGCAGATGAGGCGCTAAAAGGGGAGGACGTGGTGGAGGCTGCCTCTGGCGAAGGCTGGGATCCCGGGAATTGCTCAGGGCCCCCTTGAGTTCGCCAGTCGGGAGTTGATTGAGGCATGGTGTTTCCTTGGAAAGTCCAATTTGATTTCGAAAGCAAGATGGCGATGATGACGATGGCCGCGGGGAGCATGAGGAAGAAAGGCACCCTGAAGAAGACCGTCGTGATACCCAAAGCACCGCCGCCGAAGATCGCCATGAAGGCAGCGCCGACGATCGCGATATCGAAACGCCCCTTGAGCATTTCATCGACATGGATTCGACCATCGCGAGCCTCAGGCAAGAAGACCCATGCGAATGCATAGAAAATGCACACAACAGGGAAAAGGAAGGCGAGGACAACGATGAGGATCCGCACCGAGTTCACGTCCCATCCGTAGCGTTGTGCCAGACCTTGACACACGCCGCCGATGACGCGAGGCTCACCACGGAAGAAACCGGAGTATCGCAATGTGTTCATGAATCCTTTATCCATGCTTCAACTCTGCCCAAAGATGCACGAAGAAGATATAGGGGGATGCCCTGATCTATCCCCGATTTGTCGCTTTCTCTTTCCCCGAATCGCAGAAAACGTGTGAAGATAAACGGGTGAGTCACCTGCAGGACAATACCGATGCGCCTCAAGGCAGGCAGACGGGGTACGAGTGGACCCCGCCTCAAATCGTGCCGCCTCAGCGCGCCCTGCGACGCTCCAGTGCGCACTCGACGGATATGCCTCTTCCTTGGATTGGGGGCGTGTGCGCGGGAATCTCTTCGATGCTCGGTATCTCAGTGCGCGTCGTGCGTTTCGCCTTTCTCATCGCACTTCCCGCCTACGGGCTCTCTCTTATCGTCTACCTCTGGCTCTGGCTCACTGTTCCCGAGGACTCAGGTGGCGAACAAAGCGGGACTGGCCGCCTGCACTCGCCCCTGGCCTCGGCAGAAGAAATCGCCAGACGTGAAAGCCAACAGCGCAATCTGCGCATGCTCCTGGTGGGCCTCGGATCGCTCGGCCTCGCCCTCGCGATCGCCTACCTGCTCTTTGCAGGGATTGCGGGCCTGCGCGACATCGCCTCGGCGATTTTGGTCATCGGCGGAATCTCCGCGGTGTGGACCCAAAGCACGCGCGCATACAGCTGGAAGAGTCCTCTGTTTATCCTCATCACTTTCGCGGGGATGCTCTTGGTCGCCGCGGGCTTGGCCTTGGCCTTCTTCCGCGGACAATCGCCCTGGGATCTTGCCCGAGGTGCGATCTTGGGTGCCTCCCTGATCCTTGCCTTGGGAGTGGCCATTATCCCCTTGTGGGTGCGTACCTCCCAAGACAGTGCGCGCAGCAAAGAACGTGAAAAGCGCGAGGCCGAACGTGCGGATATGGCCGCGCACCTGCACGATTCCGTCCTTCAGACCCTCACATTGATCCGCAATAACGCTGATAATCCAACGTCAGTGCGCGCTCTGGCGCTGGGGCAAGAGCGCGAGTTGCGCTCGTGGCTGTACACCGGACGCGAAGAAGCCGCGGACTCTCTTGCCGAGGCCCTGCGCGAAGCCGTCTCAGCCCTGGAAACCACCTTTGGTGTGGAAGTGGGCGTCGTGACCGTTTCTGATACGCGTCCAGGTCCCGGCGAACTCGCGATGGTCGCTGCCGCATCGGAAGCAGTATCAAACGCGATTCGCCACGCGAAGCCGCCCTTGAGTGTCTACCTGGAAGTCGGGCCGGGCGGGTCCGATATCTACGTCAAAGACTGTGGCGACGGCTTTGATCTCTCGCAAATTCCCGAAGACCGGCACGGGGTTCGTAACTCGATCATTGGCCGCATGGAACGCGCAGGCGGGAAAGCCTCGATCCGCCATCTTCCCAGTGGAACAGAAGTTCACCTCTCCATGCCCGCAGCTACACTGGAATAAGCGCACTTCACGAAGGAGAACACCGTCATGACGATCCGGATTCTGGTCATTGATGATCATGCACTCGTGCGCGCAGGAGTGCGTAGTGAATTGGAATCCAGCGGCGCCGACCTTGAAATCGTTGGCGAGGCCAGTGACGTCGAAGGCGCAATTGCCGCCTGCCATGCGCTCCACCCCGATGTCGCGCTCCTCGACGTTCACCTCCCCGGAGGGATGGGCGGTGGCGGCGCTGAAGTTGCGGCCTCGTGCGCGGATGTTGAGGGGTTGAGATTCCTTGCACTCTCCGTTTCGGATTCCCCCGAGGATGTCGTCTCGGTCATCCGCGCGGGTGCTCGCGGCTACGTCACCAAGTCAATTTCGACCCCCGAACTGGTCGAGGCCATTGGCCGCGTTGCAGCGGGGGATGCGGCTTTCTCGCCGCGCCTAGCGGGTTTCGTGCTTGATGCTTTCGGTGGCGGGAATGCCCCGATTGCTGCCCACGACGATGAACTGGACCTTTTGTCCGCGCGCGAGCAAGAAGTGATGCGTTTGATCGCTCGCGGTTACCCCTACAAAGAGGTCGCATCCGAGCTCTTTATTTCGATTAAAACCGTTGAGACACACGTGTCTGCGGTGCTTCGCAAGCTCCAGCTTTCCAATCGAAACGAACTCACGCACTGGGCCATGCAGAGACACATTATCTAGGGTTGCGGTGCAATTCACCTCGGCTCTGGCGCGCTCCAGTGGGAGTTGAGTGTCAACGGCGATACCATGAGAAGTCCCCAGAACTCGATGCCCAGGGAGTGGCGTTCATGCACAAGATTGGTTTCAATCGCGATCAGTATCTGGCCCTTCAATCCGAGCATATTGCGCAGCGCCGTCAGCAGTTCGGAGGAACCCTTTACCTAGAGTTCGGCGGGAAACTCGTCGACGATATGCACGCTTCCCGCGTGCTCCCCGGCTTCACCCCCGACAACAAGATCGTCATGCTGGCCGAGCTTGCTGAAGAGGCCGAAATTGTCGTCGCCGTTAACGCACTGGACTTCCAGCGCCGCAAGATGCGTGAAGACCTGGGAATCACCTACGAAGACGACGTCTTCCGCCACATCGATATGTTCCGCGAATACGGGCTCTACGTCGGCAACGTTGTGATCACCCGTTGGAGCGACTCTAATGAGCAGGCACACGCCTTCAAACGCAAGCTTGAAGCCCGTGGAATCAACGTCGCACGCCACTATCCCATCGAGGGCTACCCGAACAATATTGACCTCATTGTCTCCGATCAGGGGCTGGGCCGTAACGAATACGTCCATACAACTCGCCCGCTGGTGATTGTCACCGCTCCCGGACCTGGATCCGGCAAGCTCGCAACCTGCCTCTCTCAGCTCTACCATGATCACAAGCGCGGACTGACCTCGGGATACGCGAAGTTCGAAACCTTCCCGATCTGGAACCTCCCCCTGGATCACCCGGTGAACGTCGCCTACGAGGCGGCAACCGTGGACCTGGACGATGTCAATATGATCGATCACTTCCACTTGAAGGCTCACGGCGAAACCACGGTCAACTACAACCGCGATATCGAGGCCTTCCCGGTCCTTCGTCGACTCCTCGAGAAGATCATGGGGACTTCCCCCTACCAGTCGCCCACCGACATGGGCGTCAATATGGCCGGTTTTTGCATTAGCGATGACGAGGCCTGCCGCGAAGCCTCCAAGCAGGAGATCATTCGCCGCTGGTACAAGGCTTTGGCCCTGGAAGCGCGAGAAGATCTTCCTCCCGTTCAGTCTGAGCGTGCCGCGCGCCTGATGACGGCAATGAACCTGACCAGCGAGGACCGCCCCGTTGTCGCGCCCGCCCTGAAGCGCGCGCAAGAGACCGGCTACCCAGCGGCCGCAATGGAACTGGCCGACGGGCGAATTGTCACCGGAAAGACCTCGGACCTGCTGGGTCCCTGCTCTGCGATGCTCTTGAACGCGATGAAGCTTCTTGCAGGTATTGACGATGATGAGAAGCTCCTTGCCCCCGAACAGATTGAGCCCATCCAAAAGCTCAAGACCGAGCACCTGGGCAGCCGCAATCCTCGTCTCCACACTGACGAGGTCCTGATCGCTCTTGCAGGTTCCGCGCGCTCCAATGAACGCGCCGCTCTGGCTCTGAAGCAACTGTCGCAGCTGGCTGGCTGCGATGTTCACTCTTCGGTTCTGCTGGGCAGCGTTGATGAGGGGATTTTGCGCCAACTCGGCATGAATGTCACCGCTGAGCCCGTTCACGCGACCAAGGGCGTCTACCACAAGCACTGAAAATGGATCAGGAACACTCACTTCCCAATCTCGGTTCTTTCCTCGATTTCGACGGCGATTCCCAGGAAGACCTGCCCCTTTACGACCCAACCTCGCAGGCGGCGGGAAACTGGGGTTCAGTCGCCGATAGCCGAGGCCTCGGCAGGGATAGCGATCCCCTGAGTGCCGGCGCGCCGTGGGCAGCGGCCTCGTCGCCGCAGAGAAATCCCGAAAACTTGCTTGCGGGACTCAACGATCAACAGCGTGCGGCGGTCGAGCACCGCGGAGTACCGCTGCTGATCATGGCCGGTGCGGGCTCGGGAAAGACTCGCGTCCTCACGCATCGAATCGCTTACCTTTTGGCGACCGGCCAGGCCCGCGCGGGTGAAATCTTGGCGATTACCTTCACCAATAAGGCGGCTGCCGAAATGCGTGAGCGCGTCGAGGCCCTGGTGGGCGGGGGAGCGGCGCGCAGAATGTGGGTGTCGACTTTCCACTCGGCGTGTGTGCGATTGCTGCGTGCGGAATACCGCGCAGCAGGTTTGCGATCGACCTTCAGTATTTATGATTCGCAGGATTCTCAGCGCCTCATCCAGATGGTGTTGAAAGCGGCGGACGTGGATATTAAACGATTCACTCCTAAGCTTGTGGCCGCGCGCATTTCTGACCTGAAGAATGAACTCGTCACCTGGCAGGAATACCGAGATGTCGCGCCGAATGACCCGATTTCACGGGTCGTCGCCTCGGCCTATGAGGAATACGAAAAGCGCCTTGCGCAGGCCAACGCCCTAGATTTCGACGACCTCATTGCTCGCACGGTTCGACTGCTCAAAGACAATCCGGCGATCGCCGAGCACTACCACCGGCGCTTCCGCCACATCCTGGTCGATGAGTACCAAGACACGAACCATGCACAGTACGTGTTGGTGCGCGAACTAGTAGGCACTGGGAACGATGGAGTAGAACCCGGGCAGCTGACGGTTGTCGGCGACTCCGACCAGTCAATCTATGCCTTCCGCGGTGCGACGATTCGCAATATTGAAGAATTTGAGCGGGATTTTCCGGGTGCACGGACCATTTTGCTCGAGCAAAACTATCGTTCGACCCAGAACATCTTGTCCGCAGCCAATGCTGTCATTGCTCGAAATGAGGGTCGCCGCGCAAAGAATTTGTGGACGGCATCGGGGGACGGCGCGCTGATCACTGTCGACGCCGCAGACTCAGATCGCGACGAGGCACGTTTCATCGTTTCAGAGATGGAAAAGCTCAGTGCTGCCGGGACCCGATGGGCTGATATCGCGGTCTTCTACCGGACAAACTCGCAATCACGAGCAATCGAAGAACTTCTGGTCCGCCAAGGCATTCCCTACCGAGTCGTTGGAGGCACTCGCTTCTACGAGCGTGCAGAAATCAAAGACGCCTTGGCTTACCTTCAAGTGATCTCGAACCCCGACGACACTGTCGCATTGCGTCGCGTCCTGAACACTCCCCGCCGCGGAATCGGCCCGAAAGCTGAAGCTGACCTCATTGCCCACAGCGATCGCTATGGGATTTCTATGGGCGCGGCCGCTAGGGATTGCTGGATTTCTCAGGGCCGAGGCCTCGGGGAAGCAGAGGGCACTGGCCTGACTCTCGCGGAGCTTCCCGCGGAAGAAACTGAGGAAGCGCGAGGCGGCGTGGCTGGGCTCAGTCCGCGCGCGGCCTCGGCAATCGCAGATTTTTGGGGATTGATCGAGGCCATGCGCCGCGCGGAACAAGCAGGTGCGAATGCTGCGGAGATCCTCGAAGAAGTTCTTGACCGCACGGGGTACTTGGCGACTCTGCGACGCTCCCAGGATCCGCAGGATGCCTCGCGAGTGGAAAACCTTGCGGAATTGCATGCGGTCGCACTTGACTTCGCAACGACCAGCGGCGAGGTCGGGCTTGCGGGATTCCTCGAGCGCGTTGCCTTGGTCGCGGACTCCGACCAGCTTCCCGAGGAAGAAAGCGGAAGCGGTCAGGTGACCCTCATGACGGTTCACACCGCGAAGGGCCTGGAATTCCCGGTCGTCTTTGTCACCGGTATGGAGGATGGAACCTTCCCGCACCAGCGTTCGCTGGGTGAGCCCGAGGAACTCGCGGAAGAACGGCGCCTTGCCTACGTCGCCATCACGCGTGCTCGCAAGCAGCTGTACTTGACGCGCGCCGCTGTTCGAAGCGCGTGGGGAGCGCCCCAAGAAATGCCGCCCTCGCGATTTTTGGATGATATTCCCGCTGAATTGCTTGACGTGCGTCGCTCGAGTACTTCCATGGAACGCCTGCGCGGCGGCTATGGCGCGGGATCGGGCTACGGCTCGAGTTACGGCGGATATTCGGGAGGCTCCGGGTACGGAAGCGACTACGGGTACTCGCGACGGCGAGACGATGACGGTGGTTACGTTTTCGGCGGTAGTTCCGGCGCGGGTAGCGACGGCGGTCCGCTTGCGGGCCGAGGCCTCGGCGGCTCGCGCGGCACACCAGCCCCGCGTACGACAGTTTCGCGTCCGACCGGTGCAAGCACACCCAAGCAGACCCTCAAGCCTGAGGAAACTCGGGTTGGGGATCGCGTCCGTCACGCGACCCTCGGGGAAGGCGTGATTATCGGCT
>NZ_LT707420.1:1577297-1988611 GCF_900155605.1 Actinomyces marseillensis | reverse complement strand
CCCCGCCGCGGAATCGGCCCGAAAGCTGAAGCTGACCTCATTGCCCACAGCGATCGCTATGGGATTTCTATGGGCGCGGCCGCTAGGGATTGCTGGATTTCTCAGGGCCGAGGCCTCGGGGAAGCAGAGGGCACTGGCCTGACTCTCGCGGAGCTTCCCGCGGAAGAAACTGAGGAAGCGCGAGGCGGCGTGGCTGGGCTCAGTCCGCGCGCGGCCTCGGCAATCGCAGATTTTTGGGGATTGATCGAGGCCATGCGCCGCGCGGAACAAGCAGGTGCGAATGCTGCGGAGATCCTCGAAGAAGTTCTTGACCGCACGGGGTACTTGGCGACTCTGCGACGCTCCCAGGATCCGCAGGATGCCTCGCGAGTGGAAAACCTTGCGGAATTGCATGCGGTCGCACTTGACTTCGCAACGACCAGCGGCGAGGTCGGGCTTGCGGGATTCCTCGAGCGCGTTGCCTTGGTCGCGGACTCCGACCAGCTTCCCGAGGAAGAAAGCGGAAGCGGTCAGGTGACCCTCATGACGGTTCACACCGCGAAGGGCCTGGAATTCCCGGTCGTCTTTGTCACCGGTATGGAGGATGGAACCTTCCCGCACCAGCGTTCGCTGGGTGAGCCCGAGGAACTCGCGGAAGAACGGCGCCTTGCCTACGTCGCCATCACGCGTGCTCGCAAGCAGCTGTACTTGACGCGCGCCGCTGTTCGAAGCGCGTGGGGAGCGCCCCAAGAAATGCCGCCCTCGCGATTTTTGGATGATATTCCCGCTGAATTGCTTGACGTGCGTCGCTCGAGTACTTCCATGGAACGCCTGCGCGGCGGCTATGGCGCGGGATCGGGCTACGGCTCGAGTTACGGCGGATATTCGGGAGGCTCCGGGTACGGAAGCGACTACGGGTACTCGCGACGGCGAGACGATGACGGTGGTTACGTTTTCGGCGGTAGTTCCGGCGCGGGTAGCGACGGCGGTCCGCTTGCGGGCCGAGGCCTCGGCGGCTCGCGCGGCACACCAGCCCCGCGTACGACAGTTTCGCGTCCGACCGGTGCAAGCACACCCAAGCAGACCCTCAAGCCTGAGGAAACTCGGGTTGGGGATCGCGTCCGTCACGCGACCCTCGGGGAAGGCGTGATTATCGGCTTGGAAGGAGCCGGTGAGCGAACCATCGCGGAAGTTGCCTTCGCGTCAGCTAAAAAACGCCTGTTGTTGCGGATGGCCCCCATGGAAAAGATCTAAGGCACTGTAGGCTTAAGACAGTAGCGCGCGAACGAGTTGCCGCGCGTACAAACGCCCCTCGGGCACAAAGTGAAGGGACACAATGGATCTCTACGAATACCAAGCACGGGAGTTGTTCGCTGCTCACGGCGTCCCCGTGCTCGCGGGAATCGTTGCAAGCACGCCAGACGAGGCTTTCGAAGCTGCACAGAAGCTGCTTGGTGAAAATGACCTCCTTGTCGTCAAGGCGCAGGTCAAGATCGGCGGACGCGGGAAGGCCGGCGGAGTGAAGCTCGCTCGCACCGCTGAAGAAGCGCGCGAGAAGGCCCAGGAAATCCTTGGAATGGACATCAAGGGACACACAGTCCACAAGGTTCTCATCGCTGCGGGCGCCGATATCGCCGAAGAGTATTACTTCTCAATCCTCTTGGACCGCTCGGGACGCCGTGAGCTGGCAATGTGCTCTGCTCAGGGCGGTATGGACATTGAAACCCTTGCCCGCGAACACCCCGAGGCACTTGCCCGCGTGGGTTTGGACCCGAAGGTCGGAATCGACGAGGACGTTGCAGCACAGATCCTGGGGCAGGCTGGTTTCTCGCGCTCCATGATTGACAAGATTTCCCCGGTGCTCATCGGGCTTTGGGATACCTACCGAGGCGAAGACGCCACCCTGGTTGAGGTGAACCCCTTGGTCCTCACCGAGCAAGGTGATGTTTTGGCGCTGGATGGCAAGGTCTCGTTGGATAACAACGCCGCTTTCCGTCACCCCGAACACGCCGCCTTTGCCGATAAGTCCGCGCAGGATCCGCGCGAGGCCATGGCGAAGGAAGCCGGACTGAACTACGTGCGCTTGGAGGGCCAAGTGGGCGTCATCGGTAACGGCGCCGGCTTGGTTATGTCGACCTTGGACGTTGTGGCCTTGGCGGGTGAAGAATGGGGCGTGAAGCCCGCGAACTTCCTCGATATCGGCGGCGGCGCCTCGGCAGAGGTTATGGCCAAGGGACTCGATGTGATCTTGGGAGACGAGCAGGTTCGCTCCGTGTTCGTCAACGTTTTCGGCGGAATCACCGCGTGCGACCAGGTCGCTCGCGGCATCGTCGGCGCACTGGAAACCCTGGGAGATGCAGCCTCTAAGCCGCTGGTCGTGCGCTTGGATGGCAACAAGGTTGAGGAAGGCCGCGCGATCTTGCGCGAGGCCGCACACCCCCTGGTGCACATGGAAGAAACAATGGATGGCGCTGCTCGCCGCGCAGCCGAGCTGGCCGCGAACGCCTGAGACGGGACGGGACTCATCATGACAATTTTTATTGATTCCACTTCGCGCGTCATCGTTCAGGGAATGACCGGTTCCGAGGGGCAGAAGCACACCGCTCGCATGCTCGCTGCCGGCACGAAGATCGTTGGCGGCGTGAACCCACGCAAGGCTGGAACCACCGTTACTTTCAACGTTGATCCCTACGGTCCGGGCGCTGAGGACCGCGCTGCCGGTGAGGTTGAGGTCCCCGTTTTCGGCTCGGTTGCACACGCTCGCGAAGAAACCGGCGCGAATGTCTCGGTCATCTTCGTGCCACCGGCATACGCAAAGGATGCGGCAATTGAAGCAATCGACGCTGGGATCGAAACACTGGTCGTCATCACCGAAGGCATTCCCGTTCAGGATTCAACTGCTTTCGTTGATTACGCACTTGAGCGCGGCGTGCGCCTGATTGGCCCGAATTGCCCCGGAATTATCAGCCCCGGACAGTGCAATGTCGGCATTACTCCGGCCGATATCACTGGTCCTGGCCGCCTGGGCTTAGTGTCTAAGTCGGGCACTTTGACCTACCAGCTCATGTACGAGCTGCGCGACCTGGGATTTACGACCTGCATCGGCATTGGCGGCGACCCGGTTGTGGGAACCACTCACATCGATGCGTTGGAAGCTTTCGAAAACGACCCCGACACGGACCTCGTCGTCATGATCGGTGAGATTGGCGGCGACGCCGAAGAACGCGCCGCAGCCTGGATCAGCGAGCACATGACCAAGCCGGTCGTCGCCTACATCGCGGGCTTCACGGCCCCCGAAGGTAAGACCATGGGCCACGCGGGCGCGATCGTGTCGGGAAGCTCCGGCACGGCCTCGGCAAAGGCGAAGGCACTGGAAGCGGTTGGCGTGAAGGTCGGTCGCACTCCCTCGCAGACTGCGCTTCTTGCGCGTGAGGCGCTGGCTGCTCGATGAGCGAAGACACTACCGCAGCAGAGCGGACCACGGTCACAACGGTCTCGGCTCGCCCAACGATCCGCGTTGCCCTCCCGCAGGGGTGGGCGCGCGCAGTGCTCTCGGGAATCGAGGCCGCACTGCTCGGGTGGGCACTGGTCGTTGTCCCCACCTTGATCGCCTATGCTGCGGTGGCGTCGAACCAGTGGCTGGTATCGACGACGTGGGAAGATGCTTTCCATTTCGCCTCGGATTTGTGGGGCGCGGCTCTTGGAGCGCAGGTGGTTTCCGGCGAGGTTTCCTATCGAGCAGTGCCTCTGCTGTTTGTTCTTGTCCTGATTGGTCTGACCAAGCTGCTTTTGCTGCAGGGGCGGCGTTTCCCCGCAGCAGCGCAGTGGATGGCGGTCCCCGGTTTTGCCGTGACCGCGCTGCTTTTGGCCGGCGGCATTGGCACGCACGTGCGCGTCTTGGGTGCATTCCCGCTGGCCATCGCGATCCCGCTCATTGCGGCCGCATGGGAAGTTGCCCGGGCTCCTCACAGCTTGGAATTGCGGCTCGACATGCCGCAGTGGTTGAGTTCGGGCGTGCGCCTAGGCTGGCGCGCCTCGTGGGTTTTGGCTGCTTACGGCGGACTTTTCCTGTTGATTTCGGTGACCCAGTCCTGGTCGCGGATTCGTGGGATTCACGAGCTTTTGCTGCCGACCTCGACGGTTGATTCGACAATGATCACGCTCGCGCAGGTGCTCTTCATTCCCAACGCGATTGTGTGGGCGCTGTCCTGGCTAGCCGGGCCTGGTTTCTTCATGGGGAGTGATGCTCTGCATTCGCCGGCCTCCGCACCTACCATGCCGATCCCCGCGATCCCACTTTTTGGTGCGACTCCCGTGAGCGCTCCCGGAACCTGGGTCATTCTTGCGCTTGTTCTTTTCGGCGTGGGAGTGGGCGTGTACCTACGCCTACGCAAGGGCAGTGAATCGCTTCTCGATGACCTGTACCAAGGTCTCGTCAGCGCAGTGGTTATCGCTGCGCTGTATATGGTGTGCGTTTTGGCTTCCGCTTTCGTTTTGGGAACGGGGCGCTTGGCCTACCTTGGGCCGCGCATGTCCCTTTCCGCGCTGTGCCTTTTTGCCGAGGTGGCGCTGGGGATCGTGCTGACCGTGGCGCTTTCGCACCCGGTGAGCGTGGCGTGGGCGCGTGAGCTTGTGGGCGCTGGGAAAGCTCGGGTTCGCGAGCATCGCCATCACGAGGCCATAGCTGGGGGAGTAGCACCCGTGGAGCTTGTGCCTGAGACGCCGAGCGAGGATGTGCTTGACGAGACTGCTGGTGATGCGGTTGAAAACAGCGATGGTGTCGATGGTGTTGATGCACGTGAGGACGAAGTCGCTGAGAACGTCGCTGACGAAACTCAGGTCGCGGAGAACTCAGGGGATGACGCCGAAGCGGCTCAGGCCTCGGAAGAAGAGGACGCTCCCAGCAACTAAACCAACCCGGGTGTGGGGGAGCGCTCGCTACTTGGCCTCGTCGAAGAGGCAGTGCAGCAGGTAGCATGGTGGGGTGACTTCAGCTGATCTTCATCCCGTTCTTGTTGTCGATTTTGGTGCGCAGTACGCCCAGCTCATTGCTCGTCGCGTGCGCGAAGCAAGCGTCTATTCGGAAATCGTCCCGCACACCATGCCGGTCGCCGAAATGCTTGCGAAAGAACCCGCGGCAATCATCTTGTCTGGTGGTCCCTCGTCCGTGTATGAAGAGGGTGCTCCGTCGATTGATCCTTCGATCTTCGAAGCCGGAGTGCCCGTCCTGGGGATCTGCTACGGATTCCAGACCATGGCCCATGCTCTGGGCGGAACCGTGGGACGCACAGGAACCCGCGAATACGGACACACCGAGGCTTCTGTCTCCGGTGATTCCTGCCTGTTCGACGGCACCCCCGACGACCAGATCGTGTGGATGAGCCACGGCGATGCCGTCCAAGGCGCGCCCGAAGGCTTCACCGTCACCGCATCGACCTCCGAAACACCGGTCGCAGCTTTCGAATCCAGTGAGCGCCGCCTCTACGGCCTGCAGTGGCACCCCGAGGTTGGCCACTCACAGTTCGGCCAAGACGCTTTGAAGAACTTCCTCTACAAGGGCGCGGGAATTGAACCCACGTGGACGCCTGGTTCGATCGTTGACGAGCAGGTCGCGAAGATCCGCGAACAGATCGGTGACGCGCAGGTGATTTGCGCGCTATCCGGCGGCGTGGACTCTTCCGTGGCCGCGGCGCTGGTTCACAAGGCTGTTGGCGATCAGCTGACCTGCTTCTTCATCGACCACGGCCTGCTGCGTGCGGGTGAGCGTGAGCAGGTGGAGAACGACTACGCGCGAGGCATGGGTATCCGCGTCATCACGTGTGACGAGTCCGAGCGTTTCTTGTCTGCTCTGGCGGGCGTCACTGAGCCCGAGGCGAAGCGCAAGATCATTGGTCGTGAATTCATTCGCTCTTTCGAGGCCGCCCAGAAGCAGGTCATCGAAGAGGTCGGCGCCGCCGGTGGCGAAGTGAAGTTCTTGGTCCAGGGCACCTTGTACCCCGACGTCGTCGAGTCCGGCGGCGGCGAGGGTGCTGCGAACATCAAGAGCCACCACAATGTGGGTGGTCTGCCCGAGGACATGACCTTCGAGCTGGTCGAGCCCCTGCGTACCCTCTTCAAGGACGAGGTTCGTGCGGTTGGCCGCGAGCTGGGCTTGCCCGATTACCTGGTGAACCGCCAGCCCTTCCCGGGCCCCGGCTTGGGTATTCGCATCATCGGCGAGGTGACGCGTGAGCGCCTGGATATCCTGCGCGCTGCGGACCTGATCGCTCGCGAGGAACTCACCGCTGCTGGCTTGGATCAGGAGATCTGGCAGTGCCCGGTTGTCCTGCTGGCTGATGTTCGCTCCGTTGGCGTTCAGGGTGACGGCCGTACCTACGGCCACCCGATCGTGCTGCGTCCCGTGTCCTCTGAGGACGCGATGACGGCCGATTGGACGCGCCTGCCCTACGACGTTCTGGCGCGCATTTCTACGCGCATCACGAACTCTGTTGCCGAGGTTAACCGCGTGGTTTTGGACGTGACGTCCAAGCCGCCGGCAACCATTGAGTGGGAGTAATTAATCTTCGACGTTGGCTTAAACGCGTGGGCCCGGGAGCACTCTGGTGAGTACTCCCGGGTCCAATTCTCTTGTGCAAACTCTTTTGTGTAAGTCTATGGTTCAATCGTCCAAAAACATACATCCATGCTTAATATGCAGTAATATTCAGCATGGATGTACGAGCTAAAAAGAGGCGATTATGACCTTAATTGAGATTGCGAAAGGGCAGAACGGCTACGTGTCTGCATCGCAGGCCACGGCAGCTGGCATTCCCAGAAGGAAGCTCACCGAGGCCGTTGATAAGGGAGAGCTTGTTCAAGTTGGACGCGGCCTCTACGCTCTTCCGGAGACATGGGAGGACCCATACTTCGTTGCCCAGTACCGATTCTCGCGCGGCGTATTCTCCGATGACACGGCGCTCTTTCTGCATGGTATGACCGACCGTGCGCCCTTTTCCCTCACCATGACCTTCCCCAGAACCTACAATGCCACACCCGCTAGAGAATCGGGGATACTCTGTCGTTCCTGCGCCGATGAGGTGCTCGAGCTTGGGGTGGTAGAACTGACTACCCAGCACGGCAACGCCGTCAGGGCATACGACCTGGAGAGAACACTTTGTGACCTGGTTAGGGGACAGCGTATGGTCGACTCACAGGTAGTTGCCCCGGCGATGCAGGCCTATGTCAGAAGCTCAAAGAGAGATGTAGCGAAGCTCATCGAGTATGCGCGCAAGCTCGGCGTCGAGAGGAAGATCCGGAACTACCTGGAGGTGCTGCTGTGAGGACAAAGAACACAATGCAGCTTAAGGCGCGCGTGAATAGCATGGCCAAGGAGGCGGGTATCCCTGCGCAAGCGCTCATGCAGAGCTACCTCCTCGAGAGGTTGCTCGAGCGCCTCTCGAGATCGAAGTGGAGGAATAACGTCATCATCAAGGGAGGTATGCTCATCTCCTCTCTTGTCGGCGTCAGGTCAAGGACCACAATGGACCTGGATACGACGGTGAGAGGGTTCGCCCTTACTCACGAATCCGCAGAAAGAGCATTCCGTGACATTGCAGCGGTGCAAGCAGACGATGACTGGAAGTTCGAGTTTGACAGGACAGAGGACATTCGAGAGACCGATGAGTACACGGGTATTCGTGTGCACCTGAAGGGGATCTACGCGTCTATGGTCGTCCCACTGACAGTGGACGTTACCACTGGTGATCGGATTACGCCGGACGCGGTGGAATATAGCTACCCGCTCCTCTTCGATGAGGGTGATATCAGTCTGATGGCCTACCCGATTGAGACGGTGCTTGCGGAGAAACTTGAGACCGTGGTATCCCGCGGTGTTGCCAACACTCGCCCGCGAGACTTCTATGACATCCATGTCCTGCTGGGAGTCAAAAGAAGTGATATCGATATGGGAATGTTGAGAAACGCCTTGGCTTTGACGTGCGAGAAAAGGAATAGTCAAGCCGCCATAGAACGCTGGGCAGAAGTGCTCGACGATGTTGCCGGCGACGCAGTCATGCAAGCGCAGTGGGTGAAGTATGTGAGGAAGAATCCGTTCGCAAAAGGAATTTCGTTTCAAGAGTGCTGCGAGACAGCAAAGGCCGTTCTTGAAGAGTTGACCAATATTGGCAGTTAAGACCTACGGCAGGTAGTAGAAGAACTGAAATGGCAGGGTGTTTGACTTAGCGTTCGTCTGGGTTATGGTGCGGCGCGTTGTGTTCCAAGGGGCAAATGTGAATGGCAATGAAATTAAGAATGAAGCGTCGGCCGGAATGAAACAGCTGGCTGAAGAAATTAACGAGTGCATCGAATCTATTCGAAGATACATTCAAATTGATCGACAAGAGATATTGCTAATGGCCGTTAGCTATATCACGACTTTCAGTAATCCTATCCCTGAAGGGGATGTCCTCTTCTACAGGCAAGATGATGTGCCGTCCCGCCCCGTCGAATACCTGCAAAGTCTCATCGCTGCAACGGATAACACAATCTGTGCCCATGTCTCTGATGAAGATATTGACCGACTGGCGCATAGGTATGTTTATGACCAAAAAATACTGTTTTTTAAGTCGCTAGAATACTTGTCGTACCGGTACTGGGAGCTCGGAGATGGCAATGAAACAAGTCAGCTGGCCTTCGAAGCTCAATTAATGCATATGGTTAGAGGGAATAGATATCGCTTCCTTCAGATTGATTATCTTCGGCCACTTGTGCTCGCTCACGATGATGAATTTCAAAAACTGTTCGGTGTGACGGCAAATGAAGTGGTCGCTGGATATGAAAAAATTGAAATAGCGTTGTTAAACGGCCGACTTGAAGTCCTGGATGCTTTAAGGAAGCTTTGTGACAAGGCAAGATTTGCTGACGACTCCGATATTTCGAGTATTCCTGACGAGGATGTGAAAGCAGTTGAAGACGCGTTCTCCGTGAGCCTTTTCAATGTCACTAGGATTACTGGTTGGCCCGAGGCTTTTGTCGATGCCCTGTCGTTTGCTCCGGGTGAGGCTTGTTTCTTCGAAGAAGGAGAAATGCAGTATTGGCCGATAGTTACGCTCCCGATCGTAGATCGGCCATTCATCAAGATAGGCGGAGACAGCTACTGCTTCGACTACTACGCGCTTACCGATAATTTCTATAGGGCAATCCAGAAATTAATTCTGCGTACCGATTTCGACTATTCGGAGCGATGGCAGCAAAGGCAAAAAGAGGCTAGTGAAAGAATGGTCGAATCGGTTTTCAAGGAGATGCTTCCAGGGTGCTCCACACATAGGGATAACTATTACGGAAGCAAGAAGCATCGAAGTGAAAACGACCTTCTGATTAGGTATAGAGATGCGTTGTTGGTGATCGAAGTTAAAGCTGGCAGCTTTACTGATGCTCCGCCGGTGTCAGGTTATGCTTCGCACGTCAATCGCTATAAAGAGCTGATAGGAAAAGCGAATAGTCAATGTGCTCAGATGAGAGATTATATTCGCCGTTCCAACACTAACTTGGTCCTCTACGACGAGCACATGCAGCCGAAGCAAATACTTGATATCTCGGACATCAAGAGCATCTTCTGCCTCTCCGTAACGGTAGACAACATTAACACTTATGCGGCTTGTGCAGAGAAACTTGGTTTTTTAGACCTTGAAGAAGGCGTGTCTTGCATAGCAATCGACGACCTCATGACTTATAGGGAATACTTCGATAATCCGCTAGAATTCCTCCACTTCCTCAAACAGAGAGAAATTGCGGCCCTCAATGAGAGGCTCATCCTTAAAGACGAACTCGACCACCTTGGCATGTACATTGCGCATAATTGCTATTCCCTAGAAGTCGACAGCATCGCGAAAGATAAGACCATTTATGTGTCAGGTTACAGAGAGGAATTGGACGAATATTTCGAGCGGCTTGGCACTCCTTCGCCCCAGCTTCAGAAGCCTCGGCAAAGTATGCCTAAGCGCTTTCGTGAAATAATTGACGTGTTGCTCAGCTCTGGCAATCCTCGAGCTGTTCACGTTTCCTCGTACCTGCTTGATTTCTCCAGCGAAGCACGTGAGCAACTATCTGACGGCATTGAAATGTCCCTGGAGAGACAAGCCGCAACTGGCAGACAGGTCGTTCTTTCGTTCTCAGGCACCGGGAATTCACTTCGTCTGACGTGTTTCGTGTTTCAAGATGAATTGTCTGACGTCATGTCTGATCAAGAAATGTTCGACTATGTTGCAACCATCCTTCTTGCGAACAAAGAAGACGAACGCATGTTGTTGTCGTTTAGATTCGATACGAGCCTAGCCCTCCAAACGGTTGATATGCGAACAATCACCCTTTCTCAGATCCCTTCATCTCGTTTTGACGAACTGAGAAAGCGCGGCGAGCGAATGGGTGATTTTCGAGTCGCCAAGTATGTAGAACAGTATGGAAGAATCGCGAGGAATCAACCCTGTCCATGCGGAAGCGGAATGAAGTACGGGAGATGCCATGGGCGAGGCAAATAGTTAGCGCTCGGAACGGGGTGCTTCGTTGTCAGAGAATCTACAATTGACCGCCAAGTACCACAATGAACCAACAGATCTGTGTGTAGATCAAAGCGCGTGTTGAGCTCGCGGATCCTTGAGTAGAGTAGCGTTCGTTGTAATGTACCCGCTTGGCCGTTCAAGGAGGAACCCTCATGAATTTACTTGAGTACATGCGTGCGAAAAACCGCATGACACAAGCGGAATGGGAGCGTACTTTTGAGGATGATGAACGCGAGATTCTTGTTGTCCTTGCTGAGGGACAAGGAGCCAATAAGAGGAACGGATTTTGGGAAGTCTCCGTTGATTTTCTCGCGCACGTGGAGTGCGAGACCGATACTTTGTTCCCAAATGAAGGGCGCTTAGTCTATCCCGCCACTGATGAGGACCATGATGCGGGAGATATATTTTCTCGCTTTAAAGAGCGGACGATTTATCGCGTGAAGGTACGCAAGAAGATTCCCGAAGAAGTACCTGAGATTGTTACTGCTTCCTCGCAGAATCAGTTTCGAGTTGTCGAGGTTTGTGAAGAGAACCCGCCGTGTCCAGAGCTGGAAGAGATTCTGGCTGAATATTGCAGGCCAATCATCTTGAATGATGAAGTCTTGGGGGAGTTAACCCTGGATAAAACCCTGGGGGTCTTTGAGGGGAAAACTCAGTGGCGCGGCGCGCCAATCGACATTTCACTGGAGGTTAACCCGGCTCAAAAGGCGAGCTGGACGAAAGCAAGAAAAGCGATGAAGAGCCTGCTCGCAAGCCAAGAACAATGGGACCGCGACATGCGTGCCTGTGCGGCGCGTTCGTTGACCACGAGCGCTCGCGATTGGCAGGAATCTGGGGACGACGAGGCTTCAGAAATTACAGAAGAGAGTTTTGCTCAGCGAATCGCGCTCAGCAGCATATCGATGAGCGCAGGTGGCTCATTCACCGCCTATTTCGACGATGATCAGATGTTCTTCGGACACTGCATCATGGTGCGAGGAACCCTAAAGAAAGGCGCCGTGTCGGCACATATGGGTGGGTGAGTGTCAAAGCTCACACTTAAGTCTGTTTTCCTTGCTAAAATTTCCCTCAAAGCACGAAACATGTCGACGAAGGCGTCATCGCATATCGTGCACCTTCCCTCGATGTGTTCACGAAAACATGCAGAGAGGATTCGTCGTGTTCTTTTACGAGCCGCTTTCAGCAACAGCGTGGGTGAGCGTCCTGCTCTACCTCGTATTTCTCATCGGCATGAATGAGTTATCGCGCCTCAACAAATGGGTCGGCGGCGCGATGTTCATCGCCCTGCCCATCATCTTGACGATCTTCGTCTGGACTCACACTGCAGTTGCTGGAACCGGTGCGGGCACATGGTTCCAATGGGTTAAGACCTACTCTTGCCTCGCAGGAGCGATCCTGGGGTGGCTCATTGTCTATTTCCCGGCCTTCCAAAAGAAGTACATTGTTTGTATCCCTCCCGTCGTCTTCGCCATTAACATCCTCGAAGCCTGCGTACGCGACTTCCAATTGACCGGTGTCAACGGAGTCGTTGACGGTTACATGGTTGTCGGCGGCCCGTGGAACGTTATCAACGGCGTCGCCGGTATTCTCAACGCAGTCTGTATCTGTGGCTTCTTCGGAATCATCGTGAGCCGCGGCAAGAAGAAAGACTTCATCTGGCCCGACCAACTGTGGTTTTGGATCATCGGTTATGACCTGTGGAACTTTGCCTACACTTACAACAGTGTTTCTGACCGCTCAATGTACTGTGGCCTTGTTCTTCTTGCGGCGTGCACGATCCCCGCGTTCTTCATCAAACGCGGCGCCTACGCCCAACACCGCGTCCGTACTCTTGCAGTCAACATGATTGTCACAATGACTGCCCCCTGGTTCTTCTTGCACCCGAGCTTCATCGTGCATTCAACGAACCGTCCTGAAGCACATATGACGATTTCAGTCATTGCGCTCCTATTCAACATTGGTGTCTTCGCCTATCAGGCCTACACGATCATCGCGAAGAAACGTAACCCCTTCAAGGGCGAGCTTTACATCGACAGCCCGCGCTTCCGTAGCGTCTACCTCGAGAACATTGACGTTCCTGAAGACGCACGCGAAGCGGCTCTGGCGAACCTTGAAGAATTTGGTTACGAGGCCGCGTGGGATGAAAAGGGCCGCGTGTGCACAATGGTCGCGCCCAAGTGAGCGGCGGCCTCGGGAATCAAGGAGGATTCCATGGGTATCTTGTACCAAGCAAGTGATCTGAAAGTTTGGGCAATCTGGCTTTTCGTTGTTTTCGCCCTCATGGCCTTCAATGAATTGGGGCGCACGAGCGCGTGGGGCGGCGTCGCGCTCTTCATCGTCGCACCCATCGTACTGACGGTTTTCGTCTGGCCCTATACCGCCGCTCCCGGTAACAGCTATGGGACTGGGAACTGGTTTAACTGGGCGAAAACTTATTCTGCGCTCGCGGGGTGTGTCGGTTTCATGGCGTTGCGATACGTCACGTGGCGCGGTAGTGATGGGGGAGTGCATCACCTTTACGAGAAGCGTTGGGCCTTGTGCTTTCCGCCCTTGATCCTTGCGATCAACATTGCCGAGGCCGTGGTGCGTGACGTGCAGATGTACACCTATGGTCTGTGGGATGGTGCGGTCGTTGACCACCAGTGGATGATATCTGGGCCGTGGAACATCATGAACGCCGTTGCCGGGGTCTTGAATATTGTGACGATTTGCGGGTGGTTCGGCATCTTCGTTTCAAAGGACAAGTCCCGTGACATGATCTGGCCTGACATGTTGTGGATGTGGATCATCGCCTACGATCTGTGGAATTTTGCGTACACCTACAACTGCATGTCGGACCACTCGACGTACACGGGACTCGCTCTGTTGATCGCCTGTACCGTTCCGACTTTCTTTACGAAACGAGGCGCGTGGCTCCAGCATCGCGCGCAGACCTTGGGGTTGTATGCGATGTTCGCCATGGCTTGCCCTCAGTTCTATACCTTTGGGGAGATACCCACGACTCACAATCCGACGGCGTTCTTTGTTGTGAGTGCGGTGGCTTTGGCGTCGAATGTCGCGCTTGCTCTGTACCAGTTTGCTCGGATTCGCGCTCAGCACTTGAACCCGCTGAAGGACGAGGTTTATACCGATACTGCTAGCTACCGCGAGGTTGTCGAAGAGAATCGGTGAGGTGTTGGGCGTGCGCCCGGTAGGGAAACTCCTCCGGGATACAGCTCTGCGCGCCCTCAGTTTTTGTGTGCGCTGATCGCAAACTGAAGCGGCAGACGCTCGGGGTGCTCACGAAGATGCCAGGCTCCAGTGGAATCTTGTTCCATGAGTTCGGGCCACGGACACCAGGCAGCGCGCGGAGTCTCCTCGAGCTCATCGATCACCAACCCCGCGTTGATGAGAGCTGTGACGATCTGGCCAAGGGAATGATTCCACTGGTGGTTCGTCGTGTGAGTAATACGCGGTGCACCGGGAGAATCCACGTAGCTTGAATCGTCATCCCACGTCATCGGAGCATCCTGCTCGAAGTATGGCTGCTCGATCTTGAGCCCGTCGGAAATATCCTCCCCGATTGTCATGAACATTGGGTGGTCATCGCGGATGAAGAAGGTACCGCCCGGCTTGAGTAGGGAGGCGATGACTCGTGCCCACTGGGCGATATCGGGCAGCCAGCACAGGACACCGATCGAGGTGTAAACCAAGTCGAAATCTCCGGACANGCAGTCTGTATCTGTGGCTTCTTCGGAATCATCGTGAGCCGCGGCAAGAAGAAAGACTTCATCTGGCCCGACCAACTGTGGTTTTGGATCATCGGTTATGACCTGTGGAACTTTGCCTACACTTACAACAGTGTTTCTGACCGCTCAATGTACTGTGGCCTTGTTCTTCTTGCGGCGTGCACGATCCCCGCGTTCTTCATCAAACGCGGCGCCTACGCCCAACACCGCGTCCGTACTCTTGCAGTCAACATGATTGTCACAATGACTGCCCCCTGGTTCTTCTTGCACCCGAGCTTCATCGTGCATTCAACGAACCGTCCTGAAGCACATATGACGATTTCAGTCATTGCGCTCCTATTCAACATTGGTGTCTTCGCCTATCAGGCCTACACGATCATCGCGAAGAAACGTAACCCCTTCAAGGGCGAGCTTTACATCGACAGCCCGCGCTTCCGTAGCGTCTACCTCGAGAACATTGACGTTCCTGAAGACGCACGCGAAGCGGCTCTGGCGAACCTTGAAGAATTTGGTTACGAGGCCGCGTGGGATGAAAAGGGCCGCGTGTGCACAATGGTCGCGCCCAAGTGAGCGGCGGCCTCGGGAATCAAGGAGGATTCCATGGGTATCTTGTACCAAGCAAGTGATCTGAAAGTTTGGGCAATCTGGCTTTTCGTTGTTTTCGCCCTCATGGCCTTCAATGAATTGGGGCGCACGAGCGCGTGGGGCGGCGTCGCGCTCTTCATCGTCGCACCCATCGTACTGACGGTTTTCGTCTGGCCCTATACCGCCGCTCCCGGTAACAGCTATGGGACTGGGAACTGGTTTAACTGGGCGAAAACTTATTCTGCGCTCGCGGGGTGTGTCGGTTTCATGGCGTTGCGATACGTCACGTGGCGCGGTAGTGATGGGGGAGTGCATCACCTTTACGAGAAGCGTTGGGCCTTGTGCTTTCCGCCCTTGATCCTTGCGATCAACATTGCCGAGGCCGTGGTGCGTGACGTGCAGATGTACACCTATGGTCTGTGGGATGGTGCGGTCGTTGACCACCAGTGGATGATATCTGGGCCGTGGAACATCATGAACGCCGTTGCCGGGGTCTTGAATATTGTGACGATTTGCGGGTGGTTCGGCATCTTCGTTTCAAAGGACAAGTCCCGTGACATGATCTGGCCTGACATGTTGTGGATGTGGATCATCGCCTACGATCTGTGGAATTTTGCGTACACCTACAACTGCATGTCGGACCACTCGACGTACACGGGACTCGCTCTGTTGATCGCCTGTACCGTTCCGACTTTCTTTACGAAACGAGGCGCGTGGCTCCAGCATCGCGCGCAGACCTTGGGGTTGTATGCGATGTTCGCCATGGCTTGCCCTCAGTTCTATACCTTTGGGGAGATACCCACGACTCACAATCCGACGGCGTTCTTTGTTGTGAGTGCGGTGGCTTTGGCGTCGAATGTCGCGCTTGCTCTGTACCAGTTTGCTCGGATTCGCGCTCAGCACTTGAACCCGCTGAAGGACGAGGTTTATACCGATACTGCTAGCTACCGCGAGGTTGTCGAAGAGAATCGGTGAGGTGTTGGGCGTGCGCCCGGTAGGGAAACTCCTCCGGGATACAGCTCTGCGCGCCCTCAGTTTTTGTGTGCGCTGATCGCAAACTGAAGCGGCAGACGCTCGGGGTGCTCACGAAGATGCCAGGCTCCAGTGGAATCTTGTTCCATGAGTTCGGGCCACGGACACCAGGCAGCGCGCGGAGTCTCCTCGAGCTCATCGATCACCAACCCCGCGTTGATGAGAGCTGTGACGATCTGGCCAAGGGAATGATTCCACTGGTGGTTCGTCGTGTGAGTAATACGCGGTGCACCGGGAGAATCCACGTAGCTTGAATCGTCATCCCACGTCATCGGAGCATCCTGCTCGAAGTATGGCTGCTCGATCTTGAGCCCGTCGGAAATATCCTCCCCGATTGTCATGAACATTGGGTGGTCATCGCGGATGAAGAAGGTACCGCCCGGCTTGAGTAGGGAGGCGATGACTCGTGCCCACTGGGCGATATCGGGCAGCCAGCACAGGACACCGATCGAGGTGTAAACCAAGTCGAAATCTCCGGACACTGCTTTGCGCGCGTCGTACACGTTCGCGTGAACGAACTCGATGTCAGCGCCCGCGCGCTGGGCGATGCTGCGCGCGTGGGCAAGCGAGGCCTCGGACAGATCGAGGCCAATGACGCGCGTGGCCCCGCGGCGCGCAAACCCGATCGTGTCCGTTCCGACGTGGCACTGCAGGTGGATGACCTCTTTGCCAGCAAGATCGCCGAATCGTTCGATATCTTGGGCCAGTTCGTCACTAATTGCCGTCGGGTCCTCGAACATGCGCTGGTAGTCGCAGTAGTTGCCAGCCATGTGCAACTCGGCGCGATCGTCCCAGTTGCGTTCGTTATCGGAAAACCATTGCGCTCGTCTGCTTGTTTCAGTCATTTGGTCATTGTACGTCGGAGGGGTGTTGGGGTGGGGTGCCTGCCGAGGCCTCGGCGCGGGCTTGGCGTGCCTTGTCCGCCCTGCGCAGCTGCAGGTAGAGGACAGCGGCGGAAAAGAAGTCCGCGACGGCGAAGAAGTGCAGTGCTATGTGGATCGCCGCGAAGGAGCCGGGGAGTAGTCCGCGTTTTGCCGCGCGAATCGAGGCCGCGAAACCGTAGGAGGATGTCGCGAGCATCAGAAGGTAGGACATTGCAAGCAGAGGAACCACGACGAAAGGTGCTGCAAGAAAAAGCCCGGGGATAACAAACATGATCGTCGCGATACCCGTGGCGTAGAGGAATATCAGTGTGTAGAAGGGGATCATGCAGAGCTTGAGGACTAGATCCCAAAAAGCTAGTCTGCGCGGGCTGCCTTCTGCTCGATCGAAGCATGCGCAGAGGATATTCGCGATCCCTGTAATCAATAGGAGAGTGCCCCACGTGGGCCAGTCTGTTCCCCAGCCGAAGACGTCATAAAAGGGCCCGCCACTGTAGACCGCAGCGATGAAAAGGAGCGGCAAAGCGGTGCGCACGACTTTGTACACGGCGAGCCTTCTTTCCGGTGAAAACTTGCACTACTGGCGAGGATATCACCGTGAAAAGTGCGCCTCCACAATCCCGTCGAGTTGTGCGCGGATCTCCTCAAAAGGCCTGTTGAGGTCGAGCGTCCTTACGCTAATCGCATTCCCGCTCATCTGGTACACGCCATCGGGGTAGACCTCTTCATCGGTCTTCGCATACAAGAGCATTCCTGACGCACTGTGTGCCTCGCCGCTATGCGCGGCCTCCATATTCTTCACATACGTGAAGATCTGATAGAGGTTCCCCGAATGCAGGCTCCGCGTACCAAAACGCTCCTGCGTGGAATGCGCATAGTACTTCGCGTCAATAATGAGCACAGTGTCCCCGCGCCTCAGAGTCACATCGGATCGCATCGTCGGCAGCATGTCATCAAAACCGTCATCGAGCGCCCACGCAATATGCGGCGCACTCGCCTGAATTTCTGGATGCTCCTGGCGGTAGTACTCCAAGATAAATTTCTCGTACAAGCGGCACATATTCTGCTCGTCCAGGAACTCCGCAAGCCGAGTTTCTCCGCCTTCATTGGTGTGCAAAAGCCCCGAGTAAATCAGCCAACAGACATTGATCAGCATGCGATAGGTCTGATTATTGCGATCAAAACGCATACGCCAGTTGGCCGCACCGAGTTCGATATCCGAAACCTCCGCGAAATAGGGGAGTAGTCTGCGCAATTCTTTCTTCCGAGGCCTCGAGATCCTTGACCGCAACAGGGCTGTGCACGTCGCTTTGATGATCTGGTTCATCTGCGTGTCGAGCGAAAACTCGTCGTAACTGCACACCAATTGCCGGCGCAGAATTGAGCGTGTTTTGAGGGACTCCGTAACCTCGATTTTTCCGCGCAGAGACGACAGTGGCTCCGTAACGTCGACATAGGAGTGCCCGAGGCCTCGCTTGAGTTGAGAGCGTACGCCGCGGATCAGGATCTCAGCCGAGAGCTCCGCGGTGGACGCAAATTCCTCGGTTGCTATCTCGCGGTACCCCTGCTGGCGTAGCACCTGGAAGGCGTACGCGAGCATGTAGTAGGTGTTACGAATCGGAATCATTGGATCGAGCGACGAAGAGCCTCAGACCAGACGCGGACCTTCTCCTGGTCATCGAACCAGTACTCGCCAAGCATGGGGATGAGCTCGTATTCAACGATCGCTGAAAGAGTGGCGTGATCGGCTGTTCCTCCGACGAATCCGCAGAAGTAGCTGTGTCCGATCATGAAGCCTTCACCAAGAGACTCGTCGCCCGCGATCTCGGTGTTCAGCCGGGCCACGCACGAAACCAAATTGTCGAAAGCGGCACTGCCCACGGCCTCGCGATAGCGTGTGAAACCAGTGGAAGAAAAGCCCGGGTTGAGGGTGAAGAATGCAAAGCGGCGACGCAGTGCGTAGTCGAGCAAAGCAAGCGAGCGGTCCGCAGTGTTCATCAATCCGATTAGGTACACATTGCTTGGCACGCAGAAACGCTCGCGCGAATAGAGCAGCTGGAGTTTGTTCTTCTCACCGCGTTTGTCGTTCTCGATGAGCATGAAGAGCTCACCGAAGATCTTTGAAAGATTTCCGCGGTTGATCTCGTCGATGATGAAGAAATAATCGCGCTCATTGTCATCAGCTGCCTGCTTGCAGAATGTATAGAACGTGCCTTTGGAAAGCTCGAAACCGTCCGCGCAGGGGCGGTAGCCCTCGATGAAGTCCTCGTAGGAATAGCTTTGGTGGAATTGCACCATCATGACGCGTTTGGCGTCTTTCACACCCATCATCGAATACGCGAGTCTCTTCGCCGCGAAGGTCTTGCCAACCCCAGGCGCGCCTTGCAAGATGACGTTCTTCTTCGCGCGAAGTAGCCCGGTGAGAGTGTCGTATTGCTGTTCGGACATGAAAACTTCCGAGAGGAAATCTTCCTTGTCATATGCGGGGTATTCGATCGCAGGCTGGTCGTCGAGCACCTCATCGGCCTCGACCTCGAAAAGAGTTTCAATGGCTGCGACAAGCGTTGTGTCATCCGTGATGTCAGTCAGCGTTTTCATTGGGAGTATGCGATCAACTGCCCACTCGCCCTTGTGTGTCCACTCAACGCTGCGGAGGTTGGAGAAGTGCCCCTGGGCCTCGTCGTATTCGTAGTCTCCGGTAACGAGGCCGCGCCCGAGGATCTTCCCTCGGCCTCCTTTCACGAAAACGACGTCGCCGGGCTTGAGGTCGTTGGCGAACTGCCAGAGCGCGTAGGCGTCGTTGCGAGGGTTGGTCGTTCCGCTGCTTGAGTCGACCAGCGCGAGGCGGATCGCTTCTTTGCTTGCGTACGCCGAGAGGTCGCCAGCTTCTCCCCAGGCAAGTCCCATCACTCCCTGGCTGTAGAAGTCCTCCCACATGCACGCGGCCTTACCCGGTGCATAGAGCCAGTAGTGAGTCGTTTCAACATCAGCGTCACCGAGGGAATTTTCGATGAGTGTCATATTGGAGGTGAATTGACCCATGTCTATAGCGGCCTTCCTTGAACGCGCTTGTAAACCTGGGTCTAATGCTAGTTTGTGTTGGGGCGTTATTGGCGCAGGCGCCTGGCCTCGGCCCCAAAGATCAGTAGCCCAGCGACAACAGACGTCCCGATCGCGCTGGCGAAGGCCACATTCGAATCGAGCTTGAGCGCCGGAATTCCCATGAGTATCCCGCATACGTAGGGCACGAGCCACACCAGCCACACACCAATGCTCAGGCGGTGGAAGTGTGAAAGCGTTTCGGGGTTCTTCTTCGCGTAGGCGATGGTTGCCCACGCGGCATGGATGATCATGAGGATGATCGCGAGCAATCCGGTGGTGGCGTGCGCAAGATTCGCCGAGTTGCCTCGCGCGATTACAGACATGACAGCAGTTCCCGCGGTGTCAAAGACCAGGCCCATGTAGAAGAAGATGATGTGTCCGAGCTTGAGCGTGCCCGCGCGGCGCTCGGCAAAGACGCCGATCGTGTAGAAAACAAGTGCCAGAGTGATAGCTGTCGAGGCGATTGCGATCATGGTTTGTCCCGTTCCGTTGATTGATGGATCTGCAATCCATGCTAGGAACGCGTGCGTGAACAACAATCCCCGCATGTTCACGCAAGGCTTCTACTTCGCCTCGTAGAGTCCCCGCTCAAGGAAAGTCAGCAAAAGCTCGCAGTCTTCGTCCCCCTTCTCGAGGGAGGTGAGTAGCGAACGCATGGTGAATTCTGCGATTGTCGAGGCCGTGGTCCCTTGGGGGAGTAGTGTCCAGTTAATGCGCGCGTCCTGCTCGAGGACGCTCTCAAGCTGGGTGCGCGCGTGCGCGAGAACGGAACCCATGGCCTCGTGCGCGGCTAAAAGGTCCTGTTTGGGCAGCTCTTCATGGTCGCGGAGCCACTCGCGGTGGAAGGAAATGAAGACTGCTTTCGTCTGCTCCCAGAGTCTGCGGCAAAACTCCACGAAGGACTCATTGCTCTCGATTCGGCACAGTTCTTGCGAGAGTGAGAGCTCAAAGTAGCGTCGCGCGGCGGCGACCATAATGTCGCTCTTTGAGGGGAAGACTTTGTAGAGGTATCCGACGGAAACTCCCGCGTCCTCGGCGACCGCTCGGGCGGAGATCGCGGCAAGGCCGCCCCTGGCGCCGATTGTGTAGGCAGCTTGGATGATGCGCTCTTTGTGGTCGAGAGTGCTCACTTTTGCGTTCCTCGCCTGTCAGGTATGGATGGGATATGTCTATACTGAACACTGTTCATTATAGAGTGAAACCGGCGAGAGGAGGATTTTCGTGCCCAAGCAGGTCATTGATAAAGACAAACTCATCGACCAGGCGTACGCGATCGCCGCGCGCGAAGGAATCTCCGCACTCTCCGTGCGAAAACTGGCCGGCGCTTGTGGAATCGCCGTCGGCTCGGTTTACATGTACTTCCCAACAAAAGCGGACCTGACGGCCGCAGTCTTCACGCGCTTCTTCGGCCAGGCTCTCTTCGAGGAGTGCTGCCGGGTTGACGGGCGCGAAAGTTTCACGGACTACGTGCGGAGATTGCGTGGTGCTTTGGGTGATGCTTTGGCGCAGATGGATGTCGATTGGTTCGCCGAAATGCGCCGCCTTCCCCGCAGTGAGCACGAGGCCTTGGAGGCTGCTCGCGGTCCGATGCTGGCTCACATGGAACAAGGACTCCAACATGTGTTGGAGTCGGACCCAGCGGTCGTACGCTCTCGGCTGGTTGGTGCGCTGAGTCCCGAGAAACTCTCTCCTTTTGTTCTGGGAACTATTTTTACCTCGCTCATGGAGGGCTCCGATTGTGAGCCTCTTTTCGCCCTTCTTGACGCCAGCTTGTACGAGGCCGTGGTTGAGAGTCGTGCTTCAGGATGCATTGCTGCGGCCCCGATTGAAAAGAAAGATTGCTGATGACACTGCTCAAAATAAAGAAAGAAAACCTGATTACCGTGGCCGGAGTGGTTTGGCTGCTGGCGGGTGTGAATGTTGCCCTGATCGGTGCTCGTGCCGCTGTTGAAATGAGTGGTGCTGCGGTTGGCGTTGCCGTCGCTCTTGTTGTCGGTGCTGTTGCTGCTTTCTTCGCCTTCCACGCAATGTTCGGCGAGATCGTCCTGAAGAACGCCCAGAGGATCCGAGGCCTGGACGGCGAGCGCCTGAACTTCCTGCGATTCTTGGACCTCAAAGGCTACCTGATCATGGCCTTCATGATGTCTTTCGGCTTCGGGCTGCGCTTAACTGGGCTCATCCCCAACTGGTTCTTCGCATTCTTCTACACAGGCTTGGGGTGCGCTCTGGCGCTGGCTGGGGCCAGCTTCCTCCTGCACCGAGCGTTTGGGGAAGGGTGGACTTTTCATGCTCGGCGGGTGGGGGAGTAGTACTGTGCCGGTCCCTCTTGAACTTGAGTCTCTTTGGCTTTAAGCGGATGCCTTCTGAAGCTACTGTGCTGCTAATGCTCTCTGAAACTAGTCAGCATTTCCTTGAGTACTGGAACAGCGCGCAAACTGTCTAAGAAATACTTCGGGTCCCCTTCGAATGTTGATGGCAGTTTGGGTGAATGCACCTCCTGCTCATCTATTCTCTTGGTAACAGCATCTTGATTTTTTCGTAGAAAGTCTTCAAAAGCTTCACGTTCGTGCTCGCTCTTAAATAGTAACAAGTGTGATAGAAACTTGTTTTTAGCTTCTATATTCGATGGCGTGTCAGCATTGAAATAAAAGTCATGAAGCGACCAGGCTATAGACTCTTCAATAAAATAACAGTATGTAATATCATGACGTTTATTTGTGTAGCATTGGTGCCAGTAAAAATATGATCGTTCAGGTGCTGGTGTGAGAAATAGTCCATCGTTTAAATCTGTGCCGGCAGTTGTAAAGAGTTTGGTCTGATGGTAAAAAACTTCAATGTCGTACCAAATTCGTTCATCGCTATCCTGTAGAGGGAGATAATATTCCCAATAAAGTTTATCGCGGGATTTCCGGAAGCTGACGGTGTATTCTGGTGCGAAGTCGTAGTATTTCTTCTCTGTGAATTCATCGTCTTCATCTGGCTCAAGAAATGTCCAGTTCTCTTTATCTCTCAACATGATTTGGACTTGTTTGAGTGGCGATAGCCCTAGTGAGAAGTGGTGTCTCCAGATCGCTTCAATTTCGCGCCAGCTCGCACCTTGTTCTTGAGGGGAATTTCGGTCTCCTTGGCGGTTTAAGATAATGTTTGCGTAAATATCTCCATCTTTTTTAGAAAGCATATACGGCATGTCTTCGGGACGGCTTTTGATTGCAAGGATATCCAGCAACGAGTTCTCATATGACATTGAATGCATAAGTATAAAAGGGGGTTGGCCACCCTTCCATTGCATGTTTTTAAGCATATCGATAATGTCGGATTGTGTTTTTCGATGTTTGTCATCGGAAATATCAACTGGTGAAAAATCCTTGTCGGAAATTCCGAAGATTAAATATGAGGTAGAGCTCTCAATATTGTTTGCAAGACAAATAATGTCGGCCTTTAGTTCTGAGCGGTTACTGTGCCATTCTTGTTTGAAATCCCAATATGTTCCTTCTCTTTGGAGTTTAATGAGAGAGGGAATTTCTTCCTCGATTTGTTCGATAAAACTACGCGTAGATAGCTCTGGAGTAACTGGAATGCTGTCCATTGTCTGTTCCTTCCGTGTGTTAATGAATGATGTTCGTATAACAGATGCTTGCAATAGTCACTATTCGAAGACCGGGGTACCTATACGTGAATTGACATCAACGTGAAGTAAAGATATGGCTTGTTGGTTTTTGGAATTGGTCGGCTTGTGTTCCGACAGTGGGGAAAAGATCTTTTAAGCATGATCTCCCTGAACCAGCACCGTGCTCTCCGCCTCGAAAACGCTGTGCTAAAAACAAGCCGGCTATCAGTCTACACTCAGCTCGCCGCACCTCGTGACGACTTGGGAGTCAAATTCTCAGAATTGTCTGAAATTAGCCCCAAACACTTCCGCCGTGTTCTCCCAATTCACGCCGTCACTCCCGTGCCACCAGTTCAAGGGATACGACAGGCTCTGCCTGAGATCACCGGTATCGCGCTCCAGTGGGGGAGTGAATGAATGCAGAAAACCGGGGTGCCCTGGCGCCTCGAGAATCCCGCAGATTCCCAGAGTCTCAACGATTCCAACGGCCTCGGTCTGCTTGCAAGGAAGCAACTTCGCGGTGCGGATAGCGGTCGCCAAGGCAGTGCCACTGGCCTCGTCGTCTATGGAATCAGCCAGCTCCAAGATCGACCGCACAATCTCCACATCGGCATCGCTCGCAACCCGCCGCTCCATTGACGCGAACTGCTCTAAGTAGAAGATCGGCTTCCCGATAGTCCCCCAAATACCGCCGCCCTTGTGCTTCACCCAGTTAAAGAAGGTGCCCGTCAGCTTCTCTGGAAGCTCCTGAGTCCGGCCTCGATCAAAAGAAAACCAACTGCGGGCATACACATAGGATGCCAAAATATAGCGGTAATCCACATCGCGCGAGGACAAGCTATATAAAAACGCCTGCGCCACATCCTCTAGAGACACAGCATCGAAACAGTGCGTCAGGACATCAAGCGCCTGATCGAGAGTAATCGGGCGATCCTCAACAACCACGCCCATCTTCCGGGCATAAGCAAGCTCCTCCGCACTCACCGAGTGCTTCTTCTGATCGTCCATCAAACGATTCAGAATCTGAACAGCCTTCTTATCCACGCTTACCCGCCCTTCGAAGTGCCTGCAACGGCGGAAACCGTATAGCTCAGAAGCGTCTACAGCCCCACAACCCTAGAACCCCAGCAGCCCGCGATAAATCGCCTCGTCCTCATCAGAAAACACATCAAACACAACGACCATGGGGGACTGGGTCGCAGTCAGCCACTGATTGACCACGTCCACCGCGACCTCGGCAGCGTCCTGCTTCGGGTAGCCAAATACTCCCGTCGAAATACAACAGAAGGCAAGCGAGCCCATACCGCTCTCCTGCGCTAAATCCAGGCAATTCAGGTACGAGCTCATCAGCTCGAAACGATGCATGTCAGCGTCCTCGCCGGCGGGCACAGCCGGCCCGACCGTGTGAATCACGCGCTGCGAAGGCAAGTTATACGCCCCCGTAATCTTCGCCCTTCCCGTCGGCTCCTCGTGGCCCTGCTCCTCCATGAGCTGCGCACACTCCAAGCGCAACTGGACGCCCGCAAACGTATGAATTGCGTTATCAATACATGCATGCCCAGGCTCCCAACACCCCAGCATCCGTGAGTTTGCCGCGTTCACAATCGCATCCGCCGCGAGCCTCGTAATGTCACCGCGCCACAGGCGAATGTTCGGGTGCAGGGGCGCGACCTCGGCCTCGTCAATGGAAACAACGCCATCCCCGGCAATCAACTCACTGAGCAACTGATCCTGCAAAGCCAGCCACTGCGGCGAGGCGGGCATGGGCGGGCGCGTGTTGACCAGCGCGCGGAATTGCTCCCACATCTCATCGACACTCGTTGGCGCGGGCACGTCGATACCGCGCTCCTCGCACAGTCCCGCAATCAGCGGGGTTAACAACTCAAGCATCCGGCTGGGCCACATCAGCATTCCTTTCCCAAAAGACGAGGGTTGACAACAGTGTAGTTCCGTAGCGGTGACCGGTTCACGCTGTTTCAGCAGCATGCACATGAACCCGGTGCGATTGTCCTTAAGCGCCGCCCGATTACCGCCAGTGGCGGTATAATTTGGCGGTAATAGGAGGGCTTATGGCTTACGAACCATCGTTTAAGCGCAGCGATGCAATCGACGCGCTTTGTATGGAGATCGCGGAACTCGTTGGTGCCCTCTCGCCTCAAGCTTCTCTGTCGACCAGTCCCACGCTGCGTAGGGAGCTGCGGATTCAGACGATCTATTCCTCGCTTGTTATCGAAGGGAACAAGCTCGATAAACATGCGGTGAGCGCGATTATCGATGGAAAACGAGTGCTCGGCGACCGGCGTGACATCCTCGAAGTAGAAAATGCGCGCGCAGCCTACGACCTCATTCCCAGCCTTGACCCCTATTCGGTGGAGGAATTGCTGCGGGTCCACCGCGTGATGATGGATGGCCTCGTCCCTGACGCCGGTGGCTTTCGCTCCGGCAATGTCGGCGTTTTCAATGGGGATGCCCTGATCCATGCCGGCACTTCTGCTACCTACGTCCCCGAGGTCATGGGCGGCCTCTTCGAGTGGCTGCGCACAACGCACATGCACCCGCTTTTGTCATCGTGCGTTTTCCATTTCGAGTTCGAGTTTTGTCATCCCTTCTCTGATGGGAATGGGCGGACTGGGAGGCTCTGGCAGACCTTGCTCCTCTCTCGATGGCGTCCGGTTCTTGCCTGGCTGCCCGTTGAATCCGCAATCAGGCGGCGGCAAGCAGACTATTACGAGGCCTTGGCGCGCTCAGGTGCGCTCGGTTCCTGCGAGAGTTTCGTGGAGTTCATGCTCGAGGCGATCCGCGAATCGATTCTTCCGTATGCGAAGCCTGCGGGCGCGGAGGATATGAATCGCGCCCTCGCTCTTGCATTCCTCCGTGACAATTCGCGGTCAACCGTTGCTCAACTCGCGGAACACCTCGGAAGTTCGAAGCGAAGTGCTGAACGCTTGGTTGCGCAGCTGAAAGATGAAGGCCTGCTCGAACGCCAGGGGAGTCCCCGGGCGGGTTTGTGGATTGTCCAGGTTGACGATAATTTGGCTGATATCTAGGGGATAGGGGGACCGACAATGAGGTACGCCAAGACGGTGGTCTTGAAGGACGGAGTGGAACTCCTCGTGAGGAACGCTGTCGCCTCGGACGCCCGCGCGCTGCGTGAGACGACGCAACGCACGCATGCGGAGACCGACTACCTGCTGTCCTACCCGGACGAGCAGAGCGTCGACGATGAACAAGAAGCTCGCTCCCTGGAGGAAACGGAACGTAGTAGCAATGAGGTTGAGCTCGTCGCAATCATCGATGGGCGCATCGTTGGAAGCGCAGGAGTTTCAGCTGTGCGCAGTCGGCGCAAGGTTGCGCACCGGGCACGTTTTGGGATCAGCATCCTCAAGGAGTACTGGGGGATGGGGATCGGCCGGGTGCTAATGGATGCGAGCATTGACTGTGCTCGGCAGGCGGGCTACACCCAGCTTGAACTCGAAGTGGTGGCGGATAACGAACGGGCGGTGTCTCTTTACCGTCGCGCGGGCTTCGAGGAATACGGGCGCAACCCCCGGGGCTACCATTCCACGTCTGCGGGCTACCAAGAGCTCGTGTACATGAGGCTGGAACTGTAGCGCTACGAGGGCGGCTAGCCCTCTGGGGCTAAAAGACCATGCTTCCGGGCGTACCCTTAAACCGTGAAAATCCTTGTCGTCCCCATGTTGGCCCGCTCGCAGATGGGTGGACCCTGGTCGCGTGCGCAGCGCGTCGCACGTGCGTTCCTTAGCCGCGGTCACGAGGTCACGCTCGCGTGGGGAGATGACGGCAACTGTGTCGATCCGGTAGCCCCGACATTTGAAATTTCCGTTCCTTCGCCCCTTGGCCTTCCTGAGGCGATTGCCCGCCACGCCTTTCCGCTGGCTTCTCGCCTGGGGCTGATGGGTCGCAAGCCCGTCCATAGTTTCGAAGAAGTGCTGTGGTTAACGGGCTCTTTGGACTATCGCTACAGTCGCGCGGTAGTCGAGAAGCTGCGTGATTTCATATGGACATGGCGCCCCGACGTCGTCTACTCGGAATTCAATCTCGCCGCCGTCATCGCCGCCCGCGCCGAGGGGATCCCCTGCGTGGGCAGCGGCTCGCAGCCGACGACCGCCGCTTATGCCTCAAATCCGCAAAAATCAGCGGGAATTCGACGCCTGCTGCGCGAGATGGGAATGCCCGCCCCGGCCTCGTCGCTGACCATCCTTGAGGGGATGAAACGCCGCTTCATTCCCAGCTGTCCCTCGCTGGAACCAGATGCCGGGAAACAGGCGATCTACTGCGGTTTTCTTGGCGAGGTGCCGACGGTGGATAGTTGCAGCACCGATCGCGATTGCGCGGTGGTATACCTCGGCTCAGGCAGTGTCCCCGCGGGAGTTGCCGTGCGAGTTGGCCGGCAGATCTCGAGCGCGCTTGGCTGCGATGTGTACGTCGCAGGTGTGCCCGAAGCGGTCTACGCCGCAGCTGGCCACAAAGTGCACCGCGCGCCTCGCTTAAACTTTGCCGAGCTCCTCCCTCGCGCCCGCGTCATGGTCAATCACGGTGGGCAAAACTCGATGATGGACGCGCTGGCTTACCAGGTGCCACAAGTTGTCGTACCCGGTCGGGTTTTCGAGCGCCAATTCAACGCCGATGCCGTCGAGCGTACGCGCTGTGGCCTGAGTGTGCGCGCACCCAAGCCCGCTCTCATTGCCGAGGCCGCGCGGCGCCTCGTCGATGAAACTTCCCTGAGCGATGGGCTTGCGAGGCTGCGCGATGAACTGTCGGCATTGGGCGGAACTGAGCGGATTGTTAGCGAAGTCGAGGAGACTCGCTACTTGTAGGATCTGCCCCGTGGCCGATGCTGGAGCCTAGTGGGCCTGAGCAGAAGCTTTCGTACTTGAACTGCGCTATTCCCTAGACTCATTGACACTGTTTGGAGGCATTGACACCAGTTGGAGCTTTGAATGAGTGGTTTTTGGGGTATGCGATGCGTCCAAGTGGTGCCAATCGCGCCTAATAGTGTCGATCCGACCTAGCGGTGTCGATCCCACCCAAAGCAGTGATGCGAGATAGCAGTGATCTCTCCTAAGAGTGTCAATCCCACGTAGTAGCGCCGGGTGAGTAGCCCCCGGCCAGGCCGTCTAAAGCGACGCTGCGACAGGAGTCGCCCCCGCTGGCGTTCTCAGTTCCACCCGCGCAGGATTGCCTCGAGCCCTCGCTCAAACTGGGTGACGAAATCGTAGCGATCCTCAAGGAGATCCTGGATGAGTGGACGCAGCACCTGCGCATCCTCGGGGTTGAGAGCCGCGCTCGCTGCCTGCAAATCGACGGGCTGTTCGGGGGCGCCTCCCACGGGCGGAACGACCTCGGCGGCAACGAAAGCCGTCGTGTAGATCGATACAGCATTGACCAATCCGAGCATGTCTGCATTCGGAGTAAAACCGCGCCGGGCTAGTGCCAGAAACACGCGCGCCAGCTGAGAAAGCTGCTNCAAGGAGTACTGGGGGATGGGGATCGGCCGGGTGCTAATGGATGCGAGCATTGACTGTGCTCGGCAGGCGGGCTACACCCAGCTTGAACTCGAAGTGGTGGCGGATAACGAACGGGCGGTGTCTCTTTACCGTCGCGCGGGCTTCGAGGAATACGGGCGCAACCCCCGGGGCTACCATTCCACGTCTGCGGGCTACCAAGAGCTCGTGTACATGAGGCTGGAACTGTAGCGCTACGAGGGCGGCTAGCCCTCTGGGGCTAAAAGACCATGCTTCCGGGCGTACCCTTAAACCGTGAAAATCCTTGTCGTCCCCATGTTGGCCCGCTCGCAGATGGGTGGACCCTGGTCGCGTGCGCAGCGCGTCGCACGTGCGTTCCTTAGCCGCGGTCACGAGGTCACGCTCGCGTGGGGAGATGACGGCAACTGTGTCGATCCGGTAGCCCCGACATTTGAAATTTCCGTTCCTTCGCCCCTTGGCCTTCCTGAGGCGATTGCCCGCCACGCCTTTCCGCTGGCTTCTCGCCTGGGGCTGATGGGTCGCAAGCCCGTCCATAGTTTCGAAGAAGTGCTGTGGTTAACGGGCTCTTTGGACTATCGCTACAGTCGCGCGGTAGTCGAGAAGCTGCGTGATTTCATATGGACATGGCGCCCCGACGTCGTCTACTCGGAATTCAATCTCGCCGCCGTCATCGCCGCCCGCGCCGAGGGGATCCCCTGCGTGGGCAGCGGCTCGCAGCCGACGACCGCCGCTTATGCCTCAAATCCGCAAAAATCAGCGGGAATTCGACGCCTGCTGCGCGAGATGGGAATGCCCGCCCCGGCCTCGTCGCTGACCATCCTTGAGGGGATGAAACGCCGCTTCATTCCCAGCTGTCCCTCGCTGGAACCAGATGCCGGGAAACAGGCGATCTACTGCGGTTTTCTTGGCGAGGTGCCGACGGTGGATAGTTGCAGCACCGATCGCGATTGCGCGGTGGTATACCTCGGCTCAGGCAGTGTCCCCGCGGGAGTTGCCGTGCGAGTTGGCCGGCAGATCTCGAGCGCGCTTGGCTGCGATGTGTACGTCGCAGGTGTGCCCGAAGCGGTCTACGCCGCAGCTGGCCACAAAGTGCACCGCGCGCCTCGCTTAAACTTTGCCGAGCTCCTCCCTCGCGCCCGCGTCATGGTCAATCACGGTGGGCAAAACTCGATGATGGACGCGCTGGCTTACCAGGTGCCACAAGTTGTCGTACCCGGTCGGGTTTTCGAGCGCCAATTCAACGCCGATGCCGTCGAGCGTACGCGCTGTGGCCTGAGTGTGCGCGCACCCAAGCCCGCTCTCATTGCCGAGGCCGCGCGGCGCCTCGTCGATGAAACTTCCCTGAGCGATGGGCTTGCGAGGCTGCGCGATGAACTGTCGGCATTGGGCGGAACTGAGCGGATTGTTAGCGAAGTCGAGGAGACTCGCTACTTGTAGGATCTGCCCCGTGGCCGATGCTGGAGCCTAGTGGGCCTGAGCAGAAGCTTTCGTACTTGAACTGCGCTATTCCCTAGACTCATTGACACTGTTTGGAGGCATTGACACCAGTTGGAGCTTTGAATGAGTGGTTTTTGGGGTATGCGATGCGTCCAAGTGGTGCCAATCGCGCCTAATAGTGTCGATCCGACCTAGCGGTGTCGATCCCACCCAAAGCAGTGATGCGAGATAGCAGTGATCTCTCCTAAGAGTGTCAATCCCACGTAGTAGCGCCGGGTGAGTAGCCCCCGGCCAGGCCGTCTAAAGCGACGCTGCGACAGGAGTCGCCCCCGCTGGCGTTCTCAGTTCCACCCGCGCAGGATTGCCTCGAGCCCTCGCTCAAACTGGGTGACGAAATCGTAGCGATCCTCAAGGAGATCCTGGATGAGTGGACGCAGCACCTGCGCATCCTCGGGGTTGAGAGCCGCGCTCGCTGCCTGCAAATCGACGGGCTGTTCGGGGGCGCCTCCCACGGGCGGAACGACCTCGGCGGCAACGAAAGCCGTCGTGTAGATCGATACAGCATTGACCAATCCGAGCATGTCTGCATTCGGAGTAAAACCGCGCCGGGCTAGTGCCAGAAACACGCGCGCCAGCTGAGAAAGCTGCTCGGGAGTCGACATCGGGTGCGTGAGCAGCAACATGACCGTGCCCGGGTGCGCGCGAAGCGTGGCGGCCAGGCAGTGCGCGTACTCGCGCATGTAGGCAAGCAGCGGCGAGGCCGAGGCGGCCTGGGGTGCTCCCGGCGCGGCATGCGTTGCCTCGGACGAAGCCGTGGACTCAGAGCGCCCCGGCACGTCCACTTTCCCGCCCTCAACGCGAGCTAAAAATGAGTTGAAAGTGAGGCGCCAAACCTGCTCAGAAATTCCCTCTAGTAGAGCAGCCTTATCAGGAATATGGCGATAAAACGCCGCCTGGGACACGCCTAAACGTTTTCCCAAAGATCGCAGAGATAGAGCGGAGAGCCCCTCCTCATCAACCAATTCGAGCGCAGCAGACAAGATAATGTCTCGCGACAGCGCGCGTGGCTTTGATGAAGGCATGGGCTCTCCGCTCGGGTGGATTACTCCTTGTGATACCGAAACTTTATCAGTGCAAGCGCGGCGAACGCGGCGAAGAATCCCAACAATGCACCGATTTGTGGAGCGATATCAGCGAATCCAAGGCCGTCCAAGCTGACCTTGTTGATTGCGGTGTTCGCCCAGTAGGCGGGGGAGAGGCGTGCGGCATGCTGAGCCCAGTCAGGGAAGGAAGAAACGGTGCAGAATGCTCCGCCGACTCCGGCGGCCAGCATACCCACGATGTTCGACATGGACAGAGCGGCATCGCGACTATGTGACCACAAGGCGATCGCGACGCCTAGGGCCGATAAGACCGCCGAAAAACACAGCAGAACTACCATCAGCGCAACAAGAGAGCCTTTCGGGCGATATCCGAAAATCGCAGCGCCGAGCACGAGAACGACCGTAATCTGAACGCTCTGCATGATGTATGCAACCAGAGCCTTACCGCTCAGGATAGACGCGCGCGAGGTCGGAGAGGCCTCGAGGCGCTCCCATGTTCCCCAGGAATGCTCGTTGAAGAAAGAGCCAATGATGTTCTGGACGGCGAGGAAAGAAAACAAAATCGCCATCGAGGGAACCGCCTGTTCAGCGCCGGTGGCTCCCGTGTATCCATCGGCCAGGAGCATTGACTTGAACGCTGGCATCATGAAAGGAATCAAGACAAGCGGGATCACCGTCAGGATGAGCGTCGGTGCCGGGTCGGTGAGTTGGAGGCGGATATTCAAGCGGGTCATTGCCCACAGTTGCTTAAGCTGCGACATGGTCACTCTCCTCGATGATGTGCAGGTATGCGTTGTGCAGGCTCGGTTGGTCGATCTTCACGTCGACAAGGCGTGCTCCCGCTAAGGCTGGCGAGGCCAAAACTTCGCCGATACGTGCGCCCGGGTCGGCCTCGTCCCCGCTGTGGCGGAGTACGTTGCCGTCGGCGCTCCAGCCCTCGAGTGGGGGAACGGCGCGGTCGAAGGTGAGCGTGACCTCGGCGCTGCCGTGGGCGGAAATGATCTCCTCAAGGCTTCCGCGGGCGACGATTCGCCCCTCGCTCAGGATCGCGATGTCGGAGCCAAGCTCCTCGAACTCCGCGAGGTAGTGCGAGGTGTAGACGACGGCCGCGCCTTCTTCGGCCAGGTGGCGGACCGCGCTCAGGATCTGGCTGCGCGCTTCAACATCCGCCCCAACCGTGGGCTCGTCCATGAAGATCAGTCGAGGCCTGTGCATGATCGCCATTCCCGCGTGGAGTCTGCGCTGCTGGCCACCCGAGAGATGCGAGGCGCGTTGACCTTGCTTTTCACTCAGGCCAAGCAACTCCATGACCTCGCCGGCGCGCACGACAGCTTCGCGGCGGCCAAGCCCGTGTAACTCTCCGAAGGCGGTGAGGTTTTGGATAACGCTCAGGTCTGGATAAATGCCGAGATCCTGCGGTGCATATCCGAGTAGCTGGCCGATGTTGTGCGTTGTGGGATCTTTTCCGCAGATGCGGATGCTGCCGGCATCTGCTTGCTTCAGTCCGCACAAAATAGTGATGAGCGTGGATTTTCCAGCGCCATTTCGTCCGAGCAGGCCAAGTATCTGTCCTGGCTCGACGCGAAGGTTGACTCCGCGCAGGACTTTGTGGGTGCCGTAGCTCTTGTAAATTCCCTCAGCTTCTAGGGTGGGCAAGTGTGGTTGTGACACGGTTATTCTCCCATCGGTTAACAGTGTTAACTTTGTGTCGAGATCGAGGTTAACACTGTTAACTTGTGGGTGCAACGTGGTTCAAAAAAGTGGAAGAAAAGGTACTACTGGCGCGGGAAAAACAAAACGTAGTCAGCAATGAAGGGGATACGCGGAAGGGCCCTATTTCCCGGGGAAAAGAAGCGGCAGAGCGTGGCTGAGTTGGCGCGAAACCGAGGCCAGGGAGTGTGTCCCGTCCTCGTCGATCCACACCTGCAGGCTCTGGGGTGTCATCAGCGACGGATACTCGAGGTAAAACTCGCCGAGCTGCGGATTCATGTCGTCGAGCGCTGGGTCGTCTGAACCGACGCTGGCGATGATGCGGAAATCCTGCGGCCCCATGTCGCGGCTGCGCACGCCCAAAGTCACTTCGTCAGCGATCTGGGGTAGCGGTGCGTTATGATCGCGGCCAATCCAGGACTCCCCGGCCATCGGTATGTAACCGTAGAAATAGTCCGGGTTCAGGGCGAAAACATCCCAGGTCGTAATCCCGCCCATGGAAAAACCGCCGAACGCGCGGTGCGTGCGGCTAGCTTTTAAGGACTCATCTGTGGTGTCCCTGCCCGCGTAGGTTGAGTAGCGCGATTCGACTGTGTCAATAAGAGTGTTGATCTCGCTGGTCGCAAAGAAGCGGTTGAGCTGATAATCCGTTTCAAAATCATCATTCACGAAGGAGCGATCAGGGTAATACGTCGCAAAAACGACGATTGTTGGGGAGACGCTGCCGCTGCGCTCCAGGTCATCAATCGCCGGCGAGACCTCGTCCGCCATCTCCTCCGCGCTGCTCATCCACCCGTGAGTTAGGTACGCGATATTGGCCGGTGTCCCCTGTACGTATGTTGCCGGAAGGTAGACCAGAGCCTGCTTCTTATAGACCACTCCCTGATATTCCTGTTGATAATCCACGGTGTCGATCCGCCCGTGCAAGGGAATCGGATCCTCCGAGGCCGCAGGAATGATTACAGTTGTTCCGTCCGCCTTCTCGTGGTGAGTAACTGCGGGGGAGGGGGTGGAGGCGTGATAGACCTCGTATCCTGCTGTGCTGACTAAGCCAGTTGCTGCCACTAGCGTGCCCACGGCAAGCGCGATCGTCCCCTTGCGGTCACGAGGCCGCGGCTGGCGCACCGGCACTTCCGCGGTTTCGGGCACGGGTGAGGTCGGAGTACTCATCGGTAAAGTTCCGTGTAGTTCGTGTGCGTTGACCTCATATGGTCGATTTTAGGTCCGTGGGTGTGGCGGTGCGAATGCGCCTAAGCTGCTAGCGGAGCTGACAACGGAATGCTCGCAGCAATCGCCACGAGCACCGCCGTTGAGGTGTGAGCGTATTTATTAAGTAAATCCCCGCACTTCAGGCGCCGTTTCGCGGTTCGAGGTGTGATGATAATTCTTGCTACTTCCTTGATTTGCCCTTGGGGAACTCTGTAAAATCGCACAGTATTCAATCCTGTATCAACAAGCAATGGTGGTTGTGTCATGGCGAAACTTCGCGGTTTAGTTCGAGCGCTGGGTGCTCTTGTAGTTATTGCCCTGGTCTTCCTCGGCGGAATGAAAATGGCCCCCTACCTGGGATTCTTGGGATTCAACTCCAAGAAGGTCACGACCGACACCACGACCATCACCAACTCTTTCTCTGATATCGCGGAGCTTGCGACTGAGTCCTATATCTTCACTGAGGTCGGCAAATACTCTGAGCAAGGAACGCAGATTTTTGGCCTGGAGGTTCCCGGAACAGGAGCGTCATTCCTCATCACTTACTCGGGTGAAGTGAAAGCCGGCATCACCGATATCAGCGCGATCACAGTTGAACGGGACGAAAGTAAGAAAACCATTAAGGTCACTGTTCCGGCAGCCCAGGTGATCTCGACCAAAATCGATCCCTCGTCAGTCAAGACCTACGACCAGACCTTTAGCTTGGCGAACCGCCTCGAAGTCAATGAAGTCACCGGTTTCCTTGCGAATGAAGAAAAGCGCGCATCCGAGGACGCCGTGAAGCGCGGCCTGCTTGAGAAAGCACAAAAGCGTCTGGACGAGATCATCACCGGCCACGTCAAGGCAGTCTTGGGTGACGAGGCCAAAGACTATGAGGTGAGCGTTACCGTCGCCGAGACGAAGAACTGATTGCCGAGGCCGGGGCTAGCTTTCGAGAGAAGAACTCCGGTCTGCATCTGCCTCAGGCAGAGCCGGGAGGGGATCGGTATCGGCAGGGAGTGAAGTCTCAACGGCTTCCTCATCTGACTCAGCCAGGGCGGCGGCCTTGGCTTTCGTCATATTCGGTCTTCACAGAATCGCCTCACGGCCGATCCTGTCTGATGGGCAAACAAAAGCCCCCAACTATTTCACGGCTGAGAACCTTTGGTTTGCTCATTAATCGTACTCACTGATGGAAAATCATCGTCGATCGTGGTATCATTATACAGGTTATATGGTGTTATGCCCTGATGAATGCTGGAGGGTTTTAACAATGAATGATCATTATCGTAAACTTATTGCTGCAGAGTTTGAGAACTGTGTTACTGGAACAATCTCAAGAATCAATGCAAGTGAATTAACCTATCACCCTTTTCATTCCGCATTGCTTTCAGAAGAGGCGATTTATTGGAGCGGATTTGAACGTTCCTTTAGTACTTCCTTTGGACAGAGGGTTATAGAAGAAGTGGCAAAACTGGTTGCCTTATCAAATGGGGCGCAGGACGCTTGTCGCCAGAAGGAAACTATCATTTCGATTGATACCGCTTATGAAGAAGCAATTCGTAATCACATACAGCATCTTCGTTCAAAGAGTCGTAACTATCGATATGATTGGGAATCATCTCTTCGCGAAGTTAAAAGTGCAATACTTTCTGGTAGAAAGACCGAAATAAGAATCATATCAGATATGTGGTGGAAGAAAGGTGGCATAGACCATTTTATAAGTCTTAAAACTGTTAAACCCAACATTGATCAGACCACCGTTGCAAAAGAAGATTGCCTTAGACTCTCTGTTGCTATGCCCACCTGCAAAGTGTACTTTGGCCTTCCCTATAATCCATATGGTGAGGATAAATCATCTTATGCTTTTAATCCGCCAAGGAGGATATTTGATTTCCACCATGATAAGGTCGTTCTTATTGGAAAGGAAATGTGGGATACAATCGGTGGGGATGGTTGTTACGAGGAGCTCCTTGATATTGTCGACGAAGTAGGTCTGAAGACCAAAGAAGCTATCGATAAATCCAGAGCCAAACGTATGTCAGCATATCAAAACGGTATAGACTAATGGGAATAGTCGCACTTCAAGAGCCTTGGGCTAGCCTGATTGGGGAAGGTATTAAAACCATCGAAACCAGAAGTTGGCCTTTACTATCAGTACGGCGAACTATATATCCATGCAGGAAAAGCTAGAATCCTGAAAAGGGATCTTGATGCAATCGAAGCCGCAAAGCTATTGTCTGGCAGGTTGCATTATGGGGAAATACTGGCAAAGTGTCATCTCTCTGATTGTATTCTGATTGATGAACACGATGCCATTACATTAAAAGAAGCAGATCCTAACTGTTATCGCTGTGGTGACTTCACTTCCGGTCGTTATGCTTGGGTACTAACAGACATTGTTCCAATCACACCAATTCCTACTACAGGAAAGCTTGGTATCTAGTACTACACTTCAGAAGTTAGTTAAAATCAAAGGAGAGCTGCTCGTATTCATTCTTCGAGCGCGCGGCTTTTTGCCTTCGTTAAAGACGAAATCATAGCCTCCTGCCATGTTATATCACTTGTGTTTTTGTACCTTGAATACAAGTATCCCTCGTAGTGCGGTAATACTTGTCCATTCATATCAGCAATGACAGTTTTGGCAATAGCTTCTCCTAGTTTCAATGGAACAGCGTTACCGATCTGTTTATACTGCTCAAGGATTGGTCCGCAAATTTCCCAGTCATCCGGAAAGCCTTGAATTCGACTATACTCTTCGACGCTTAATGGTCTATCCTCAGTCGGATGGCAAAGGTCTGTGGCCGGCATTGTAGGATTTGTAACCAGTGTAGGTGAAGGTCGATCCAAACTGATTCTCCTATAAAATCCGGTCTTTCCTCCCCCTAAGTCCAAAGATCTGCCCATTGCCTCTCTTTGCAACTCTTTAGGCAAATCCTTCCAATTCTGACCGGCTTTTAGCATCCGATAAAACCTAAGTCTATACTCAGGGAATTCTATATAATGGTGTTCCTTGTCTTCGATATCTTCAACTGCAGAAGAGAAGGTAACCCAAGGTTTTAACCCAAACCTCGACTCCTGGTCGTGAGTAGGCGATAGATAAGGAACCTTTTCGTCCCCCAACTTTCCGATTATTACCACCCTTTCCCTGATTTGAGGCACGCCGAAATTCGCAGTATTGTACAGCTCAAAAGAGATCGTATAACCAGCTGCTCTGAGACGATCAAGGATAACGCACAATGCCCCACCCTTGATTGGCTCTTCAATCTCGCCATACGGATATGGTGTAGAAAGAAGCCCTCGGACATTTTCAATAACTACGTAGGTAGGACGGATATCTTCTACGATTTTAATATATCGTAAAAAGACATTCCCTCTGTCATCATTAAAGGCTCGTCTTGCACCTGCTGTACTGAATGCCTGACAGGGCGGACCTCCAAAAATTACATCAACCTTTCTGCCTTCAGGTACTTTTGCCAGTTTCAAAATTTCTTCAGCGGAATAATTATTTATATCGCCTATTAAGGCCATGTTAGGCCTATTTTTTGCGATGGTTATACGACAATACTTGTTAAATTCACATGCAAGTAAAGCCTCAATACCGCCGTTTTCCATTCCAATATCAAGTCCCATTGCTCCAGAAAAAAAGCTGAGTGCCACAATGTCTGGCACATCATTAGTCAGTCTCTCGTGATCATCCGGTTCAATAAATAGATCATAGGCAGTAACATATTCTTCAACTGCTTCGGGGCGGATAAGCCATTGGTTTCCGATTCGATCAGCAACAAGTTTTTCCTCTTTTATCAGTTTTCTTACATACTGAGGCGTCACTTTAAGTTTTGCGGCGACATCCTGAACAGTCAGTAAGTCGGTAGTTGTTTCCATGGGTATATAAACCCTTTCCTTTGCGAAACTTTAAACAGACCCACGATAGCGCAGAACGTCCTATTTTTCAATCAGATTCTTTGACTTTGATCCGAGCTTCTTTAGCTCTTTCACTGGCCTTTCTGTGATGCTTTGCACTGTAAGGTGCAGTCAGACGTATAGACAACCTTGCTTTGGCAATAACATAACTCTGATATCCAGTTTTCTTGTCTTCGAATTCCAGACGGCAGACTACAGGATACTTCTTCGCGAAGTCTGCCAGACGCCTCTTGAGCGCGGCATTAGAGGTGTAAACACTATAGGTATCATCGTCCTCGCCAGTCAGGATAACCGTCTCTTTCTCATATTTCGTAAGTCTCATGCATTACTCGTCCTTTCATTTTCGGCAAACGAAAGCCGCCCATGTGATTTAAGGGCGGCTCTGGGGTCGGTTCTTTCTATTGAGCGCTCTGCTCACGCCTCCACTGAACGTAGTCGTGGTGGATGTACTTGTGTGCCCATGCAGGATCGACGGGCCTATACTCGCTGAGGTGGCCGCAGCCTGTCGATAGGTCATCGGCAATCTCAACAATGGCCTCGTGCAGTTCAAGAGGCTCAACAAAGCGACGCGGAATTGCCTCGTAACCAATCTGTGCACCAATGATTGTGCCTGCGAGCGCGGCCGTAGAATCGCTGTCGCCGTTGTGATTCGAGGCCGCCGCAATGGCCCCCGCGAAGTCACCTTGATGGCGCAGCGCGCACAGCAACCCGATCGCCAGGGTCTCTTCTGCAACCCAGCCTTCGCCAAGCTCATGAATCGCGTCCAAGTCGCTGAGCCCAGAAGAAGCCAGTGAAACCGCGCGCTCCATGATTTCCTGCAAAACCCCAATCATCCGTGCCTCGGGGAAAGCTTCGGGAAGGGTAGAACTCGCGGCGGCGATGGCCTCGGCAAGGGGAGAATCTTCGTGGACGATCATCGACACGATCTGCGCGAAGGCTCCCGCGGGAAGCCAACCCAGCTTGTGCCCGTGAGTGAGGGCGGCAATTTCCGCGCCCTGGAGCTGGATATCGGCGTAGGTCATGTGGCGAGTCATGTTCGAGAAACTCTTTGAGTAAAAGAGGCCGACCGGCGCAACGCGCATGATCCCGCCACAGCCCTTCGAGTCGTTGATCGGGGACTCGAGAGTTCCGTTAGCTCCCGCGGCGCATGCCGTCATGCAGGTCGTGCCAGGGGCTCGGCGCGCAAAAAGCTCGGGAAATCCACTGACCCAAGCGCAGGGTCTACGTTCGCTAAATTCCACGGTTTGTGTCCGGTACCAATCCTGATACATGAAGGACATGTAGTAGCGGATTTCCCCCATAATCCCGCGCAAGGCCCCGCGAGTATGCGCAAGAAGCAAACCTTCCGCGGTGTAGAGAGTCATCTGGGTGTCATCAGAAAAACGCGCAACGCCCTGCTCATCAAGGACATAATCGGTAATTCCAGCCGGGCCAAAGCGCTGGAAAATCTGGGGTTCGCGGAGGAACTCAACGGTATAGCCCAAGGCGTCTCCGGCTGCCTCGCCAATGAGCGCGCCGCGGTAGCGATCGCGAATGTCCATGAGTCCTCCAAAAGTCGCTGGGTATTCAATATTCTATGCATCAAGGGGCGTGCGCTTCGTGCCACTGATGTGTGCACCTCTCAAACGCGAAACAAACAAAAATCCCCGTGAGAGGAAACCCTGTGACTCTTCCCGAAGGCCTCGTCGCCTGCGAGGACGGCCTTGTCCGCCCGACCTGGGCTGCGACTGACCCGCTCTTACGCGACTACTACGACACCGAGTGGGGAAGTCCGGTCACCTCCGAGCAGGGCGTCTTCGAACGCCTCGTCCTTGAGAGCTTTCAATCTGGCCTCTCGTGGTCGACGATCCTCAAGAAACGACAAGCCTTCCGCACTGCCTTCGCATCTTTCATTCCCGAGGCCGTCGCCGCGTTTACCGATCAAGACCGTGAGTGTTTAATGCAGGACGCGGGCATCGTACGGAATAAGCGGAAGATCGACGCGGCTATCACCAACGCGCGGGCAGTCATCGCGCTTCGCGGTACTCTAGCTGCCGAAGCGGACGCACACCGCGCCGGGCGGATGGGGGGTGCGCCGCTTACGCACCTGCTACGGCCTCGGCAATCCTACCCACGCCACCTCGGTGAACTTGTCTGGCTCTACCAACCCAGCCACCAACCTCGGCCGAGGTGTGCACAGGAAGTGCCCGCGCAGACCGAAGAATCCCGCGCCCTTTCGCTCGAGCTCAAACGCCGAGGCTTCGTCTTCGTTGGTCCGGTCACCGCATTGGCCCTGATGAGCGCGATCGGCATTACGAACACCGACATTATTGGCACGTGGAAGCGGCCGTTGACTGAATGAACCAAGCGCTGTTGAGGCCGCTGCGGTCGAATGGGAACGGGTCTAGAGTGGAAATATGACTCCAGAGATTACTGATCCGAGGTTTAAAGCAATCGCAGAGGAAATCCGGAAGGATCCGGAAAATGCCTCGTTCACAAAGCGTGGGATCGATCCGTTGTTCTTCGCAGGACCCGAGTGCCGGATCATGATCGTCGGTCAAGCTCCCGGCCGAGTCGCTGAAGAAAGCGGAATTGTCTGGAACGACCGCAGCGGTGACCGCCTGCGCGATTGGATGGGAATCGATCGCGATACCTTCTACAACTCTGGGAAACTAGCCATTGTCCCCATGGACTTCTACTTCCCGGGCACCGGAAAGAGCGGTGACCTTCCCCCGCGCAAAGACTTCGCGGATAAGTGGCACCCGCGCCTGCTCGAGCTCATGCCCGACCTGAAGCTCACTATTCTGGTGGGCTCCTACGCGACAAAGCGCTATCTGCAGCTCAAATCTTCGGCCTCTCTCACACAGGTCGTCAAGGACTACCGCGACTACCTACCCGAGTTTTTCCCGCTCGTGCACCCATCGCCTCGTAACCAAATTTGGATGAAGAAGAACCCCTGGTTTGACCAGACCGTCATTCCAGATCTGCAAGAGCTCGTCGCTCAGATCATGAGGTAAGTTTCCGAGAGTTTTGTATCCCCGAAGGTAGGCACGTCTTCGGGGAAATCTGTATTCCCGCTTGTTACTCCCACTCGCTTCCGTCAGTGCGCCAGCCAATGAAGGTCCAGACCACGGGGAGCGGGTAATTCAAAACCCACTGTGTCTGAGGCGAATCGCTGTGATCGTTAGAAAGACCGTTCGCAGGCTGCACCGCTGGAACCTCAATGAAATGATCGCGTGCATAGGCATCGAACAAACGTTGCTCACGCGCAGTGAAAGGCTCAGGGCGTGCCAAACGACGCAGGTCAGCCCTGGCCTCGTCAAAGGAATTGAAGCGCATCGGCCGATAGGTGTTCGTCGTTGCAGTGACAGGAATGCGACCGAGGTAACGCAGCGCGCGCAAGACCTCGGGGACGGTACTGGGGCGCTTCGCTTTGCGACCCAAGTAGGTCAAGAGCCTGGGATCCGACGATGGCGGAAGGCTATTCGGGACGACTACTGCGGCTTTGACTCTCGCTGTGGCGTCAAGCTTTGAGATGCGGCTGAGAGTGTGATCGCTCATCAGGGAGCGTGAGGCGAAAGCACAGTCGACGCTGTTCTCTCCCAAACCGGCCCGACTCCAGTCCTCATCCCAGGCAAGCAGATGTGAAGTAATAGGAAGATTCTCGGCGGCGGCGCGCTGATCGAGGATAGCCAGCATGGCCTCGGCAAAGTCGCAGGCGTGGACGTGGTGGCCGGCCCTCGCAAGGGGAAGCGCAAGCGTGCCCGTCGCGCAGCCCATGTCCAAGATCGTCTCGCCCATCGCGGGGGAGAGTAAGTCCATGAGCCAGAGTTCGTAGTCCTCGGTCGCGTAACGGGTAAAAGTCGCCGCGCGTTTGTTCCAGTAGTCTTTGGAATCTCGGTTGATCGAAGCGGGATGCGGACTGTTGTCATGTGGCATGAGTAGTGTCCTTTAGCGGTCTGGCGGCGTCATTACCTTTTCACCATGATAGATGTGGTGCGTGCTCGGCGCGTTATTCCTAAAGTAAAAAGCGTGCAATAATTGTGCAATGACTAATCCAGCTGTAATCCCGAATTTCTCCAGTGACTATCAAGAAGGCGCGCGTCAAGAGGTCATCGATGCCCTGGTCGCCACCAACATGGAGCAAACAAGTGGTTACGGTACCGACGAGCACTGCGAGCGTGCGCGCGACCTGATCCGCACGGCCTGCGACGCGCCCAATGCGGACGTCCACTTCCTCGTCGGCGGAACCCAAACAAACGCCACTGTCATTGATGCGATCCTCCTGCCCTGGCAGGGGGTCATTGCGCCCCACACCGGACACATCAACATGCACGAGGCCGGAATCGTTGAACGCGGCGGTCACAAGATCCTCGACATTCCCGCGAAAGAAGGCAAGATCACGGCCGCAAACGTCATTCGTGTGTGCGACGCGTGGGAAGGCGACGGTGCGCGCGACCATATGATCGCCCCGGCGCTGGTTTACATCTCCCAGCCCACTGAGTACGGGACCCTGTACTCGCTTCAAGAGCTCGAGGACATTTCAGCTGCTTGCCGCGAGCGCGGCTTGAAGCTTTTCGTCGATGGCGCCCGTTTGGCGTATTCCCTGGCCTCTCCGGCAAATGACGTCTCGCTCGCGGATATCGCGCGTCTGTCGGACGTGTTCTACATCGGCGGCACCAAGTGCGGCACCCTTTTCGGTGAGGCTGTTGTCATCCCCGACGGTGGGTCGATTCGCCAATTCGTTACGCAGATGAAGCAGCACGGTGCGCTGCTTGCGAAGGGGCGTCTCTTGGGCGTCCAGTTCGAGGCCTTGTTTGAGGATGACCTCTACCTGACTTTGGGTGCTCCCGGCGTTGCCGCCACTAAGCGAATCCGCGAGGCTCTGATCCGCGCTGGATATGTCGTCACGATGGACTCGCCGACGAATCTGACCTTTGTTGCTTTGGATCAGGCCGGACACGAGCGTCTCTCGCGCAAGGTGCAATACGGTATTTGGGAGACACTGCCTGATGGTCGCCTCTTGGCGCGCTTCTGCACTTCGTGGGGAACCCCCGAAGAGGACATCAAGGCTTTCGAGGCCGCGCTGGCCTAAGCGCTCCCTCCACATGAAGCTGCGCTCGGCACGAAGCTGTGCTCGGCACCGCCCCCTCCACATGAAGCTGCGCTCGGCACCGCCCCCTCCACATGAAGTCGGTAAATGTCATGCGTTATAGCGTGTGTCTTTTCGTGACTTCGTGTGTTAGGCGGGATGAGGTTGCCCAGCTGATCTGACTGCCGGCTCGTTTCCACTCCCTCCACATGCAGTTTGGCCCTGTGCCATGCCTGTTGTGCTTCCCCCACATGAAGTCGGTAAATGTCATGGCTTATAACGCATGTCTTTTCACGACTTCGTGTGACAAAGAGGGCAGGGAAGGTGCGGGAGCGTCGCGTGGAACGAGCTCCCATCGAGACAGGCAGCAAACGGAACGAACTCGCATCGAAACAGGCTCCAACTGACACAAGCACGCTACGCTTGAACAGTGACAACCGACGCTACCAATTTCACTGCCCCTGACTTCTCCGCGCTCGCGGCCTCGCGCCGCTCAATCCGCGCATACACGGATCAGCAGATTCCGCAGGACATCTTGGACGCGATCCTCAAGGACGCGACAACAGCCCCCAGCTGGTCCAACACTCGTGCCTTCCGCGTTGCATTGGCAACAGGGGAGCGCGCCGATCGCCTGCGCAAAGAATATGTGCGACGTTTCGACCAGACCCTGGATATCCAGCACCACAAACGCTTTGCAACGATCAAAACTGCACTCAAGCGCGAACTTCCCGATGGCGATTTCCCCGTCTGGAAGCCCTATCCGAAGGAGCTTCGAGCCCCTCAGGTCGAGGTCGCGAAAATGGTCTACGGAGCATACGGCGTTGAGCGCCGCGACTACGAGGGGCGTGACAACGCGAACCGCCGCAACGTCTCCGCTTTCAACGCCCCCGTCATGGGCTTCGTTTTTGTTCACGAAAACATGCTCCCGTGGAGCGCAATGGACGCCGGTCTCATGCTGCAAACACTCTTTCTTTCAGCGAAAGCTCACGGCATCGACTCGTGTGCAATCGGTGTGCTCTCGGCTTGGCGCGGCCCGGTCGAGCAGGAATTTGAGATTCCCCAGCACTACAAACTGATCACCGGTTTCTGCTTGGGCTACGCAGATTGCGAGGCCCCGATCAACCACGTGAACGCACCCCGCCCGCCGATCCAGCTCCTCGAAGGGAAGTAAGCGTGTCCAAACAGTACCTCTCGGTGGCTTTTGCATATGTGGGAGTGATAGTCGGCGCAGGTTTGGCCAGCGGCCAAGATCTCCTGCAATATTTCCTTGCTTTTGGCGCCAAGGGTTTGATCGGAATCGTAGCCTTGGGTGTGCTGAACGTGATTTTCGGCGTCGTTGCCCTGCAGCTTGGCTCGTACTTTCGCTCAGACAATCACGACGAGGTCTTCGAACGCATCACTCATCCCGTTTTGCGTCGCGTCATTGATGTGGTGCTGATTTTCTCTGCCTTCACTACGGGCTTCGTGATGCTGGCAGGAGCCGGTGCGAACCTCCAGCAGCAATTCGGAGTGCCTACCTGGGCGGGCAGCTTACTGTGTGCCCTGCTTGTCATTCTTACGGCTTTCCTGGACTTCGACCGGATTATGAATGTGATCGGGGTGTTCACGCCCATCATTATGATTGCGATTACCGTTTTAACCATCTATTCATTGGTGACTCCGCATGCGGGCATTGCTGAACTTGACGCTGCCGCGCGTAATGTCACTCCCGCACTGCCGAATCTGTGGCTGGCGACGATTAACTATTTCGCGCTGTGTGTTGTCTGTGGTATTGCAATGGCCTTCGTCCTCGGTGGCTCAATCTTGCGCATTGGTGAGGCGCGTCGTGCCGGTCGTATCGGTGGCTTGCTGATCGCCCTTGTCCTCGGTGCGGATGCGCTTGCTCTGTATCTGAACGTGGATCGTATCTGGGATGTAAACGTCCCGGCTCTTGAGATAGCACGCTCGATTCATCCGCTATTCGCTTTCGGATATACCCTTGTGATTTTTGCGCTGATCTACAACACCGCATTCTCCCTGTTCTATTCGACAGCTCGTCGTTTTTCTGGCGGGTCGACCTCACGAATGCGTCTGGTGCTCATCGGAGTAGTAGCAGCGGGCTACGCGGCTTCGTTCATGGGATTCAAGAAGCTGATCGGGATTATGTATCCGGTCATCGGTTGGTTGGGTGTTGTTCTGCTAATTATTTTGGCAGTCGGCTGGCTGCGCGAGCGTTCTGCAGTCCTGCGCGAGGAAAACCTGCGCCGCAAGCTTATTCGCCTTCTTGTCCGAAAGCATGCTGATGATCTCGAGTTCACGGACGAGGACCGGTTAGAGGCCCGTACGCTTGCGCGCGCTTCCGTCGTTGACGGTGTCGAATTGCGCCGTGATGCCAGTTCGGCTGCTGAGGAAATTGTCGATGCCCAAGATGACGCCGCCGCCTATGCGCGCACTCAGCTTCCCGTCGACGAGGACTTGGTTGCGCAGCAGATTGCCGAGGCCTTACCGGACTCTACCGAGAACAAGTAGTTTCGTCTTGGGCTGGCTTTAGATGTGCTAGTCGCGGGCTTGGTGAGCGTCGCTCAGTGCCCGCGCGCCTTCCTGAGCCTCCTGTGTGGAAGTAATTGTCCCCAAGGCGGCCTCGGCCTCGTCAAAGTTCCCTATGGCGGCTAGCCAACGCACCAGAGTGAGCCGGCTTTGGGGGGATTGGAGTTCCTGGTCAAGACGTTCCGCGCGGGCGACCCATTCGATGATGTCTTTGGAGGGAAGAAGATCTGCCCCTTTCGCGGCTTTTGCAAGGAGATTCAGGCGTGCCGAGGAAATCCCCTCCACATCACACACTTTGATTTCGATCGCCTCGCGCGCGGTGCTGGGGAGTGCCATCATCGGCTCCGCGTCCCCCTGTGCAGCCGATGCAAGTGCATCTTCGACCTCTCCAAGCAATTCAAACGAGGAAGAGGCGGTCAGTCTTTCGGTGCCAAACCATGTCTCAAGGAAAATCACGATGCGAGGTAATAAAAGCGTGTCTGAATCCTTGAGCTGAAGAACAAAACGGGCAAGAGGGTCCGAGAAGTCGTAGTAGCTACGGCGCTGGTCAAGTAGATCCGTGAAAACAGTAGAAACGGGTTTCGTCCACCCTCGTTCGCTGAGGTCGCTCACCGCTTTAGCCACAGAGCGCTGTTCTGCACCCACACGCTCAGCAAGATCTTTAACTGGGAGCGGACGGTTGGCTGCGGCAAGTTCAGCGATCACGAGGCGCTGTAACGGAGAGAGCTGAGCCAGTTGCTCGTAGTAATAGGGTGTGAAGCTGTCAAGACATGTAAGAAGTAAAGTTTTCAGATCGGTAAAACCTGCGGTGTTCAGCGCATTTCCCAGCACTGCCCACACTCGAGGCGTGCCGCCCGTGAGGTGTGTGATTGCGTGGATGCTAGCCATTGCTTCAGTGGATGAAAGATGATCGGCTAGTTCCGAATTGTTTGATTCTCGCGCCAAAGAAGTGAGCATTTCGCGCGCGTCTTCAGGGGAGAAGGGTGCAAGCCGAATCGTGTCGAAGAATCCGAAGAAAGGTGAAGCGGACTCAGAAAGACTGCGATCGAGACGAGCGGCGCTTCCAATGATGAGGATTCTCGTCTCGGTTTGAAGAAAGCTTCGCAGTTTTTGCTGTCCATCTTCTCCAAGAGCAACAAAGATATGGTCAACGTTTTCAGCGAAGACCACAATAGGTCCGTAGGTTCGCAGGGAGTCGCGAAGCTGTGCTTCTAGGGTTGACTCATCCGTGTTTCTCGTAGCGGCGGGGGAAACCCGATCGAGAATCGCAGCAAGAAAGCGCCCATATGACGTGATCGTCCATGGGGCCTCGGGAAGGCGAGCGATACGGACAGAAGGATCATTTTGGCTGGCAATGAGCCGTGTGCAGCGGTGATAAGCCAAGGAAATGACGTGCGTTTTGCCCACTCCGTGAGGGCCAACGAGAAGAGTGTGGTTGGGGCTCGGTGTGTGTCCAAGCTTTTTCACGCGCTTCTCGAGGGTCTTGAGAACCGGTTCACGTGCGACACACACGCGCTCGAGAACCTCCTCAGGCATGAGTGAAGGAGTAAAGCAGGCAAGCGGAACGGTACTCATCGGCGGTCCCATACTCCCTTCTTACGTGCCCAAATGTATTGGAGTGCGGGATAACGCCAACGAACTGAGCGGCCTCGGCGCTCCAAATAGTGATCCTTGATGAGATCTTCAATGACGTCGGCTACCTCCTCACCTGGAGTCAAAGAATCGATGGGAACCCACTCATTCGTCTCAGACAGAGTCTCTTGCAGAATCTGATCCGCGATGCGTGCTCGCTCACCGTAATGCGGTGCGACGCGAGTGAGATAGTGCTCGAACCAACGGAATTCGTCGGGGTCGTCAATGAAATCTTCGAAGCATACACGGACATCGCTGGGCGTAAATGTGGCATAGCGGCCGTGCGCGAGCGCTCCCACGAGCTTATGTAGGAGGAATGGGATCCCCCCGCTCACGTCGACAAGTGCGCGTGAGACCTCGTCGCTGGGCTCATGTCCAACTCCTAGGAGCAGGCGGCGTGCAAGTTCGTCGGCCTCGTCATGGGTGAGTGGACCCAGTGGTAATGATTCAAGATCGTTCAAGACTCCCTGGGTCATGTTGGCTTTACTGAGGACGTGATGGAAGCCGATCGATCCGGTGACAATCCATCGGACTCGTGTGGTCTTTTGACGAAGTGCGCGCAGGGTTTGGAGGATTTCTTCGGCAGCTCCTACTCCTTCGCGCTCGGCAATGTTATTCACCGCCATGGGGACTTCATCCATCATGACCAGTGGAATAAGGTCGTTTTCTTCCCCGTCGAGGGTGCTGAGAATGTCGGTGAGTAGGACGTGTGGAGATGTTTGACGGTGATAGCTCTTAATGGTGATGGGGCTTGAGATCTCGATATCGCAGTTATCGAAGATGGTTTTAAGTTTTTGGAATGCCCGTGAGGGAAGCTTTCCGCCCTGAATGAGTGCATCGGCGGTGCGGATCAGGAAGTCGTTGACCGTGAATACGCCTTCGTAGTCGATGAAGTAGCAGTGGAAGCGCTTTTCTTGTGCGGCGAATGCGTGCATCCAGAAGGTCTTGCCCATGCGCCTTGGGTCTGTGAGGAGGAGGTTTGCTCCTACTTGGAGGCGTTGGCGCGCTCGGGTACTCACCTCGTGACGGCCGACGAAGTTGGCCGGGTCTCGGTCGCTGCCGGGCTGTGGTTCGATAGGCTTGAGCACCATGGCACCCTCCAAAGTACGTGAAATCTTACGTGTAATTATACGTAGATTCTTACGTACGTCAATGATGGCTGTTTATTATACCTTCGCCCGACTCCAGTGAGAGTAAGTAAAGCTTGCGCGCCGGTCCTCCTCCGTAGTGGACCTGGCCCGAGGCCGAGGCCACGCGGTGACAGGGGACGATGAGCGAGAGTGGGTTGTGCCCAACCGCGCTCCCAACCGCCTGGTACGCACGCGGTGAGCCGACCTTTCGCGCGAGATCCGCGTAGGTGACGCACTCTCCGTAGGGGATATCCAGAAGTGCATTCCACACACGCAGTTGGAAGTCCGTTCCGTAGGTGGCCAAGGGAATCGCAGAATGATCGGGGTTCATGCCCGCGAGAAAGTCCTGCGTCCACTGATAGGCCTGTTCCAAGACGGACGCGTTCTGATCGCTCACTGTGCTCCCGTTTGGGGTCCACGCGTGCAAGGCAGCCGCAGAGGAAAGGTGAGCGGGGGAGGAGGCCTCGGCCTCGGAAATCCCAAAAGGATAACCAAAGAAGCGCTGCCCACTCATCCATAGTGCACTCAGGGCCCCATTGGAAGCGGCGCAGGTGATGATCCCCAACTCGCTGGCAAACGAACACAGAGCCAGCGTGGAGTCCTTCGGGATGCTCGCGATACGCATAGGTTCAGATTGGCATAGCGATGATGAATATGCACGCCCCAGACATATGCATGCGTCCCCCGTAAACTATATGTATGGAACCGTTGATGATCGCGCTGTTGGGGATGCTCATTATTGTGGCCTCGCAGTTTATTGCCCCCAAAGTTGGCGTCGCATCACCACTGATCCTGCTCGGCGTTGGACTTGCAATCGGTTTCCTCCCACAGGTTGGTGCAATCGAAATTGCGCCGCACATCATCTTAGAGATCGTGCTTCCGCCGCTGCTGTTTTCAGCGGCTGTGCGTATGCCAACGATGGATTTCCGCCGAGAAATGCAAGCCGTGGCAATGCTTGCTATTCCGTTGGTGTTTATCTCCTCATTCGCCATTGGTTTCCTCATCAACTGGATGGTTCCGCAGATTTCACTGGCGTGGGGCGTGGCGCTGGGAGCTGTTTTATCTCCCACCGACGCGGTCGCCATCACCATTGCCAAGCGCAGCGGCGTCTCGCACCGCATCATTACAGTGCTTGAAGGCGAAGGCCTTTTCAATGACGCCACTTCACTGGTGCTTCTTGCTGCGGCGATGAACGCTGGGCTTGCCGCCGATAACGGTGCCCTCAATCCCGCACTGCTCACGGGTCGTGTCCTCATTGCTCTTGGAATCGCCATTGTGGTCGGCTTAATCGTCGGTGAAGTGGGGGTTCGGATTCGTTCGATCATCAAAGATCCGTCGACGGATACGGTCTTTTCCTTTGCAATGCCTTTCATTGCTTCGATCCCTGCCGAGCATGTGGGTGGCTCGGGATTGGTTGCTGCGGTCGTTGCCGGTCTTGTTGTTTCTGGCCGTCGCGCAGGCATGATTTCCGCGCAAAATAGGCGTTTTTCACAGCAAAATTGGTCAACCATGACTCTCATACTTGAGAGTGGGATCTTCTTGGCTATGGGACTTCAAGCTTTTGGCATCGTCGAAGACGCCGATGGAGATGGCGGCGGATTGGCGCGAGCCGCCGTGATTGCCGTCATTGCGGGCAGTCTCATTATGCTGATCCGTGCACTTTTCATCGCACTCATGCTCACTTGGCTCGACCACCGCAGCAAGCACCGTAAGAGGCGCTACGAGGCCGAGGCTGGGCGCCTCGAAGCCTTCGAGCAGCGAATGGCGCAGGCCTGCACCGTGGACAGCGAGGTTCTGGCATGCCGAAACCTCAGTGAAGAACAGTGGATCAAAACCATTGCCCGCTGGCGGCGCCGCCTCAAAATTGCCGAGCGGCAACACGCAGTGCGCCGATCCGACATCGATTACTTTGAAAAAGAGCCGCTTGGGCCGCGTGAAGCCAGTGTCATTATCTGGTCCGGAATGCGCGGAGCCATCACTCTTGCGGCGGCACAAACAATTTCCGCCGCAGCGCCCATGCGTTCCTTCCTTCTGACGATCGCTCTCTTCATCGCATCTGGTGCGCTTGTTATTCAAGGGCTTTCGCTGCCGTGGCTAATCCGCTTGATCAAGCCCAAGATGGCCTCAGCCGATATCAGTGAAGAAGAACGCGAAGAACTTCGACAGGTCATGAGTTCCGCACTCGTGGATACGGCTCTGGCCCAGGCAATCAAGGAAGTTGATGCTCAGACACTCTTGTCTGCTGGAGTTTCGCGAACCCTGTCACGCCTGGGCAATGTTGTCGACCTGCAATCTTCTCCTTCTTCGGGGGCCGTGAGCGAGCCTCTCCCAGACATCGACGGGGAAAACGAGGCCACTCCCGTGGAAATGAGCGAAGAGGAAGTTGAACGCTCCTTCACTCGCGATCAGATTCGCGAGCTGGCACTTGAAGCCATTCACGCCCAGCGTGATGCTCTTCTTCAGGCTCGCGACGAAGGGATCTTCTCTTCCGCGGCCCTCGAGGGCGCCCTCGCCCGCCTCGATAATGAAGAGATCCTCTTGGTTTCGGGTAAGCCCAGCGACCACTAGCCCCGAGTTTCCCTTACGGTCAACCAGGGGAATCCCCGATGTCGCCCCAGCAGTGATTTTGTTAGCCTTAAAAAGGTCAGCAAATAACGGTCGAAGGAATCCCAGTGCTCGAACTGCGAAATATCGTCAAGATCTACGAAACCGCAAACCTGCGCCAAGTCGCGCTCAATGACGTTTCGGTCGCATTCCGGGATAGTGAATTCGTCGCAATTTTAGGTCAGTCGGGTTCGGGTAAAACGACGATGCTCAACGTCGTTGGCGGCCTGGATCGCTTCCAAAGCGGCGACTTGGTCATCGATGGAATCTCAACGAAGGACTACAAGGCTCGCGATTGGGACGCCTACCGCAACAACCGCATCGGCTTCGTTTTCCAGTCCTACAACCTGATCCCGCACCAGACCATCTTGTCCAACGTTGAGTTGGCGCTGACCCTCTCCGGTGTCTCCCGAGGCGAACGCCGCAAGCGCGCGATGGAAGCCTTGGAACGCGTCGGGCTGGCCGAGCACGTAGGAAAGAAGCCCTCGCAGCTTTCTGGCGGGCAGATGCAGCGCGTCGCCATTGCCCGAGCGCTCATCAACGATCCGGAAATCCTCTTGGCTGACGAACCGACCGGTGCTCTTGACTCCAAGACCAGCGTTCAGGTCATGGACCTCCTGCGCGATGTTGCTCAAGACCGTCTGGTCATCATGGTGACCCACAACCCGGAGCTTGCGCACCAATACGCGACCCGCATTGTCGAGCTTGCGGATGGTGAAGTGATCGCCGACTCGCGTCCTTTCATCCCGGGTACCGAAGAAGTTCGCGAGGCCAAGCCGGTGCGCCGCACCTCGATGGGATTCCTGACCGCGCTTTCCCTGTCCTTCAATAACTTGATGACGAAAAAGGGCCGTACCCTGATGACCTCTTTCGCGGGGTCTATTGGAATCATTGGTATCGCCGCGATCTTGGCCCTTGCGAACGGCACGAACGCATACATCGCCCAAACAGAAGAAGAAACCTTGGGCGCATACCCGCTGACCATTCAAAAGAGCGGGATGGACATGTCCAGTGCCCTGTCTGCGCAAGTGGAAGCCGCTAGCAGTGAGAAGCCAAGCGACGGCAAAGTCGGTGTCTCCAAACTGAGGACCCTTGCAGACAATATTCGCGACGCGAAGACGAATGACTTGGCTTCGTTGAAGGCTTTCCTCGACGGAAACGGCGGGAATGTCAAGTCTTTCGTCAACGCCATCGAATACGACTACGACGTCACCCCGCAGATTTTCCAGGCCGATACCTCGAAGGACAATATTCAGGTCAGTCCCGATCAGGCAATGAATCGGATGGAAACGGGCATGCGCGGAAGTCCCATGTCCTCGATGATGGCCACCAACGCCTTCTACCAAATGCCGCAGGAATCCTCTCTTTACACCTCCTCCTACGATATCCTTGCTGGCCACTGGCCAACTTCAGCGTCCGAAGTCGTCCTTGTCATTGATGAAGACGGCAATATGTCGAACCTGATGGAGTATGTCCTGGGTCTGAAAGACCACAAGGAATTCGATGAATTGATGCGTCAGTACTACTCGGGGACCATCGGCGAGAAGAACTCTGCCACCCCGACTCCGTCCCCCTCGGCGAGCGACGCCCCCGCGGCCTCGTACGATTACGACAAGATTTTGGGGATTAAGTACAAGCGCATCAACGCCGCCGCAAAGTACACATGGGACGAAAACTACAAGGTCTGGTCGGATCACTCTTCCGATAAAGAATTCATGAAGAAACTGATCGACCAGGGCCAAGAGCTGCGCATTAGCGCAATCGTGAAGCCAAATTCCTCGCATGGGGGAGCCCTGCGCCAGGGTCTTGCCTACACCCCTGAGCTGACCCGCCAGATCATTCGCGAGGCCGAGGACAGTCAGATCGTCAAGGATCAGCGGGCGAACCCGAAGACCGACGTGTTTACGGGTAAGACTTTCCAAGAACTTGCGGATTCCTCGAAGGACCGCTCCAACGGTTTTGACATGTCCAGCTTGTTTACGGTCGATCAAAACAAGCTTTCCGCAGCCTTCTCTATCGACCCCTCTGCCATGCAAATGGACCTCTCGGGCCTAGATTTCAGCGGAATGGACCTGTCCAGCCTTGACTTCTCGAACCTTGATTTGTCGGGAATGGACTTGTCGAATATTGATCTTTCGAAGCTTGTTCCCGCCGATGGTTCGGCCGTGCAGATCGATCCCTCGAAGCTCAATCTGGGAGAGCTCACCAAGAGCGTTCCTCAGCTGCAAAATGTTGACTTCCCTGCGATTATCCGCAAGACGCTGGCAGACGGCGCTGTGAAGGACACGGCAGGAACGTACTTAAGTTCGCAGGCAAGCCAGATCCTTCAGGGATTCCAGGACTACGCGCAAAACCAGATTGCCGCGGGTGGCTCCACGGACTTTTCCACGCTGGTCTCTGAGTACTTCTCTCAGCCCTCGGTCATTCAACAGATCAATACCGCCGTCTCTTCTGACCAAGTCGTTGACCGCGAGAAGCTAATGACGAACTTGCAAGCGGCACTTGGAGATGACCCGGCACTCGCCTCTGTTGCCTCTCAGGTGTCAACGGAACTTGCGAATCAAATTTCGGCGCAGATCGCCGCTCAGCTTGGTGGCAATCTCATGCGCGGGGTCTCTGCGGCGATCGGCCAGGTTCTGCAAGAGACCATGGCGACGGCCATGACCCAGATGATGACTCAGCTTTCGCAGACAATTGGCCAGCAGATCAGCGCAACAATGAGCCAATTCGCTACGAATATGAGCAGCGCCTTCCACTTCGATCCCGAGGCCATGGCGTCGGCCTTCTCGTCGAATCTTGATGAGAAGTCCCTTGCCGCCTTGATGGCGACGATGTTCTCAACGAACGTCCCCACGCTTGAGACCAACCTGCGCGATCTGGGGTGGGCTGACCTGAAGTCCCCCAGCAGCATCTCGATTTACCCGAAGTCCTTCAAGGACAAGGATTCCGTCAAGGCTGTCTTAGATCAGTACAACACTGACAAGGAGAGCGCGGGCAAGTCCGACCAGGTCATCACCTACACCGATATCATGGGCGTACTCATGAGCTCAGTGACGAGGATCGTCAACGTGATCTCGTGGCTTCTCATCGCCTTCGTATCGATCTCACTGGTCGTGTCCTCGATCATGATTGCGATCATCACCTATATTTCAGTTCTTGAACGCAAGAAAGAAATCGGCATTCTTCGATCGATCGGTGCCTCAAAGCGCAATGTCTCTGCGGTATTCAACGCGGAAACCTTTATCGAGGGCCTGATTGCGGGCATCATCGGTGTTGCTGTGACCTACGGTATCTGCGGCATGGTTAATGCGATCGCGGAGCAGGGCTTCCAGGTGAGCAACATTGCTCAGCTATCCCCGCTCACCGCGGCAATCTTGATTGCGATCTCGGTCGCTTTGACCGTTATCGCCGGCTTGATTCCGGCCTCGAGGGCATCTCGCCAAGACCCTGTCGAAGCCCTGCGCTCAGAGTAGCCGGACTGCGCCGCTGCGCGTCTGAGTTACCCTGAAGGTATGCAGCGCGCGTGCCGCGCGTCGGGCTGCCCATCTGAGGAGGACTTATGCCAACGCCTACCACCCTTTCGACCACCGACACTGTCGCCGTTCTACTGGCGACCGGATTCGAGGAAGTCGAAGCCCTTGCGGTTGTCGATGCTCTCTATCGTGCGGGGATTCGGGCGGACCTCATTTCGATTGAAAATGAGCGTCACGTCGCAAGCTCTCACGGCATCAAGGTTGTCGCTGATCTTATGCTTGACGACGCGGATTTGGCGTCCTACGCGGTGGTTTTCCTGCCCGGTGGAATGCCGGGAACCTTGAGGCTCAAAGAGAATGCGCAGGTGCGCGCCGAGGTGCTTCGCCGCGCCGAGGCCTCGCTGAAACTCGCAGCGATCTGTGCAGCTCCCTCGATTCTTGCTGAACTTGGGGTGCTTGAGGGACGCCGCGCGACTGCGAACCCCGGCTTCATGGATGCCCTGAGCGCGGGCGGGGCACAGGCTCAGTCTGAGCGCGTTGTCGTTGACGGGAACATTGTGACCAGTAGGGGCGCGGGAACTGCTCTGGAACTTGGTCTCGAGCTGGTCCATCAGCTTCTGGGCGAGGAGGCGGCGCAGCAGGTACGTGAATCTATCGTCTGGCAGCACTGAGGAGGTCCCGTGGGTAAGCGAAAGCCTCGTCCCTGGCCGGATACTCCCGAGCCTTTGGCCTCGTCAGTTATCGATAACCACACGCATCTTCCCGTCCACGAGGGGGAGATCCCTCGCGCAGACGGTGTGAAGATGCCTCTTGAGGAGCAATTGGAGCGCGCGCGTCAGGTAGGCGTGACGCGGATGATTTCCAGCGCCTGCGAACTGCCCTATTTCGATCCGATGCTTGAGCTTGCCCGCGCTCATGAGGGAGTGCGTGTAGCCCTTGCGATCCACCCGAACGAGGCCGCGCTGCACGCTGGGTGCGCCGATCCGTCCCCCGATGGTTTGCTTCCCCAAGTGCGTGAGCACCATATTCCCCTTGACGAGGCCTTGTCCGCCGTGGAGGAACGCCTGGGTGACCCGATGGTGGTTGCGGTGGGGGAGAGTGGCTTGGATTATTTCCGTACCGCTGATCCTGGTCGCGAGGCCCAGAAGGAATCTTTCCGCGCGCATATCGAGATGGCTGCTCGCCATGATTTGCCGTTGCAGATTCATGATCGTGAGGCGCACGAGGACTCCATCGAGCTTGTGCGTGAGTGCGCGAATCCCGATCAGCGCATTGTCTTCCACTGTTTTTCAGGGGATGTGGCGATGGCATCTGTTCTGGCTGAACATGGGTGGTATGCGTCTTTTGCCGGTCCTATCAGCTATCCAGCGAACGAGGATCTTCGTCAAGCTTTCGCGGCCCTTCCCCCCGAACTGATCTTGGTTGAAACAGATGCACCCTATTTGACTCCCTTGCCGTGGCGGGGCTGCCCGAATGCTTCCTACGTGATGGCGCATACTGTTCGCTTTATCGCTGAGCTATGGGGTGTTTCAGAAGAACGCGCGTGCGTGCAGCTTCGTGAGAACACTGAAAGGGTCTACGGGAGCTGGTAAACACTCGACTCAACGGGAGACTGTGCGTGAATGCTCGCGCAAATACCGTGAATGCTTGCGTTTAGCTTGAAACACAGTGGTGGGGCCTCCCTGTCGGAGGCCCCACCACTCATATGTAGACCTGATCTCCTTAGAGGATCTTCTTCAGTGCAGGATCCTTCCAGGTACGCTGCTTAGTGAGGAGCGGGGAGTTGTTATCGATCATCAGGTAGCGAGTTTCAATCGCTTCTTGACGAGAGTCTCCTCCGTCATTCCAGGTAACGTCCACCGTCTTCCAGGTGCCGTTGATCTTGACCTGGTTCCACGCATGTCCGATGCTACTGCCATCGGAATAAGTAACATCACCAGTGACCACTACTGAGGCAACACCCGACTTGGTCGCGAGAAGTTGGAATGTGTTTGCGTAGCCCTCGCACACGGTTGTTCCCTTGAAGAAAATACCACCTGAATCGTGGTCGGGGAAAAGATCGTGAGTTAAGCGGTGCTTCTTCCGGTCAGGATCTTTCCACAACTCTACCATCTTATCCAATCCGGCATAGTTGTAAGTTGTGTGCTCGATCATCCACGAGTTGATTGCTCGTACCTTGGCTGCATCATCCATGCCCGGCTTGATGATGTCGGCAACAACCTTGTCCGCTGCCGAGTTGATTTGAGAGGTGTAGTCCTTGGGGGAAAGATGCTGCTCAATGGCATCCTCGGTGCCGTATTCGACATGGAGGATCTTTCCATCTTCAGAAAGAGAAGGGTAACCCCAAGGCACGAGACCATTCTGATTCTTCGCTTCCCAGAATGCCGTCTGGATCTGAGTGGTCGTTGCCGCGTCATCCTTGAACTGTGAGATATCGATGTCTGCTGCGCCGTTCATCATATTGGCAGCAAGGTACTTTGACAGTGCAGTTGTGCCAAGGACCTGCATAGGAGTATCCGGGAAGGTGCGTGCAATCTTATCATCAGGCGCTGTGGACTTTGTCGTTGTCTGCTTGGAGTAAGTCAGATCGGGGGCAATGTAGCCGGTCTGTGTCTTCTCTTGCTCTTCCTTCATTTTTGTCAGATCGTTGAGATACGTCGAAGGATCGAAATTGTGGACGATGAAAGTATCCGTGAAACGGCTGTGTCCGACGTGATAGGACACGTGCAAGCTTGCCTGCGGATTTTGCGTAGTGCGGGGGTTGCTCGTTTCGATCCAACTGCGCTCAGGGTCGACAATGATCGGAAGAACGCGGGTGTGTCCATCCGCCATGACCATAGGAATCTGGGTCGGGATATCGCTCAGACTTTGGAAAACCGAGTTGTTCGGATTCAACTGGAGCCACGCGTTCGATGCGATCTTGATGGGGGTGTTTCCCATCGTTCCTTCGATGTCGAGCAAATCGGACATCTTGGAAACCTTCACGCCCTTCTTGGCGATGACAGCGATCTGATCGCCTTTGCCATTGAGCATGGCATCGAGCTGTTCATCGGTGAAACCACCAGATGATTCCAATCCTTTGAAGTCTTCTTCGGTGAAGAAATCTTTGAGCGCGGTATTAAGCTGCCTGTCAAGCTTGCGTTCCCCTTCCTCGCGCTGATCGGAGTTCCATGAAGTGGCTGCAGTTTCCGCCATTAACTTGGGATTTAGACGGGTCACTCCCTTGTCATCTGTGCTATTGAGATGAACCAGGTAGTAGCTCTCGGCACCTTCGACCGGGTCCCACGACACGGTAAAAGTTCCGTTGTTTTCCTCATCGATCTCCACATTTTGGGGACGCGGGAGGAAACCTTCGTCACTGACGCGGATACGACGAACAATCGGACGTTCTAGAAGTTTGCCTGTGTCAAGGTCGTTGTATTGGACCAGGTAGTACATGGGAAGAAGTCCCCAGCCTGAGTTCCCAGTGATATCCGCCAAAGGGCTGGCTTGGGAACGGGTCATGAGGGTGATCGGGTTAGGAGCAATTGCAAGGCCCTGAGAACCATAGCTCGCTACGCTGAAACCGAGATCAACGGTGAGCGTTGCATCGGAATAAACAGAGAAGGGCGGAGTGTATTGCGCACCTTGTCCTGAGGGGGCAATATCCTTACGGGTCTCAAAGTTCTTGAGCGACATCTGGGTCGGAACGATCAATCTATCGCCCTGCTTGACCTCCTGAACTCCCTCGGCCCACTCGTAAGCTGAAGGATTGTTCTTCTTGAGCTGGTCAACGCTGTCGTCCGCATGAGCTGCGGCAGGAACGGCAAAAGAAAGCACCGTGAAAATGCCAAGCGCAGCAATGGCGCGACTGAATGTATGTGCGAGTCTCATTGAAGCGATCCTTCCAGCGGTTGCTCGACGCGGCAGTAAATATCTGCGGTTAGGCCCTTCCCGTTCGTGCATGCCACGAAGTTCAAACTCACTGAACTGAGGTCACTCGGGGCAACGAAGAGTGAAGAATATACGGCTTGCTGTTCGTCTCGCGAGAGGTCGTAGTAGTTCCCGACCGGTTCGCTCGCAGCCTTCACCTGAGCGTCATCGGAGGTGAATTGGCTGGTGTCAGGTGCCTTCAATAGCTGTGATTCGACGTCAGTGAGCTTAAAAATCGTCAACTGATCTGGATCATCGATGGTGTGAGCAGCGTATTGCTTGGCAATATCAGTGCCCGGAAGCGGAGAAGAAGCCATGTAGAACACCCAACGCAGGGCATTGTCGGGAGTCTCTTTCTTCCGTGAATGGTTCTCCATGGTGTAATCAACCTTGATGATCTTGTGACCATCTTGAGTTGTCTGCGGCAATACCGTTACGCCTTTAAAAGTGAACGAGAAGGAACCGCGATCGGTCGTTGCCCAAAGTAAGTGGCTGTCTTTGTTGTAGCGCAGCATGTAGCGGTTGAGGAAGAGTTTTGAATCTTCGGGGCTGAATGTTTCCTTGCCTTCCGGCTGAGGAGAGACAGAACTCAAATCGCTGAGATCTTGGTTGGGTTCTGTTGAGAAGAAGACCGTCTTTTGGTAACCGGGTTCTGACCCGTCCCCCTGGATATATCCGTTGGACGAGGATCCACATGCCGCCATGGACACTCCCAAGGCGATGCACGTTACAAGCGCGTAGATCCCGCGTTGGCGTGACTTCATTATTCACGGTCCCTTCTTTGCAGCGGTGACAATCTTTCCCCATCCTAGTGTTCGTCCCTGAATAAACGCCAATTTGACTTATCAATCTCTCATCCGACCGCTGTTGCAAGTGTGACAACTGTGATTTATGTGGCTTATGTGTATGTTCCGTATCACTATCGCTCGCTTGGATTTCATTTTCCCCGTAGCGTGTGAAGTGTCCGTTCGCCGCAGGCTCGCATGCGAGCCGCATTTCTTCGTGAAACTGCCAGGGCGAAACCTCCGAAGTTTGGAGCTATATGAACATTCAACACCCCTCGCGCAAGGCTGTTATCGCTAGCGCTGCAGTTGCTGCTATGACCGTCACCGGAATCGCCGGTACTGCCGTCGCCTCGTCCTTCCGTGATGTCACTCTGGAAGTTGATGGTGTGTCTATCCCCGTTTCAGGGTTTATGGGCAAGGTCTCTGACGTTTTAGCAACCGCGGGTGTTGAAGTTTCTTCACATGACCTTGTCGCACCTTCACTCCATGAACGGGTGAGTAACGGACAGACCATCCTTGTTCGCCGCGCTCAGCAGTACATGGTCGATATCGATGGTGTTTCCACTCCCACATGGTCGACTGCAACCGATATTGATGACTTGCTGGGACAAGTCGGCACGAAGGGCGCCATTATCGCCGCTGATCGTTCAACCTCTCGTGCAGAGCTTCCTGCTCTGACGGCGAGCGGTCCTATCCGCGTCGTTGCCGACGGGCAGACCCACACGGTTGACGCACGCCAAGGTGCAAGTGCCTCCGATCTTCTTTCCCAAGCCGGTGTTGAGGTTTCCTTCCTCGACCGCGTCGTCTTCACCAGCGATGAGCAGGGAAGCTTCCTTCGAGTGATCCGTGTTCAGCGCGGCGTTGAAGAACGTGAAGAAACTTTGACGAAGGAAGTTGAAGAACAAGAAGACTCCACCTTGGCAAAGGGAACCCGCCGGGTTGCCCAAGAAGGCTCCGATGGGTCCATCAAGAGGAGCGTCTACGTTGAGCGTCGCGATGGTCAAGAAATCGTCAGCCAAGTAGTGTCCGAGAACCGCACCGAACCGGTCAAGCAGATCGTCAAGATCGGAACGAAGGAAACGACGACGGCCTCGTCATCGTCCGCAGCATCGTCTTCATCAGGCTCGTCGGCAACCGTGACCGGAAATGACGTCTGGGCAGCTCTCGCGCGCTGCGAATCCGGCGGTAACCCCGCAACAAACACCGGTAACGGCTACTACGGTCTCTACCAATTCTCTGCTTCTACGTGGCGCGCAATGGGCGGTACCGGACTGCCTTCCGAGGCCTCGGCAGCTGAGCAGACTCAGCGCGCCCAGGCTCTCCAGGCCCGCTCCGGATGGGGACAGTGGCCGGCCTGCGCTCGATCGCTAGGACTTCTGTGACCACATCCGCACGCCACTCCCGTCCCCGCGCCCACTCTTGGGAGCCATCGAAGCAAGCTGTCCTCGTCACTGCGAGCGCAGCTGGCTTCGTGCTGTGCGGGATCGCGGGGATTGGCGTTGCCCACGAGCACTCGACGGTCAATATTGAAGTTGACGGAGTGATCCGCCCCGTTTCGACGTGGGCGCACTCGGTTTCCGGTGTCTTGAACGAGGCCGGAGTTGAGGTCGCAGAACACGACCTCGTCCAGCCGTCAATTCACCAACAGGTCAGCGACGGGCAAACCATCGTTGTGCGCACTGCAAAGCCCTACACGCTCAGTATTGACGGCTCCCGCAAAACGCTGTGGTCTACAGCTCCTTCGGCTGAAGGGGTACTTGCAGATATGGGAGTGGATTCTGGGAAAGCAATTCTTGCAGTCGATCGTTCCCAGTCGCGTTCGAGCCTGACCCCGCTGGTTTCGCAGACCCGACAAGTCAAGGTCATCGTTGACGGAAATACACGAACGATTACCGCACGAGAAGGCATGGATACCCGCTCGATCCTGGAAAAAGAGGGAATTACCCTGAGTCCCCTTGATCGAGTCGAAGTCAAGTCCACCGTAGAAGGGCTCTCAATCGATATTCACAAGGTCACGCGCTCTCTTGCTCCTCGCAAGGTCGCCATTCCCTTTGAAGAACACCGCCAAGACTCCGACCAGCTTTTTGCCGGCGAAGAACAGGTGACGACCAAGGGCGTTGAAGGCGAAGCCGAAGAGATGACCTGGAGTGAAAACGTTGACGGCGGTGAACGCTTCGAGGCGCCGCTCAACTCGAAGGTGGTTCGCGAGCCCAGTGCACAAATCCGTTCGATCGGAACCAAAGAGGTCACCCCGAAGGCTCTGATTGAAGCCGGACTTGACCCCAAGGCAACGCTCGAAGAAAAGACCGAAGAGGATGGGACCCGTTCCATTCGCTATCGCGCAAAACTCGGTACGCTCTCAAGTGCAGCTGAAATTACCGCTGCTGGTGGCAACTCCGCCGAAGTTGCACAGGCGATGGTTGCGGCCAATATTCCGCTGACCTATTCGGGTGAAGACCCGCGGAGCCTCGCCAAACCTTTGGTCGCTGCAAGAGGCTGGGGTGACTCCGAGTTCCAGTGCCTCGTTGCCCTGTGGAATCGCGAATCCCATTGGAATCCCTACGCGAAGAACGCCTCTTCCGGCGCCTACGGTATTCCGCAGGCTCTCCCGGGAAGCAAGATGGCCTCGGCAGGGGCGGATTGGCAGACTAACCCCGTTACTCAAATCAACTGGGGTCTGGGATACATTGCGGGTCGCTACGGCAGGCCGTGTTCGGCGCTCGCGCATTCAAACTCCGTCGGTTGGTACTGATCAATTAGGATGGGTGCGTGAGTTCAACCCGTCGTTATTCAACCCCGCGTCTGCCCAGTGACGCAGAGCCCAGCGAGAGTGGGCTCCTTGGCCCTATCGAAGTGCACGCGATCTGCGAAGCGCTGGGAGTGCGCCCCACGAAAACCCTGGGACAGAACTTCGTTCACGACGCTGGAACCGTCCGCCGTATCGTTCGAGATGCGGGGATCGGCGAGGGAACTCAGGTCGTTGAGGTTGGGCCGGGCCTAGGTTCCCTGACCCTCGGTCTTCTCGAGGCCGGTGCGTGGGTTCGGGCGATCGAAATTGACCCCGTTTTAGCTCGCGCCCTGCCCGTGACCGTTGCTCAACGCATGCCCGATGCAGCCCAGCGTCTCCACGTTGTTAATCGTGACGCCGTGCAAATCGAAGGCTTGGCGGACTTTGGGGTTGAGTGGGATGCTCCCACGCACTTGGTCGCAAATCTTCCCTATAACGTCGCAGTACCTTTGCTGCTGTCGATGATGGAGTCTTTCCCTTCGCTTGACTATGCCCTGGTCATGGTCCAAGCCGAGGTCGCAGACCGCTTGGCTGCAGAGCCGGGTTCGCGAACCTATGGCGTTCCCTCCGTCAAGGCCGCCTGGTACGGGAATGCGAACCGCGCCGGAACCATTGGACGTTCCGTGTTTTGGCCCATTCCCAACGTCGATTCGGCGCTGGTATCCCTGCGTCGCTTGGAGACCCCGCGCGGAGATACCGCCTTGCGTCTTGCGACTTTCGAGGCCTGCGACACCGCCTTCTCGCAGCGGCGCAAGACTCTGCGCGCCGCCTTGAAGAATTGGGCGGGAGGCGCAGACAATGCCCAAGAGCTGTGCGATCGCGCTCAAGTGGATTCCTCTATTCGAGGCGAAAAGCTCGGGATCGAGGACTATGTGCGACTTGGTCGCGCTCTGCTCGAAATGAGAGCAGAAGGAACAATTCCTCTCCCTGCTCAAGACCGTTACGCGAAGGAACGCCAGGCGGAGTCGCCCAGTGCGTGAGGTACGTGCATCCGCACCGGGGAAAGTGAACCTCATCCTGCGCGCTGGTCAGCCGGATGCGCAGGGCTACCACGGCCTCGTCACTGTATTCGAATGCTTGGATATCCGCGAGTACGTCAGTGTGCGCACGGCCAAGTCGCCGGGGATTCACATCGAAACCCATGCATATGCTGCAGACGGAAGCATTGACCAGGGTGCGACCCAGCTCATGAGCGAGCTAGATCCCACATCGCACCTGGCTTACCGCGCGGCAAAAGTCCTCCAGAAGCTCGCAGCTACGGGTCCCTGGGCACAAACCAGCGCGGGAGTGTCGATCCGCGTGGATAAATACATTCCCATCGCTGGAGGAATGGCCGGGGGATCGGCGGATGCGGCAGCAGCATTGGTAGCGTGCAACCGTTTATGGGAACTAGGGCTGAGCCTCGAGCAACTGTGCCAGATCGGGCGCGGGCTTGGAGCGGATGTTCCCGCCTGCATCATGGGCGGCATGAGCGTGGGGGAGGGCCGCGGAGATGTTCTGACCCCCTTGCTTGACTCTGACGCATCGACGTGGCCGCACCATCATTGGGTCATGGTCCGCGCGCACCGAGGACTTTCGACTCCCGAGGTCTTCAAAACACTGGATGCCTTGAGAGAAGCGGAAAATAGCGCTACAGGAATAGAGCCGGCGCCATTGAGCCAAGAAGATCAGAGTGCGCTGCTGGGGGATGCAACAAGCGTGGCACCAGTGTTGAGTAATGACTTAACCGCCCCCGCGCTCCATCTGTATCCCGAGCTCGCTGAAACGCTTCGCGATGCTCGAGCAGCCGGTGCCTGCGCAGCGATATTATCCGGCTCTGGCCCAACAATTGCAGTGCTCGCCCGCGACAAGAACCACGCCGACGAGCTTGCGGAGGCGTTGGCGTGCAGCCCCGAAGTGAGTGCAACCCTGCCCGCCTCGGGTCCCGCGCTCGGCGCGATTGTCGAAGAAGAGGAATGCTAGGTGGCACATCTACTAGGCACACAATCTCTGGGAGCACTCGCGGGTTCGCGTCAGCTCTTAGCCGATGTCGATATTAGCGTTGAAGACACGTCGCGAATCGGAATCTTGGGACCCAACGGTGCTGGAAAATCCACACTTTTGCGCCTCGTTGCAGGGGTGCAGCAGCCCGACGACGGGCAAGTCATCACTCGTGATGGTTTGCGCGTGGTCATGCTCGAGCAGGCAGATCACCTCGATGACAATGCTCGAGTGATGGATGCTGTCCACCCGGGCCTCGAAGAATATGAATGGGCTTCGCAGAGTTCAATCCGCGATATTCACGCCGGTCTCTTGGCAGATATCGACCTGCACGCTCTGGTTGGAACACTTTCTGGTGGACAGCGTCGCCGCGTTGACCTTGCTCGGGTACTCGCACTTCCCTCCGACGTCGTTTGCTTGGATGAACCAACGAACCACCTTGATGTGGAAGGCGTTGCCTGGCTCGCGCGCCACTTGAACGCACGTTTTGCACGCCCAGGTGCAAGCGGCGCGCTGATCGCTGTCACCCACGACCGTTGGTTCTTGGACGCAGTGTGCGAGACCATTTGGGAAGTCGTTCCCGGGATCGACCCGGGTGGTTCTCGTCCTCAGATCCCCGGTCGCGTAGAAATCTATGATGGCTCCTACGCTGCTTACACTTTGGCGCGAGCCGAGCGCGTCCGCCAAGCCGATGTCGCCGCAAAGAAGCGCGCGAATCTTTTGACCAAAGAACTCGCGTGGCTTCGCCGCGGAGCCCCGGCTCGAACGTCGAAGCCGAAGTTCCACATTGCTGCGGCCGAGGCCCTGATCGCTGACGTGCCTCCGCCTAGGGACAGCGTTGAATTGGTCAAGATGGCGACCGCTCGTCTGGGTAAAGACGTCGTCGACCTTGAAGACGTGAGCGTTTCTTTCGAGACTCCGCAGGGTGGCCGGCGCACGATCCTTGACCACGTGACGTGGCGCTTGGCCCCGGGGGAACGAGTGGGAATCGTCGGCGTGAACGGGGCGGGTAAGACGACGATCCTTAATCTTCTTCGTGGTGATCTGGAGCCAACAAGCGGCCGGGTGAAACGCGGAAAAACCGTCCAGATCGCTACCCTTTCGCAGGATACGCACGAGCTTGACGAGCTCAGTGATCTTCGCGTTGTCGAGGCCGTGGACGCGGTCGCCCATAGCGTGATTGTTGATGGCAAGGAAGTTTCCGCCTCGCAAATGACGGAGAGAATGGGCTTTACTCGCGAGCGTGCGTGGACGCGGGTCAGTGAGATCTCTGGTGGTGAGCGGCGTCGGCTTCAGCTCATGCGCCTGCTCATGGCTGAGCCCAATGTTCTTCTTCTCGATGAGCCGACGAACGATCTTGACACGGATACTTTGGCCGCAATGGAAGACCTCCTCGACGCCTTCCCGGGAACCTTGGTTGTTGTCAGCCACGATCGCTATCTTCTTGAGCGCGCGACCGATCACCAGGTTGCACTTTTGGGGGATGGAAGCCTTCGCGCCCTTCCCGGGGGAGTCGAAGAATACTTGAGTATTCGCGAGGCCGGTGGCGCAAAGTCTCTCGATGCTCGCGAAAGTGCGGCAGGGCCTCGTCAATCTGGAAATGCGGCGGGGGAGGAATCTTCCGCAGGCGCCACAGGCTCGGGGATGACTGATTCTGCTGCGCGACGAGCGGCAAAGAAAGAAAGCGCACGGCTTGAACGCAAGATCGATACCTTGCGCACACGCCTTGAAAAGGTCGAAGAAGAACTTGCTGAATGTGCTGCGCGTATTGCTGAGGATCAAAGTGCCTTGGAAGAGATGACGGATTTGTCTGCGCAGTCAACTCAGATTCGCCAGGAAATTGACGAGTTGGAAGAAGCTTGGCTACTGAATGCAGAGCTTCTTGACGAGTAGAACTCGCAGTGCCATACCTTGTGTAGCACAGCCTAACCTGAGGTAAATAGCCGGTTGGACTTTATCGTAATTACGTGAACATTCTTTGGAAACAACACCCGGTTTTCGTTGATATTCCGCGCAAAAAACGCTGCTCTACGTTTTTCGAAATAAAACATGCATCCTTGAGGGGTCTTAACAATTTGTGTCGACTCTTCAAGGAGAACATCATGACGACCATCGACCTTCCCCTGGTCCAGGACTGCTCCGTTTCGGAGTGCTCGTACAACAACAATGGCTGCGCTGCTGGCGCCGTGACCATCGGCTACGGACGTACCTGCGCAACCTTCGTTCCGCTCTCGGTTCGTGGTGGCCTCGAGCGCAAGAGCCCGGTTGTTGGCGCCTGCCAGAAGGCAGATTGCTCCTTCAACACCGGTCTGGAATGCACCGCCTCTGCGATTCGCGTGGGATCCGCCGGCGCTGACTGCCTGACCTACCAGGCTCGCTGAACATATCGCGTATAACGGGTGTGGCCCGCAGGAATTCCTGCGGGCCACACCCATATGTAAAACGGTGGAAAACGAGACTTCTAGTTTCCCGCCCATGACTTCATTGTTGTCAGCATCTCGACCTTATAGCGGTCCCACAAGCGTCCACCCCACACCACTGAAATTGCGATGATGGCTGCGCTCCAGGCCAAAGACACGACCACAGCGATAATGAAGGGGATTCCTGTGCCATTGGTAAACATCAAGGCAAGCCAGCCGGGCAAAGCGACTAACAAACCGCCCAGCATGGCAGCAGAGGTCGCCCACATCGCCACCATTCCAGCCCCTGCGCCTCGCGTTGATAGAGGCGATGCGCCAGGTTGCTGAACGGGGTAGACCCAGCGGCTTCCGACAACCGTTGCGATTCCTGATGAAGCAGTCAGGAAGAGAATGCACAAGCACAGTGTGTAGACGATATCAAGCACACTCTTGCCCATAATGACGCATGCCGCTCCCGAGGCCACAAGGATAACCGGGGTAACAATAGCGAGTGACCCCAAGAGGCGGCCTAAACGATCTTCGCGCCCGGTCATTCCGGCAGCAATCGGCACCCATGCGCCTGTGGAGTCATATTGCATATTCGCACCGATGTTTGCGCCGATGACGATCGGAGCAAGGTATAGGAAAAAGCCGAAAGTGAAAGGCATGAATTCACGCACGTCACTGTCAATCATGTAGTCCATGAGAACGGCCATCACCGGGAAGAGGATCGTCGAGCCCAAGGACACTGACAGTCGAGAATCGTGGAGCCAGTAGTAAGCCGTCTTCGTCGCCATCGCAGCCGAGCGGCCTGAAAGCCCGAGCGCCTGCCAGCGTTGAACGCGCTTGAGTCCTGCTGAACGTGAATCCGAGCGCTGCTTTGCCAATTCAGCCTCGGCGCGTGCCTCATCAACGTGGTAGCGGCCAGCCTCAATGGCCTCGCGCGCTTTGGCGGAGACACGGTTTGCGCTGCCGTACATCGACGGTTTCAATACGCGGATCCAAACGACCCAACCAAGGGCGAGAGTCGCAAGGCCGATTGCGCAGCGAATTCCCGCAAAGAGGTAGTCCCCTTGCCTTAAGGACTCGAGTACCCCGAAAAAAGCACCGAAAGGTGTGGTGTAGACCTTGGAAGCGAAGGCAAGAACTGCGTCGTAGGAAAAATTGCGAATAAGAAACTGTGTCCAGATTCCCATCGGTGCGAAAACTGCAACGAAAATCATCGAACCGACAAAAGACGCAAAATTCTTGCGTTCCGAGTTTTTCAAAACCTGGTTTCCCGCCCACGTGGTTACGGACTTTGCCCAAATGACCGCAGTGAGGAGGGTGAGAACAGCAGCGCAAGTTGCGCCTAGTGAGAGCAGTAATTCACCGCGAGTTAAGAAAAACCAGGCGGGTACAAGGAAGAGGAGTAATGAAAAAATCCCGCCAATTCCAAGCGCTGATGCCGCAACAAGAGCAAAGCCAAGCTTGGGTGAGGGTGCAACGAAAGGGGAGAGACGACGTGGTTCCAGGGTGTTATCCATCGTCGAGAACAACAATGGCAGGATTAGCCACCCGAGGAAAACCAGGGGCCCGATGAGCATGATGAATTCTGGTGGGATAGATTCATGTAAAGCTCCGACGCCAACGTACAGAGCGCCAACCATTGCCAAACCATAAAGAAGCGCCATGAGCGACAGGAGCAGCACGACGACTTGTTTGCACATCACGTTCCACATGATGCGCAGCTTCAAACGAATCAGTTGGCCAACCATGACAGCCCTTCGCTCGTGTGCAAGCCGCCCACCAACTGAGCAAAACGCTCATCCAAGGACATATCGCCCGCCACTTCTGCAGTCGTTCCAGAAGCCAACACCTGTCCGTGATTAATCACAGCAACATGAGTGCACAGCTGCTGGACGGTCGCCATGACGTGGCTGGACAAAATGACCGTTCCGCCCCGGTGGGTGAAATCGATGAGGATCTGGCGGATGTTCGCTGCTGAAACCGGGTCGACCGCCTCGAAAGGCTCATCGAGGACCAAGACCGAGGGCGCGTGGATGAGGGCCGCAGCAAGGGAGATCTTCTTCGTCATACCCGCCGAGTAGTCGGAGATGAGCTTCTTACCTGCATCCACGAGGTCCAAAGTTGCCAGCAGCTGCTGCGCGCGCCCGCGAGCAGTTTCGCGAGGTAAACCGCGCAGCATTCCAACGTGAACCAAGAAATCAGGGCCGGAAAGGCGGTCGAGCAGGCGCATCCCATCGGGCATGACGCCAAGCTGTGCGCGAGCGGCAAGATTATCGGCCCACACATCGATTCCGTTGACGAAAGCAGTTCCAGAATCCGGGGTAAGCAAACCGGTCGCCATGTTGAGGGTCGTTGACTTTCCTGCACCGTTGGGGCCGACGAAGCCGTAGAAGGATCCCTTGGGGATGTCCAGGTTGAGGTTTGCCACCGCAACCAAGTTTCCGAAGATCTTCACGAGGCCGCGCATCGCGAGCGCGCATTCACCGGGTTCCCCGAGGGGTTGCGTGGGCATGAAAGCGGGGAATGCAGCTGCCGGAGGTTGCTGGCCCACTGGAGTTGCTTGGAACTGCTGAGCAGATGCGGAGCCTGGCTGGAATTGTTGAGGATTCACGGGAGCCTGTTGGAAACCGGAGGCTTGCTGGTATTGCTGCGCAACAAAAGCCGCCTGCCCGTATTGCTGTCCAGGTTCGGGTGGTGGAGGAACGATCGATCGCCTCTTTGGTTGAGACTGCTCCGGCTGTCCAGGAGTCACTGCCGGCTGCCCCGGCTGGAAAGGCTGTCCGGGCGGCGGAACTGGAGGAGTCGGAGGGAGCGGGGGTTGAGACATCGTCGATATTCCTTCCTGAAATGTCCTAATGAGTCCAGATTAGTCGGTGCGGGCTTGTCGAGTCGAAGCTTCTCATGTGATGGGTTGTGAGGGGAGAAAAACCACCTATATCGTGCGAAAACCGCAAACGCAGCTGTGGGTTTGCTGACGATTTTCAGGAGTGATTCTGGGATATTCGAAAATCGTACTTTTGTATCCTTTGAGCTTGCTACTCTTTTGAATGATTGAGGCTACAGCTCGGTAGATCCTCTGAGCTGGCCCCGGGCACTGCGGTTCTTGCAGCGCCCATGCATTTTGATCGTGCACCTTGAGAGGAAGCTGCACATGCTGCGTGCGAAGAAGCGAACAGTGATCGGTGCTCTGGTAGCCTTTTCCCTTTTTGGAATGCCGCTAGCTGCCTACGCGGATCCCAGTGATGACTCGACATCGGGAAGCGAAACTCAGGCCTCGACGCCCACACCCAGCGTCGAGGCCTCGGCACATGTTCGGCAGACACGCGCGGTGAGTGCGCTGGTATCGATCCCGGATATTCAGACCACGGGCGATGGCGATGACTCCCAGCTGATCAATCAGACGGTCGAAACCAAAGGCGTTGTGACCGCGGCTTACCCCAAGGGAGAGAACGCAAACCTCAAGGGCCTTGAGGGCTTTACCATCCAAACCCCCGGAACAGGCGGAACCTGGGATCCAACGCGAACCGCCTCTGATGGCCTCTTCGTCTTCATGGGGAAATCTTCTGCGACGATGCCTTCCATTGGTGAGTGCGTTGTCGTCAAAGGCAAGGTCGCTGAGTATTCAGGCGTGAAAAATGCAACCGCCGCAACGCAGAGCCTGACCCAATTGCTCCCGCAAAGTATCACCACTGCCGCTGATTGTGATCCTGTCAAGCCAACGGAACTGAGCGGTGTGCCCACTCAAGACCAGATGGAAGCGCTTGAATCCATGCTGGTTCTGCCCAAGGACACGTGGACGATTACCGATAACTACAAGACCAACCGCTACGGGACTCTTTCGCTCACTCCCGGAACCGAGGTTTTGCGGACCGCGACCGACGTTGTTGCCCCTGGCGCTCCTGCCCAAGCCTACGAGGCCGAAAACGCCGCCAAGACCATCGACCTGGACGATGCCTCGACCACAGACCTGACGAACTTCCAGCAAAACGGGCACAAAGAACGCTACGCCTACCTTGCCAACGGAGCCCCTGCTCGCGTGGGCTACCACGTGACCTTCACGAAACCTGTTGTCTTGGAATCACGCTTCGGGAGCTTCGTCTTCCAACCCACGCAGATGACCGCTGGAAATCCTGATCGTTCGCCGGTGACCATCACGGGGGAGCGGCCCGCTGCTCCTACAGTCAGTGGCGATACGAAGGTCGCAACCTTCAACGTCCTCAACTACTTCTCTGACCTGGGCGAGAACGAAGCCGGATGCAAGGGATACGAGGATCGCAACCACAAATACGTGACCGATAAGAACTGTAAACTCCGCGGCGCCTGGTCATCGCAAGCTTTCGCGAACCAGCAGACCAAGATCGTGCAGGCCATTAACACGATCGACGCCGACGTCGTGGCATTGGAAGAAATCGAAAACCCCGTAGCATCCGGTGTCAGCACCGACCGTGACGGCGCGCTCAAGAGCCTCGTCAATGCGCTCAATGCAGCTGCAGGATCCGAGGTCTGGGCCTATGTCCCTAGTCCTTCAACCGTTCCCGCAAACGAAGACGTCATCCGCATTGCTTTCATCTACAAGAAGGCAACAATTACCCCGGTCGGCGACTCTGTCATTTACGATGATCCGGCGTACACGGGCCTTGCGCGTCAGCCCCTGGCTCAAGAATTCAAGCCGATTACTGATGCAAATCACGATGGCAAGAACTTCGTTGTCATTGCCAACCACTTCAAGTCCAAGGGATCTGCACCCAAGAACTTGTCCGGCGCGGAAGCGGCAGCCAACACTGACAATGGCGATGGACAGGGCAACTCCAATGGAGTCCGCGTCAAGCAGGCCCGCGCACTTGCCACCTTCGCACAGCGTTTCAACGGAACCCCGACACTGCTTGTCGGAGACTTCAACGCCTATACGAAGGAAGACCCCCTGAAAGTCCTGACCGATGCGGGCTGGGCCCACGAGTCGGGCCACGGTGATTCCTCCTACGTCTATGGCGGTCGCTCTGGATCGATGGACCACGTCTTCGCGAACTCTGCGGCACACCCGCTGATCACCGAGGTGAAGTCGTGGGCGGTGAACGCACAAGAAAGCATCGCCTTCGAATACTCACGCGCCAACTACAACGCTTACCTGGCTTTCGAGGCGGACAACCCCTACCGCGCCTCCGATCACAATCCCGAGATCATCGGACTGAACCTCATCACCCCGATCGCCCAGCCGCCGGTTGGCCCCTCGGCCCAGCCTTCGACTCAGGCCTCGGCTAACCCCGGCGCCCCCGCAGGTACACCCGAACAGTCTGCCTCGGCAACAAAAGCCAAGCAGAAGCGCTCCAAGCTGGCCTCGACCGGCGTGAACGAAACCATTCCACTGGCTCTCGGAGCCCTGGTGCTGGGCGTGGCAGCCTGCGCCATGCGCCGCCGGACCCTCTGACCTTCACCCAACCATCATGAGAGGAAACAATATGCTCACTCGAACCCGAAGGGCGGTGATTGCGACCGGCGCAGCCCTCGCGCTCTTCGCAACGCCTCTAGCTGCCTTCGCAGACCCCGCCGGCGAGGCGACTTCGACGACGGAGGCCAGCCCCGAGGCCACCGCGCCGACCCCCGCCGCCGAAGCCACGGCCTCGGCAAGCCAGGCCACCCCCGCGCCGGCCCCCGCGGCTGGTACGGATCNAAAAATGCAACCGCCGCAACGCAGAGCCTGACCCAATTGCTCCCGCAAAGTATCACCACTGCCGCTGATTGTGATCCTGTCAAGCCAACGGAACTGAGCGGTGTGCCCACTCAAGACCAGATGGAAGCGCTTGAATCCATGCTGGTTCTGCCCAAGGACACGTGGACGATTACCGATAACTACAAGACCAACCGCTACGGGACTCTTTCGCTCACTCCCGGAACCGAGGTTTTGCGGACCGCGACCGACGTTGTTGCCCCTGGCGCTCCTGCCCAAGCCTACGAGGCCGAAAACGCCGCCAAGACCATCGACCTGGACGATGCCTCGACCACAGACCTGACGAACTTCCAGCAAAACGGGCACAAAGAACGCTACGCCTACCTTGCCAACGGAGCCCCTGCTCGCGTGGGCTACCACGTGACCTTCACGAAACCTGTTGTCTTGGAATCACGCTTCGGGAGCTTCGTCTTCCAACCCACGCAGATGACCGCTGGAAATCCTGATCGTTCGCCGGTGACCATCACGGGGGAGCGGCCCGCTGCTCCTACAGTCAGTGGCGATACGAAGGTCGCAACCTTCAACGTCCTCAACTACTTCTCTGACCTGGGCGAGAACGAAGCCGGATGCAAGGGATACGAGGATCGCAACCACAAATACGTGACCGATAAGAACTGTAAACTCCGCGGCGCCTGGTCATCGCAAGCTTTCGCGAACCAGCAGACCAAGATCGTGCAGGCCATTAACACGATCGACGCCGACGTCGTGGCATTGGAAGAAATCGAAAACCCCGTAGCATCCGGTGTCAGCACCGACCGTGACGGCGCGCTCAAGAGCCTCGTCAATGCGCTCAATGCAGCTGCAGGATCCGAGGTCTGGGCCTATGTCCCTAGTCCTTCAACCGTTCCCGCAAACGAAGACGTCATCCGCATTGCTTTCATCTACAAGAAGGCAACAATTACCCCGGTCGGCGACTCTGTCATTTACGATGATCCGGCGTACACGGGCCTTGCGCGTCAGCCCCTGGCTCAAGAATTCAAGCCGATTACTGATGCAAATCACGATGGCAAGAACTTCGTTGTCATTGCCAACCACTTCAAGTCCAAGGGATCTGCACCCAAGAACTTGTCCGGCGCGGAAGCGGCAGCCAACACTGACAATGGCGATGGACAGGGCAACTCCAATGGAGTCCGCGTCAAGCAGGCCCGCGCACTTGCCACCTTCGCACAGCGTTTCAACGGAACCCCGACACTGCTTGTCGGAGACTTCAACGCCTATACGAAGGAAGACCCCCTGAAAGTCCTGACCGATGCGGGCTGGGCCCACGAGTCGGGCCACGGTGATTCCTCCTACGTCTATGGCGGTCGCTCTGGATCGATGGACCACGTCTTCGCGAACTCTGCGGCACACCCGCTGATCACCGAGGTGAAGTCGTGGGCGGTGAACGCACAAGAAAGCATCGCCTTCGAATACTCACGCGCCAACTACAACGCTTACCTGGCTTTCGAGGCGGACAACCCCTACCGCGCCTCCGATCACAATCCCGAGATCATCGGACTGAACCTCATCACCCCGATCGCCCAGCCGCCGGTTGGCCCCTCGGCCCAGCCTTCGACTCAGGCCTCGGCTAACCCCGGCGCCCCCGCAGGTACACCCGAACAGTCTGCCTCGGCAACAAAAGCCAAGCAGAAGCGCTCCAAGCTGGCCTCGACCGGCGTGAACGAAACCATTCCACTGGCTCTCGGAGCCCTGGTGCTGGGCGTGGCAGCCTGCGCCATGCGCCGCCGGACCCTCTGACCTTCACCCAACCATCATGAGAGGAAACAATATGCTCACTCGAACCCGAAGGGCGGTGATTGCGACCGGCGCAGCCCTCGCGCTCTTCGCAACGCCTCTAGCTGCCTTCGCAGACCCCGCCGGCGAGGCGACTTCGACGACGGAGGCCAGCCCCGAGGCCACCGCGCCGACCCCCGCCGCCGAAGCCACGGCCTCGGCAAGCCAGGCCACCCCCGCGCCGGCCCCCGCGGCTGGTACGGATCGCGGCGCATCCGATATCGTCACCCTGGACCTGTACAACCTCACCGATGTGCACGGACACATCGAGATGCAAAAGGATCGCAAGACCCGCAAGGTCGTCGAGGCGGGTCTTCCTGCGATGAATTGCTATCTCAAGCGAGCAAGCGCAGCGAACCCGAACTCAAGCTTCACCCTGCTGGGCGACAACATTGGCGCGTCTCCCTACACTTCGGGCGCGTTGAAGGATAACCCGACCATCGAAGCGCTCAACACGATGCATCCCCTGGGTTCGACCATGGGCAACCACGAGTTGGATATGGGCCAGGCAGTCTTCAAGCAGCGCGTCGATGGCTCAAACCCCTCTGAGTTCGTTCAAACGAACTTCCCCTACCTTGCTGCAAACGTTGAAGGAATGGGAACGTGGGGAGCGGGCACTCCCTACCTGGGAGAGTACAAGCTGTGGACCTCTCCTTCGGGGGTGACCGTCGCGTTCATCGGTGCGATTGCCGAGGACGTTCCCTACAAGCTCAGCCCCGGAACCACTCAAGGCCTGACTTTCAAGGATCCAATCGCCAAGATCAACACCCTGGCGAAGCAACTCAAGCAGGACGGAACCGCGCAGATCGTCATCGCCATGCTTGACGATGACGTGAAGAACAACTACCCGAAGATGGGCCCCGATGTTGACGGCCTCATGGGTGGCGATACGCACGTTCCTTACGAGTTTGACCATGTCGATTCGGCGGTCGAGCTCACCTCTCAGAACCCCCTTCTGGCGGGCGTTGCCTCCGGTTCCTACACGGATAACCTGGGCCTGATTCAGATCTCCTACGATACGGCGACCGGAAAGGTCGTCAAGGCCGACACCAAGCTGATCCCTGCTGCAACCGTCTACGAGTGCGGTGAAGACCCGCAGACGAAGGCAGTTGTCACCCGCGCGCAGCAGGCCTCGGCCGTCGCCGGTGCCCAGGTCGTGGCACGGGGCTACACCGAGAGCTTCCACCGCGGCATCTTCGAGGCCCCCGATGGAAGCATCGAAAAGGGCGGTAACCGCGGTATCGAGTCGACCCTGGGCAACCTGGCTGCTGACGCGATGCGTGAAACAATCCGCACACCCGATGGCAACCCCGTTGATATCGGCATGATCAATGCTGGCGGTCTGCGTGCAGATCTTGAACCCGGTAGCGATGGCACCATCACCTACAAGCAGAGCTACGACGTCATGCCCTTCTCGAACGAGCTGGGATACGTGACCATCAAGGGCTCTGATGTGAAGGATGCTCTGGAAGAACAGTGGAAGACGAACCTGAACTCGCAGAACTCGCGCCCGCTGCTCAAGCTTGGTCTGTCAAAGAATGTCCAGTACACCTACGATCCTTCCAAGCCCTACGGTGAGCGCATTACCTCGTTGCTCGTCAATGGTGCGCCCATTGATATGAACAAGGAGTACACGGTTGGGTCGGTGACCTTCCTCCTTGCTGGAGGCGACACCTTCCCGGCACTGACCCGTGGAACGAAGACGGTTCTGGGTAACCTCGACCGCGATAAGTTCAACGAGTATCTGGCTGCACACAATGGCATCAAGGCTGCGACTCTCAAGCAGGCAATTGGCGTGACGCTCCCGAGCGATCCGGTGACTCCCGATCAGGAATTCACCGTGCCTTTGCGCGGCCTGTCCTTCTCCGAGGGCCCCGGAAAGACCCAGAATGTCAAGGTTTCCTTCGGAGCGGTAGCTGTCAATGCAAGCGTCAACAACTCACTGCGCGAAGAGCACGCATCCGATGAGGCCTCGATTATCACAACCGACGGCGCTGGCCAGGCAACTCTGAAGGCCTCGCTGCCGATGTCGGTGTGCGCTGCCAAGCCCGAAGGGGGAGTGCTCTCGCTTCCCGTTACCGTTGAGACCGACTTTGGCACCGTCGTTCCCGAGGCCTCTGGCTTGACCGTTCAGGTCACCTGCCCGGTTGCGGCACAACAGCCGGGCGCTGCGGGGGCGAAGGCAAAGGGCGTTGCGGGCAAGAAGCTGGCACGTACCGGTTCCGAGGCCGCGCTGGTCGCTTTGGCCGCTCTCGGTATGGGTGGACTCGGCTTGGTGATGCGTCGCAAGTTTGCATGATAGGAACTCGGTATTCGCCGGGATATGCCGGTGGAAAGCCCGAGTGACCTGCGCCTGTGGGCGGTGGGATGAAGAAATCCTGCCGCCCACAGGCGTATGCATGGACGGAAAATATAACTTTTATCGATTCGTTATCGCGCTGAGGCCGATTCGCCTTGACGCGTCCGAACGTGATGGGAGAAACTCTAAAAGGGCGTCAACGCAGCACACGTATGCGTTCTCGCAAGCGGTGGTGCGCGTGTCTTCCAAGTGGTTGATTCGCGCTGTCGCAACCAACCTACTGTGTATCAACACACTCTACTTGGAGGAATAACGGCATGAAGACCCTCACAAGAATCGTTGCAGTCGCTGGCGTTGCTACGCTCGCACTGACCGCGTGCTCGTCCGGTTCGAAGCCCTCTTCGGATTCTGGCTCGACCTCGAGCGCATCTTCCAATGGCGCAAGCTTCAAGGCTTGCGCCGTTTCTGATGCTGGCGGTTGGGACGACAAGTCCTTCAACGAATCCGCATACAACGGCCTGAAGGCCGCACAGTCGAAGCTCGGCATTCAGATCAACACGGCAGAGTCCTCCTCTTCGTCGGACTTCGTACCCAACACTGAATCAATGGTCTCCGACGGCTGCAATCTGATCATCGGCGTTGGCTTCAACTTGGAGAAGGCACTGCACGCCTCTGCAAACGAGAACAAGGACGTCCACTACGCACTTGTTGACTCTTCCTTCTCGGACGACTCCAACAAGACCGTAACCGTTGAGAACGCACGTCCTCTGCTCTTCAACACCGCTGAAGCTGCTTACCTGGCTGGTTACGCCGCAGCGGGAATGAGCAAGACCGGCAAGGTCGCCACCTTCGGTGGCATCCAGATTCCTTCGGTTACCGTCTTCATGGACGGCTTCGCCGATGGTGTCGCAGCCTACAACAAGGCAAAGGGCACGAACGTCCAGGTTCTCGGCTGGGACAAGGCAACCCAGAACGGCTCCTTCACCCAGTCCTTCGATGACCAGGCACTGGGCAAGCAGCAGGCACAGCAGTTCATCGACCAGGGCGCTGACATCATCATGCCCGTCGCTGGTCCTGTGGGCCTGGGCGCAGCTGCTGCTGCAAAGGCCGATGGCAAGACCTACATCATTGGTGTTGACTCCGACTGGTACGAATCTGCCCCCGACTACAAGTCGATCATTCTGACCTCGGTCATGAAGGAAATCGGTGCTTCGGTTGAGCAGGCCATCACGGACTCTGTGAACGGCAAGTTCAGCGCGACTCCTTACGTGGGTACTCTGGAAAACGGTGGTGTCTCCATCGCTCCCTTCCACGAATTCGATTCCAAGGTTCCTCAGGATCTGAAGGATGAGCTCACCAAACTCACCGATCAGATCAAGAAGGGCGAACTGAAGGTTGAGTCCACGAACTCCCCGAAGTGATTCGTGAACACTAAGTGAAGGCGCGGTGGTCTCTCCACCGCGCCTTCGCTGTATCAGCTATCCTGAAACCGAAACTCAACCGCGCAGAAGGGCGGAGTTACAGTGAAGTTGGAACTCAAGGGGATCACCAAACGTTTCGGTCCTCTGGTCGCAAATAATGACATCAACCTCACCATCGAAGAAGGGCATATTCACGCGCTTCTGGGTGAAAACGGAGCCGGTAAATCAACGCTGATGAATGTGCTTTACGGCCTTCACCAGCCCGATGAAGGAGAAATCCTCATCGATGGGAAGCCGGTCCGCTTCAACGGCCCCGGTGATGCGGTTGCCGCGGGGATTGGAATGGTGCACCAGCACTTTATGCTGATCCCGGTCTTTACCGTCGCAGAATCGATCGCCCTCGGTTTTGAACCGACAAAAGCAAGCGGGTTGATTGATCTTGCGCAGGCGCGACGCACTGTTGAAGAAGTCTCTGCGCGCTTTGGTTTCGATCTTGATCCCGATGCCCTCATCGAAGACCTTTCTGTTGGTGCCCAGCAGCGAGTCGAAATCGTTAAGGCCCTCTCGCGTCAAGCAAAGGTACTTATTCTTGACGAGCCAACGGCAGTTTTGACTCCCCAGGAAACCGACGAACTCATGGCGATTATGCGTCAACTTGCCGATGCGGGAACGTCCATCGTCTTCATCACCCACAAACTGCGCGAGGTCCGTGCCGTCGCAGATGAAATCACTGTCATTCGACGCGGAACCGTCGTCGGTGAAGCATCTCCGCAGGACTCCGAATCTGAGCTGGCCAATAAGATGGTCGGCCGCTCGGTCATGATGCGCGTTGACAAAGCTGATGCACATCCAAGCGGTGGGGGATTGGAGTTCAAGGAGATCTCCATGCTTTCTCCTACGGGCTTGCCCCTCCTCGACCACGTATCTTTCAGCGTCGAACGTGGTGAAATTGTTGCGGTTGCTGGTGTTCAAGGTAACGGTCAGACCGAACTTGCACAGACCATTTTGGGCTTGGCCACCCCGAACTCCGGTGAGATCCTCCTCGAGGGAATCGACATTACACACGCCAACCCCCGCAAGTCTTTGGACGCGGGAATCGGCTTCATTCCCGAGGACCGTTCGACCGATGGCATTATTTCCTCTTTCTCAATCGCTGAAAACCTGGTCCTGGACCAGTACAAGGACTCGCGTTTCGCGGCCGGTCCCATGCTCAAGCTCGGAATCATCGCTCAAAATGCGCGGGCTAAGGAGGAAGAGTTCGATATTCGTCTGACGTCGATCAGTGATCCGATTTCTTCGCTTTCGGGCGGAAACCAGCAAAAGGTCGTTGTCGCGCGCGAAATGTCGAAGGACCTCAACCTGCTTGTTGCGAATCAGCCAACTCGTGGCGTGGACGTGGGCTCGATCGAGTTCATCCACAAGCGCATCGTCGAGGTTCGCGACCAGAACATTCCCGTCCTGTTGATCTCATCCGAATTGGATGAAGTAGTTTCGCTGGCCGACCGCATCGTCGTGATGTATCGAGGCCGCGTGATGGGTATCGTTCCTGCAGATACCCCGCGTGATGTGCTCGGTTTGATGATGGCCGGCGTTCCCTATGACGAGGCTGTGGCGGGCGAGCAGGAAAACGCTGAGGTTTCGGATTCACACGAGGAGGAGAAGTGATGACCCAGGCAAAACGTCCTTCGAAGGCACTGGTTGTGTGTCGTCACATCTTGGGATCGCGGTGGTTCGTTTCCATCCTCGCGGTTCTCATTGCCTTTGCTCTAGGTGCGATTTTGATCGCGATGACTGGCGCATCGGTACTCGATGCCTATTATGCGATGTTCCGCGGGGCAATCTTTGACCCCGGCGCACGCAGCTTCCAACGCCAGATCAAGCCGCTGACAGATTCCCTGTTCTTCTCAATCCCCTTGGTGCTGGGCGGTTTGGGTCTTGCTCTGGGATTCCGCGCAGGGTTGTTCAATATCGGCGGTAAAGGCCAGATTATTTTCGGTGCTCTTTCTGCTGTGTGGGTTGGCTTCGCAATGAACTTGCCTCCCGTTATTCACACCCTTGTTGCTCTTCTTGCAGCGATGGTCGCCGGTGCTCTTTACGCCGGAATCGCCGGCGTGCTCAAAGCAAAGACCGGTGCTAACGAAGTCATCGTTACCATCATGTTGAACTCGATTGCCACCTTGGCGCTGGGCTACATCCTTTCGAAGCCATCGTGGCAGGTCCCGGGTTCTAATCAGCCTCAAACTCCGAAGGTTGCGGATTCAGCCGCTTTCGCTCGCATTCTCGATGCGCCCTTCAAGATTCACATGGGTGTTTTCGTCGCGCTCCTTGCGGTGATCATTTTCTGGTGGCTCATTGAACGTTCGACCTTGGGCTTTGAAATCCGAGCTGTTGGTGCCAATCCCGAGGCCGCCCGTACCGCCGGAATTTCGGTGGGGAAGATTACCGCAATCACCATGGCCATCTCGGGTGCCTTTCTCGGCCTTGCGGGCGCAAACGAGGCCTTGGGCACCGTTGGTTATGTCTCGCGCGATATCACTGGCACCATCGGCTTTGACGCCATTACGGTTGCTCTTTTGGGTCGGAACAAGCCCCTGGGCACTCTGGGCGCAGGTGTTCTCTTCGGTGCCTTTAAAGCAGGTGGCTACACCATGCAGGCGAAGGGCGTCCCGATCGATATGATCCTGATCCTCCAGTCAGTGATCGTCCTGCTCATTGCAGCCCCCATGTTTGTTCGCTGGCTCTTCCACCTGCCCAAGGAAACCAAGAAGAGCTTGCGCGCTGAGCTCGCTGAGCTCAGCGATGAACATACTGAAGAGGACGGGAAGAGTCCGGCCGCGGCCTCGGCAGTGAAGGAAAATGCAGCGTCTGAAGGCGGCGATGCCGTCGTCGATGGCGCCTCCACCGATTCGGAAGGAGAGGCACGATGAGCCAGACGCAAACAATGAATGACGTTCAACTCAAGCGTTCATGGAAGATGCCAGTTGTCTACGTTCTGGCAGTGCTCCTGCAAATTCTCTTCACGATCAAGGTCAGCGGCGACGTCACCATCCGACTCAATGACAAGTCCCAGAGCCTCAATATTGACGATATTGTCACCCCCGGACGCCCGATCCTTCTGGTGCTGACAGCGTTGACTCTTGTGGTGGCCATGTGGTCGATCTACTCGGTATGGGCACGTCGGCAGAATCCGCGTTGGCTTGATGTCACCATGATGATTGTCGCCGGGATTGCAACGGTCTTCGGATTCCTGATCTATGCAGGTTCGGGTTCTAGCGGTGTCGTGACACTGACCTCGACACTGTATTCGACCGTTGCAATTTCAACGCCTCTGATCTTCGGTTCACTTTCGGGCGTTGTTTCGGAACGTGTTGGCGTTGTCAATATCGCCATTGAAGGTGACCTGCTCTTGGGAGCTTTCGCAGGTGTCATGGCTGCCTCGTACTTCCAGACTTCATGGGCGGGCCTGATCGCAGCGCCGATCGCGGGTGCCTTCCTTGGCTGCCTCTTGGCGCTCTTCTCGGTCAAGTATGGCGTGGATCAGATCATCGTCGGTGTGGTCTTGAACGTCTTGGCAGCGGGTCTGACGACTTTCTTCTACGGAACGTGGATGACGAAGAAGGCCGAACTCTTCAATACGAATAAGTTCTCGCTCTCTGATATCAAGATTCCGATCCTGGGAGAAATCCCGGTTATTGGCCCGATGCTCTTCAACCACAACATCTTGGTCTACTTGATGTACGCCACGGTGATTTTCTTGGCGATCTACCTGTACCGTTCGCGTTGGGGCTTGCGTCTTCGCGCCTGCGGTGAGCACCCGCGAGCAGCCGATACCGTCGGCATCAACGTCAATCGCACGCGAACCCTCAATGCCATCCTTGCTTCCGGTTTTGCGGGATTGGGCGGTGCATTCTTCACCATCGGTTCGGACCTGTCCTTTACCGACAATATTTCCGCCGGCAATGGCTACATTGCCTTGGCTGCAATGATCTTGGGTAAGTGGCACCCGATCGGCGCCATGGGTGCTGCACTGATGTTCGGTTTTGCTCAGGCACTTGCGCGCCTGCTGCCGAACCTGGAGCAGTCCATCCCTTCAGACCTGATCTCGATGATTCCCTACATCGTGACCATCATTGCGGTCGCCGGATTCGTCGGGAAGTCCCGTCCGCCGGCAGCTGAGAACATTCCCTACACGAAGTGATCGACTGCTAGATAGAAGGACCGAGTCATGGACATCAATTGGGAAGATCTTCAGGATCTTGCAATTTCGGCGATGGAACAGGCCTACTGCCCATACAGCGGATTTCCCGTTGGAGCAGCTGGACTGACAACAGACGGGCAGACCTATTCGGGATGCAACGTGGAGAACGCCGGTTACGGTGTCACACTGTGCGCTGAATGCGGAATGGTTTCGCAGATGGTGCGCTCCGGTGGCGGTCACCTCGCGGCGGTCGTTGCGGTGAACGGGAATTGCGAGCCGGTTGCTCCCTGTGGTCGTTGCCGTCAGCTCATTTTTGAGCACGGCGGTAATGACTGCCTGGTCTTGATGCCCGAGGGTGTCATGACCATGAAACAAGTACTACCGGGAGCTTTTGGCCCCCACGACCTGACCGAAGTGCCATCGGCACGATTCAACGAAGATTAATGACTGCGGCGGGCGTGCACGTCCCTGGATGGTGTGCGCGCCCGCCAAGCATTCTCCGAAATAACACCCAGGAAGGACATCATGAAACAGTTTGATGCCGTCGACGTCATTCGCGTGAAGCGCGATGGCGGGAAACTGTCCACTGAAGAAATTCAATGGACCATTGATGCCTACACGCGCGGGGTCATGAAGGACGAGCAAATGGCCGCCTTGGCCATGGCTGTTTTCCTGCGCGGAATGGACCGTGAAGAAATCGTGACGTGGACTCAGGCCATGATCGATTCGGGCGAGCGCATGGATTTTGCGCGTATTTCTCGCGTTACCGCGGATAAGCACTCGACCGGTGGCGTGGGCGATAAGATCACCCTTCCGCTTGCCCCGCTTGTTGCAGTCTTCGGCGTTGCAGTGCCGCAGCTTTCCGGTCGAGGCCTCGGCCACACGGGCGGAACCCTCGACAAACTCGAGGCCATTCCCGGCTGGCGTGCATCTTTGTCCAACGACGAGATCTACCACCAATTGGGCGAGGGATGCGGAGCGGTGATTTGCGCCGCTGGAGCGGGCCTGGCTCCTGCAGATAAGAAGCTCTACGCGCTGCGCGACATCACTTCGACCGTGGATTGCATTCCCCTCATTGCTTCTTCGATCATGTCGAAGAAAATCGCCGAGGGAACCGACTCCTTGGTTCTGGACGTCAAGGTTGGCAGCGGTGCTTTCATGAAGGACATTGATCACGCTCGCGAGCTGGCGCGCACCATGGTGGACCTAGGCCGCGATGCCGGTGTAAAGACTCAGGCGCTTCTCACCGATATGTCCACTCCGCTGGGACTCAAGGTCGGTAACGCCCTTGAAGTTGAAGAATCCGTTGAGGTTCTTGCCGGTGGTGGTCCCGCGGACGTCGTCGAATTGACCGTTGAACTTGCTCGCGCCATGCTCACCATGGCAGGACGCCCCGATGCCGATGTGGAAGCAGCGCTGAAGGACGGTCGCGCCATGGATGTGTGGCGCGCGATGATCCGTGAACAGGGCGGAGACCCCGACGCAGCTTTGCCGACTTCCGCGCTAACCCACACGGTCACTGCCGAGGCCGATGGCTTCATTTCCGAAATGGATGCACTCAGCGTGGGCGTGGCCTCGTGGAGGCTGGGCGCGGGCCGTGCAGTCAAAGACGATCCGGTGCAGGCGGGAGCGGGAATTGAAATTCACGCCAAGCCGGGGGAACTCGTGCGCAAGGGAGACGCGCTCTTCACCCTGCACACCGACGATGAGTGGCGTATTCCTCGTGCTCTCGAAGCACTGGATGGGGGAGTGCGCATCAGCGATACTGCCCCGGCTGCTCGCAGCATCATTTTGGACCGCGTGGGCTAAGAAGACAGACACCTAGAAGTGCCTCTGCGAGGCAATGACCGACTGACAGAACAACAACCGCATTGGAGTGGACAACCATGAAATCAACGCCGCACATTGACCCGAAGGCTCCTATCGCCCCGACTATCTTGCTGCCCGGAGATCCGCTCCGCGCCAAGTTCATCGCCGAAACCTACCTTGAGGATGCGCAGCAGTTTAACTCGGTGCGTAACATGCTGGGCTTCACCGGCACCTACCAGGGCACTCCCGTGTCCGTCATGGGTTCGGGCATGGGTATTCCTTCAATCTCGCTGTACGCCTGGGAACTGATCCATGTCTTTGGCTGCACGAAGCTCATCCGCATCGGTACCTGTGGTGCGCTGCAAGAAGGTATCAACCTCTACGACGTTGTCATCGCTCAGGGCGCATGCACGAACTCAAACTTCCTTGATCAGTACAACATCCCCGGAACTTACGCACCGATCGGTTCCTACCGGCTGATTGAAGCAGTCCGCCAGAATGCAAAGGAACTGGGAGTGACCACGCACGTTGGTAACATCCTTTCTTCTGACACCTTCTACAACGCAGATCCGACTTTCAACGATCGTTGGAAGAAGATGGGAATCATGGCCATCGAGATGGAAACTGCTGGCCTGTACGCGACCGCTGCCGAGGCAGGAGTGGAAGCGCTGGGTCTCTTCACTGTTTCTGACTCCATCGTGACCGGCGAAGAAACGACCGCGGAAGAACGTCAGACCGCCTTCACTCAGATGATGGAGATCGCGCTTCCTCTGGCCCAGATCTGAGGACTTGAAAAGGAAAAGTATGAAGAAGTCTGAAGTTGCACACCTGATTGACCACACGATCCTCAAGCCCGAGGCCACTAGCGCCGATGTCGCGCGGATCGTTGAGGAAGGTGCACGTTTTGGTACCTATTCCGTGTGCGTGTCCCCATCGATGCTCCCGCTTGAGGTGCCCGAAGGACTGAAGGTCGCCTGCGTCGTGGGCTTCCCTTCGGGGGCAGTGAAGCCGAATGTCAAGGCCTATGAAGCCAAGCAGGCTATTGCCGATGGCGCTGACGAGATCGACATGGTGATCAATATTGCCCTCGCAAAGGAAGCAAAGTTCGACCAGGTCGAAGACGAGATTCGTGCCGTTCGCGCTGAGATTCCTGCCGGCAAGATCTTGAAGGTCATCATCGAATCCGCAGCTCTCACCGATGAAGAAATCGTTGCCGTGTGCCGCGCAGCCGTAGCCGCGGGTGCGGATTTCGTCAAAACCTCGACCGGTTTCCACCCCGCAGGTGGGGCCTCGGTTCACGCCGTTGAACTGATGCGTCAAACCGTGGGTGAAAACGTGGGAGTCAAGGCATCTGGCGGTATTCGCGACGCCCAAACGGCTATCGCAATGATCGAGGCGGGCGCGAATCGTCTGGGCGTTTCTGCAACCGCAGCGATTCTTGCCGGTCTTGAAGACTAATTCAGGGGGAAAAATGAACGTTATTGAACGAGCTCAACAGTGGGTGGACCACGATCCGGATCCGGCAACCGCAGCTGAACTTGCCTCCGCCGTTGAAGCAGCGCGCGCAGGAGACGAGGGCGCGCTTGCCGAACTGAATCGGGCAATGAGTGGCCCTCTGCAATTCGGTACTGCCGGATTGCGCGGCGAAATTGGCCCGGGCGAATCGCGAATGAATCTCTCGGTTGTCATCCGTGCAACCGCCGGATTGTGCGCGGTTCTCCTCAAGCATGCAACGCGCGCTCCGCGCGTCGTCATCGGTTGCGATGCCCGCTACGGATCAGTTGATTTCGCTCACGCAGCTGCACGCGTGGCCTCGGCAGCAGGATGCGAAGTGTTCTTGCTTCCGCTGAAGAACCCCACCCCGCTCACCGCATTCTCCGTGCGCGAGTTGGACGCCGATGCGGGCATCATGGTCACCGCATCGCACAACCCGCCTCGCGACAACGGCTACAAGGTCTACTTGGGCGGAACCGTCGTGACCGGTGCCGGCCAGGGCGTCCAGATCGTTTCTCCCTTCGATGCCGAGATCGCTTCTGCGATTGCTTCGGCTCCTTTCGCCGATCAGATCGCTCAGAACGACGAGCTGATCGTCAATGTGGATCCTCGCGAGGACTACATTGCTCGCGCCGCATCTTTGGCGCAGGGAAGCCCGGAAATCAAGGAAGATCTGGCCATCACCTTGACCGCCATGCACGGTGTGGGCGCAGCCCTGACCCAGCAGGTGCTCAACGAGGCCGGGTTTACCAACGTCAGCCTCGTTGCAGAGCAAGTGGAACCGGACCCCGACTTCCCGACGGTGTCCTTCCCGAACCCCGAGGAGCCCGGTGCTCTGGATCTGGCTATTGCACATGCGCGCGCACATGCTTCTGACCTCATCATCGCGGTCGACCCAGATGCTGACCGCTGTGCGCTCGCGGTTCCCGATGAGGCCTCGTCGAATGGTTGGCGTCAGCTTTCCGGCGATGAAACGGGATCACTGCTGGGAGAGTTCCTCGCAGGAAGCGCCCCCGAGGATGCGGTCTTTGCAAACTCGATCGTTTCTTCGCGTTTACTGGGCAAAATTGCTCAAGGGCACGGGCTGAAGTACCAGCACACGCTCACCGGCTTCAAGTGGATTGCACGCGTTCCGGGGCTCTACTTCGGCTATGAAGAAGCCATCGGTTTTTGCCCCGATCCCACGCGCGTGCGCGATAAGGACGGTATCGCGACCTCGGTTGTCGCCGCTTCCTTGTTCGCAATGCTCAAGAGCCAGGGACGCACGGCAAAGGACGAACTCGAGCGCATGGCACGGCTCTATGGCCTGCATGTGACCGCGCCTCTGACCTTCCGCGTTGATCGCCTTGAGCTGATCGCAGAGGGCATGCAGCGCCTGCGTTCTCAGCCCCCGACAACTCTTGCCGGCGCTGAGGTCGAAGGAGTCGTGGACCTGTCGAAGGGGTGGGATGGCCTTCCGGGTACGGATGCGCTCATGGTCACCACTACTGCCGGCGACCGTGTGATTGCTCGTCCGTCTGGCACAGAACCCAAGCTCAAGTGCTACCTCGAAGTCGTAATCCCCGTGGAAGATGGCGCAGAGGTCCCCTGGGCGCAGGCTCGCGAGCGCTTGGAGACAATTAAGTCCGAGTTTGGCGCCGCGATTGGGATCTGATTGATTCCCGAGGCCTCGCTTGCTGTGGAATTCTTGCAGCAGTTGCGGCCTTGAAACTTCTGGTGGGTGTCTCCTTCGGAGGCGCCCACCAGCTCTATTCGCCTCCTACGGTGCGTCTGCCCAGTCTGTGGCGTGCCGTCGTATGCTGTTCTATGAGGAGCTGTGCGTGGTTGACTCGCGGCAAACTATCGAGGCTGGCAGGATAAAAGAGTGAGCGAAGAACACACCTCATCAGATACACAGCCTCAAGACTTCCACGATCATTTGCTTTTGCAGGCATTCGCATGGGATTTGCCTGCTGATCAGAGCTTGTGGAGGACGATTGCCGCTACGGCACACGACCTTGCGGAGCTGGGGATTGAAGGAGTTTGGCTTCCCCCCGCGTACAAGGGCTATAAGGGGCGCGAGGACGTTGGATACGGCGTCTACGACATGTATGACCTGGGTGAGTTCGATCAAAAAGGAAGCATCGCCACGAAGTACGGCACGAAGGATGAATACCTCGCAGCCATCGATGCTCTCCACGAGGCGGGGATCCACGTCATTGCCGATATCGTCTTTAACCATCGTCTAGGCGGCGATGAAACTGAGGAAGTTCGAGCGCGCAGGGTTGATCCGGGGAACCGAATGCAGGTGATCTCCGATGAAGAGACGATCCGAGCATGGACCCGTTTTACCTTCCCAGGTCGGGCAGGAACCTACTCCGATTTCCAGTGGAATTCGCAGTGTTTCAAAGGTATCGACTGGGACGAAAATACGAAGAGTAACGCTGTCTGGCTCTTCGATGGCAAAGAGTGGGATCCAAGCGCGGGCGAGGAGCTGGGCAACTACGACTACCTCATGGGTTGCGATGTTGACGTTTCCTCACCGCAGGTCAATGAAGAATTGGACCGTTGGGGCCGCTGGTACGTTGAGACCACGGGAATTGATGCCCTGCGTTTGGATGCCGTCAAACACATCGGTTCAGATTTCTTTGCGCGTTGGCTGAAAGATCTTCGCACCGCAACAGGAAAGTCTCTACCGGTTGTTGGCGAATACTGGAGTTATGACGTGGGACAGCTGTGTTCCTACCTTGATCGAGTGCCTCAAATTGGCTTATTCGACGTCCCCTTGCACTTCCATTTTCACGAGGCCTCCGTCTCAGACGGAAACTTTGATCTTTCTCAGCTTTATACGAATACTTTGGTTGCTACGCGCCCCCAAAATGCGGTGACTTTCGTTGAAAACCATGACACTCAACCGGGACAATCACTGGAATCGACCGTTGCCCCTTGGTTCAAGCTCTCTGCTTACGCTTTGATTCTTTTCCGCGACAGCGGGGTTCCCTGTGTTTTCTGGGGAGATCTTTTGGGCAGTGGGGATGTGCTCCCCGCAGTGCGTGAGCTTCCCTTCCTCATGCAAGCGCGAAAGACCGCAGCTCAGGGCCCGCAATTTGATGCTTTCGATAATCCCGACGTGGTTGGTTTTGCCCGACAGGGCATTGAAGGGGAGCCCTCGACAGGGTGCGCAGTTGTCCTATCGGACCGACTAGCGGGCGAAAAGCGTTTATTCCTTGGGCAGTGGCGTGCCGGTGAAAACTGGGTGTGTGCGATCGGTGAACACCCCTCCGTTGTCATCGATGAGGACGGGTGGGCGACCTTCCCCGTTTCCGACGGTGGTCTTTCCGTCTACTTCCCCGAGGCCGCGCATCTTTAACCTTTCAGCCGCCACCCGGGTGGGGAAGAAAATAAGGAAACCCTACTTGGCCTCGTCAGTGGAGGTGAGGAGGACGGGGGAGGGGCGAAGGTTCCGCATCCCATTCCACACGAGGTTGACGACGTGGGAAGCGACGTCTTCCTTACTCATCCGACGCTCATCAAGCCACCATTGGCCCACCTGCGCAATCAAACCTACGAGCATTTGCGCGTACAGGGGAGCCCACTTGGGGCTCATATTCGCCTGAGAAAACTGGTTTGCAAGCAGGTGCTCGACCTTGATCGCGATGTCACCCATGAGAGATGAAAACGACCCGGAAGTGGAATTTTGTGGCGCATCGCGCACAAGAATTCGGAAACCATCCGAATTCGATTCAATGTAGCTCAGCAATGCAAGCGCGGAGTCTTCGAGGATCATACGCGGCCGTTTTTGGGAATCAAGGGCGGCTTCAAGCGCGCTCATGAGAGCGTGAACTTCGCGGTCGACGATGACGGCATACAGGCCTTCTTTTCCGCCAAAATGCTCATAAATGACGGGCTTGGAAATCTTGGCTTGAGAAGCAATTTCTTCGACACTTGTCCCGTCGAATCCTTTTGAAGCAAAGGTCTTTCGCCCGACAGCAACAAGTTGCTCTCGGCGGGCAAAACCGCTCATGCGCATTCGTTTCTCGGCCATGTCTTAACCGTACACGCTCAAGTCGCTCGGGGTTCTAGATGCCAAGACGGGTGTGTTTATGGCACAATCTATGTGTCCTTCCGCCTTGGTGTAACGGCAGCACAGAGGTTTTTGGTGCCTTTAGTCTAGGTTCGAATCCTAGGGGCGGAGCTCAATGTGAGCGCGCGTGAAAGGGCGACATGACTACTCCCACTGCAGTGATTGTTCTGGCCGCAGGCGCTGGGACACGCATGAAGTCCTCTCTTCCCAAAGTCGTTCATCCTGTCATGGGATTATCGATGATCGGGCACGCCCTCCGCGCTGGAGCCGGTACGGATCCCGATCATTTAGTCGCAGTCGTACGCCACCAGCGTGACCTTGTTGCCGATGAAATCCTTCGCAATAACCCCGACGCCATCATCGCGGATCAAGACGACATCCCTGGAACTGGGCGTGCAGTTCAGTGTGCTTTGGATGAACTTCTGAGGCGTGGCCACAGCCTCAAGGGAACGATTCTTGTCACATACGGCGATGTTCCAATGCTTGATGCAGCCACTCTCAATGACCTCGTTGCCTCTCATGATGAACGTGGTGCAACTGTTTCTGTGCTGACAACGATTGTCGAAGATCCGACCGGCTATGGCCGCATTGTTCGAGACGGCGCAAGTGGCGACGTCTGCCGCATCGTCGAGCAGAAAGATGCCACAGAAGAAGAGCGTGCGATCTGTGAAATCAACGCAGGAATCTACGCTTTCGATGGGGAGTTCTTACGCGATGCCCTCATGCATGTGGGGACAAATAACAAACAGGGCGAGGTCTATCTCACCGATGTTCTTGCGCAGGCCTACCGGGCTGATTGCGTAACAAACGGCGTTGTTCTTGACGACCAATGGATGGCGCAGGGTTGCAATGACCGTGTTCAGCTTGCGGAATTGGCCGCGGAAATGAACCGCCGAATTTGTCGTGAGCACATGCGTGCGGGAGTATCCATCGTGGATCCCGCCTCAACATGGATCGAATGTGATGTCCGCATTGAAGCGGATACAACGATCCACCCACATACTGTTCTTCGCGGTCAGACAACGATCGCGTCGGGTTGTGAAATCGGCCCGGGAACAACACTGACAAATGCGCTGGTCGGCCCGGGTTGTCGGGTCCCTTCGTCGTGGGTCAGTGACACACACCTTGAAGGGGATACCATAGTAACGCCTTTCACTTTGATCGAACGGTGAACAGGAAACTGCTCGACGAGTGAGGTCCGTATAAACGGGGAGGACAAACCGCATGACGGGGCTGGTGACCAGCGGAGAAAAGCGTCTGGTTCTTGTATCAGGTCGAGCACACATGGAGCTCGCTCAACAAGTTGGCGAAGAATTGCACTGCGGAGTTTCTCCGACGACTGCATATGACTTTGCCAGCGGTGAAACCTACGTTCGTTTCAATGAGTCGGTGCGCGGTGCGGATGTTTTCGTCTTGCAGTCACACACCGGTGAAGTGAATAAGTGGCTGATGGAACAGCTTTTGATGATCGATGCAGCCAAGCGAGCATCGGCAAAGCGTATTACCGCAGTTGCTCCCTATTACCCCTACGCGCGCCAGGATAAGAAACACCTGGGGCGCGAACCTATTTCTGCACGCCTCATCGCAGACCTCTTCAAGACCGCTGGTGCAGACCGCGTGATGAGCGTCGACCTGCACGCCTCGCAGGAGCAGGGCTTCTTTGACGGCCCGGTTGATCACCTGTGGGCGATGCCTGTGCTGGTTGACTACGTGCGTTCCCGCGTTGATCTGAGCAACGTCTGCATGGTTTCCCCGGATGCTGGTCGAATCCGCGTTGCCGAGAAATGGTCCGCGAAGCTGGGCGGTTGCCCGCTGGCCTTTGTCCACAAGACTCGTGACACCACGCGCCCCAATGTTGCCGTCGCTAACCGCGTCGTTGGTGATGTTGCGGGTAAGCAGTGCGTGCTGGTCGATGACATGATCGACACCGCTGGCACCATTTCCGAGGCCGTCAAGGTCGTCATGAACGCTGGCGCTTCCTCGGTCATCGTTGCTGCAACGCACGGCATTCTGTCCGATCCGGCTGCACAGCGTCTCTCTGAGTGCGGTGCCAGCGAAGTGATCGTCACCGACACCTTGCCGATTGCTCCGGAAAAGCGTTTCGAGAAGTTGACAATTTTGCCCATTGCACCGCTTCTCGCGCGCGCAATTCGTGAAGTTTTCGACGACGGATCGGTCACATCTTTGTTCGACGGGGTCGCCTGAAACCGTTAAACGCGCTATCCTAGCTAGGTTGCTCCGGCGAGGGCGCGAAAGCGCCGTTATCGACAGGGCTTTCTGTAGGACTCCTCCTTCAGATTCCTAGCGCCGGTGCGTGGAATGAACTATTTGAAGGAGGCTCTCATGAGCAACCCCACGCTGGTCGCACAGACCCGTAGCGAATTTGGTAAGGGTGCAGCACGTCGCGCACGTCGCGCAGGCTTGGTTCCCGGTGTTCTTTACGGACACGGCGATGCCCCCCTCCAAGTTGATCTCCCCGGTCACGAGCTCTTCCTGGCCGTCCGCGGCCAGAAGAACGCTCTGGTCGAGCTGGTCATCGAAGGCAAGAAGCACCTTGCTCTGGTGAAGGAAGTTCAGCGTCACCCCGTTTCCCGTAACCTGCTCCACGCAGACTTCCTGGCCGTCAAGGCCGGCGAACTCGTTGACGTCGAGGTTCCGGTTTCCATCATTGGTGAGCCTGCCCCCGGCACCCAGCACACTCAGGAAGAGTTCGCCCTGCTGGTCAAGGCTCCCGCCACCTCCATCCCTGAGTCCATCGAGGTCGACATCACCGGTGTCGAGGCCGGAACTGCGGTTCGCGTTGCCGACGTGACCTTCCCCAAGGGCGTCGTCTCCGAGCTCGATCCCGAGACCGTCGTTGTCACGGTCAGCGAAGAGGTTGTCGAAGAAGAGGAAGAGGCAGCTCCCGCCGAGGAAGCAGCCGAATCTGCCGAGTGATCTCACTTTAATTTCGGGAGGCTCGCCCCTAGGGGCGAGCCTCCCGTTTATTACACTGAATGGTATGAAGCGCGTGCACGTTATTATTCCCGCGGGTGGAGTGGGCTCTAGGCTGTGGCCTCTCTCGCGTAAAGACCGACCAAAGTTCCTTCTTGACCTTCGTATGAGCGGGAAGAGCCTCCTGCAAGAAACTATTGACCGCCTCGATCCTGTGGCGCAGTCTTTTACGATCGTCACTGGCAAAGCACACGAAGAAGCAGTGCGCGCTCAGATTCCCCAGGGGCGCGATATCACTGTCTTAGTTGAGCCCCAAGGGCGAGATTCCATGCCCGCTATTGGCTTTGCTGCCTACATTATTCGCCAGCGTTTTGGCGATGATGCTCCCATTGCTTCCTTTGCAGCTGACCACGCGATCACTCATCCCGATGTTCTTCTCTCCTGCATCAGCCGCGCCCTCGATTGTGCTGAGCGTGATTACGTTGTCACCGTTGGTCTTTCTCCCTCGACTCCGTCAACGGCTTACGGGTACATTGCTCCGGGAGATCCTTTCGATCAGGATCAACCAGAAAACGGGGCTGTTGTCAGTTCTTTCGTCGAAAAGCCCGATGAGCAAACCGCTCGCGCCTACGTCGAAGCTGGATATCTGTGGAATGCGGGCATGTTCATCATGACTGCGGGGACTCTTGTTCGTCGTCTCGCTCAATTCCATCCGGATATGGACCTCCACCTCAGCAAGATCGCCGAGGCTTGGGGGATCGGAGACTTCTCCACAGCTTTGGATGAGCATTGGCCGCTGCTGACGAAGATCGCCATCGATCATGCGATTGCCGAGCCTTTGTCGCTTGAAGGGGGCGTTGCCGTTGTTCCAGCTCGCGACATGGGGTGGACAGATGTCGGTGACTTTGATGCTCTCGCCGATATCAGCCCTGAAGGTGAGGCTCTACGCATTGATTCTCCCCAAACTTTTGTCCGTTCGATGACCGGACAGAAGATCATTTTGGTTGGTGCTGAGAATCTTGCGGTGATTGCAACGCAGGACGCAATTCTTGTTGTTGATCGAAATCGTGCCCAGGACGTGAAGAAAGCTGTCGATTCCCTGTCTCAGAATGGGCAAGCCGAGCTCCTTTAAGATGAAAGACATGACCAGACACTCTTCAGCGCGTCTCCTGGCCGCGACCACTGCGGTTCTTCTTCTTGGAGCATGCTCGTCGCAGTCCTCTCCTTCGTCGGCTTCGCCGAAGATCTGTGGGATCTCCGATGCTTCCGGGTGGGACTCTAACGCCTCGCAAACTCCCGCTAAGAGGGCAATCGCAGAGGCGGCCTCGGAGATTGGAGGAGAAACGAAACTGGCCACGGGCGCGGGGGAGCTTAAAGGACTCCTCGAGGATGGCTGCACGATCATCGTTTCAGAAGGCCAAGGGATTGCCGAGGCCACGACTCAGGCTGCACACAAGTACTCGAAAGTGCGCTTTATTGCGGTCGATTCAGATTTCGTCGCTGGTGGGAAGCCCAGCGAGGTGAGCAACGGCAAGGTTATCGCCTCGAAAGCAACACAGGGGGCGTATCTCGCGGGCTACGCAACAGCCGGAATGACAACAACGGGAACGATCGCCGGCTTTGGGGGAGTTGAAACCAGCGAGCGCCAAGCACTGATGGATGCTTTCATGCAGGGAATCGACGCCTACAACCAGGCGTACGGAACCTCAATTCGTTTTCTCGGATGGGATCCGACGCGCCTGAAGGGGACATTCACCGGGAGCGACGATGAATCCAGCATCAAAGATGCGGCCGCGAAAGCCTTGAGCAGCGGTGCGGATATTCTTGTTCCTTTTGCCGACGCAGGGAATCAGGGGGCTCTTCGCGCTCTTGAAGAAGCAGGAAATAACTCTGCCCAAAGGCTCGTGTGGATGGGGGATGGGGCTCCGACGAATTCAGCCCAGATCATCACCGCTGTGTCGACGTTGACCAAGGACCACCTGAGCGAGGCAATTACGGCTGCTCGCGGAAGCGAATTTTCCCCTCAGGCGGTCATTGATTCTCTTGATAATAACGGGGTGGTTCTGGCGCCATTTGCTGCCCACGAGGCGCTGATGACTCCGGAACTGAAGGATGCTCTTGCCACCATGCGTCAGCAGATGATCACCGGCGAGCTTGTCATTTCCACTCCTTTCGACCCACTCATCTTTTCCCAGAAAAAGTAGAGGACACCATGGATACTCCCACACCGCAAGCTTCCTATCGCCGAGGCCCCGTGATCCTTCGCGGAGGAAAGATCCCTCACGAAACTTCCGATGCCGGGCTCTTGCGGAGCCAATCTTCCGCGGATTGGTTGCACGAAGACCCGTGGCGGGTTCTGCGTATCCAATCTGAGTTCGTCGAAGGCTTTGGTGCGCTGGCTGATTTAGGTCCAGCGGTTTCGGTTTTCGGATCGGCTCGTACCCCTGCGGGTAGTGAAGATTGGGAGCGGGCACGCACCATCGGTTCGCTCCTGGTTCGCTCTGGCTATGCGGTTATTACAGGTGGTGGCCCGGGGATCATGGAGGCTGCAAACCGTGGAGCTTGGGAAGCTGGTGGAAGCTCTGTGGGCCTCGGAATTGAACTTCCTCATGAGCAGGGAATGAACGAATGGGTCAATATCGGCGTGAATTTCCGGTATTTCTTCGCCCGCAAGACGATGTTCATGAAGTACTCGCTGGGTTTCATTGTCATGCCCGGCGGCTTTGGAACAATGGATGAGCTTTTCGAAGCGGCGACTCTGGTTCAAACAGGAAAGGTCAAGTCCTTCCCGATTGTTTTAGTCGGTCGGGACTACTGGGGCGGGCTGGTTGAATGGATTAATTCAACGATGCGCGCGTCTGGAATGCTCTCCGATGAAGACCCGGAACTGCTCCACGTGGTAGATAGCGCCGAAGAAGCAGTGGAAAGAGTAGTTGGACACGAGTAGTTCACATCCCTACTAAAATAGGTCGTTCCCGGTAGAATATAAGTGTTTAAATACCGATCTTTCGGAAGGGAAACGGACATGGCAGCTATGAAGCCGCGGACCGGCGACGGTCCTTTAGAGGCAGAAAAAGAAGGTCGTGGGATTGTCATGCGTATTCCCAGCGAAGGCGGCGGACGCCTCGTGATTGAACTGAGCGCAGAAGAAGCAAAGGAACTTGCCCAAGCGCTAGCAAACGCTCTGTGAGGCCTCCAAAGCCTGCGCCAAACTTAAACTTCCCACATACAGTGCTTTTCCAACGATTGCGCCGTCAATATAGCCCTCGCGTGTGAGGGTACGGATATCGTCCAAGTGACGGATTCCGCCCGAAGCAACAAGATCAGCACGTGTTCTCGCCCGTAGATCTCTCAGGAGCTCTACGGGCGGTCCCATAAGCGCTCCGTCCCTCTTCTTCTCGGTAACGATGTAGCGCCTTGCGCCGGCGCGCTCAAGGCGGCCGCACACGCTCCACAGGTCACCCACATCGCCTTCGCAAGCGCGCGGACGAATACGCCCCTCTTCGACGTCGATGCAGATATTGAGACGCTCCCCAAAGTGAGCGATGAGCGAGGCAACTTCATCGAGGTCAACCAGGGCCTGCGAAGCCAGATTGACCCGATCAGCTCCCGCGCTTAACGCAGTTTCGATATCCTCCCCGCCTTTTACTCCACCAGACCATTCAATACGGCAAGGATTTTGGGCGCTCCACCGCTGAACCTGCGCAATGAGATCGCCCAATACTTCAGCATTATTCCCGCGCCCGAAAGCCGCATCAATATCAACGAGGTGGATCCAGCGCGCCCCGCAATCGATGAAGTCGCGGGCGATCCGAATTGGATCTGCAGCGGCCCCCTCCTCACGCCCATCCGCATTGCGGTGCGTGAGGGCGAGGCCGGAAGCAACATCCAGGGCGGGAAGGATATCCATGACTAGCGCGCGCTCCCGCGTACAGTTGCCTGACGCATGGGTACAAAGAAATCGCGGAGCTCTGAAAGGAGAGTATCCATCGCGGGAGAAGACTCTTGGCCTTCCTGCGCGGTGATTTCCGCTGCATGCCGCGCAATAATGCGAACAATCGCGGAGCCAGAAATTGCCCCATCAGCTCCCGCTTCAATTGCATCGCGCACGTGTTCGGGGCGGGAAATCCCAAATCCCAGAAGCACCGGCGCTGCAGCCTGCTCGCGCAAGGTCGCTACGGCCTCGTGCAAGCCGACGGTCGAGGCCTCATGATCGGCGCCGGTTACTCCCACACGCGAAACCGCATACACATACCCGCGGGCCGAACGCGCGACATCGCTGAGGGTACGTGGGGAGGCCGAAGGCGGTGCAATGTAGACGCTATCGACGCCGCAGGCAAGAGCCGCCTTGCTAAAAGGATTGCCCTCGCGGATTGGTACATCGGGGATGAGGACCGAATCCACTCCGACCTCGGCGCAGCGCGCATAGAAACGCTCGATACCGATGGAGAAAGGAACATTCGCGTAGACGAGCAGGCCGATAGGAAGTTCGGGGTGAGCTGCGCGAATGCTGCCTAAGATCGCGAAAGACTCCTCGAAGCCGATTCCGGCATTAAGAGCACGTAGGTGTGCTTCCTGGATGACGACACCATCAGCGACCGGGTCGGAGAAAGGAATGCCCAATTCCAAAGCGTCCGCGCCATCGGCGATCAGGGCCTCGATGATTGCTTCGCAGGCGCTAGCAGTGGGGTCTCCGAGCATCACGAAGGGGACGATCGCCCCGCGCCCCTCAGCCGCGCAGCGCTCGAACATGGATTCGTAGCGGGTCATCGCTCCTCCTTGGGGGTCGAAAGATCGTAGGAATGAGTCCTGTGGGTACCCGAGCCTGCTCGTGCCTGTGCGACCAATTCAGCAGCGCGCGCAACCGCGCCATCGCGCGAGAAAGAACCACCAAGGCGCTCGCGTATCTGATCGAGGTCCTTGTCACCGCGACCCGATAGGCACACAAGAAGTCGGGGAGTGTGGCCCTCGGGGACATGCAGTCCGGCAGTTTGCCCGTTTGCTTCAAGCTCTGCTGCCATCTTCAGGGCGTAGGCCAGAGCATGCGAGGACTCCATTGCGGGGATAATTCCCTCGTGGCGTGACAAAGCAATGAAAGCTTCGACCGCTTCCTCGTCGGTAATCCCCACATAGTTCGCGCGCCCACTTGCCGACAGATAGGCATGTTGGGGACCGACTCCCGGGTAATCAAGACCCGCCGAAATTGAGTAGGACTCTTCGACTTGGCCCTCATCGGTACGCATGAGGTAAGAGCGCGCACCGTGGAGGACGCCAACCTTACCTTCGTGGATTGCTGCCCCGTGGTGGCCGCTATCCAGTCCCTCACCAGCGGGTTCGACACCGTAGAGGGCAACGGAGGGATCATCGATGAAATCGGCGAACATTCCGATCGCATTGGAACCACCGCCGACGCAGGCGATGACGGCGTCGGGAAGCCCACCGGTCATGGCGAGCATCTGTGCACGCGCCTCGGTGGAAATAATGCGGTGGAATTCGCGAACGATCGTGGGGAAGGGGTGCGGGCCGGCCGCGGTTCCCAAGAGATAGTGGGAGGTCGCAAAAGTCGCTGTCCAGTCGCGCAGGGCCTCGTTGACGGCGTCCTTGAGGGTGCCGCTGCCGGCAGTGACCGGGACGACGGTGGCGCCCATGAGTTCCATGCGTTCAACGTTGGGTGCTTGTCGAACAACGTCAACCGCGCCCATGTAGATCGTGCATTCCAGGCCGAGGAGTGCGCAGACCATTGCGGTTGCGGTGCCGTGCTGGCCAGCACCTGTCTCGGCGATGATGCGTGTCTTTCCCATGCGCTTGGCAAGCAATGCCTGGCCGAGGACCTGGTTGCCCTTGTGTGCGCCGCCGTGGACGAGGTCTTCTCGCTTGAGGAAGATCCGTGCTGCTCCGCCGGAGAGGTTACGCAGTTCCGTGACCGGAGTGGGGCGGCCAAGGAAGTGACGCAACAGAGTGTTGATCTCGTCAATGAAGCTCGGATCATCGATTGCTTCGATGAAGGCTTCTTCGAGCTGGTCGAGCGCAGGGATGAGGAGCTCGGGGACGTACTGTCCGCCGAACTCTCCGAAGTAGGGGGAAAGCTTGGTCGGGTGTTCTCCCGAGGCCGTGGCCGCGCCTTCGCCGGCGCCGAGGCGTTCGCTTGAGTACGGTTCCCATGACGTTGAGCGTGCCTGGGCTTCGTAGTATGCCTGGCCAGCGCTTGGAACGTCGTCCGTGATCTCCCACGCCGCGTGAGCGGGATCGTCAGAACCAGAAAGGTGAGAACCAACCAGCAGGGCATCAACGTAAGGGGCAAGATCGTCAACATCACTGCGAGAGCTCACACCCGATTCGCCGACAATGACCGCCCCAGCAGGAGCAAGGGGAGCAAGTACGCGAGTACGTGCCTTGTCAATGTTGAGTGTGCGCAGATCCCGGTTGTTGATACCGATAATTCGCGCGCCCAATAGCTGTGCGCGACGCATATCGTCTTCAGTGTCGACCTCAGTGAGAACATCCATTCCCAAGCGAAGCGCTGCCAAGGAAAGCTCGCGATAGGCCTCGTCATCAAGAACGCTCAACATGAGCAAGATCGCGTCTGCGCCGTGCACTCGCGCCGCGGTGATCTGGATTGGATCAATGACGAAGTCCTTGCACAAGACCGGCTGAGTGGCCTCGGCGCGCACCTCGTCGATGTCCTCGAAGCGACCGTTGAAACGATCGGGCTCGGTCAGCACGCTGATCGCCGCAGCGTAGGGAGCATAGGCGCGAGCCAGGAGGCGCGGAGAATATGTCCCCTCGATGATTGTCCCCAGGGTCGGGGAAGCAGACTTGCACTCCATGATGATTGCGGGACCGGTGGCGCGCGACTCGATGCCGTTTTCACCCGAGGTGCGGGTGCGGAGGGCATCTTCGAAAGAGCGCTCGGATCGAGGCAGAGTCAGGGGATCAATGTCCCCGTAGGCCTCGTAGAGTTCGGGAAGGCGCGTGCGTCGCGCTGCAACCAAGGAATCAAGGACTGTTCCCGTGGCGCGCAGGCGCTGTGACATCGGGGAGAAAGTGTGCTGGCTCATTGTTGCTCCTGCGTCTTCAATTCTTGTGCGGTTGAAGCAATTGTCTGAAGGTGCTCGGCAACTGCGCCGCTGGCGAGCTGGGCGAGCGCAGCGGTGGTTCCTTCAACCAAGGAGGGAGCCTTTCCGGCCAGATAGAGCATGGCTCCCGTCGTTGCGGCAATCGCGTCGCGCTGAGCAGCAACGCCCGAACCGTTGAAAACATCAGTGATGAGGCGAAGATTATCGCTCGCATCTCCACCAATCAGATCCGACAAGGGCGCCGGAGTGATCCCCAGTTCTTCGGGGGTGCAAGTGAAGGCGGAGATCCCTTCACGAGTGATTTCACGGACTTCAGTTTGCCCGTGGACGGCGAACTCGTCGGTCCCACTTCCATGGACAACCAGAGCATGTTCGAGTCCAAGGGAAGCCAGAGCCTGCGCGACATCGTCGAGGAGTTCGTGCTTGCCCACGCCCAGAACCTGATAGGACAGGTGGGCGGGGTTCACCAAGGGGCCGATGAGATTAAAGATCGTCGGGTTCTTGAGCGCTGCACGCACCGGGGCGACGAAACGCATTGCCGGGTGGTACTTCTGTGCGAAGAGGAAACAAAAGCCTGTGCGCTCAAGGAGCTGGGCAGAAGATACGGGGGAGAGGTCCAGGGGAATTCCCGCAGCCTCGATGAGGTCGGCTGCTCCCGCCTTCGAGGACACTGCACGGTTGCCGTGCTTGGCGACCTTCAAACCCATGGATGCTGCGACGAAGGCCGAGGCCGTGGAGACGTTGATCGTACCCACGCCGTCACCGCCCGTGCCCACCACGTCGATGATGCCGGTGGCGTCGGTGGTCAAGCTTTGCGCTGCTTGTCGGAAGGCCTCGGCGGCACCCGCGATTTCGCTGGGCTGCTCGCCACGGGCGTGAAGCGCCCCCAAGAACGCTGCGATTTCAATATCACTGAGCTCGCCGCGTGACATCTGCTCGAATACGCTTCGAGCCTGTTCTTGGTCCAAAACAGCACCATTGAGCGCGTGGTGCAGGTAAGACTCACTCATGAGAACTCCTTGAAATCGAGGGGGAAAGTGTCAAATCAGCCAAAAGTCCGCGCAAAAGGATCGGTCCGGCGGGGGTCAGAATAGATTCGGGATGAAATTGCAGGCCGATGCACGGAGCGCTGCGGTGGCGCGCGGCCATGACGATTCCATCGTGGGTATGAGCCAGTGAAATCAAAGATTCGGGAAGGCTCCTGGTTCCCAGCGAGTGATAGCGGGCAATCGAGATGTAGCCGTGCGTGGCCTCGTCTCCGGGGCGGGGTGCTTCAGCGATAGCAGAAAATGACGGATCTTCGATCCCGGCCTCGGTGAGTTCAACGCGGTCAGTGCGCCCGTGGGTTGCGCCGACCGGAGCGACGACTCCGCCACAGGCCTCGACCATTGCCTGGAAGCCCAAGCAAATGCCCAAGGTTGGGATTTTCTCTTGCAGAGCCACGTCAAGGATTTCCATCATGTGTCCGGCCTGGCGCGGGTGTCCCGGTCCGGGGGAGAGGATCAAGAGCGGGCGTTCGCCCGCAGCGCGTTCTGCGGATGTCGGTTCAAGAGCATCACGCAGCGTGGCTACAGGAGTTGTATTGCGGAAGACCTGTACTCCGGCCTCGCGAGCCGTCAGGTCAACCAAGTTGTAGACGAAAGAATCTCGGTTATCGACGAAAATGACGCGCACTTTAGAAATCACCTTCTTCTGCACTCGTGGCAATCACTAGCGGACGGTGTGCCGAGGCAGCTAGGGCACGCAAAACTGCACTTGCCTTGTGGACGGTTTCTTCGGCCTCGCGAGCAGGGACGGAATCTGCAACAACACCGGCTCCGGCCTGCACGATCGCGTGTCCGTCTTTGACGAAAGCCGAACGGATGACGATGCAGGTATCGAGTTCGCCGTCGCCGCGAAGATACCCGACTGCCCCGCCGTAAGAACCTCGCCTCAGTCCTTCGTAGGTGCGAATAAGCTCAGCAGCGCGAAGCTTGGGGGCACCGGTTAGCGTTCCCATGGTCATGGACGCACGGAAAGCATCGAGGGGATGAAGATCCTCGGCCAAGGTGCCGCTCACTTCGGAAACCAAATGCATGACGCGCGAGTATCGATCCACGCGCAGAAGCTGTTCAACCCTACGGCTCCCGCGCTTGGAAACTCGGGCAACGTCATTTCGTGCAAGATCGACCAACATGACGTGCTCTGCAACTTCTTTCGCATCCGATCGAAGCTCAAGTTCCAGTCGGATATCGAGTTCGTGATCGATGCTGCCATCGGGAGCAAACCCACGCGGACGTGTGCCTGCGATTGGGCGAATGGCGACGGTGTGGGTCTTTGCCGAATGCAGGAGCGAAGACTCGGGGGAAGCTCCGAAAAGTTCGAAGTCTTCAGTCCCGATATAGAACATGTAGGGACTGGGGTTCTCATCGCGTAAGAAACGATAGCTGGTCAGTGCGTCGGAGCATTCAGCGATGAAACCGCGCGAGGGAACAACCTGATAGATATCGCCTGCGGCAATGTGTTCTTGCATGACGGTGACGAGCTCGGCGAAGTCGCTATCGGAGATCGTTGGGCGGGCAATGAGGGGCTCTGCGCCTTCTTCTTCCCCAATTTCCGAGGCCGTGGATTCCGCGGCGCTTTCGGGTGCGGCGTCGATCGCCTCGGCAAGCGCGCTCATACGCTGCTCAAGGGAAATGGGATCGAGGGAAGCACCAACTAGCTGGGCACTTTGAGAGGGGTGATCAACCACCAAAATGATGCGCGCTAAGTAGAAGAGATAGTCGGGACAGGAGTTAAAACCGTGGGCGACCTCGGGCAAGGACTCGTAGGTTGCCAGGTAATCAAAGGCGACAGCCCCGGCGACCAAAGGAAGGTGCGGATGATCGATGGGAGTATCGGTCAGGATACGCAAGGGTTCCATGGTTGCGCGCTGCTTGAGGCGGGTCTCCTCATCGGCCTCGTCTTCACGAAGAGAAGGCAAGCTCAACAAGGCGTTGGTCTCGGTGCATTCGAGAAGCGCGTGGGGGAGAGCCTCGCATACGCTTTGGATTGCAGCGGGGCCGTCGACAGGATGCGTCGATGTCAGGCGGACCTGATCGCCATCGCATTGGATAGATGCGCTGGCTTCAAGTAGAGCGATCGTTGTCAAGTGCTGCTTGGAGGCGATGTCAGCACTGTCGAGTAAGACAACCTTCGTTGGGTGTCCCGAGGCTGCGCGAGGAAGTAAGCCATGGTTGCATAGATCAGCAAGAAGCTTGCCGCCGTCGCTGTGATAGCGCACCTCACGTGTGATCACGTGTGGCGTGTCCGCGTGTGTCATTTCCGTCCTTATCTTTTGCCCCCGGTGGGCCCACAAGACAAAGAAAAAGGCCCGCCGTATGGGCGAGCCTGATGAGTTTTAAGGTACATCAATGGAGGCCCACCCTTAGGAGAGCCACCACCACATCTGGTTTGCTGAAGTACCGAACATGTTTTTCATACTAGCGTCACAACCCGCATATGCGCGAAAGATGTCACCCAATGAGACTTAGCGAGTAAGACTCAGATGCGCTTAACTGCTGCAAGCAGTCCATCGCCGACGGGAAGCATTGCCGGAACAAACTGCTCCGAAGACGCAAGAACCTTTGCCAGCTCCCGCATCATGACCGTCTGTTCATCGCGCTGGGCAGGGTCCGCAACTTGGTCGTGCCACAGAGCATGAACGATCACAATGAGGCCGCCGGGGCGTAGGACCCGGAGTGCATGATCGAGGTAGTCCGGAATTTCGTCTGCGGGAGCATCGATCACCATCATGTCATAGCCGCGTGCGGCCATGCGGGGAAGAACATCCAAAGCCCGACCCGCGATGAGGCGGGTGCGCTGGGAGGGAATGCCTGCTGCTGTGAATGCGCGACGTGCGTACTTGTGGAACTCGACCTCGTGGTCGATCGTGGTCAAAACACCGTCGGCCGACATGCCCTGGAGGAGCCACAGGCCAGATACTCCCGCTCCGGTTCCGATTTCAAGGACGGCTTTTGCCCCGCAGGTTGCGGCAAGGAGACGGAGGGTAGCGCCGACTCCGGTCGAAACGGGCTCAGCACCTAAATCGGTGGCAGTCTCGCGAGCTTGGGCGAGGATGTCGTTTTCCTCGACAAACTCTTCTGCAAATACCCAGCTCAGAGCCTTATCTGATGCCATTATGTCCTCCGCGGTAGTAAACCTTTGCTTCAAGGTTACGCAAAAACCCCGCCACTGGGGCGACTACGCGCCCAATGACGGGGTTTTATTCGCTGAATTAGATGGTCTTATTCAGGGGAGCGACACCCAGGGGACGCCCGGCGAGGCCTCGCGAGGCGTGAGAGAGCGTGCGGGCAAGTTCCTGGAGAACTTGAGCGGCCTCTCCTTCGTGCACGGAAACAGGATCTCCTGCGTCTCCGCCTTCGCGCAGGGCAATATCCAAAGGAACTTGGGCGAGGAGTGGAACATCGTAGCCAAGCTGAGTGCTCAGGCGATCTGAGACAGATTGCCCGCCGCCGCTGCCGAAAATCTCAAGCTTCGAGCCATCCTCCTGAGGCAGGTAGGACATGTTCTCGATGACGCCGATGACCTTCTGGTTGGTCTGCGACGCGATCGAACCTGCACGCTCAGCGACTTCGGCTGCAGCAACCTGCGGGGTTGTCACGACAAGAATTTCAGCGTTGGGGAGGAGCTGAGAAATTGAGATTGCAACGTCTCCGGTTCCGGGAGGCATATCGATGAGCAGAACGTCCAGATCTCCCCAGAAAACATCTGCCAAGAACTGCTGAAGTGCACGGTGGAGCATCGGGCCGCGCCAAATCACGGGCTGACCGTCGGGAACGAACATGCCAATGGAGACGACTTTGACGCCCTGGGCGCCAAGCGGGGGAATGATCATTCCGTCGATCACCTGGGGATCGTGGGCGACACCCAGCATGCGGGGAATCGAGAAGCCGTAAATGTCCGCGTCCATGACGCCGACCTTCAGGCCCGAACGAGCCAGTGCGGCTGCAAGATTCGCCGTCATTGAAGATTTGCCGACACCGCCCTTACCGGAGGTCACAGCAATGACACGTGTCAGGGAATCGGGGCGTGCGAAGAGAATTTCGCGCTCGGGGCGTCCACCGTTGAGCTTTTCGCGCAGGGCCTTCTTCTGCTCGTCATTCATGACATCCATGGTCACCTTGACATCGGTGACGCCATCGAGTGCGCGAAGGACCTTGTGAACGTCCTCGGAAATTGTGTTTCGCAGCGGACATCCTGCAGTCGTCAGAAGGATTGTTACCGAGACGGTAGAGCCATCGATCACGACCTCATCAACCATATTGAGATCGGTGATCGGACGACGAATTTCCGGATCGATAACGGCCGACAGGGCATCAAGAACGTTCTGCGAAGTCAAAGTCATGGTGTCAATCCTATGACCCTAGCCGCTCTTGTGCGCAGCGGTTTAGCTCTCAGTGGTGCGAGGAGTTGAAAGATCTGCGGGATTGTCGTTGTCGATCGGCTCTGCTTTTTCTTCGCGAGCATCGAGTTCCTCGCGAAGGTCAGCCATCATGTCGCGCAGTTCCGATCGAACGAAGTCTCGGGTTGCCACGTCTTGAAGAGCAATACGCAAAGCTGCAATTTCGCGGGTTAAATACTCGGTGTCAGCGAGGTTGCGTTCAGCGCGCTGACGGTCTTGTTCTGCTTGCACGCGGTCGCGGTCATCTTGACGATTCTGTGCAAGAAGAATGAGAGGTGCAGAGTAGGACGCCTGCGTGGAGAAAGCCAGGTTGAGCAGGATGAAGGGGTAGGGGTCCCAGGCGTACTTCTCTGAAACCTTGTACAGAATGACGTTTGCAGCGATCCATGTCACGACGAAGATCGTCATGTACAAGATGAACTTCGGCGAACCCATAAAACGGGCCGTGGCCTCGGCGAACTGGCCGAAACCATCACCGGAGGAACGGCGACGGAAAAGCTTAAACTTTCGCTCGCTTGGGGTATCAAGACGATCAGCCATCAATACTCCTTGCCATTACTCGGTCGGTGACATCGTCATCCCAGTCGCGCCAGTCGCGGGGGAGAAGCTCATCCAAGACGTCGTCAACAGACACGGCGCCCAAGAGGTGCCCATCTTCGTCAACAACGGGAAGAACGGTCAGATTGTACGTTGCGAGCAGACGCGTCACGGTCGCAACGTGCGCATTCGGAGAGAGCTTGTCCAAATCCGTATCCATGATGGTTCCCAAGAGAGTATTGGGAGGTTCGCGAAGAGCGCGTTGGAAATGGACAGCACCAAGATATTGCCCGGTTGGGGTCTCTAAGGGAGGGCGCGCAATGAAGGTTGCTGCAGCCAAAGAAACAGGGAGGTCAGATCGTCGAATCGAGGCCAGCATTTGAGCCACGGTCGCGTCGGGTCCGAGAATCACCGGTTCGGTTGTCATCAGCGAACCCGCCGTTGATTCCTTGTACGCCATCAATCGGCGAACGTCCGCGGCCTCATCCGGTTCCATCAAGGACAGAAGGGATTGAGCCGTTTCAACCGGGAGCTCGGCGACAAGGTCGGCTGCGTCGTCAGGCTGCATGACGTCCAAAACGTCGGCGGCTCGACTTGCTTCCAACTGGGACAGGATCGACACTCGGTCGTCATCGCCCAGTTCCTCAAGGACGTCGGCTAGACGTGAGTCGGGGAGTTCGGCGGCGACTGCCAGCTGGCGATCAGCGGGAAGATCATGGATGAAGTCCGCAAGGTCCGCGGGCTTCATGTCTTCGGTCTGCTGAATAAGCGCTGTTGCGGCCTGGTTTGAGTCAGTCTTGAGGAGCGAAGAAACTTCATCCACTCCAACAGTCATGGTGGTTCCGCCGCGCTTGAAGCCCAAAGCGGTCGTGCGGATACGTTGGACGTGGAGGGTAGAGATGATCCAGTCACGAGGCCTGCGCTGCTGCATTGCGACATCAAGGATCTTGACAGTGCCGCTTCCGTCATTCATGGTCACTTCGCGGTCGAAGAGCTCTGTAATCACCAGGGTTTCGACGGGGCGCTGGGTGAAGGAACGAATATTGAGCAAGCCGGTGGTGATCACCGAGCCTGCTTCGATTGCAGTGACTCGCGTAAAGGGAAGGAATACGCGCTTTCGGGGGCCGACCTCGACAACGAAGCCAATGACATTCGCGGTTGAGTGCAATCGGAAAGTCACCACGACGTCATGAATGACTCCCACTTTTTCGCCCAGGGGGTCAAAGACGCTCGTTCCGGCAAGTTTGCCGATAAAGATACGACGTCCTGCTGTTCCGACGTTTAAAGGTGCACTGCTCACTGGGCCAGTTTATCCCCACAGCGAACTTCTTACCCGCCCATCCATCTGGAGTTCTCGCTACGATGGCAGCACGAGGAAAGGGAAAACATGAGCGTACCTGTCAATGGAGTTGTACGGAGAAACGGCGGCGGACGGCTACCCGATGGCACGGAGGTTGCCTCCTACGGCTCATATGAAGAAGCCCTTGCTGCGCTTGAGGTTCTTGCCAGCAACGATTTCGAAGTCGAACAGGTCAGCGTCGTTGGAACCGACTTGTATTCGGTAGAACGAATCATGGGACGCGTCACCTGGGCGCGTGCAGTCTCCTCTGCAGTGATGAATGGTGCACTCTGGGGCGCAATGATCGGCATTGTGCTCTCAATCAACCAAGGAAACACCATGGTGTGGGTGGGGGCGTGCATGCTTGCCGGTGCCTTCATGACCGCGTGCCTGAGCACTTCCCTTTTCTTCATGCGCAGGCGCCGACGCGATTTTTACTCTCAATCCCAAGTGATTGCTGGGCGTTACGCAGTTATCATTGCCAAGGCTGCGGGTGCGGATCGCATTCGTGAGGCCTTTGAGCTATTGCAAAAGACTCAGGGCAATCAGATGCGTCCGCGTCGGGCGCGCGCGACCCTCGAAAGCAGCGGTCCTACAGAGTATGGATCGCGCCCAGATGAACAGCCGCGCTTTGGGGTGCGTCTTTCTCAAGTTGTGGGTGCTCCGCAGGAGCAGGCACAGCCCACGGCCTCGTCAGACCAGAGCAAAGCAGAGGGTGCTCCCTCAGATTCCTCTGAAGAAGCACCCCGGCCGGATACTCAGGACTGAAAGCTAGGCGCGCTGCTGTGCCTGGCGAATCCACTCCTCAACATCGGCAATCTTTCGAGGAATATCCTCTGACATACGCGTGACGCTTCCATCGGCGTTGACCAGAACATCGTCTTCAATGCGTACGCCGATTCCACGGAATTCCTCGGGGATGGCCATGTCATCGCCGCGGAAGTACAGGCCGGGCTCAATCGTGAAGCACATTCCCGGCTGCAAGAATGCATCCTGGTACATTTCACGGCGCGCCTGAGCGCAGTCGTGAACGTCCAATCCCAGGTGGTGGCTGGTGCCGTGGGGCATCCAACGACGGTGCTGTTGGCCTTCGGGGGAGAGTGATTCTTCGGCGCTCACAGGCAGAAGTCCCCACTCCTCAAGGCGTGCGGCGATGACCTTCATTGCGGCATCGTGAACATCGCGGAAGCGTGTTCCCGGCTGGTTCGCGCGTTCGAGTGCGGCCTCGCAGGCATCCAAAACCGCCTGATAGACCTTCGCCTGAGTGGGGGAGAATCTTCCATTGACGGGGAGCGTACGGGTGATATCTGCGGTGTACAGAGAATCGACCTCGACGCCAGCATCGACCAGAACCAGGTCGCCTTCATTCACGGGACCATCGTTATCGATCCAGTGGAGCGTATTCGCGTGGTTTCCCGAGGCCGCAATGGTGTCGTAGCCCAGACCGTTGCCTTCTTCGCGTGCGACCGCCCCGAAAGCGCCTTCGATTACGCGCTCGCCGCGATGGTGTCCCACGGCGCGGGGGAGGGCCCGCAAGATGTCTTCAAAACCGGCCTTCGTGATCTCGATTGCGCGACGAAGTTCAGAGATTTCAAACTCATCCTTGCATAAGCGAATCTCGGAGAGGCGTTCCTCAAGCGCATCATCGCTTTCAGTGGCATCTCCACCGAAGGGGAGGCCTGCCTGGAGGCGTACTTCGTTGACCATCGCTTCGACGGCCTCGTCAACGTTACGGACCACGCGAAGACGAACGCTTCCCGCATCCTTAGCCAGCGCATCACGAAGGGTGTCGATGTGCTCGCAGCGCAGACCGGTTTCGGTTGCGACTTCCTCAAGCGAGGGGCGCGCGCCCACCCAGAACTCACCGTAGCGCGAATCAGAGTAGAACTCCTGTGAGGAACGCGAAGTGCGGGGTTTGAAGAAGAGCACTGCTTCGTGGCCGCCGGAGGGGAGGGGTTCCAAAACGATCACGGAATCGGGTTCGCGTTCTTGGCCCAGACCTGACAGGTGCGCGAAAGCAGAGTACGCGCGGAAACGGTAGGTGCAGTCGTTTGAGCGGACCTTGTAGGTGCCCGCGGGGATGACGAGGCGTTCGCCGGGGAAAGGCTCTCCCGCTGCTACGGCGCGTGCGGGAAGATAGTCCGCGACGGCTGCTCGCGTGATCCCTGCATCGGGACGCGGACCCCAGTTTGAGCCCATGAACTCGCGGAAAGCGTCCGATGAAGGACGGCGTGAACGGTTGTTCACGCGCTCGGCCAAGGTGTCGTCCGATTCTTGGTTAGAAGTGGTATCACTCGTATTCATGGTGCCATGGTCTCACTTTCACAGCGGGACGTGCTAGGGGGACCGTATCCTAAAAGCATGAGCAGGATCGATCTTCACACGCATAGTGCATATTCGGATGGAACCGATAGTCCGGAAGAACTGATGCACAAGGCCCGCGAGGCGAGATTGGACGTTGTCGGTCTGACCGATCACGATACCTACGCGGGCTGGGACGAGGCCGCTGCTTGCGTTGAGTCCACTGGGGTTGCGTTGGTTCGAGGCGTCGAATTGTCGTGTGCGCGCGAGGGAATCACCGTCCACCTCTTGGGCTACCTTCCCGATCCTACGAACGAGGCCTTACTTGCCGTCCAGCGCCGCGCCACTGAGTCGCGCCTGACACGCGCGCAAAGAATGGTCGAGAGAATTTCGAAAGACTACCCGATTACCTGGGAACAAGTTCAGGCTTTGGCGCCGGATGGGGGGCCGGTTGGACGTCCACACATTGCTGATGCCCTTGTTGCGATCGGTGCTTTCCCCGATCGCAGTGCAGTTTTTGTCAAGGCCCTGCATCCTTCCAGCCCCTATTTCGTCATGCATTGGGCTCCCGATCCGGTTGACGCGGTTGAACTGGTGCGCGCTGCTGGAGGCGTTCCGGTTTTGGCTCATCCTCGAGCCCGGGCGCGCCAGCGACTCTTGCCCGAAGAAGTCATTAACATGATGAAAGAAGCGGGCCTGTTCGGTATTGAACGTGATCACCGGGATCACGGGGATGAGGATCGTGCAGATGTCGATAGAATTGCCCGTCGTTTGAAGCTGGAAGTCTTCGGCTCATCTGACTACCATGGGCGAGGCAAACCGAATCGGCTAGGAGAAAACCTTACGGATCAGTCGGTTCTGAACAAACTCGAAGAGGAAGCGTTTTTAGAGGTATTGCGCCCATGAATATTGGCTCTGTTGTGGACGTTACGGTACTGCTGACGACTTTTGCGACCCTGATTGTCATTTTGGACCCGATGGGCTTGATGCCCGTGTTCTTGGCATTGACGTCAAAGTTCTCCCCTAAAGCGCAGCGTAAGGCAGCTATCCAGGCATCCCTGGTGTCTTTCGGCGTGATTTTGGCTTTTGCTTTCTTGGGGCAGCAGATTCTTCGAGCTCTGCAGATCTCGATGGAGTCCTTGAAACTCTCCGGAGGTGTGCTCCTCTTCTTGGTCGCAATGGAACTGTTGACCTCGAGCGATATGGACCAGCCGGACACTGGCGATGACGCTGTGAACGTGGCTCTTGTTCCCCTAGGCATTCCTCTGCTTGCTGGCCCCGGTGCGATCGTCGCCGTCATGGTGTCCATGGCTCAGGCACATACGACGGGATCCATTGTTGCTGTGGTTCTGGCAGTGGTTGCCACCCACGTCGTCATCTGGGCATCGATGCGCTTCTCCCTTGAGCTTTCTCGTCTTCTGAGAACCGGTGGAATCCTCTTGTTGACCAAGATCTCCGGTGTGCTTCTTGCCGCAATCGCAACCGAACTGGTTATGGGTGGAGTCTTCGACTTCATTAAGAATGCTGGGATTGTCAAGTAGGGTCGGTTGACACTCACCAGAGGACTTTGATCTCGCTACCACGCGAAGGCCTGCAGTAGGCTTGACTCAGTGCTACCGGTAGTACTGAGTCAATCGCAAGGAGAGATTTTATGAGCCGGTCCCTAGAGGAACAGCTAAAGTCGCAGGTTCGAGCGGTCTCTGGACGCCCTGAACGCGTCTCAACCGAGATGGAAGCATGGCAGGGGCTATCTGCGGCGATCATCGATCGTATCGCTGATCGCTGGCATGCAACAGAGCGCACCTACGCAGTGGGGCGCATGGAACACTACTTTTCAGCAGAATTCCTGATGGGGCGGGCGCTCTTAAATAATCTTTCCAACCTTGGAATGGTTGACGAGGCCCGCGAGGCCTTGGCAGCGCTGGGCAAGGACCTGTCCGTGGTCTTGGAAGAAGAGCCCGATGCAGCACTGGGTAACGGTGGCCTTGGTCGACTGGCTGCGTGTTTCCTGGATTCGTGCGCAACCTTGGATCTGCCGGTTGCTGGCTACGGTATTTTGTACCGCTACGGTCTGTTCAAGCAGCTTTTCGATAATGGCTTCCAGACTGAGCATCCCGATCCCTGGATGGAAGAGGGTTACCCCTTCGTCATTCGCCGCGAGGAAGAACAGCGCATTGTTCGCTACGCGGATCTGACTGTCCGCGCCGTTCCTTATGACATGCCGATTACCGGCTACGGCACGAAGAACGTCAATACGCTGCGCCTGTGGAAGGCTGAGCCCATGGAGGACTTCGACTACGATGCCTTCAACTCTCAGCGCTTTACCGACGCGATCGTTGATCGCGAACGCACCATGGATATTTCCCGCGTGCTGTACCCCAACGATACGACCTTCGAAGGTAAGGTTCTGCGCGTGCGCCAGCAGTACTTCTTCTGCTCGGCTTCTCTGCAGGCAATCGTTGATAACTACGTCGCAGAACACGGCGATGATCTGCGCGGCTTTGCGCAGTTCAATGCCGTTCAGCTCAATGACACGCACCCGGTTTTGGCTATCCCGGAACTCATGCGCATCCTCATGGATGAGCACGGCCTCGGCTGGGAAGAAGCATGGGAAGTTGTCTCACATACTTTCGCGTACACGAACCACACGGTCTTGGCTGAGGCTCTGGAGACCTGGGACATTCACATCTTTGATCGTCTCTTCCCCCGTATTTCTGAAATCGTTCGAGAGATCGATCGTCGTTTCCGCCTGGACATGTCCGAGCGCGGCGTTGATGGTGCAACCATCGATTACATGGCTCCCGTCTCGGGTAACACTGTCCGTATGGCGTGGATTGCCTGCTACGCCTCGTACTCGATCAACGGCGTGGCCGCGCTGCACACTGAAATCATCAAGCGCGAGACGCTGAAAGAGTGGTACGCGATTTGGCCCGAGCGCTTTAATAACAAGACCAATGGCGTAACTCCACGTCGTTGGCTCAAGCAGTGCAACCCGCGCTTGGCGGCTCTCCTTGACGAGGTCACCGGATCGGATCGCTGGGTGACCGATCTTGACGAGCTTGCGAAGTTTACTGATGCTGGAAATTCTGACCTGTACGCGCGCTTGTCTCAGATCAAGCACCAGAACAAGGTTGATTTTGCCGCGTGGGTGAAGGCTCGTGAGGGTGTCGAGATTGATCCCGATGCAATCTTCGATGTTCAGATCAAGCGTCTGCACGAGTACAAGCGTCAGCTGCTCAATGCCTTCTACGTGCTGGATTTGTACTTCCGCATTAAGGACAATCCTGCGCTGGATGTTCCTAAGCGCGTGTTTATTTTCGGTGCGAAGGCCGCCCCCGGCTACATTCGTGCGAAGGCGATTATCAAGCTGATTAACACCATCGCTGACCTGGTCAATAACGATCCGGACATCAATGGCCGCATCAAGGTCGTCTTCGTCCATAACTACAATGTCTCGCCGGCCGAGCACATCATTCCTGCCGCGGATGTTTCCGAGCAGATCTCGATGGCCGGTAAGGAAGCCTCGGGCACGTCCAACATGAAGTTCATGATGAACGGCGCGCTGACATTGGGAACCTTGGACGGTGCGAACGTTGAAATTCTCGAGGCCGTGGGAGAAGAGAACGCATACATTTTCGGTGCAACCGATGATGAGCTTCCCGAGCTTCGTCGCCACTACGATCCTCGCTGGCACTACGAGAACGTGCCTGGCTTGAAGCGCGTGATCGATGCTTTGACCGATGGAACCTTGAATGATTCCAACTCCGGTTGGTTCCATGATCTGCGTTGGTCGCTTCTGGAATCGGGATATGAGCCTGCTGACGTCTACTACGTCTTGGGCGACTTCGCTTCCTACCGTGAAACAAAGGACCGTATGGCACAGGATTACCGTGACCAAGAGGCTTGGGCACGCAAGGCTTGGGTCAATATCACGCGTTCCGGTCGTTTCTCTTCTGACCGCACGATCAGTGATTACGCTCGCGAGGTTTGGCACATCAGCGCCGAGCCGATTGCGTGAATGTGGCATAGGCGGCCTGTTAGAGGCTGAATGCGTGGCTTAATGCCGTAACACCCCGTTGGGATTTTCCCAACGGGGTGTTTGTTGTCCTCCGTTTCCGACCAAACTGTATTACTGTGTTGACACAGTTTCGATAGTGTGGCACTGTATTAGTGTATTAATACAGATAGACAGGAGGGATACATCGATGCGCATCGATGACACCCGTCCAATCTGGATCCAATTAGCTGATTCGTTCCGCGGTCGTATTACCGACGGTACGTGGAAACCAGGCGAAAAGATCCCCTCCGTGCGTGATCTCGCGATCGAGGCAGGCACCAATCCCAATACCGTTCAGCGAGCCCTGAGTGCACTTGACGAAGAAGGGCTGACGGTCCCGAAGCGGACCGCAGGACGCTTTGTCGCAACCGATGAGTGCGCTCTGCATGCTCTGCGGAAGAACGACGCGCATTTCGCGGTAGACGCCTACATTCGTGCATGTCGTTCACTGGGAATCGATCTGGAAGGTGCCCGGTCTCTGATCGATCAACGTTGGGATGTCACGGAGAAGTAGCCAAGGAGGCATACTCATGACCACACAAACTGAGCGGTCAAGGTGTGCGGGGCACGGCCTCGTCCACGTGGACCACCTCACGAAGCATTACCGGAAAACGCCGGCTCTACGGGACTACTCGCTGTCACTGGATGCCGGGCACATCGTCGGTCTGATGGGTCCCAACGGATGTGGGAAGACCACGCTTCTGAAAATCCTTGCAGGCGTATTGAATGATTATCAAGGGCAGGTGAGTATCGACGGGCATAAACCCGGAATCGGTACAAAATCTATTGTTTCGTACTTGCCTTCAGCAGCATTCCTTAACGGCGAATGGACCGTGGAGCGTGCGATTAACATCTACTCGCGTTTCTTTGCTGATTTTGAACCGGAAAGAGCGCGAACCATGGTTGATTTCTTTAAACTCCCCGAGAATCGTCCGCTCAGTGAGATGAGTAAGGGAATGGGGGAGAAGCTTCAAATCAGCCTGATCATGGCGCGCAAAGCGAAGGTTTTCTTGTTGGACGAGCCGATTAGTGGGGTAGATCCGGCAACTCGCGACATTATCCTCGAGGGGATTTTGCGTGAGTTTGATCCCGAGTCGCTGCTCATCATGTCAACCCACCTGATTTCGGATATCGAACATTTCGTTGACTATGCGCTCTTCATGAAAGAGGGACAGGTTCTTCTTCAAGGAGATGCGGATGATCTGCGTGCAACGCGAGGGGACTCTTTAGATGCGATTTTCAGGAAGGAATACCGCTGATGTTCGGGAAAATGCTGTCTTATGAAATCGGTAGTCGCCTGCGTGCTGATCTTCGTGAAATGGGGACTGTGCTTGCGATCCTTGGCGTGACGGTCGGTGTCGTTGCAAGTGGAGTCCCGGGACTGAGCGGGACAATGACCATGTTTGGTTACCTGATGTGCGTAGCGATTCCTGTGGGTGCAGCGATCAGTGGAATGAGTGACTACTGGAAGACTCTGTACGGACAACAGGGGTACTTCACCATGACTCTGCCCGTGTCAGGCGCCGTGATCTACTGGGCAAAGGTCAGCCGAATGATCATCGAATTCCTCATCGCGCTTGCCTTAGCCATCGGCGGAGGCATTGCAGTTGCGTGGGCGGCGGCATGGAGTCAGGGCATCACCCTCGCCGACTACACTGCTGGCCCACGTTCGCTATTTGCGACTTTTTCGACTCTGGCACTTGTGGTTTTGTTTATTACCTGGATCGTTTCGTGTATTGCGCTGATTCTTCAGGTCTGTGCGGTCATGAGTATTGCGGCCGAAGGGCGCTTCAACCACATGGGCTTCGGTGCGGTGGCTATCGGATTGGTCCTGCTCTACATCGTTGACCAGGTTTTGAGCGGAATTGGAACCTTCTTCATGCCCTTCTCAATGACTCTCGACGGCCATTTCAGTACCGAGGTTATGTGGACGTCATATCGCGCGACTTTGGGAACTGAAGGGTATCCCAATGTTTGGGGAATGGGCGCATGCATTTTGGTCCCTCTCTTTGCACTATTCCTAGCAGTGTGGGCCTCGCGCTCAATTGAAAGGCACACGTCTTTGCGATGAGCTAATCGTGCGCTCTGTATCCTTGAAAGCAGACTGCGCGCGATTGTTGGAGGCTGCGATGGTATTCACGACTGTTATCTCGTCTTTTGTTCAGCTCGCACTTGCCCTTGTTCTTCCGGTTGCATGGTGGGCTGTTGCAACGCGCAGGCGCGTTGAGTTCGCAACGTGGATTGGCCTCGTCGTCCCCGAGTGGAAAGCAAAGCGTCAGCGTCTTGTGCTCGCGCTCATGGTCTGGGCTGTTGTTGCCGTGCTTTCAGTCGCGCTTCTTTCCTCGGCTGCTGGCGAGACCGCCTCCTCACGCTTCGCAGGCAGCGGGATCTATGGAGCGATAGCGGTCCTCTTCTACGCCTTCATTCAAACCGGCCTATCGGAAGAGATTCTCTTTCGAGGGTTCCTTGGAAAGAAGCTGAGCGAGAAGTTCGGATTCAGAGTTGGAAACACTGTGCAGGCCGTGGTCTTCGGCCTTGTACATGTGGTTCTGCTTTCCTCAGCGTTCACCCTGCTCCCACTTATTGGCGTGGGAGTGCTGACTGCGGTCAGTGGCTGGATTATGGGCTGGGTGAACGAAGAGGCGGCAGGCGGTTCCATTCTTCCCAGTTGGATGATGCATTCCCTTGCCAACCTCCTCGTTGGTTGGGGAGCGGTGTTCGGGTTTCTTGCTTAAGGGAAAATTCTGTGGATACCGCTGCGCTTTTTCGCGGGCGACTGGGTACCGTTAAACCTCGATGACACTCCTTCTATCGCCGCGAGGTGCAGGCGAAAATAGCTAAGGAAAGCCGAATGATCGTTGACATGAGTACAGGCCAGCCGAACTTTTCGGCGACTCCTCAAAACCCTGATTTGCTCAGATGGGTTGGGATTCAAGTCGCAGTTGTCGTGCTTGCCTGGCTCATTGGCATGATTGTTCGCCGTTTCCTTGCTTCGCGAATGACGATGTCCACTGCCTCGGCAACCTTGACCGGCATGCTTGGTGTGTGGGCTGGACTTGCTCTTTGCCGGCTGGATTTTCTCAAGCTCTGATATGTGGCGCCCGGCCATGATTGCTGTCGCGGCCGTGGTTTCCCTCCTTGTCGTCACTGTCTGCGCTCTCATCGTCGCTTATCTGCACCCGCGTCCCGGCCTTGATCCGATTGCTGACGTTGCCGCGCGAGGCGAATCCGATACGCGCGAATTCAAGTCCAGCGCACGCTGGAATATGCGTACCCAGCAACGGGATGATGCGATGGAGACCGTCATTGCCAAGACTGTCGCCGCCTTCATGAATTCCGGCGGAGGAACGCTCCTTATCGGTGTTGATGATGACGGTAAGCTCATCGGTTTAGGCCCGGACTATGCGACATTGAAGAGTCCTGACGCTGATCGTTTTGAACTGTGGATTCGTGACCTGTGGGGGCAACGCCTCGGAACTAACGCGGCTGCGCTGCCAAGCATCGACTTCGCTCCGGCCACGGATCCCCAAGAGGGCTACGAGGCTCAGGAAGTCTGCCGCGTGACCGTTCCTCCCAGCCCGAGGCCGGTGTACCTCCTCGGCCCGAAGGGGAAGGGTGCGCCGGAGCTGTGGGTTCGCGTGGGTAACTCAACGCGGCGCCTCGAGGTTTCCGACGCGGTTGAGTACATTACCCACCGTTGGCCTTCCAGCGTGCGCACGACCTTGTGGGGGCGTATTCGCATGTTCTTCTTCACTAGGGGAGGGCGTCGTGAGCGTCCCGCCGCTCTTCCGCGTTTTGTCCAGCGTGTGTTGACGGATTCGGAGGAGTAAGACTCCTCGAAGGGCAGCTTTAATAAAAACGTATAGACTATGTTTTATTAGAAGCTGTTGCTCAGGCGTTAATGACACCGCCGAGGCCCGACGAAAGGGAACTCATGATCGAACCCAACTCTGACCTGCCCGAATTCGAACTCCGCGATGTTTCCGCCGAAAAGGCGCAGGAGCCTGCTCAGTCCGGTGGATGCGGTTGCGGTTGTAACCACGAGGCTGAGCTGCCGCGCTTGGATGCACGTCCCTTCCCGCCTCGCTTGCGTCACCCCGCAATCCTGGGTGCCGTTTCCTCTCTGAATGTTGGCGAGGCGATGGAACTGGTCGCGCCTCACGTGCCAACGCCCCTGCTCAACCAGATCGACATGATGCTGGAAGGCGAGTTTGCCTACGAGCTGGTCGCCGTCAGCGATGAAGGCGCGATCGTTAAAATCTCCCGCGTTGGCTGAGCAGAATATATAAACTACTCGCCCCGATGGCGCGCGTAGGTTCAAGACCGCGGGATCACGCAGAGAGGTGTCGGGGGAGAGGGTACCTTCAAGACGCTATTCTTGAAGAATAACGTTCACTTGGAGGTCGGAATGCGCAAAACTCTCCCCAACGACATCAAAGAAATCCTCGCAAGCGGGGACGTCGAGGCCGTGGCTGAGGCAGTGAAAAACTGCGAGATTGGCGCATACCTGCGGAGCGAATACGGAAAGCCCAAACTCTTGCACCTCCTCTGCTCGCAAGAGATTGTCGAGTTCTTGGTCGCCCGAGGCGAGGACATCAACTGTCGCAATGAACGCGGACAAACTCCCATTCACTGCCGCGTCAAGCAACGTCGACCCGATCTGATCCCCGGTCTCATTGCCCTTGGCGGTGACATCAATGCCCGGGATAACACGGACCAAACTCCGTTGTTCGGCGCTGTCGAACGCCTGGACGCGCCCGAGGTGGAACAGATGATCCAATGGGGCGCTGACCCTACTCTTGATGCGCATTCAAAAATCTATGGGGACTACACGCTGACGAAGTACGCGCTCAGTTGGTACAACTTGTTTGATTCCCCCAGAATCTTGCGTGTTTTCAAGGTTTTACGTGCTCATGGCGCACACCCAAGCGGCGAGGAATACAAAGCTCTTCAAGCCATGGATAAAGATCGCTGCTCGATCATCGCCCACAACCCTGAAGATGCCAGCAACCCCCGCTTCCTCGAAGCCGCGGAAGCCTTGCGACAGCTGTGCGAAATGTTCGGCGTCGCTCAGCAAGTTGCGCGTCCCGCCCCAAGCGTTGGAGAAAAGCTCGAGCTCGATCCTTCGAAGAGCTGGAAGAAACTTTCCAGCGAACTCTGGGACTTGCTCGTTCCACTTGATAATCAGGCCGAGACACTCCAAGGTGAAGCCATCAGGATCACGGGTAAGGTCGCCTACGAGGTCTACGACAACGGCGGCATTAACTGGGAACCGACTTTTAACGCGCTCCTCAAGCAATTCCTCGAGATCATTTCCTCTCAGGTCCCCCTCAGCGCAGACGAGCTTGCGCGCGCCAAGAAAGCAGTGGGAGATCTTCGCGGTGGAAAATCAACCGAGGCCAGCGATGTCCTGAGGGAAGCCGCTGTTCACTGGGTGCTCGCCAATCCTGTCTTACGCGAAAACACCCTGCCTTTCCTCGGCCGGTAAACGCGCGCCTTACTCCTCGCTGCCCTTACGACGGCGCACCCGCTTACGCGGTGCAGGCGAGTGCTCACCACGACCACGGCCCTTCGTACCGCGGTCGGAGCGCCCCTGCTTTCCAGGATTCATCGTCTGATCGCCATCCTTACGGCCGCGGCGCCGACTTCGGCTGCCCTCGCTAGAGCGGGAGGATGCGCGAGTACCTGAGCGGCCTCGGCCTCGTCCACGGCGGGAAGGCGCACCCAAATCCTCAAGCTTTTCGGCGCCAAGTCCCTCGCGCGTACGCTTCGCACGAGGCAGACGCCCGGTAACGTCCTCGGGAATATCCAAGTCCGTGTACAGGTGCGGCGAGGTGTGGTAGGTCTCCAGAGGTTCGGGAACTCCCAAGCCCAGCGCCTTCGAAATCAATGACCAGCGCGGGACATCGTCCCAATCCACGAAGGTTACGGCTGTGCCAGAATTCCCCGCGCGACCGGTGCGACCAATGCGGTGGATGTAGACCTTCTCGTCCTCGGGGCACTGGTAGTTGATGACGTGGGTGACATCGTCAACGTCGATGCCACGCGCGGCAACATCGGTTGCAACCAAAACATCGACCTTGCCATTACGGAAAGCACGCAGAGCCTGCTCACGCGCACCCTGACCGAGGTCGCCGTGAAGGGCAGCAACCGCGAAACCGCGCTCGCTGAGCTCGTCGGCAACGCGCGCGGCCGCACGCTTGGTGCGGCAGAAAATCACAGCGCGACCGCGGCCTCGTGCCTGCAAGATACGCGCAACGATCTCGGTCTTGTTCATGGCGTGAGCGCGGTAGATGACCTGCTGGACCGTGTTGACGGTCTGGCCCTGATCGTCAGGATCTTGCGCACGGATGTGGGTCGGTTGGGTCATGAACTTGCGAGCCAGCGTGATCACCGGGCCGGGCATGGTTGCCGAGAAAAGCATCATGTGACGGTCCGCGGGAATGCGCGAAAGCAAAGTTTCAACGTCCGGGAGGAAGCCCAGGTCAAGCATCTCGTCGGCCTCGTCAAGGACAACGTTTTCCACGCCGTTCAGGTGCAGCACACCTTGACGGAGCAGATCGATCAAGCGCCCGGGGGTGCCGACGACGATATCCGCGCCTCGCATGAGTGCGTCAATCTGGGGTTCAAAAGCAACGCCGCCGTAGATGTCAACGATGCGCGTCGACAGGTGCGAGGCTGCCGCCCGGAGATCTTCGGCCACCTGCTTGGTGAGCTCACGGGTCGGCAAAATGATGAGTGCCTGCGGCATATTCGGATTGAGAAGGTCCTCGTAGCCCTCTTCATCCGGGGCGATGACGTCTTCCAAGACGGGGATGCCAAATCCCAGAGTCTTACCGGTACCGGTCTTGGCCTGACCGATGATGTCGTGGCGATCCAGTGCAACGGGAAGAGTCAGGGCCTGGATCGGGAAGGGGTGGGTGATGCCGCGTTCTTCAAGCGCATCAACAATGGGGTCACTGACCCCGAAATCAGCGAAAGACTTCGCTTCGAAAGTTTCATTTCCCGAGTTCGTAATATCGGGGGTGGTCTCTTCTTCAGTGGAAGGGGCAGCAATCGCGCCAAGACGAACAACGCCGGCGGAGTACTCAGAAGGTGAAGTCACAATCAACCTGTCCTGGGGAAAAACCCCGTTGAGAATTGCAGCCGATCGCGGTCTTCTTGTGGGCACTTGCCCGGGAAACTTTTCTCGCGTGCGATCGGTCAGCACTGTCTTTTTCATTGTACGAGGTTGACAAGGTTTGTCCGAAGAGGAACCCGTCACGTTTGTGTGATGTAGTGTTATGCCATGGAACGCACCTATGAACCTGTGGCGGACAGCGACGCGGAAGTCGTCGGTCTGATCGCGTATTCGATTTTGGCTGCAATGACTCGCCTGGCAAAGGATAGTGACCAGGCTCCGACCTTCGAAGCGAAGGTGGAACACGCACGTATGGCGACGCGTGTTTTCGAGACTTTTACTCAGGTTGAGACGTGGTGTACTCACCGTGGAATGGATTTGTCTACGTATGCGCGAGCCTACGACGGGCTCTATGACGACCTCGATGCCCGCACGCGCCCGACAACGTGGTATGAGCGCTCCATTAAAACCTATGTGACTTTGGGTGTCCTTGGCGGTTTCCTGCGCGAGATCGCTTCGCGAAAGAATCTTTTCCCCGGAGCGAATTGGGATCTTGAACAGGGGGAGTGGGTGCGCGAGAATCTTGCCCCCATTCTCGAGGCCGACGAGCAGCTTGCCGCGAGGCTGTCCTTGTGGGCGCGTCGAGTTGCCGGAGAAGTCTTGGGTTTGGTGCGTTCGACGATGTTTATGCACCCGGACTTATCACTGTCGCCCGAAGACTCAGATGCTATTGCTGAGGTGCTCAGTAGTGAACACGCTGAGCGAATGAAGGAAATCCACCTGCGCGGCTAGCGCAACAGGTGGACTTGTGAAGAAATAAGCGCGCGGCTTCTCAGTGAATGGCGAAGCCGACACGGTGGCTCTGTTGTGCCGTGACGCGCACGAAGGAAATTGCCTGCGCGGGGATGAGTGTCTTCTCTCCCTTAGTGTCGATGAGAAGCAGCGGCGTTTGAGCGCGGAGGGCTTCGCTTACTTGAGCGAAGAACTCATCTTCGCTGAGGTTTACCTCTAGGTCGAGCTCGCGCGGGCTTGCCTTGATACCGATCGTAATGTTCACTGCGACTCCCAGATGTCATGGATCGAATGGTCTTCTGTGTCCTCATAGTACGTGCAGCCGGGGGAGCGGGCCTGCTATTTCTGCAAGAGCGTAATTGTGGGGTCGGTCGAAGCGTTGTCGCGCTTTAGTGTCTAAGTGGTTAGTATGTGGGGTTGTGTTGAAAATAGTGCGAGAAGCGGCAGCTATCGGGTTGTGTTGACGAGTTGTTTTGTGTTCTGGCGGTAAAGCTTAAAGTTGAATCTACTCGAAAGGTGAACGATGTCTTTTCCTCCTTATCCGCAGGAAATGCCCGTTGAGGGGGTTTATTCGACTGTTCCTCCTCAAGGACAATTTGGAGTAGCACCTGTAGTTAAACCCTTATCTCCCCTTGCTATCACCGCACTCGTGTTGGGAATTATTTCTCTTCTCCTGTTCTGGGTTCCGGCTCTTCATAATCTAATTCTTATTCTGGCCCTTATTGCTACAGTCGTGGCGATTTTCGCTGTCGTTCAGACACGCCCGGATACGACTCACCGTGGCTCCGGTATGGCGATCACCTCACTGGTGATTTCGACTCTCACTATTGTTGCTGTTTTGGGAGGCCAAGCTATGTATTCGAAGGTTAATGGTGAGGCCTTCGGGGCAGCTTCTGTATCGCCTCAAGCTTCCAAAGGTGCGGCGACCTCGGATGTTGTTCAGCTGGAGAACGGTAAAGTCACGATTGAGGTGAAGAAGGTCGAGGAGTCGGTAGATGATCGGGAAGGTCAGCCAACGGTCGCTGTGACATTAAAGATCACAAATAATGACACAAGTAGTTTGAATCCTTTTGCATACTATGTTGAGGTATCCCAAAACAAGGCTGAGCTCGATAGTGCAATTTATTCCGATGATCTAATGCCTGAAGGATACGAGCCTTTCGCGGACTTGGAAGAGGTCCCAGCTGGTAAAAGCATGACCCTTGTGGAAGGGTATGTTCTTCGCGATGCAGCTGCTCCAGTTACGCTGATGATTGACAGCACTATCTCTTCAACAAAGGCATTCAAAAAGGAATATTCACTTCAGTAAAGGGTTAAGCCCCCACCTTGAGTAGGACTGCCAGAATGTGCCCCCGAAGCAGCAGCTTCGGGGGCACACTTTTCTCAATTTCGCTTCGAAGCCAAAAGTTGACTCCAAATGCACATGGCCTCTGTCAGAATCACTATATGGGTAACAAACAGGTACGGATAGAGATTGGCTCCGGATTTGCGGGCCTTCCTCACCTCGATGATCATCAGCGTGTACTTCTTCAACGCATGATGAACTCGGATGCTGTACTTCGCGGTGCCCCTGGAAGCGGAAAGACCACACTCCTGCTCAGCGCAGTCGCAGAGCTCGTTCGACAGGGACGCAGCTTTCTTGTACTTACTCCTGACCGTTCGCGGGCCGACGCACTGATGCCAGCTGTCCAAAGTATGGCTCCCGATGCTGTTCGCCCTGTACGCACGCCCACAGCATGGGCGTATTCGATCGTTTCTCAATGGCGCAATACGCGTGACGAACCTCTGGGGGACGTTGAACTGCTCACCGGTGCAAGCATCGATCGTCTGATCACGCAGCTTCTTGAGACAACGACCCCCAACTGGCCAGAAGATCTTTCTCAAACTATTCAAGCGCTGCCCGCTTTTAAGATGGAGCTGCGCTATCTCATCGATCTTGCTGCCGAGGTAGGGCTTGCCCCCGACCGCCTTGCAGAACTTGCAAATATCCATTCAATCCCGCAATGGGAGAGTGTCGCATTCCTCCTGCGCAAATGGCAAGAGATCCCCGAACTTGCAGTCGAATACCGTGGAACAATGCAAGCTCACGGTGCTGCCCTTGGTCGCAGTGCAGCGGGACTGCTTTTGCGCTGGGATCAAGACATTGAAACTTTGCGGCTCCGCAGCGAAATACCACTACCGCAGTGCATCCTCATTGATGATCTGCAGGATTGCACGCCTTCGCTTCTCCCACTGCTTCAAAGTGCACGCCAATACGGCACCCAGATCATTGCTTTTTCCAATCCGGACGTATCGGTGACCTCGTATAAGCGCGGTTACGCAAACCTCGACCTCGACCTCGCCAAAGTTCTAGGCGTCGATATTGACGATTGCGGCGGAAGCTATCATCCAACTCCGCAACTGCACGAATTGAATCTCCAGATCAGTTCGCATATCACCCAATCCGGTCCAATTTCTCGGCGTTTGGCCCCATTCCTCGGAAGAACAACAGATACAGAAACTCCGGTACGAATCCACTCGTGCGCAAGTTCAGCACAGATGGGGGCGGCAATCGGCTACGCCTTGCGTTCACACCATCTTCACGACGATATTCCCTGGTCCCGCCAACTTGTACTTGTCCGCTCTCAGTCGCTCATTCAACAGGCGCGAAGAGCCCTCAAACGGAGCTATATTCCCCTCGCCGGAGGACAACAAGCCTTCGATTTTGCCGCCAACTCGATGACATCGGCACTACTGACAGCGCTCATTCCGCACAGTGATAGCGCGGCTCAGCTCATCGACCTGTGGCTTCGCTCCGACCTTATTTCAATCGATACGCTTCACGTCAGATCAGCAATTCAGAACTACGTGTGGGCACACAGCGAAACTGTCCGCGATGGAACTCTCTCGCAGCATTTAACAACAGACATGCTTTCTCGGATCCTCACGGATTCCGGTTCTTTGCCGCAACATGTTGAAACAGAGCTACGCAAACTACTTACGGCCTCGTCCCTATGGAAAGAAAGCCCGGGACTGAGCGCAGAAGAAGGCCTGTGGAAGGCCTGGGAGACGGCAGATGTCGCCCAAGCCTTGAGCGATCGAGCGCTCGCGCAAGACGCCGATTCTGACTATTACGACGACATCCTCGACGCGGTGATTGCGCTTTTCCGTGTTGCAGACATCTGGCAGCAGCGCAATCCTCAAGGAAATGCTGCAGACTTCGCAGCCGAGCTGCTCCAATCGGACGTTCCCATCGACACAATCGCGCGAACAGCACTTCGCCGTGAAGGTGTTCACGTGCTGACCCCAGAACAAGCAATGGGGAAACACTGGGATACTGTTGCAATCTACGGACTCCAAGATGGCTCATGGCCGGATCTACGCCTCGGGCACCGGCTGTTGCGGGGTGACCTCCTCACGGACATTCTCCGCCTCGAGTCGCAGGGGAGTGACTGCACTCCAAGCGAAACAACGCCTCTTCTTGACGATCCACGCATTCAACGTCGAGCCATTCTGGACAATGAACTGCGCCGCTTGCTTGCTGCAACATCAAGGGCAACGCGCTTCCTCCACATCGGCGTCGTCTCGAATGAGGACCAAGCTCCTTCACAGTTCGTCGAGCTCATCGCGAAGGCAAGTGGAATCGAGATCCCTGAAGAAGGATTCACACCAGAAGAAGTACCCCCATCTTTGGATCTATCGGGCCACGTTGCGCGACTGCGATTCCTTGCAACTCAAGAAGACGACCAAACTCGTGAACTCGCGGCCAATCTTCTTGCTCTACTCGCCCAACGCGGCGTTCACAGCGCTCAGCCGGACAAATGGATCGGTGCAGGGGGAATCAGCTCCGATAGTGCAATTTATGGACAACAGAACGTCTCCATCAGCCCCTCCAGCTTCGACACTGCGCGTGCGTGTATTTTGCGTTGGTTCTTCTCGGCAAACAGTGGTTCATCTGTGCCCACACAAAGCGCTGCCGACGGGACACTGATCCACAGCCTCGCTGAGCGATTCCCACACGGACCAAAACAAGCCGTTGTCAAGGCTCTCGAAGAAGAAATCCAAGCGATGGATCTGGACGAAGAACCTGCAGCAACCAAGATTCATCTCAACCATCTCCGTGACATGGCTTCCGCGCTAGGGGAGTACCTAGAAGGTGCCACAGGCGAGGTGCGCGTTGAAGTCCCCTTCGACGTTCCCGTATCAAGCGTGAACATCCGCGGCCGGATGGACCGATTAGAGGTCAGCGGTGAAAGCGCGCGGATCATCGACTTCAAAACCGGGAAAAAGGGTGCAAAAGGCAAAATTAAAACCGATCCCGACCACCCGCAATTGGCTCTGTATCAATTGGCTGCAGAAGAACTCGGCTACACGATCATCGACGCTGAACTGAAATACCTCGGATACGGAGATGTTCGGACAATCCTTCAAGAGCCACTCGATGACGACAGTAAAAATGACTGGATCAACCAGCTCGACGAGGTCGCTTCACGGATGCGAGGCCCGCACTTTATAGCCACGCCATCCGATGAAGCATGCAGATACTGTGAATTCACCAGATCCTGCCCGGCGAAGGACCAAGGAAAAAGGAGCGTCGAGTAACCATGGACCTCAGAAAACTGGACGTCGACGAGATTCTTCGCATGGCGACTCCGCGCTCCAAGCCCTTCCTTGCACCTACGGAAGAACAACGCGCGGTTATTCAAGCTCCACTTGAACCACTCCTCGTCGTTGCAGGAGCAGGCGCTGGAAAAACAACCACGATGTCGCAGCGGGTACTCTACATGGTCGCCCACCACGGCATCGATCCCGAGCGTATCCTCGGCCTGACCTTTACGCGAAAAGCCGCCGGTGAGCTCGGGTTGAAAATGCGCCAAGACCTCGCCACCCTTGCCTCGAATAGCGGGCAGGAATTTGTTGGAGAGCCTACCGCTCTCACATATAACTCTTTCGCCGCGCGGATCCTTGGAGAATACGGCGCAACAATCGGCGTTGATCCAGATTCTCGGCTCATCGGGCAGGCACAACAAGTCCAGGTGCTCAGCAGTATCGTCGAAAACTGGAGGGGTGAATACCCCCAAAGCGATGAGCAATACAAGCCGACCGCAACCATCGTTGCCGCCGTCCTGTCTTTGTCTGGGCATATCGCCGAGCAAAATATGACGCTGGACGATGGACGAATAGCACTGAGTGCATTTCAAAAAGAACTTGAAGAAGTCGCTGCAATCTCCGGAAAGGAGCCGACGGGGAATCTCAAGAAAATGATTGAGGTGAATCGTAACCGCCTGCTCCTTCTTGATATCGCAGAAGCTTTCGAAAGCTATAAGCGTGCCCACGGTCTCATCGATTTTTCTGATCAACTTCTCCTGGCAACACAAATCGTTACCTCGAACAAAGACGTCGTGCGCCAAGTTCGAAGCGACTATCAGGCTGTTCTTCTCGATGAATTTCAAGACACCTCGGTCATCCAGATGGTTTTCTTGTCTGCTCTCTTTGCAGATCACCCAACTACCGCTGTCGGCGACCCCAGTCAGGCAATCTATGGTTGGCGCGGAGCTTCGGCCTCTGCCCTCAGTGATTTCCTCACTCGCTTTTCTCCGTGCCACGACGCGTCGCAATTGGTTCTCTCAACAGCTTGGCGAAATGACCAGACAATCCTTGATGCAGCAAATGCGATCGCTCAGCCCCTGCGGGGACAGGCACGCATTGGTAATGCTGGCAACGCCCCTACTCGTGAATTAAAACCACAGCGAATTACAGTTCCAGTTCTTGCTCCACGCCCAAATGCGGGTTCGGGACAAGTGAATACCAGCTATCCGCTCACCTATGATGAGCAACTCCAAGCGGTCGTTGATTTCGCTCGACAACATCGAGTCCAAGACGAACACGGGAAGTGGAATACCTGTGCAGTACTATCTCGTCGTCGCTCGGACTTCCCCGCGATAGAACGGGCGCTTAAAGACGCTGATATCCCCGTGCAAGTCGTCGGACTCGGGGGACTTCTCGACCAAGCAGCGGTTAGCGACGTTCGGGCGGCACTTGATCTTGCAGCAGACCCCGCGAATGCCCCCGCCCTCATGCGTCTTGTCACTGCAATGGATATCGGTGCATCGGATCTACTGGTTCTTAACCAGTACGCAAAACAACAGGCATATCAAAAGACGCAGGGTGTTGTTGCGCATCCAGAGTTCAGTTTGATCGAGGCAATTGACCAGCTTCCCCCGATTGGTTGGCACTCCTCATCAGGCGGGCCAGAATTTAGTGAGGTCGCCCATCAACGTCTATCTCTTCTTGCCAAGCGCCTTCAAGTCATACGCCAGGGGATGGGGCGTGCGCTTGATGAACAAGTCGAACGCGCGATATCCATCCTGGGACTTCGCGAGGCAATCATGTCTGATCCCCTTGGAGATCAGGGCATGGAGATGCTCGACGCATTCGTTGACATCGCAGCCGAGTATGAAGCGCAAGTGTCTGGCGCAGACCTGCCAGGATTCCTCGCATGGCTCCAAGTCGCTGAAGACGAAGAAAAAGGCCTCGCAATCCCTGTGAGCGCGACTCGACCTGATGCCGTTCAACTGCTGACGATCCACTCGGCAAAAGGACTGGAATGGGATTCAGTCGTTGTTTTCGGCCTGCAAGATTCAGTCTTCCCCGATCACAAGTCAAAGCCACGAGACTGGAAGCAAGACCCGCCGGGAACAACTGAATGGTTCTCCTCGATTGAAGAACTTCCGTATCCCGTGCGGCGAGACTATGCCGATCTGCCACACATGGTTCCTGAAGAATACGGCTCAATGGGAATTGTTGAGTACTTTGATCTCCTTGCCCAAGAAGCAGAGAGAAAAACGACTACTCCAATGAGCATCTTCAACAAGCATGTTGCCTCCAACAAAGATGCGAATCAGACAGTGGATACCGTCCACAGCAGGCAAGGAATTCACCATGAACTCGAAGAACGACGCCTTGCCTATGTCGCATGGACGAGGGCTCGCCACGACCTGCTGTTGCTTGGATCATGGGTTGGCGCAACCAGTGTGACTCCACGCGATCCCTCGCGTTACCTCATGGAAACCGTGAATGCGCTCGGTCTTGATGAAGGCACTATCGCAGCTCGTCCTGAAGAAGACATTGCGGATCAATCCCTGATAGAGATCGACCCAAGGCTACGGCAATATCCGATTCTTCCCGGACGCTCGCGTCAGCTCGTCAACGCAAGTGCAACGCGCGTTCAAGAACTCATCGATACCCCGACGAAGCTCCTTGAAGAAACACTGAAAACTCAGCTCGATAACCCTCTTGTCCGCGATACTTTCTTGCTCATGGCAGAGCGTGAACGTGCACGCCAAGACGCGACTGAAATTCGTATTGACCGTGTTCCCGCAACCAGTATTTCAACCTTGATTGATGATGGTGATTCCTGGGTTCGTAGGCTGAGGCGGCCTTTGCCAACTCCACCCCAGCGCAGCTCCCTCCTAGGCACTATTTTCCACATGTGGGTCGAAAAACAGCTCCACCTGACAACCGGCGAGCTCTGGGACGACCCCGTCGTCGGTCTTGAAGCCCTCAGCGCAAGGGAACAGGAAAGGCTCTCCCTCATGCAAGAGAACTTCCGCTCTCTCGATTTGAGTTCTCTTGTTCCTGTTGCCATCGAAGAACCCTTCGCTCTGAACTATTCAGGAGTATCCGTTCAAGGTCGTATTGACGCTGTCTTTCGTGACTCGGATGGCAACGACATTGTCATCGATTGGAAGACATCCCAAGTGCCCGGCCCCACCACCAGCATCGAGAAATGGGAATACTACGCACGCCAGCTCCAGCTCTATCGGGTTGCATGGGCGAACAAGCGCGGTATTGCGCCAGAACAGGTGCAGGCACGTGTCTACTTCATTGGTGGGCCCGTGGACTTCTCCCTCGAAGACATCGCGAAAATTATCAACAAACCAGTCGACCGACTGGAAAGCGAACTCGCCCGCGCACTGAGTGAACTCGTTGTGAATAACCCAAAGATCTAAACAAAAAGAGGTGGTCCCTTGAAGCGCGGGACCACCAATAGGTCTACTCGTGCGTCGGCAAAATAACACTCATATCGAGGTGCTCGGTTGGTCCTTCGATCGCATCCGTGTGCCCCACCTCGTCCTTAAGCTCACCAGAAGGAGGAAGCTCTGCTTCGGCGCGCGCATCCTGAACTGGGTGTGCGTCCTGAACTGGGTGCCCGGCCGGGGTTGCGTGCGCGTCCTGGGCCGTGCGCACGTCCTGGGCTGTACGAGCGGCCTCGGGCGATTCCGAATGCGCCGGCGCAACATCGGGTTCCTCGTGGCGCTTTGCGGAAGGTGCCTCACCGATGCTTGCCGACAAATCGGCCAGCATCGCCCGGGCCTCGTCAACGATTTCTGAATCATCACTATGCAGGCCATGGACCAGCCAACGTACCACAGCGAGCTCGGACAAAAGCTCCGCGCGCTCAAGCAGATGCAAATCCTTCTCGGAACGAGTCTGTTGGTAGGCCTCGTGGAAACGCTCCAAAAACTCATCGGAAGCGCGAGCAAAAACCCACGCAATATCAACAGCCGGATCTCCCACGTGTGCCGAAGAAAAACCTGTCAGCGCGCAGACTCGACCGTGATCGACATGGATCGATGACTCGGACAGATCACCGTGGATAGGGGAGGGAAGGAAACGCCACAGGGATAAATTCTCCAAGGACTCTTCCCAGCGGTCCCACAAGTTCGCAGGAATAACGACTTCCTGCGCGGCCTCGTCCAAGACCGCCTGATGGCGATCGCGACACTCAATAGCTGAATACGCGGGAAGATTGACCCCCGTGTAGATGAGCTCAGGAAGATTGTGTAGGGCCGCCAGCGCGTTCCCCAAAGACGCGGGAAGCAAATGAGGATCATCGAAATCCGAGGTTTCCATGACTCGACCGCCAAGATCGCGGTGAACCATCACGCGATCCCCCTCAGGGGTGCGGGTAAAACCCGCAGGACGCGGAATTTCGAAGGGAATCTTCGAAAAATCGTGAGCTTTTCCAAGGCGCTCTAAGACGGCGTTTTGGGCCTCCATGTCCAAACCGCCAACCGTGTCATGTGGGCACACGACCATCCAGCGGTCGCCCGAAGTGTCGATGAGACCGGTGACCGAGAGGACTTCATCGCTGAACTGCGGGGGACGCAATCCGGCGACTTCAAGGTGGGGGACCGCCACGGTCGCAAGGGCAGCAAGTTCGTAGGGGGTCTTTGATCGAGTCACGTTCTTGACCTTAGCGGTAGCATTCGCGCCATTGCAGCAGGCGCAGCGGGCATCAGTAAATTCATAACGTGATGAGGATCTAAGCAATGGAGAGTCCAGATATTGGAAAAGAGAGAGTAAATGAAAACCGGCGGTGGAATGATCAAGACATGAGCGAAAAGTTTGACACATCTCGACTTCCCCGCGAGCTTTCCTCTGTTTTTGAGGAGTTGGTTGCTCGCGATCCCTACCAACTTGAGTTCCATCAGGCTGTTTATGAGGTTCTCATGACCCTCACACCTCTGGTCGCACGCAAGCCTGAATATCAAGACCTGGCGATTTTTGAACGAATTACAGAACCTGAACGCCAAGTCATGTTCCGTGTGCCTTGGAGCGATGATCAAGGACAAATCCACGTCAACCGCGGATTCCGTGTTCAATTCAATTCAGCTCTTGGCCCCTACAAGGGCGGTCTGCGCTTCCACCCTTCGGTAAACCTGTCCATTATTAAGTTCTTGGGTTTTGAGCAGATATTTAAGAACTCTTTGACCGGCCTGCCCATGGGCGGCGCAAAGGGCGGCGCGAACTTCAATCCCAAGGGTAAGTCCGACGCTGAAATCATGCGTTTTTGCCAGTCCTTCATGACCGAACTTCAGCGTCACATCGGTCCCGATACTGACGTTCCTGCAGGCGACATTGGTGTTGGTGGTCGCGAGATCGGTTACCTTTTCGGCCAGTACCGCCGTCTGCGCAACAGCTTCGATGCTGGTGTTCTCACTGGCAAGGGCCTGACCTGGGGAGGCTCCTTCGCGCGAACCGAGGCAACCGGTTACGGCCTCGTCTACTTCGCGGAGGAAATGCTCCGCGCTCGCGGCACTTCTTTTGACGGCAAGCGCGTCGTTGTTTCCGGTTCCGGAAACGTTGCTATCTACGCGACCGAAAAAGCTCAAGAACTGGGCGCAACGGTCGTCGCAGTTTCCGACTCCTCCGGTTTTGTTGTCGACGAGGCAGGAATTGACGTTGAGCTGCTAAAAGACGTTAAGGAACGCCGTCGCGGACGCGTCAGCGACTACGCAAACCAGCGTTCGAGCGCTCGCTTCAGTGCTGAGGGGTCAATCTGGGAAGTTCCCTGTGATGTCGCGCTTCCGTGTGCAACTCAAAACGAGCTCCCCCTTGAGGGTGTCCAGGCCTTGATCCGCAACGGTGTGCAGATGGTCGCGGAGGGTGCAAATATGCCCACTACTCCCGAGGCCATTGATGAGCTGCATCGTGCGGGTGTCCTTTACGCGCCAGGCAAGGCATCCAACGCTGGCGGTGTTGCAACCTCCGGTCTTGAGATGCAGCAGAACTCGGGCCGAACCCAGTGGCCTTTCGAGGAAACTGACGCGAAGCTGCACCAGATCATGGTGGGAATCCATGAGAACTGTTTGGCTACCGCGGACGAATATGGGGTGCCCGGAGACTATGTGGCCGGTGCAAACCTTGCTGGTTTCATCAAGGTTGCGGACGCAATGGTCGCTCAGGGCTTGATCTAATTCGCAGGCTGTTTAGGGGGCTTCACGCCGGTGGGCGTGAAGCCCCCTTCCGTATAGGTGGAGGAGCGCGCCCGCCGAAATAGAGCGGCTTCCCTTGGGTCTAGTGCGAAATGCAGGGCGCGCGTAGCATTCTTGGTATCGCAATGAAGCGTAGGCATTGGGCAAGCGGAGGTTCTCTGATGTTCTGGGATCGGGTTGCGCCCCTTTATGACTTCTTTGAAAACACATTCAATCGCGGCGTGTACGACGGAACAGGCGTCGCCGTCGCTCAGCTGGTTGGCCTCGAAGACGAGGTCCTTGAATGCGCCTGCGGAACCGGTGCAATCAGTATTTTCCTTGCGCCAAAGTGCAAGAGGCTGGTCGCTACTGACTTTTCCGAGGGAATGCTCAAACAAGCGCGGAAGAAACTTGCGAAGTATCGCAATGTCACGATTGAAAGAGCTGATATCACCAAGTTGCATTACGCGGACGATTCCTTTGACATCGTTGTGGCAGGCAATGTCATCCATCTGCTTCCAGATCCTAGTGCTGTTATGAGGGAACTTGAACGAGTCGTCCGCCCCGGAGGCACTATCGTCGTCCCGACTTATGTCAAGCGTCGCCCAAGCAAACAAGGAATAATCCCGAAGATCCTTGCGAAGCTCGGCGCTGACTTCAAGGAACAATTCGATGTGGATTCCTATCAAGCTTTCTTTGAACAGTTGGGATATCGCGACGTTACCTACACCGTTATTGACGGCCGTATTCCTTGTGTGATCGCTTCCCTTACCTGTGACAAAGAGTCTCGTTAGCGGTTAGCTAATAAGTGCTGAGGCTTGAGCAAGTTAGGTGTCTTTGCAGCCTTTTCGCTCGCCTTTCTTGACGGTGTGGGCATAATGGTGAGAGCGCGATGGGGAGGTGAAGAAACCGATGTGGATAGTGGCCGTAGTGGTGCTGGTCGTCTCGTGGAGCTTGGCTTTTCTCATGCTTGCCCTGCTTGTGCGTGCTCAGCATGAGCTCAAACGAGTTCTTGCAGAAAAAGAACAATTGCGTCAAATGCATCAGGACTACATTGCCGGTCCCGCGGTTCTTTCACACGAATTGCGCACCCCTTTGACTGTTGTTCGTGGAGCAGCTGAATTACTCGCTGATGGTTCTGCTGGTCCCATGAACGAGATGCAATTGAAATTCGCCAAGACGATCGCCGAGAACTCCAACCAAGTCATCGAGATGGCGGAGGACATGCTTGCAGAAATCCGTATGGAATCGGATCTGTTTAATCTTCGCTTGAAACGGGTTGAAATGCGTGAACTTGTTCGACACAATGTTGCGCAACTTCGTCGCTTCCATTCGGCACCGATCCGCCTTGAAAATCATGGGGCTCCCATCCACATGTCCGTTGACCCGCGTTTGATGGGGCAGGCGATCGCTAATGTCATCAACAATGCTGCGCGTCACGCGGGCGAGGGCGTCTCGATCCTCGTGAGCGTCCAAGACTCCGATGAAGATGTGACAATCGCAGTTGTTGATGATGGGCGTGGAATGACACCTGAAGAAAAAGAGCGCCTCTTCATTCCCTTCGATACCGGAGGATCCTTGCGTCCTGGAACGGGACTTGGAATGATGCTCACGCAAAAGATCCTGAGGTTGCACGGAGGAACGATCCTTGTCGATACGATTGCTTCTAAAGGAACGACGTTTTATCTGACGATCCCGCGATCGCAGCGCAGCGCAACGGTGCCAAAGGAGGGGCAATGACGACAACCGCTTTAGTTGTTGATGATGAACCTCAGATTTTGATGATCATCAAGTTTGCCCTTGAAACCGCGGGTATTACTGTAGAGACCGCCAGTGATGGTGGGCGCGCATGGGATAAATTCACGAAGAAGTACTACGACCTCGTCGTGCTCGACTTAATGATTCCCGTTATTTCTGGAATCTCGCTTGCTCAACGAATCCGTGCAATGAGTGACGTTCCGATCATCATGATTACTGCTTTGTCAGAAGAACATGACCGGATCAAAGGGCTTGAAAGCGGCGCAGACGACTACATCACCAAACCATTTAGTCCCAAGGAACTGACCTTGCGCGCGCAATCCCTTCTTCGTCGTTCAAAGGGGCTGGCATCTGAGGTGGTGACGAACGGTCCTTTGCGTGTTGATATGCGTCAGCACAAGGCGTTTGTTTTTGGTGTCCCCGTTGTCCTTTCAAGCATCGAGAGGCGTTTCCTTGAAGTGCTTGTGCAAAATCTTGGCGAGCCCGTCACCTATCGCGAACTGCTCAATTCCGTATGGGAAACGCAGGATGAGTCGGGTGGAAAAGACATGATCAAGATGACGGCGTATCGTTTGCGGGGATCATTAGGTCCAGAAGGGGCCGCCCTTGTTCAATCGGTTCGCTCCGTCGGCTACATGATGCCCGAACTTTAGTAACACGTTAGTTACCAGCCGTTACCGCAGGGCCACTAGTGGGTGCATCCGACAGTCCACAATGGACTTGAGAGAGCACGCCTGCGAAGTCGATGCTCCTTACAGATTCCTCGATTCAAAGGAGAATCCCGATGAAGAAGAACTTCATCTCCCTGATTGCACTCGGCGCAGTCGGAGCCTTCACCCTGTCCGGATGCATCGTCAATGAACAGGGCAGTGACAACAACGGCGGAAACGGATCCGAGCAGTCTTTGACCATCGCGTGTGGTGCAATGGAAGATCTCTGCCAGAAGTGGACCGAGACTTTCACCGCGCAGACCGGAATCAAGACGAGCTACGTTCGCCTGTCTTCGGGTGAAACCGTTGCACGTCTGGACTCGGCCAAGGACAACCCGGAGTTCGACGTCTGGCACGGCGGCCCCGTGGACGGCTATGGTGCAGCAGCCGAAAAGGGCCTGATCGAGGCCTACGATTCCCCGACCGCAAAGGAAATTCCGGACAAGTACAAGGACCCGAACCACAACTGGACCGGTGTCTACGTGGGTGTTCTGGGCTTCTGCTCGAACAAGAAGGTCCTGGACGAAAAGGGCTTGGCCGTTCCCGAATCGTGGAGCGACCTCCTCAAGCCTGAGCTCAAGGGGCAGATTTCGACCGCACACCCCTCGACCTCGGGTACTGCTTTCACGACACTGTGGACCCAGGTTGTTCTTGGCGGTAGCGAAAATGCAGGCATCGACTACATGAAGAAGATGCACTCCAATGTTCTGCAGTACACCAAGTCCGGTACTGCCCCCGGCCAGATCGCCGGTCGCGGTGAGGTCGCAGTTGGCCTCGTCTTCTCGCACGACTGCGTGAAGTACCGTGACGAGGGCATGAAGGACCTGGTTGTCTCCTTCCCGAAGGAAGGCACCGGCTACGAGATCGGTGGAGTTGCTCTGATTAAGAACTCGAAGCACTCCGAAGCCGCGAAAAAGTACATCGACTGGGCAATTTCTGCTGACGCTCAGAACATCGGTCAGACGGTTGGATCGAACCAGATTCTCACCAACCCGAACGCCAAGACCAATGACAAGATGGCTAAGCTCGACGAAATCAACTTGATCGACTACGACTTTGCCGCAGCCGCGGCTGCAAAGCCTGAATTGACCAAGCGCTTCGACGAAGAGGTTGCCGCTAAGCCGCGCGAGTAATTCGCGCTTCAGCGGGAGGGGGCAGCGCTCACCATGTCCCTGCGTTGCCCCCTCCCTTCTTTCTTTCTTGATCTGTGCGCCCGCTGATGGGTGCGCCCAATGCAGGGAAAATCCGCCTCAAAGATGTGCGGACATCCCGTAAAGATTGGATTTTTAATGTCTGTGGAGACAAGTGCACCACCGAGCGTTGGTGCGCGGGGGGAGGAAACCCCTGAAACGCGCGCAGTGGCCTCGGGAAAGAAAAAACGAACAAAGGTTCGTCGTGATCCGGTGACTGTCGCGATCGTTGCGATCATTTCGGCGGTGTTAGTACTGCTGGTGCTGTTGCCTCTGGTCACGATTTTGGCTCGCGCATTTTCTGGCGAAGGAATGAAGGTTCTGACCTCCTTCGTCTCCTCGAAGACCAACCGTACGATCGCCCTGAACACGATTGTCTTGGGCTTGGTTGTCGGTCTTGTCGGAACTCTGGTCGGTTTCTTCTTCGCTTACATTCAGGCTCGCGTGAAGATCCCCGGCAAGAAGATCCTGCACCTCATCTGCCTGATCCCGATCGTTTCCCCGCCCTTCGCTGTGGCAACGTCCGCGATCACTCTGTTTGGACGCAACGGAATTATTTCCACTCAGCTGCTTGGTCAGCAGTGGAACATCTACGGCCTGTCTGGCCTGACTCTGGTTCTTTCTCTCTCTTTCTTCCCTGTTGCGTACATGAACATGCTCGGCATGCTCAAGAATCTGGATCCCGCAATGGAAGAGGCCGCGGCCTCCCTAGGTGCATCCTCGTGGAAGATTTTCCGTACAGTTACCCTCCCCATGCTGATCCCCGGCTTCGCAGCCTCTTTCCTCCTCCTCTTCGTTGAGGCGATCGCTGACCTGGCGAACCCCCTGGTCATCGGCGGTGACTTCACGGTCCTGGCCTCGCGCGCATACATCGCGGTCAACGGTGAGTACAACACTGCTGCCGGTTCGGCTTACTCGCTGATTCTCTTGGTTCCGGCGCTCTTGGTCTTTCTTCTGCAGCGCTACTGGTCGGGTCGTTCTTCAGCTGTGACCGTGACCGGTAAGCCCGCGGGTCGCATGCGCATGGTGACTTCTCTGGCTGCTCGTATTCCTTTGGGCGCAGCGACCGCCGCTTTGGCGCTTTTCGTTGTGACGATTTACGCGACGGTTATTGTGGGTGCCTTTGTCTCGATCTTGGGCGTTGACAACACCTTCACTCTCAAGAACTTCAAGTACGTGCTCTCGGGTATCGGTAACGATGCGATGGTGGATACGACCATCCTGGCCCTGATTGCTACGCCTATTGCTGGAGTGCTCGGCATGATTGTCGCCTGGTTGGTTGTCGTACGTTTGAAGGCTTCCTCGGGCTTCATGGACTTCCTCGGTATGCTTGGTCTGTCTGTGCCCGGTACCGTCTTGGGTATTGGTTACCTCATCACCTACAACAAGCCGATCATCATCTTTGGGAAGCTCCAGCTGATGCCTGCGCTCGCGGGTGGTTCTGCGGTCTTCGGCGGCGCGCTGGCGATCATCATGGTGTACATTGCGCGTTCGATGCCTTCCGGTCAGCGTTCGGGTATTGCTTCCCTCCACCAGATCGATCATTCGATTGACGAGGCCTCAACCTCCTTGGGTGCTTCGGGCTTGGTGACTTTCATGAAGGTGACGCTTCCCCTGATTCGTCCTGCGTTCATCGCTGGTTTGACCTATGCCTTCGCGCGTTCGATGACCACGCTGTCGCCAATCATTTTCATCACGACTCCTAAGACCAAGATCATGACCTCGCAGATTCTCTCCGAGGTTGATGCGGGGCGTTTCGGTAATGCTTTCGCCTTCTGCACGATCTTGATCGTCATTGTCATGGCTGTTATCGGCCTGACGAATGTCCTCGTGCGAGATAAATCTGTCACCGCCTCCAATGGCGCGGGCATGTAATTGTTGACAAAGGAAAGCCTCATGTCGAATACAAATGACACTAATGCTCCCGGCCGCCTGTCCTTGGTGGAACTGACGAAGACCTTCTCCAATACGGTCTCTGATGTGACTGCGGTCGACCACATCAATCTGGATATTCGCCCCGGCGAGTTCATCACCTTGCTTGGTCCCTCTGGATGCGGCAAGACCACGACCCTGCGCATGATCGCAGGTTTCGAGGATGCCACTTCGGGCCAGGTCATGCTGGATGGCGAGAACATGGTTGTTGTCCCGCCGAACAAGCGCCCCATGTCGATGGTGTTCCAGTCCTACGCGCTTTTCCCGCACCTGAGCGTGCGCGAAAACGTTGCCTATGGCTTGCGTCTGCGCAAGAAGAGTGCAGAGGAAATCAAGGAAGAAGTCGACATTGCTCTTGCTGCGATGAACCTGACTGCGATGTCCGATCGTGCGCCGTCTCAGCTCTCGGGTGGCCAGCAGCAGCGTGTGGCACTGGCACGCGCGATGGTTGTACGCCCCAAGGTTTTGCTCTTCGATGAACCCTTGTCGAACCTCGATGCGAAGCTGCGCGTCAAGATGCGCGTGGAGATCCGCCGGATGCAAAAGCGTCTGGGTATCTCTTCCGTTTACGTCACTCACGATCAGTCTGAAGCTATGGCGATGTCGGACCGGATTGTCGTCATGAACTCCGGTCGCATTGAGCAGGTTGATACTCCCGAAGAGATTTACCTGCACCCCGCCAGCGTTTTCGTTGCGGACTTCGTGGGACGCGCGAACTTTGTGCCTGCTCAGGCGCAGGAAGTCGGCGAAGATGGCATGGTCGAGATCGAGGCCTTGGGCCAGAAGATTCGCGTTCACTCTTCTGAGGGTGCGAAGGAAGCTGTGCGTGAGGGTAAGGAAACCGTGGTCTTGGTTCGCCCCGAGTCCATGAGGATCCAGCCGACCGATGAGAAGCCTGCAACACTGACGGGTTCTTTGGGTCAGGTCGTTACCTCGATCTTCTATGGCGAAACGGTCGAATACGAAATCGAGACCGAGTTCGGTTCGCTCGTGTGTGTCGTTTCTGACCCGCGTGCCGAGGACCTCCTTGAAGAAGGTCAATACGTCCGCCTGGGTATCGAGGCCGAGAAGGCGTGGCTCTTGCCTTCGGGGCAGCTCGCATCGGCGTAACTGTTGTGTGGGTCTTGAGTGAGTGATCAAGGCCGCCGGCCGGGGCCGGGAGAGGGGAGTGATTATCCCTCTCCCGGCCCCGACCTCGTCAATAGGCAAATGAATCCGCTACTCTGGTGACGTGGCCATTGAGTTTTCTGAAGAGATCCAGTCCTTGCGCACAACCATGGAGAATATCTCCGCAGTTGTGCAACCCGAGCGTCTTCGCGCGCAGATCGAGGAGTTGTCGCAGCAGGCGGCTGCTCCGGACCTGTGGGATGACCCCTCGCATGCTCAGGAAGTAACCTCGCAGCTGTCTCACCGTCAGAGCGAGCTCGATCGCGTGCTGGCCATGGAAGAACGCATTGATGATCTCGAGGCCATTGTCGATATGGCGCGCGAAACTGCGGAAAGCGATCCCTCGGAGGCTGAAGATATTTTCGCCGAGGCCGAAGCTGATTTGGGTGCTCTCAAGGACGACATGTCTGCTCTTGAGATCCGTACCCTTCTTGATGGTGAATACGATGAGCGCAACGCGGTTATTACTATTCGAAGCGGTGCCGGCGGCGTGGATGCTGCTGATTTTGCTGAGATCCTCTTGCGCATGTACCTGCGTTGGGCCGAGCGTCATGGTTATCCGACGAAGGTCATGGATACGTCCTACGCGGAAGAAGCTGGCCTGAAGTCGGCGACTTTCGAGGTTCAGGCGCCCTACGCCTATGGCACTCTTTCGGTCGAGGCCGGTACCCACCGCCTCGTGCGCATTAGTCCCTTCGATAACCAGGGACGCCGCCAGACTTCTTTCGCGGCCGTTGAGGTTATTCCCCTGATCGAGTCAACAGACCACATTGAGATTCCCGAATCCGAACTCAAGGTTGATGTCTTCCGTTCCTCAGGTCCAGGTGGCCAGTCGGTGAATACGACGGACTCTGCGGTTCGTATGACTCACATTCCCACGGGCATCGTTGTTTCGATGCAAGATGAGAAGTCCCAGATCCAAAACCGTGCGGCTGCCCTGCGAGTTCTGCAGTCTCGCCTCTTGGTACTTCGCCATGAGGAAGAACAGGCCAAGAAGAAGGAACTTGCTGGGGACGTGAAGGCCTCGTGGGGCGATCAGATGCGCTCGTATGTTCTTCAGCCCTACCAGATGGTGAAGGACCTGCGAACCGAGTACGAGTCGGGGAATCCGCAAAACGTTTTCGATGGCGACATCGATGGCTTTATCAATGCGGGAATCCGTTGGCGTAAGAACCAGCAGAACGCTGAGTAAAGTGAAAAGCCCGGGCGAAGGCCCGGGCTTTTGCGCGTGTCGCCGGTGCAGCGAGCCGCTGAATGCATAGGGTAAAAGGGACCATAACCCCGATCAGAGACGGCTCATGATTCGATTTGATCACGTGACCATGGTGTATCAGCCTGGTGCACGTCCGGCATTAGACGATGTTTCCCTCGAAGTGAAGCGCGGAGAGTTCGTCTTCCTCGTAGGTAAATCCGGCTCAGGTAAGTCCACGTTCCTCCAGCTCACCATGCGGGAGATTCGCGCGACTTCGGGAACCGTGTGGGTTCTTGGCCACGACGTGGGCAAGCTTTCTCGCTGGTCGGTTCCAAAACTCCGTCGCCAGGTGGGAACCGTCTTCCAGGATTTCCGCCTGCTTCCCTCGAAGAGCGTTTACGAAAACGTTGCGCTGGCTATGCAGGTAATCGGTAAGCCTCGTCACGCGATTGAAACCCAGGTTCCCGAGGTGCTGGAACTTGTGGGCCTGGCCGGCAAGGAAAAGCGTTTGCCGCACGAGCTCTCCGGCGGTGAAGAACAGCGTGTGGCCATTGCCCGAGCAATGGTTAACCGCCCCGAATTGCTGTTGGCCGACGAACCGACTGGAAACTTGGACCCCGATACCTCCTTGGGAATTATGCGTCTTCTGGACCGCATTAACCGCAATGGAACAACGGTCGTTATGGCTACTCACGATGCTGCAATCGTGAACCAGATGCGTATGCGCGTTATCGAATTGCACGATGGAACAGTCGCGCGTGATCAGGACAGCGGCGTGTATGGGGCGGTGAAGTAATGAAGTTACGTTTTATTCTTTCCGAGGTTGGTAAGGGCCTGTCGCGCAACCGTGCGATGTCCGTTGCCGTTGTCATCGTGACCTTCGTATCCCTTCTTTTCGTTGGTATTGCTGGGCTTTCTCAGATGCAGGTTTCGCGTATGAAGAGCCAGTGGTACGACAAGATCGAAGTGTCGGTCTACATGTGCGCGACCAACGATCAGACGCCGAGCTGCAATAACCAAGAAGCGACCGATGCTCAGATTGCTGCCGTTCGCGACAAGCTTGCCTCCGCTGAGCTTGCTCCCTATGTGAAGGAAGTTTTCGAAGAATCGAAGGCGGAAGCTTTCAAGAACTTCATTCAGATTTATGGGAACTCTCCGCTGGGACAGTGGACGACCGAAGACATGATGCAAGTCTCCTTCCGCGTCAAGCTGGTTAATCCCGAGCAATTCAGCATTATTCGCGACGAACTCACGGGATCTCCCGGTGTATCCGTGGTGAAGGACCAGCGTGAGATCGTCGAGCCCTTGTTCCAGGTTCTTGGCAAGGCCCGAGGCCTGTCGCTGGGCTTGGCGGGCGTCATGATCATCGCCGCGGTCCTGCTCATTACGACCACTATTCGCCTGTCCGCAATGAGTCGTGAACGTGAAACCTCCATCATGCGTTTGGTGGGTGCGTCGAACCTGTTTATCCAGGCTCCGTTCATGATTGAGGGTGCGATTGCCGCCGTGGTGGGCGCGCTCCTTGCTGTTGGAACGCTCTTTGTCGGCGTGCATGTTCTGGTCAACCAATGGCTTGCACAGGCTTTCCGCTGGACGAACTTTATCGGCATGCGTGAGGTTTGGATTATGTCTCCGATCCTCATCATCGCGGCTGTTCTCCTGGCGCTGTCCGCCTCTGCTTTCTCCTTAGCGAAGTACACAAAGATCTGATCCTATGAAGCTCCCACGTTTTCACGGTCTGTCCAAGCGAATGACCAGTGCTGCGGCACTGCTCATTGTTCTTGCCCCCATGAGCTTTGCGCCCCCGGCCTTGGCTGATGAGGACCGTGATCGCGTAGCCGAGGCGCAGCGTCAGTCCGCGCAACACGTTCAAGAACTGCGCAACAACCTTGAGGGTTTAGATTCCTCTCTTGCCCAGGTCTATGTGGATCTTGAAACTGCGAACGCACAAATCCCCGTCGCCCAGGCTGAACTCGATACGGCGAATGAACGATATGAGGGGGCAAAGCGGGAACACGATGTTGCTCAGGCGCAATTGGATGCCGCTCAAGCGGAAGCAAACCGTCTGAGTGACGAAATGACAAAGGCACGCAAGCAACAGGAGGCTGCAGAAAAAGCAGTAGGCTCACTTGCGCGCGAGATGTATCAGTCGGGGGGAACCAGTTCTCCCTTGCTCATTGCTTTGTCCTCTTCTGGGACCGAAGAGATTGCTGATCGCGCAGCCGCGGCCGATGCGCTCACTCGCGCCCAGGACAGCGCCTTGAGTCAAGCACAAGGGGTTCAGGCTTCTACTCGCAATCAGCAAAGCCGACAGAGCGCGGTCACTACGCGTATATCTGCGCTTGAGGAAAAAGCACGCAAGGCCTCGGAAGAAGCAGAAAGCGCAAAGAACACTGCGGAAACGAAGCTTCGCGAGCTCGACGAACTGAAGAGGACCTCGGAAGAAAAGCGCGCCCAGTGGGATGCACAGAAAGCCCAGGCTGAAGAACAACTTGGCCAGTGGCAGCGCGAATACCAGGAGGCAACGTCGAAGCTCGCTGCGATTGATGAAGAAAATCGCCGCCAGAATCGGCGCTACACCTCGTCATCAAACTTCTCAAGCCCGCTTCCCGTTCCCTTGGTCGTGACCTCTCCCTTCGGATGGCGAGTCCACCCCGTCCTTGGGATTTCTCGCTATCACAATGGAACCGACTTTGCGGCGAATTGCGGTACTGAAATTTATCCGGTTGCTGAAGGTGTTGTCACTGCCGTGACCGTTGAAACGGCTGGCGGAAACGTCGTCTACGTTAACCACGGGATGATGAATGGCGCCTCGATGTCGACCGCCTACGTTCACATGCAATCAACGAATGTGCACGTGGGCCAGCAGGTTGGACGCGACACTGTCTTGGGGTGGGTCGGAGCGACCGGCTATGCCACTGGCTGCCACTTGCACCTGTCTGTCATGCGCAATGGCGCTGATGTTGAACCTCTTGATTACTTGTAGGACAATGGTTCTCCTGTAATTTCTCACTGAGGGGGTGCTTATGCCGAAGGAATGGAAAAAGCCAAAGCCTACCGAATCCGAGAGGCGTAAGGCCGCCTCGGACGCGAAGAAAACTATTGCGCGCAACAAGAAGGCTCGCCACGACTATCTCATCGAAGATACGTGGGAGGCTGGCATGGTGCTTTCGGGTACCGAAGTGAAAGCCCTGCGTATGGGCCGCGCGTCGCTTGTTGATGCGTGGGTAGAGATTAAGAACGGCGAGGCCTGGCTGTATGGGGCGAATATCCCCATGTATGCCCAGGGCTCGTGGACGAACCATGCTCCTACGCGCAAGAGGAAGCTCTTACTGCATAGCAGCGAGATTTCCACTCTGGCCGATAAGTCTTCTGTCAAGGGTTACACCATTGTTCCCCTTGAGCTGTACTTCATTGGCGGTCGCGCAAAGGTAGAGATTGCCCTTGCTCGCGGTAAACAAGAGTGGGATAAACGTCAGGCCCTGCGCGAAAAACAGGACCAGCGTGAGGCAGAGCGCGCAATGCGTCGCTATGTCAAACAAGCACGTCGCTGATCGGTGGCGTGTTCACGAGGAAGTGCTGTGTACCCTCCATACGGAAGGTACACAGCCTGTTCTGTTTGAGGAGCGTTTATGAGGCCCGTTGTGCGATCGCTTAAGCGGGATATTCGGCGTATGGTGACCGTGCCCGCCGCTTGGATTGTCATCATCGGTCTCCTCTTCGTACCGGCACTGTATGCCTGGTTTAACATCGTCGGTTTTTGGGATCCCTATTCGAATACAGGGAAGATCCGCGTCGCAGTTGCCAATGAAGATCAGGGTGCGACGAAAGACGCGATCGGTTTTGTCAACGTGGGCACAATGCTGGAGTCGAAGCTACGCGAGAACGATCAACTCGGATGGCATTTCGTCTCAGCAGAGCAGGCAAAGAAAGAAGTTGAACGCGGGGAATCCTATGCCGCTTTCATCATTCCTTCCGATTTCTCCACGCGTCTCACGGGCATTGTTGACGGCACCTATACCAAGCCCGATGTCCAGTACTACGTCAATGAGAAGAACAATGCTGTTGCCCCGAAGATCACAGGAGCAGGAGCATCTTCTTTAGATCAACAGATCAACTCGGCTTTTGTCTCAACTGTTGCGCAGACTCTCTCAGAGAAGATCACCTCCACGGGCAAATCTATTTCTGAAGTCCTCCAAAACGGGCGCTCGGACATCAGCGAGAAAGTGAAGACCGCAAGCGAGCAATTGGGGCAGGCTGAGGAATCCCTTAACGCAATGGGGGAGAAGCTCGATTCGGCGAAGGAAAAGGTCAGTGGTGCGCGAAGCTCAATGACGAGCGCCGACTCAGCGCTAAGCGATCTCAACGAGGCCTTGTCCCAAGCCGATCAACTTGTCTTCGATACCCGCTCCAGTCTCTCGCAGTTCACCGTGAATATGTCGACTTCTCTGGACGGGCTTTCGACGCATGCCTCCGCAGCCGTGGCTAAAGCATCGAGTGCAGGTGGAACTCTCAACGGAGGCGTGCAAGGTGCAACGACGACAATTGGAGGCGTGCTCACCGAGGGGCAATCTATTAACCAAGCCAACGCTGATATCCTTCGCGACTTGCAAAGCCTGGGGATAGCGAATCTGCCCACGGCCTCGCAGGCACTACAGGACTTGAGCACGCAAAATGCACAAGTCGGGCAGACATTGTCGAATCTATCGGCACTCAATGGGAACCTCTCTTCGACCTCAACGTCGATCGCTCAGGCCCTCAACTCACTGAATTCCGCCAGCCAGTCCTTGAGCGATGCGGCCACGCAGGCGCGCTCAGGCGTGACGAATCAGCTCCCGGTCATTTCCAGCGCCTTGGATCAGATGTCCTCTGCCTCAGCTGATCTTCGCTCCGCGATCGGCGTTCTTCAAGGGCAACGCGAGCAGATTTCGGGCCTTCTTGATCAGCTTGATACCTTGCTTGATTCAACGAAAACAACGCTTGCGCAGTCTACGGCGAATATTGCCTCTCTCAAGTCTGATCTGGATAGCGCCAAGGGAGATATCCAGCTGATTTCTTCCTCCAACGCGATTCAGTCACTGGCGGGCTCGATGAATCTCAATCCTGAGAAAATCGCAGAATTCATGGCTGCTCCGACATCGATTACAACCCAGACTGTTTTCCCGGTTGCCACATATGGTTCAGCGATGGCACCGCTCTTCACAAACCTTTCCCTTTGGATCGGTGCTTTCGCGCTCGTGATCATTCTCAAGCTTGAGGTCGATGAAGAGGGCGTCGGTTCCATGACCTCGGCGCAAAAGTACATGTCTCGTTGGATGCTCTTGGCTCTATTCGCGATTGGGCAAGCTCTGGTTGTTTCCATCGGCGATCTGATTATCGGTGTCCAAACGGTCTCCAAGTTTGCCTTTGTAGGTACTGCTGTCCTTGTTTCTTTGGTGTTCCTTTCCGTGATCTACATGCTGGCGACCTGTTTCCAACATATCGGTAAGGGCCTGTGCGTCATTATCGTGATTCTTCAGATCCCTGGAGCGGCGGGTTTGTATCCCATCGAGATGATGCCTTCCTTCTTCCGTTTCCTCCATCCGCTTTTCCCCTTCACCTATGGGATCAATGCGATGCGTGAGACCGTCGGTGGCTTCTACGGTAACGCCTACCTGAGATCGCTTGGAGTTTTGGGAATTCACGTTCTTATAGCTTTTGCTTTGGGCCTGTTGGTTCGTCCCTTCTTGGTCAACCTCAATGCGATGGTCAGTCGAGATCTGTCTCGTTCAGGATTGTTCCTTGCCGAGGCCACGCACCTTCCTTCCTCGCGTTACCGTCTATCCCAGATCGTCGCAGTCCTTGCCGATCACGATGGGTATTCGCGTTCGGTAACCCGTCGTGCGCGTAATTTCGAGCGGCGTTATCCGAAGATGCGCCGCGGGGCTCTAATTCTGGGAATCGTGATTCCTGCGATCCTTGCAGTTCTTTCTGTTGCGAGTGTTGCGGAGGTCCCCCTTCTTCTGGGGCTGTGGATCGTCTGGATTCTTGTGATTATTACTTTCCTCATTGCTCTGGAATACATTCGTGAGTCTTTGGCTCGTCAGCAGTTGCTCACCTCGATGGATGATTCTGATGTGCGCTCCTTGCTGCGTCGCAGGCTCCATGGAGTGAAGGCTTCCGCTGCGCAACTGGGGAAGCACCGCCTCGGCAATGAGGAAATTACGGAAGAAGGGAGCGAGAAGTGAAAGCCGTGTGGCGAATTTTCCGGGCTGATCTCCATCGCGCTCACCGCTCGATCATCTCCATGGTCGTTGTCTTGGGGCTGGTTGTTCTCCCGTCGATTTTCGCGTGGTTCAACATTGCGGCCTCGTGGGATCCTTTCGCGAATACGAAGAATCTTCGGATTGCGATTGCCAATAGCGACGAGGGGTACAAGTCGGATCTGGTGCCCTTGAAGATCAATATTGGTGATCAGGTTGTTGCCGCGTTGCGCGCGAATGAGGATTTCGACTGGGTTGTTGATAGTGAAGCGCAGGCAGTTGAGAAGACTCGCTCCGGTGAGTACTACGCGGCGGTCGTGATTCCTCAGGATTTCTCGCGCGAGATGATGACCTTCTTCTCTTCGGATGCGCACAGCACCCCGCTGACCTACTACATCAACGAGAAGAAGAATGGTTTGAGCCCGAAGATTGCCGGGCAGGGAGCGGAGCATGTTTCCGCGCAGATCAACCAGGCTTTTGCTCAGACTTTGGCCGAGATCGCTGTCGATACTGCCTCATCGCTTTCTGACTCTCTATCGGACCCAAGTAACGTGCGCGGGATTCAGGCGCTCAATTCGCGTCTGGAGACGACCTCGACACGTCTCGCGAATGCGGCGGCGAGCGCCGATGCCTATGCGGGGCTTATTGGCTCGTCCATTCAGCTTGTGGATTCCACGCAGACGATGCTCACTCATGCCGCGCAGGCGAAGGACCCGCTCTCTAACGCAGGAAACACTGCTTCCTCATCGATTACGCAAATTTCTTCTGGCGCCTCGCAGGCCGCTTCTGCTCTTTCCTCGGCGGTGAGTGCGTCGGCTAGTTCCTTGGACGCCCTGGCTTCGTCGATTGATGATGTGTATTCCCGAGGTGGGAGCACCGTGACTTCGGCCGTGCAAACCTTGCGTTCTCAGGCCGAGGCCGTGGGGAATCAGGCGACCCAGTATCTTCACGTGAAAGAGACTCTTTCACAGCTCCCGGGTTCTCCCATTTCTCAAGACGTGCTGAATCGTCTGCAAGCTTCTGCTGATCGCCTGAATGCGCTTCAAAGTGCGATCAATGCGGCGGCGGATGATCTGGAAAAGAACGGGGCAGCGGCAGCCGCGAATCATCAAGACGTGAAGAGCCTCATCGAAGAGGCGAAAACGGCCGTGGGGACCCTCAAGTCTGATGTCGAATCGACGCTGCGCCCTCAGCTGGAACAGCTTTCTCAGACGATGAATTCTGCGACCTCATCGATGGCTTCGCTTCGCAATCAGCTTTCCGCAGCGAGCTCTCAAGTCGGTGACGGCTCAACGGGAGTGCGTGAGGGACTGACGAAACTTCAATCCACCTTCAGCAATGTCGGGACCAACCTTCGCGAGGCCTCGGAAAAACTGGCGACAATCCACACGAAGCTCACTGACGCACTCAACGGTGGGAATCTTGCCCAGGTTCGAACGATCATCGGTTCGGATCCCCAAGCGCTCGCAATTGCGCTGGCTGCACCTGTGGGGATTGAGACGATCCCGGTGTATCCGGTGGAGAACTTTGGCTCGCAGATGGCGCCTTTGTACACTGCTTTGGCACTGTGGGTAGGCTCGGTGCTGATGATTGTTGCTCTGCGCAGTGATGTCACTGCCGAGAACGTTGCCGACGGGCTTGAAGAGACACATCCGACTGCGCTCTATTTCAAGGGCCGCGAGGTGAAGCTGTGGGAAGGTTTCCTTGGACGCTACCTCATTTTTGGGCTGATCGCGCTTATTCAGGCGACGATTTTGTGCCTGGGTGAGCTGTTCTTCCTGAAAGTTCAGCACGCTCACCCGTGGGAGTTTATGTGTGCGGGATGGTTCATGGCTTTCGTGTTCTCATTCCTGCTCTATACCTTCATTGCGACATTCGGGAACGCGGGAAAGGCACTGGGCGTGCTGTTTTTGGTGCTCCAGATTTCGGCTTCCGGTGGCGCGTTCCCTCTGGATATTCTGCCGAGTTTCTTCCGGTCGATTTCACCGTATCTTCCGGCAACGCATGGGATCACGGCGCTGCGTGCTTCGATCGCGGGGTATTCGGGTAGTGAGTACCTTGATGCAATGCTGTTGCTGGGTGCCTTTGCCCTGTTTGCGGCAGTATTGGGATTGGGGCTTCGTCCCTTCCTCATCAAGAACAACCGACTCTTGGTTGAGAAGTTGGAGTCCACAAAGCTCATGTAGGGCGTCCTTGGGTTTCTCTTGCCAGGTCTGCTGCGGGGACGTATGATTTCAAGTCCGGTGTTTGTGCTGCTGCTGTGGTGGCTGGGCGCCGGTGAGTGAAGAACTCAATAGGGGATGATCGGTTTCGACAGCGGTCGTCGATCGAGGGGAAGCGAGCCGAGGAGGCATGCTCTACTCGTTAACGATGTGTGCAAACAAATAGGTGCCGAACAGAATCGCACCGACTACGTTCTCGCCGCCTGATTGCCGCGTGAACCTTTAGTCCGTCAGCCCGGAAGCTGCTTCCGGTCCGGTGTCTGGCGTCGTCTAGGAAGCCACTGGGTGCCGTTCGTGTTGGTAGGACGGCTCCGACACTCAATCAACTGAGCCTATCTGGTAGCAGGTCTGCATGATGCCAGGGGCTGAGAAATAACTCGCAGACTGCGCTCGGAGAAGACCTCGGGGTCGGCTGTTGGACGGGGGTTCGATTCCCCCCATCTCCACCTGAGGGGGAAGTGTCGAACTCTCGCTTTCGAGCGTAGGTTCGCACCTCCCCCGCTCTGTGTCCGCTGGTGAGCGCTTCTTCTAGCTCCTCGAACTCGATGGGCGCTGCGCTGTCATGGAAATAGGACGCGATGATGATCTGCTCGCGCCCGATGAATACCTTATCCACGAAGTACTCGAAGAGCTGGTCGCGGGTCTCGGGTGTGTCAATGGTGGCCTCTGCCCCGGGAGTGGGGGTCACGGCCTCGGCTATCGCCGTCGATATCACGACCTTCCTGGCCGCTGCGACGCGCCTCGTTGCACACACGGCCGCTTACTACGGCTACGACTCGGAGGACCCCACGGAGCGACTCTTCTCCACGATGGTGCTCTCGCAGGCGATCGACCCGACGGGCAGCGGCCACGATTTCGTCGTCGAAAAGCAGACGACGATGCTGGCCTTCAACAAGGTGATGCGTGGCCTTGCCCGGCGCGGTTCGCTCGACGGCCTCGGCGGCAACGTGGTCGTGAGCGCGATGAACTCCCTCTTCAGCGCAATGGGCGTACGTCTGGCGTCTCGCAAGCTCGCGCAGATCGTCCCTGTCGCGGGAGTCGTCGTGAGCGCCGGGCTCAATGCCGCCCTCATGCGCACCATCGGCGAGACCGCCGATCACCTGTACCGCGAGCGCTTCCTCGCCGAACGCTACGGTCGCGTGGAGACCTCCGATGGCGCCTCGACGGACCTGGCGAGGTCTGCCGACAGCCAGGAGCTGAGCGCAGACATCGCGCGCTACGTGGAGATCGCGGAGGCCGAGAGTCGCCCGTAGGAGAGCGGCAATCCCGCTCGCTCTGTGGTGTGGGCCGCTTTATCTTGGCCGGGTAGGCTTGGGGTATGACAGATCAGCCGGTGGAAGAGAACAACGCACGCGACGATATTCGGCAGCGCATGACCGACGACGATCGTGCGCAGTGGGATGCGATCCAGGAATGGAAGGCCGCTCAGGTCAACCCTCGCAGTCCTCGCGTCATCACTCAGCGCATCCGTTCGTACGTGCTCACCCCTTTGAAAAAAGTGGTTGGCCTCGCGGGCAAGATGCCCGGCGTCGCTGCGGTTGCCGGCTGGATCTCATCGGCTGTCCTGGGGCTCGTCGAGAAGGCGACATCAGCCGCCGAATCATCGGTTCGACGCGAACGAATCGTGAAGGCGTATCGCAGGGCAGGCAACGACGTGGAGTGTCTCGAAGACATCCGAAACCTGAACCTGGCAGAGATCCAATTGGTCAGGCCCCACCTGAAGGTGGGATATGCCGTCGTTACCGCGACGGAAGGAGCGGTGAGCAGCATATTCGCGACGGGAGGGGCGGTTGCGGCTCTCCTTGGCCTGGGCATCGCTTCGGCACCCGGTATCGGCGTGATCATGGGGGCAATCGGCCTCGATATCGCGACGTTCTTGGCCTCCTCTGCGCGCCTCGTGTCGCACACGGCTGCGTACTACGGGTATGACACGGAGGATCCAGCGGAAAAGCTGTTCTCCACGATGGTTTTATCCCAGGCGATCGCCCCGCGAAGCAAGGCTGATGACCATGCCGTCGAGAAGGCGACCTCGATGCGTGTGTTTAACAAGGTGGTGCGCAAGCTCACCAAACGCGGATCGATGGAGAGCGTCGGGACCAACGCGCTGACCGCATCCGTGAACTCCTTGTTCGCGGCCCTGGGAACGCGTCTCGTCGGCATGAAGATGGCGCAGATCCTGCCGATTATCGGCATCATCGTCGGCATGGCCCTCAACGTGTCCCTCATCCGTACCATCGGGGTGACAGCGGACAACCTCTACCGAGAGCGCCTCCTGTTGGAACGCTACGGGCAGGAGGAATCAGACGCAGAGGCTGAGGCTCCGTCCGACGGGACGGATGATGTGGACGATCTGGACGAGGAGCTCGCGCGCTACGTCGAGCTTGCTGAGGCCGAGAGTCGCCTGTAGGCGCACCCCGGCGCTCGCTTAGCTGCGCGAGTTCCTTCGTCCGCAGATCAAAGATCCCGTTTGCCAGAGCCACGGCATCACCGTCCTCCGAGGGCTCCAGCATCGGCACCGAGTCCTCCAGACGACGCAGCACCTCGTCGAGATCACGGCTAGTCGCGCTGACGTTGTACGCGACTGCCGCCTGTCGAATGAGGAACTCGGCGGGGACGTACAACCCCTCGTCCGGGCCTTGCTCGCTGTACGTATAGAGCCTCGCCGTTTCGCGCGATTCACCGATCAGACCCAGATGAGAGTGGTCCCGCTCCAGGACGCACGCGGCGATGACGAACGGTGGGAGGACCTTGAGCGAGCGATAGGCCAGCGCCCCCTTGAGGCCGCCCTGGGCGTTCTTGGTGAGGATCCGCGTGTTGATGGCGTGAAGCAGCTTCGACTCCACCTGCTCGGGCGTGTACCTCGTCTGATCGGCCCTGAAGAAGAGCTCCACCTCGTCGGAGATGAGCTGGTTGATCGGCGGAACGTTCGGGTAGTGCCTCACGGGAGAGTTTGCAGTAGACTGACTTTCACGAACAACAGTTGCCTCGGTGCCCTCAGCGGTTCCGGGGCGATTTCTTTGAGTGCTCATCGTGCCTCACCTCCGGTGGAGATGGGCTCGCCGATGTATCGGGCAAGAGCCTCGGCAGTGACTTTCAGACGGCCTCCGACGCGGACGGCATCTAGACGTCCCTCGCGAATAGCGCGGCGGAGCGTAGCAATTGAGCCGTATCCGGCTTCAGACAGTGTTCTCAGCGAATACAGCTGAGGTAGGGCAGTTTTGGCAATCGCAGCCATTTTGAACCTCACAGAGTGGTGGCATCGTTGCCCACCACTTGCATCAGGTGAGACCCGTCCTGATGTCTCCGGGGTACATCTCCCCGATAAGGTCCCTCACGTCCGGTCCTCATCTCGCTCAGGCGAGATCGGCGGCTGCGCCTCCCCGCGTGGGCTCCATGCGGGGCACTTTTATTTTATCGCGAATCCAGTGATTTAACCACATTTACACGGGGCTTTCTGGTTCTGCTCGTGTATGAGCGGAAATGAGCGCTCCTCACGCTGCCATGGCCACCAACAAAAGGTGATCGCGAGTCTGGACGAGTTCGACATGTGCCCCCTGAGCTCCACTTATGCCTCGGGATTCCTATGGAATCCCGAGGTTTTCCTTTGTTATCAAGGCTTTTGTGGGAATATCGCTTGAGTGTAAGAGTGGCTAGAAAGAGTGAATGTGAGTGTTTTCGCCCCCAATACGCCCCCAGCGGCGCCCCCACGGCCTCGGGAAAAGAAATCCATTGCGCCTTCTTTCAGAAAATTTTCGATCAATGCGCAATAGTGGTAATAAAATCCAACAGAACATATAGCAAGAGCGTGTGAAGCTCTCATTTTATAAGGCTTATGAGCCTTGGAATCCTGCGCTTTGATGCGCATGTGTGTGCGAAATAAAACCGCTCGCGATGCGCATCAAAATGTATAAGAAAGCTACAAGAATAGTCGCAGAAATCTTGTAGCTGATGAATAGCTTCGTTAAAGAATCTTTTATTTATGTTCACACCTTGAGTTTTTAGTGTTGAGGATCAATAGGCCACTCCCTTCCGATCAGCGAAAACATTGTGGGTCTGGCCTATCTCACGTACTGACAAGGAAGATCCTCCGCTATGAAACGCAGATACCTCGTGGGAAGCGTCGGCGCCGCTGCGGCAATCGTGCTCCTTCCCTCCCTGAGCACCACCCATACCGCCATCGCTGCCGATGGCGACACGACCTATGGTGCCTCTTTTCCCTACACGCGTTACGAGGCCGAGCGGGGCCGACTTGACCGCGCACACGTCGTCTCGCTCGACGAGAGCCTGACTGTTGACAAAATGCTCGACTCGACGGCGATTGAAGCCGGAGAACAGTCCTACGTTGAACTCGAAGGCAAGGGATCTTCCGTGAGCTTCACTGCTGAAGTTCCCGGGAATGCAATTGATCTTCGATTCACTCTTCCTGACCACAGAGCTGGAAGCGTTGATATTCGTATTAACGGAGAAAAGGCCGCTACTTTTAATCTCTCGTCAGAAACTGCGTATCAGTATGTTCAAAAGAGCAAGGTCTTTGACGAAAAGAAAGACAAGTTGGCAGACCAAGGGCCAATACATGCGCGCTTCCAATTTGATGAGGTCCATACTCTGCTCAATCGCCAAGTAAACCCGGGAGACACGGTCAGTGTCGTTCGAACGGGGAGTGAAGGTTATACCTATGGCATTGACTTTATTGAACTTGAACAGGCCCTTCCTGAGATTCCGCGCCCCGATAATTCGGTGAGCATTACCGATGATGACTTGACGGTTACGGAAGAAGTGAAACCGGGAGAATTCCAGACTCGTCCGGTTCACGCATGGGCCAATGACGGAAAGGATGACTCCGAAGCTTTCCTCGCAGCCCTTAAGCGCGCATCGGATGAGAAGAAGACCCTGTACATTCCGCGTGGAACCTTCGAGTTTGACAGCCAGCTTGTGGTTCGGCATTCTCCGGATGATAACCACCAGCTGATGATCCAAGGTGCAGGTATCTGGTACTCGAATCTCTTCTTCCGTAACCCGAACAAGGCCAGTGGTGGAATTGTTCTTGAACATACCAGCCATGACCTGCAGTTCCGTGACTTCTACATGTCGACTAATCTCAAGTCCCGTTACGACGAAGGGGCAAACTATAAGGGATTCCAAGGCGTCACCAAGAATTCACAGTTTGTGAACCTGTGGATCGAACACTTCGAGTGTGGCTTCTGGATGGGTGACTATGTCAATCAAATAGACATGCAGTACACCGAAAATATGCTGGTCGATCACTCCCGTATTCGCAATAACTTTGCTGATGGCCTGAACTATTCGCAGGGCAGCCGGGATTCGGCCGTTCGCAATTCCAATGTTCGTGGAAACGGCGATGATGGTCTTGCCTCCTGGTCAAGCCACGCAGAGTCAAAGCCGGGCGATCCCGTTCAATACGTATCGAATGCTCGTCACACCGACAATATTGAGTTCACGCACAACACGATCGAGCTCGGATGGCGCGCAGGTGGAATCGGTTTCTTTGGTGGATCCGGGCAAAAAGCAGAGAACAACCTCATCACGGGGAATTTTGAAGGCGCAGGTATCCGTCTCAATACGGTGTTTGGTGGCCACAACTTCGATTGGAACTTGACCTTGAACAAGAGGGCCAGCATTCAGCGTAACAAGATTGTTCGTAGTGGCACTCAAGATGACTACTATGGCGGCTCCCGTGGTGCGATTGACTTCCAGGAGATGTTCGGCCGCATTGCTGGCGTTGATCTTTACGACAACATCATCGTGCGACCTTTTGCAGAGGACATTCGTTCGGACTTCGCCTTCACTGACAAAGAGAAGAAGCTTCGCGGCATGAGCATTGGTGACAACCCGCGCAGAGACTGGGATGGTTACGAGCCTCAGCATCTGGTAGTGAACTACGCTCGAGTCAATGGCAAGGTTGACCGCGGTATCCCTGAAGACGCGAACTACAGCCTCCACTGGTGGGACGGAGATCGGGTGAATCCGGTTGACGGCAAGACCCATCGTTACTGGATCCCCAAGGCTGATGGTGTCCAGATCGATGATGGTATGGAATTCTCGTGGGAAGGCAACAAGAAGGTCTACAACTTCACCCTTGCCGATAATCCTCAGTACCTGCCCATATCTTCCACTCGCTTCTTCGATGACTACAGCTACCAAGGCGAGATGGCTCGTTCCTTCCAGGATCCCAACCAGCCTCAAACAGTCATTCGTTTCTGGTCGCATCGCTAAAACCAGCGGCTGCCGCCGCAATCGGTGAAACTCAGGTGCCCGCGCTGCCCCAGCGCGGGCACCTTCCCGTTCGTCCTGCCCTCTTTCGAGGGCACTTCCCGTTCCAAGCACTGACTGTTGTCTGAGCACAAAAGTTATCCACAGCGTCGAGGGAATCGCGAGTTATCCACAGAATAGGCGCCCTCAAACCCTTCTTCTCGTTCCCGCTCTTACTCTCGCTTCAAGCGGAGAAGAATTCTCCGGAAACTGTGAAAGGAAGAACCATGATCGGGAGGCAAGGATATACGCCTGCTGCAAGAAGGTTGGGGCTTGGAAAAATGACGCGGCTCCTCGTCTATATGGTGGGGGTCACAACGGTGAGTGCACTCGCAATGAGCCCGCAACCAGCACATGTGCTATTCGAGGGCAACGGTCTCTACGTCAAAGGCGTCGGAGCGCAATCAGTCGGCGGATTTTGGCTGGGGGCGTACACGGCGCCTCACAACGTTGAAACTCGCTACCCCGTCTGGTGCACGCACATGTGGCGAGCAAATCCGAAACCTCAAGACACCGCCTCAATCAGCGACCTCGGAGAATCAAAACGCTGGGGGCCAGACGAAATTGACCTCTCCACTGCACAAATGGCGTGGCTCCTTGATCGCTATCAAGGAGACCGCCACCCAGACAACCGTGCAGCACTTTCCTTCCTCATCCACGCAAATTTTGAGGGTGATCAAGCGGGGAAGAACACTCAGGATTCAGTCAACACACTGGTCGATCGTGTTCGCGAGCAACTCCCTCAGGTCTACGAGAAGGCAAAAGACTACGTGCGTCAGGCACAAAAGGCAGCTGTGACGACCTATGAGAACGGAAGCGTCGAGTCACGCACGCCTCGCAATGGTTTGCTCAAAGACCTGGGTGTGAAGAATGAGAAAGGGGAGTGGATCCCGGGCCTCAAACTGAAATTGATGCTCATTGGGCCTGCGCGCTTCACATCGACGGGAACATCGCAATGGGAAGGGACCACAAAAGAGACCGGAGTGAGCCTGGAGTGGGAAGCAACAGGAAACGGAAGCGTGAAATGGGAAGGGACATACGTCAACCCCGTTCGAACGACGCTCACGCGCTACGGTGTTCGCGCCGCAACGCAAGACACGGCCTCGTACGGGAATAGGCCCGAGGGTGACAAGGAAGAAAAGCGTCTTAAGGGGGGAGAGTGGAAAGTCCTCATGGATTTTCAACCGATGCTCCGCTCGAAGGTCGAAGAATCGAGTATTACCGGTCACCATCTTGCTGACACGATCACTGCTTTTGCAGACCCGAACTATGGGGACGGAAGTTGGCTTCATGACGAGCACGGGCCTATTCCCGTAACTTTTGATGGAATCGCCTATGACTTAGGAGAAGAGCCTCCGCCGTCGCCAGTTGATGGACGTTTGATCCCGCAAGACGCTCCGGTTATCGGGTATGCTTCAGCGGTTTTCGCTGGGGAAGGAACACAAACTGTAACAATCGATGTTCCTGAATCGGTGCATAAGCCCGGTTTCGTTTCTTGGGTGTGGAAAGTGCGAAAGGATCATCAAGGTCAGTACGCTCCGTTGATCCATTCAGACTGGTCGGACCAGCTTGCCTTATCAACGGAAACCAGCGTTACTCCATGGAAAGTTCAGATCTACTCTGCAGCTCAGGTCAAAGAAACCCGTGGGGGAACGTATCTCATCGATGACCTGTGGGTGAGCGGTTTTCCGCAGTCTCATCCAGGTTGGGCGGGGCGAGAGCCTTTCGGGGCGGATGCACCACGAATGCGCCACCGTCTTCTCTTCTTCCCTCAAGGACTTGAGGTCGCAGAAGAGAATCGCGATAGAGCAGAGGAAATCGGAAGCGTTGAGATTCCAGCGCGAAACGGCTACTTCCCTTCGCTAGGCGACCTCGCCTTCCGCGTGCAGCCAGAGCGAGTGGGAACCTACGTGTTTACTACCGAGTTTGATGGGGACAGTAGGGTAGCGGCGTATCGCTCTCCGGTTGATGACCCGAATGAACAGTACACGCGCAAGGAAGGCCGGCCGATTGCGATCTCGACGCATGCGCGCGACGGCGCGGATTCAGACCAGATCGTTGCGGGCAGCGGCCCAGTGAGCATCGTCGATAGCGTGTGCTACGAAGGCGTCGAGGCCGGGCGTGAATACGCCCTCAACGCAACCCTTGTTGATCGTCAGAGCGGAGTGCCCTTGTCAGACGAACACGGACTGGTCAGCGCGCGCACGGAGTTTCGTGCTGACTCCTCAAAGGGGTGCGCTGAGGTTGTCTTCCATACGCAGGGAGAACAGCTTCGAGGAAAACAACTTGTTGTCTTTGAAGATTTCTATCAAGGAAATGAAAGAGTCGCTTTTCATCGAGATATCAATTCGCGCGATCAAAGCGTGAAGGGGGAAGAACCGAAGAAACCTCGTGTGGCACGAACCGGGGTAGTCAGTAACTCGCTTGCGGCGATGGGTCTCCTCTTAGCTGGAATGGGGCTGGCCGTGCGCCGGGTATCGCGACGCTGCGACTCGTAGGGGCAGGGAATTCTTCTTCAATAAGCGCCCGCAAGGCAATACAAATGGGTGGTGGCGAAAACTTGAGTTTTCGCCACCACCCATTGATGTAGGCAAAGATCAGGACATGCGACGTGCGCGAGCCGCGCGGCGCTTGAGGGAGCGACGCTCTTCTTCACTCATTCCGCCCCACACTCCGGAATCCTGATTGTTCTCTAGGGCCCACTGCAGGCAGATCGCTTGAACTTCACACTCGCGACACACTGCCTTGGCTTCGGCCGCCTGTGCGATGGCTGGTCCCGTATTCCCAATAGGGAAGAAGAGCTCTGGGTCAACGCTGAGGCACGCGGCTTTACTCCGCCAATCCATTATGGGTACTCCTTTAAGAGCGTAAGCGCGGGCATTGAATGCCCGCGCCGAACAAAAACAACAGTCTTTAGTTTCGGGGATTCAAAGTTGTATATCAAGAGTTACGAGACGATTAAATGGCAGAATGGATGTGCAAGGGATCACTCTATTTAAAACTCAGGACGAAACGCCTAGTGGCGCCACGATGAATAATTACCCCCGAATAAGAATTCCAAGAATGCGCATATAAAGAACTGGGAAAATCCTGGCAGCTTTGGGCGATGAAGCGCAGTGCATCGCCGGAAGGATTTGGGAAGAACAATAAATCGTGAGGCGTGCTCAGTGCCTTTAACCAGCATGTTTGCTCAAAGTAATCAATAGAGCAACTTGGATTTATTTCCCTCAGAACGCTTGCGAGAATAGAATTCTCCTCTCCGATTAATATGCATTTGCGCTCTGAAAATAGAAATCGTTTTAAGAGCGATCCATAACGAATTTCAATGCCCGAAATATGCATGTCAACGTCGATTTTTGTGCGAGATGCAAGCGCCGTTTTCTCAGTCAACGGTGTCTTAGGGAAACTATGAATATATGGAGAGTCATGCCCTCTCCTCGTCATCATGCTTGAGTCTGGCCTTAGAGGTGTGCCTATCGTAGTCGCTCCGGAAATTTCGAGGCTGCGATGCAGCATCGTCTCCCATGAACGTAGATCCATCACTAATTTGGGGCGAGAGTGCTCCACAGGCAGAGCCATCATTGTCTCTTGGACAGAATTCCACAGATGCCCTGGTTGATTTGTTAGTTGAGCCTGCCCGATAAGCCCAGAATTGGAAGCAATGTCGCGAGAAGGAATGTCGTACCAATTGTGTTCGAAAGAACCGTAGCGCGAGCGATGGGCAAAAGTCCCTGAACCCTCGCTTGCTACCAAAATGACCTCAGTTCCATCGCAAGTGCGCGTGAATTGCCCCCACATCTGATGAGCACGTAAAACTCCGAAGCACTCTTCCATCGAGTGAAGAACGTTGTCGATGTTCTCAATCCATAGAACGCAAGGGGAGTAGTCCGTGATTGCTTCGCAGAAAACGCCGCAATCAAGGACATTTCGGATGAGGAATGGATAAGACTTGCTTCCCGGTCCGCTTGGTTGCGTTCCAGCGCTTTCCGCTTCCAAGGACATTGCATATACGGGCAATCCAAGCGCATCACTGAGTGCAAAGGCGCATGAACGTGCAATGCGTCCAAGCTTGAGGCGAGAACTTCCCACGCCACTGAGCAAAATATTTCCGTGTTTCCACACAAGTGGACTATGCGTGCCCGTATCGATTCCATCTCGCAGCCCAAGAACGACACCTTCACACCCAGCTATATTCATGTCCTTCAACTGAGCAGAGGGAATGTGTGAGGGAAGCGAGGGGCACCACAGGGGAGTGCGCTGCCTCGTCAAATTCCCGCACTCATCCGCGAAGCTGCGATCCCTGATTTCCCCAATGACGTCCTCAACATCGTGGCAGTACGCAAATTGCACTTCGTGGCCGGATCCAATGAATGCGCGTCCGGGAATTCGTGGAATACGTGCTGCAGCACCACTACCGATAATGTCCAGTGATTCGGCCTCGGTAATGGTTCGTAAAGCGATTCGCAGCTCGGTGTTGGCACGCATTGTCGTATTGACTGCGCCACTGGGGTGCTGGGTTGCATAAAGGAGATGGAGTCCCAAGGAACGACCTTGGGAAGCAAGGCGAGAGAATATCTCCAGAGTCGTGGGATGAAGGTCTGCAAGTACACGAAACTCATCGACAACGATCAGGATCCGGGGAGGAGGAAGCGGCGCTTTGCCCTGTCGATAGTGCTCGTACCACTGCTGGAGATCTTTGACCTGTACTTGGGCGAAATCAGCCTCCCGCTGAGCCAAACAAGAAGCTAAACCACGTAGCGCGCGAGCGGAGTGCCCGGGATCAAGATCAGTGAGGACCGCCTCGGTGTGAGGGAGGCGGGCTAAGGGTGCAAGAGCCGAACCTCCTTTATAGTCAACCAAAACAAGACGGAGGCGAGCCGGTGAGTAGCGAGCGCATAAACCAAGAAGCCACGTGCGAAGTGCTTCTGATTTTCCGCTTCCCGTTGTCCCTGCAATAAGCGCGTGTGGCCCTTCACTCACCAGATCGATGCTGACTTCTCCGGCGGAGTCCTGACCAATAGGAGTTCTCAGCGAGTAATCCGCATCAATTCCATTCCAGGAGAGCTCTGTGAAATCGCAGTCGTTGGGAATGCTCGCGCACGAGCGGGCATGTGTGATCATCTGCCACCATGCCAGTGAAACCGGTGTTTGGTCTGCTGGTATTACGGCTTCGCACCAGGTGGGGAGCTGCGCGTAGCTGTATGCCCACGCGAGGTGAATTTCTTCCTTGACGCGCTTAGTTTCCGCGTCATGCGCTTGCCCCTGTGGTTTCCATTCATCTCCGAGGCCGTGGAGAAAAATGTGCACCGAGTCGGCTCCCGCTGTGCCAAGAATGAGGGGTGGAGAGCCAGCGAAGTGAAGATGAGCACCTCCTGCTTGCGTTGCGATTTGCGACGCAAACCAAAAGGCCATGAGCTGGGATTGCGAGCCGAGTGCTGCGTAATAGTGGTGCGATAAGGGCTCTTCTGTAAACGGATGTAGCCTGCCTGTTGCGGATTGAGAAGGAGTGGCCTCGGGGGCATCTGAAGGCTCAAGAAGCCAGGGTTTTCCACGTCCAACTAAAGAGGGATAAAGAGCGAATGGTCGAGAAGATCTGGCCGCGGATACGCGAAGGACTAAAGCCACGGCTGCGGCGTCGAGGCGTTTCACTTGAGAGCCTTGGTGAAAATGCCGAAGCCCAAAGGAGAACAGAATAACGGCCAGAGGAAGCGCAGCAAGAATGAGAAAACTCCCGTTTCCCGCTCCCATCGCGCTTATACGCAGTCCCATGAACACGGCGATCGGAAGAAACCCGATGAAAGACCCCGCCGGAAGAACGAAGCCTCTTCGCTGCGCAGCACGAGGGAAAGAGAGGAGGCTCGGGCGAGCGCGATACGCGTAGAAGTCTCTCGAGCGTGGAAATTTCACTCTAACTTTCAGCGCTGGACCGACGCGATAGGTGTGGGTGGGGCAGGCGCGTCTCCAGATTCCTAATCGCCGTGTTTTCACTGAAATCTGGCTCGATTCATCGCGAGGTATGAGCCGTATCCTTTGGCCGCGTGAGGAATCGCTGAGAGTTTCGCACTCGGCTGGGAATTGAGGAGGTGTATTTCCTGGCAGGGCAACGATGCCTTGGTGGGGACCGCGAATGCATGCAAGATGCCATGGGGCACGCAACGCAGCTTCTGGAAGAGAGGCAAGCTGTTCAGAATCAAATTGTGAACCAGACACTCTCGCTCAACTCTCTTTCCCAGGACCCTTCTGCTTCTCATCGCAGCATCTCAGGTGATCTGCGTGTTGTCGCAAATTGCCCTTGTTCTGTGGAAAACGCCGATACCGCGTCCGATCTGTGGAAAGTGGGCGCGCGCATTTGAAACGGGGAAATGACACAATGGCGTCTATGAGCGAAGAGGAACGTCAGGTCTTAGATCACTACCGTCAACTCATTGCAGCCGTCGAAGATGCTCGAGCCGCATATTACGATCACGATGCGCCGGTGCTCTCGGATGCGGACTATGACCAGCTCTACCGTCAGCTCGAAGAATTTGAAGCGAAATATCCGCAGTACCGCTCCTCTGACTCTCCGACGACGCGTGTGGGAGGAGCAGCCTCCGATGCTTTTGCCCCCGTTCGTCACCTCCAGCAGATGACGAGTTTGGACGATGTTTTCTCCCTTGAAGAACTTGCCGCGTGGGAATTGCGCATGGCGAATGACACGGGCAGAGATGACTTGGACATGCTCACCGAGGTCAAGATCGACGGTCTTGCAGTGAATCTGCTCTACGAAAATGGTGTGCTGGTGCGCGCTGCGACTCGTGGAGACGGATGGGTTGGTGAAGATGTCACCGCGAACGTTCTGACGATTTCTTCTATCCCGCATCGCCTCAGTGGCCTCGTTCCCTCGCGCGTGGAGATTCGCGGGGAGGTCTATTTCCCGACAAAGGATTTTGAAGCCTTCAACGCGGAACGCGTGCGCGCTGGCGAGCCTCCCTTCGTCAATGCTCGCAACGCTGCTGCCGGGTCCTTGCGTCAGAAAGACCCACGAAAGACGGCTGAACGCCCTCTTGCCATGCTTGCCCACGGGATCGGAGCTGTCGAGGTTGGAGATACTTCTTTCGAGGCGCCCGAGACTCTTTCAGGATGGTTCTCCTGTCTGAAGGAATGGGGAATGCCTGTTTCCCCTTACACCAAACTTCTGCGCGGACGCACCGCGATCGAGCAGCGAATCGCTGAGCTAGGAGCGCAGCGTCATTCTCTTGAACACGAAATCGATGGCGTCGTCGTCAAAATTAACGATCGCGCTATTCAGGCCTCCCTGGGCACAACCTCGCGTACTCCTCGCTGGGCCGCAGCCTATAAATTCCCTCCCGAAGAAGTCAACACGCGCCTCCTTGATATCCGAGTCCAAGTCGGACGCACCGGACGCGTCACCCCCTACGGCGTCATGGAGCGAATTCTTGTTGCCGGATCACACGTTTCTCGGGCGACCTTGCACAATGCAAGCGAAGTCGAACGCAAGGGCGTTCTCATTGGTGACCTTGTCGTCTTGCGTAAAGCCGGCGATGTTATCCCTGAGATCGTCGCTCCGGTTGTTGCTGCACGTGATGGGAGTGAGTATCCCTTCGTGATGCCTGAGGTGTGTCCTTCGTGTGGGACTTCGCTCGCTCCGCAAAAAGAAGGCGATGTGGACTTGCGTTGTCCCAACCAAGCGGGCTGTCCAGCACAAATTACCGAGAGAATTGCACACTTGGGTGCGCGTTCGGCCTTGGATATAGAAGGGCTGGGCGACGAGGCCGCGCTTGCCCTCACCCAGCCGGAAAACAACCGCGACGAGGTGGCTGCTGCGCTCGCGGGTGGTGACATGGTGCTCCTTGAAGACGGAACGCAATTGCGTCTTGCAGGAGTAGAACGCCTTACTCATGCAGAGCTCATCGCTGACGCTGAGGCCCTTCTTCCCGCCCCTCAAACCCCGGTTCTTTCTTCTGAGAGCCAGGTGTTCAATCTTGACGCAGAACAACTTCGTGACGTCATGGTCTGGAAACCTGTCACTTCGGAAGGTGAATCGACAGGGGAGTGGATGCAAGTGCGCTACTTTTGGACAAAAGCAGTGGGGCGAAAAGCATCTGTTCCGTCAAAGAATACGATGATGATGCTCGATCAAATTGAGCAGGCAAAACAGCGTCCCTTAGCGCGAATCCTGGTCGCTCTGTCAATTCGTCACGTTGGTCCCACAGCTGCTGCGGCACTTGCTGCCACCTTCCCCTCAATGGACTTGCTCGCCAAGGCCTCGGTAGAAGAACTTGCCGAAGTTGAGGGTGTTGGCGCTGTTATCGCTCAGTCGCTCGTTGACTGGCTGGCGGTTCCTTGGCACCAAGATATTGTCCGCGCATGGGCGCAGGCGGGTGTGCGCATGGAAGATGAGAAACGCGATGACGTTGAGCAGGTTCTCGAGGGGCTGACCATTGTCGTTTCCGGTTCAATGCCCGGATACACGCGAGAAGGTGCAAAGGAAGCAATTGTCGCCCGCGGAGGTAGGGCCTCGGGATCAGTATCCAAAAAGACGTCGCTGGTGATTGCAGGACCCGGATCGGGTTCCAAGGTTGCCAAAGCTGAGTCCCTGGGGGTTCCAGTGGTTGATGAAAGCTATTTCGAACGGGTTCTGAGCGACGGTCTTGCCGCGCTCGACGACTAGACGCCGCAGGGAGAAACTCTCAGACGAGGAATTCAAAAGGATGCAGGAGACGCTCCAGCACTTTGGTGAGCAGTGAGCGTTCCTCCCATTCCTCAAAAGAGAGACGACGTGCATTCGTCAGATCAAGTTCGAAGATCTTGTCCATTGTCTGCGCGAACTTATTCGAGCGGAATTGAACATTGACCTCGTAGTTTCCCTGGAGAGACAAGCGGTCAATATTTGCCGTTCCAACGGTTGACCATGCTCCATCGATCGTCATGGTCTTCGAATGGATCATGGCGTCCTCGTAGAGCCAGATTTCAACGCCTTCTTTAAGAAGCGGACCGTGGTAGGGGCGAGCAACCCAGTCGGCAAGAATGTGGTTAGAGTACTCGGGAATCAGAATCTGGACGCGAACCCCGCGCCGCGCAGCGTGAACCAAGGCCTCGAAAATCTCACGATCGGGGATGAAATAGGCGCTGGTAATACGGATTGACGAACGCGCGCGATCGATTGCGTCAATGTAGAGGCCGCGGACGGGGTAAAGCAGACGAGAAGGCTGATTGAAAGCGAGGGAGACCTCGGAATCCCAACGCGGAGCCCGGGTGCGCGCAATCGAAGGCTGGCCGTGCCGCTTGAAGTGGTTCCAGAAATCAATGAAGCCGTATTTGAGCTCTGATACGGCGTCTCCCGTGACGCGTACATGAGTGTCACGCCATTCCAGAGCGAAGGGATCGCCAATGTTGTAACCGCCGACGAAAGCGACCTTGTCGTCAACTACGAGGATCTTTCGGTGATCGCGTCCGGTTTTGCGCAGGTTCATCGTGAACATTCCCGAACGGATTTCGGGGAAACGACGAATATATAGATGCGGTGTCTTGGGGAAAACGTAGAAGAAGGGATCTTGATTGAGAACGGCGAAACCGTCGTAAACGATATGGACATCGACACCACGTTTCGCGGCGCTGAGCAAAGCCGATTTGAAGCGTTTTCCCCACGCATCCGCACGCCAGATATACGATTCAAAGAAAATGTAGTCTTTCGCCGAGGTAATCGCCTCGAGCATGTCCTCGTACAGGGACGTTCCCTCCGTGTACGCGCGAACCTCAGTGCCCTCAACCTGGGTGTCAAGAGGAGGGAAAGTGGGGAAACCACCCGCGACGTGCGGGACGCGTTCTTTGCGGAGCTTGTCGACGATATGAACTCCGACAAGCGCTGCCGCCTGCGCTCCGAGCACAGTTAAGCCAGCGATCTTGAGTGCCCTGATGGTTTGCGACGAAAAAGACGGACGGCGATGAGACATAGTTTAAGGGTACTCAAAACTACGCCGAGCTGGGCACAGTATGAGAGGCGCGGCCCATACGGGTATCATCCTTTTTATGGCAAGGATCAGTACTGACGAGGTCGCCCGCGTCGCGGGCTTGGCTCGAATCGCACTTACACCCGAAGAAATCACCAGAATCGCTGGTGAACTTGATGTTATTACCGAGGCAGTTGCAAAGGTTTCCGAGGTCGCTACCCCGGACGTGCCCGCGACTTCCCACCCCATTCCGTTGTCGAACGTATGGCGGGAAGATGAAGTTGGTCCGACGTTGGACCGCGATGAGGTCCTGGCGCAGGCCCCCGCACAGCAGGACGGAATGTTCTTGGTTCCGCAGATTTTGGAGGAGGACTGATGAATCCTTTGCTGAAGAAATCAGCATGCGAGCTTGCTGAGCTGCTGCGAAGCGGAGAGATCACCTCGGTTGAACTCACTCAAGCATGCCTCGACCGTATTGATGCGATCGATTCCAAGGTCCACGCTTTTCTCTACGTTGATCGTGAAGGCGCACTTGCGACTGCAGCCGAGGTCGATGCTCGTCGAGCAGCGGGTGAAGAGCTCCCGCGCCTGGCCGGCGTTCCGATTGCCGTTAAGGACAATATGGTGACCCGAGGCCTGCCGACGACCTGTGCATCGAAGATCCTTGAAGGTTGGTTGCCTCCCTACGACGCAACCGTTGTGGAGCGTCTGCACCAGGCAGGGATGCCCATTGTCGGTAAGACGAACATGGATGAGTTCGCGATGGGTTCCTCGACCGAACACTCTGCTTTCGGTCGCACGGGTAACCCTTGGGATTTGGACCGCATCCCGGGTGGCTCGGGCGGCGGTTCTGCGGCAGCAGTTGGCGCTTACATGGTGCCTCTCGCCCTTGGCTCTGACACCGGTGGTTCTATTCGCCAGCCCGGAGCGGTCACGGGAACCGTTGGCGCCAAACCCACGTACGGCGCAGTGTCACGTTACGGATTGATCGCCATGGCCTCGTCGCTGGACCAGATTGGTCCCGTGACCCGCACTGTGGCCGACGCGGCCGCACTGACCGAGGTCATCGGTGGCTTCGATCCCCACGATTCCACTTCGCTCAACGAGCCGGTCCCCGCACTGAGCGCGGGAGTGGAGTCCGTCGCGCGCGCAGGAAAGATCGAGGGACTTCGCGTTGGTGTCGTCCGTGAGCTTTCCGGCGAGGGCTACCAAGAAGACGTGAGCGCGGCGTTCAACGCAACTGTTGAGAAGCTGCGCGATGCAGGTGCTGAAATTGTCGAGGTCTCCTGCCCGAGTTTTGAATATGCGCTTGCCGCCTACTACTTGATCATGCCTGCTGAGGTTTCCTCGAACCTCGCACGTTTTGACGGAATGCGTTATGGCATCCGCGTTGAGCCCAGCGAGGGCCCCGTCACTGCTGAACGCGTGATGGCAGCGACCCGCGAGGCCGGTTTCGGCGACGAAGTGAAGCGCCGCATTATTTTGGGTACTCATGTTTTGTCCGCGGGCTTCTTCGACGCCTACTACGGAAATGCGCAGAAGGTTCGAACCCTCATCCAGCGCGACTTTGCTCGTGTCTTCGATGAGGTCGATGTTTTGGTATCTCCCACCTGCCCCACGACGGCCTTCCGTTTCGGGGAAAAGATGGATGATCCCATGGCGATGTACCTCAACGACATTGCGACGATTCCGGCGAATCTTGCAGGAATCCCCGCAATGAACGTTCCCAATGCGGTGAGCTCTGAGGGGCTTCCCGTCGGATTCCAGATTCTCGCCCCGGCTCACCACGACCTGAAGATGTACGAGGTCGCAAGCTTGGTTGAGCAGCTTAGTGGCGATATTGCGGGCAACTGCCCGGCAGCGCAGTGGGAGGAAAAGTGATGAGTGAACTGATGGACTACCAGGAAGCAACAGCTTCCTTCGATCCGGTTCTCGGAATCGAAGTACACGTCGAATTGGGTACCGCCACAAAGATGTTCGATTCTGCTCCCAATGCCTTTGGCGGGGACCCGAACACCTACGTGACGCCTGTGTCCTTGGGACTGCCCGGCTCCCTGCCCGTGGTTAATCACAAGGCAGTGGAGTACGCCATCAAGATTGGTCTGGCACTGAACTGCTCGATCGCGAAGAGCTGCCGCTTTGCGCGCAAGAACTACTTCTACCCGGACCTCACGAAGGCTTTCCAGACCTCACAATCCGATGAGCCCATCGCTTATGACGGTTATGTTGACGTCGAGCTGGAAGATGGAACCATGTTCCGCGTTCAGATTGAGCGCGCACACATGGAAGAGGATGCCGGCAAGAACACCCACATCGGTGGCGCTGACGGACGAATTCAGGGCGCAGACCACTCGCTGGTTGACTACAACCGTGCGGGCGTTCCCTTGGTTGAGATCGTAACGCGCCCCATCGAAGGCGCAGGCGAGCGGGCTCCCGAGGTTGCTGCCGCTTACGTCCAGGCTCTGCGTGATATCTTCCGTACTTTGGGAGTGTCTGAGGCGCGTATGGAGCGCGGAAATGTGCGAGCAGACATCAACGTTTCACTGCGCCCCACTCCGACTTCTCCTTTGGGAACTCGCACCGAAACCAAGAACGTCAACTCCTTCAGGGGGATTGCAAACGCGGTTCGCTATGAGATCCAGCGTCAGGCTCAGATCCTGAGCGAGGGCGGAAGTATTCTGCAGGAAACCCGTCACTTCCACGAAGAGGACGGTTCTACTTCTTCGGGTCGTGAGAAGTCCGATGCAGAAGATTACCGTTACTTCCCTGAGCCGGACCTTGTCCCGGTCGTTCCCTCTGAGGAATGGGTGGAATCCCTGCGTGCAAGCCTTCCCGAGCTTCCCGTTGCTAAGAGGCGCCGCTTGCGTGAGCAGTGGGGCTTTGCCGATAAGGAAATGCGCGACGTGATCAACGCCGGCGCACTTGAACTCATCGAGGCGACGGTTGTGGCGGGAACCGATCCTAATGCTGCTCGAAAGTGGTGGATGGGCGAATTGGCGCGCTACGCCAAGGACAATCAGCTTCCTCTGGAGGAACTGCCTGTTACTCCCGCTCAGATCGCCCAGCTTCAATCCCTGGTTGATGGTGGTCGCCTGACGGATAAGCTGGCTCGCCAAGTCCTCGAAGGAGTTCTTGCCGGCGAAGGTGATCCCGAGCAGGTGGTCGCTGCGCGTGGCCTCGAGGTCGTCTCCGACGAAGGCGCGCTCACCGCGGCAGTCCAGGAAGCTCTGGATGCAAACCCTGATGTCGTCGAGAAGATTAAGGGCGGCAAGGTGCAAGCCGCCGGCGCTTTGGTCGGTGCCGTCATGAAGGCCACTCGCGGTCAAGCCGATGCTGCGCGCGTTCGCGAGCTCATTATGGAAATGGTTGGCGCCTGAGCTCGTTTTGAGTTCACGCCAGGGGCCCGGTCCTGAAGGACCGGGCCCCTGGCGTATGTAAGGACGCTGGGGGAGTGGTGGACTATTCCTGTGCGTCAAATGCCTTGTTGTAACGTCAATTTTGCGTAATGTGGGACAATACTGCACCCCTGCAGTTACGCGGCTACGATGAGGTCAGAGCCCGGTGGGCTCGCCCCGTAAAATTCGGAAATGCAAAGGTGACCAATGCGTACTTCTCCGTCATACACCGCGTCCTACCGCCTTGAGATCGATGAGTCGACTCTCTCGATCGCGCAGATTGTGGATGCTGTATCTTCTACTGGCGCACAGATCAAGGGCCTTGACGTCGCCGATTCTGATCGTGGACATATCGTCATTGACCTCACCTGCGACATGCGTGATTCTGACCATCGTCGTGAGGTACGCCAGATTCTGGATGGTCTTGAAGGCGTGCATACCTCCTCTGTTGCAGACCAGACCTTCATGGCTCACGTCGGCGGCAAGATTGAAGTTCATCCTAAGGTTCCGCTTCGTAACCGCGACGATCTCTCCCGCGCATACACTCCGGGTGTTGCCCGCGTGTGCACCGCAATCCATGACATGCCCGAGAAGGCTCACCTGCTGACGATGAAGGCCAACTCGGTTGCGGTTGTTTCTGATGGCACTGCTGTTTTGGGCCTGGGCGACATTGGTCCCGAGGCCGCTCTTCCCGTTATGGAAGGCAAGGCTGTTCTCTTCAAGCAGTTCGGTGACGTTGATGCGTGGCCGGTTGTCCTGGATACGAAGGACACTGAAGAGATCATCTCTATCGTGAAGGCGATTGCCCCCGCATACGGCGGCATTAACCTTGAAGACATTTCCGCACCTCGCTGCTTCGAAATCGAAGAGCGACTTCGTGCCGAACTTGATATTCCCGTCTTCCACGATGACCAGCACGGCACCGCAATCGTGGTTCTGGCCGCGCTGATCAATGCCCTCAAGCTGGTGAACAAGAAGATTGAGGATGTTCGCATCGTTGTTTCCGGTGTGGGTGCTGCGGGTTCCGCGATCATCAAGCTTCTGTTGGCACAGGGTGCGCGCGACATCGTTGGCTATGGTCGTACGGGTGCGCTGGCAGGAGACGACGTCGAGGGCATGCACCCCTCGCGTGCATGGCTGGCTCAAAACACCAACCCGCGCATGGTTCACGGTTCCCTCAAGGAAGGTATTGCTGATGCTGACGTCTTCATCGGCGTCTCTCACGGCAATATTTTGGAACCTTCGGACATTGCAAAGATGGCTCCCGGTGCAATTGTTTTCGCCCTTGCGAACCCGACTCCCGAGGTTGATCCCATCGCTGCCGCAGAGTACGCAGCAATTGTGGCAACCGGCCGTAGCGACTACCCGAACCAGATCAACAATGTTCTGGCCTTCCCGGGTTTGTTCCGCGGTCTGCTGGATGCGAAGGTCAAGGAAATCACGACCGAGGTGCTGCGCGTTGCTGCAAACGCAATTGCCGACGTGATCTCTGAAGATGAACTCTCTCCGAACTACATCATTCCAGGTGTCTTTAATGAGGCAGTTCCCGGTGCCGTGTCGAAGGCTGTTCGCCACGCGGTCCATGATCTGCCGACGATTAATATCCCGGTTCAAGAAGACATGGATCTTCACTGATTCGAGCGTGCCTAGCGTCGTTCTTTTGCGGGACCTGCTTCCTTGTGAGGCAGGTCCCGCTTTAGTTGATTTACGCGAATAAATTGGTGCTATTCTGCGGAAAAGTCACTCCTCTTCTCCATTCAGATTGTCGAGGCCGCACAGATTTTGCTGCTTTGTGTGCTGGTTCACGTGGTTTTGGTTTGACGTGGGGGGTGGTGGGTGTGTAGATTTTTCTCTTGTCGCCGCGGCCTTGGTGCTGTGGTGGTGGCCTTCTTTCTTGGCTTTTCCTGCTGGTTTTGGTGGGTTTGGTTGGGAGATGTGGGGGTGTTGTTTGTGAACTCGATAGTGTGTTTGTTTTTTGTTTTTATGCCTGTTTTTTGTTTTTGAGTATTTTTTTGGTTGGGATTGCTTGCCATGTTTTGTGGTGGGTTTTCCGGGCTTATTGTTTTTACAGTTTTGTTCGGAGAGTTTGATCCTGGCTCAGGACGAACGCTGGCGGCGTGCTTAACACATGCAAGTCGAACGCTGAAGGCTCAGCTTGCTGGGCTGGATGAGTGGCGAACGGGTGAGTAACACGTGAGTAACCTGCCCTCTTCTTTGGGATAACGGTCGGAAACGGCTGCTAATACCGGGTATTCACTGTCCTTCGCATGGGGGGTGGTGGAAAGGTTTTTTCTGGTGGGGGATGGGCTCGCGGCCTATCAGCTTGTTGGTGGGGTGATGGCTTACCAAGGCTTTGACGGGTAACCGGCCTGAGAGGGTGACCGGTCACATTGGGACTGAGATACGGCCCAGACTCCTACGGGAGGCAGCAGTGGGGAATATTGCACAATGGGCGAAAGCCTGATGCAGCGACGCCGCGTGAGGGATGGAGGCCTTCGGGTTGTAAACCTCTTTCGCTCATGGTCAAGCCGCAACTCAAGGTTGTGGTGAGGGTAGTGGGTAAAGAAGCACCGGCTAACTACGTGCCAGCAGCCGCGGTAATACGTAGGGTGCGAGCGTTGTCCGGAATTATTGGGCGTAAAGGGCTTGTAGGCGGTTTGTCGCGTCTGCCGTGAAATCCTCTGGCTTAACTGGGGGCGTGCGGTGGGTACGGGCAGACTTGAGTGCGGTAGGGGAGACTGGAACTCCTGGTGTAGCGGTGGAATGCGCAGATATCAGGAAGAACACCGGTGGCGAAGGCGGGTCTCTGGGCCGTTACTGACGCTGAGGAGCGAAAGCGTGGGGAGCGAACAGGATTAGATACCCTGGTAGTCCACGCTGTAAACGTTGGGCACTAGGTGTGGGGGCCACCCGTGGTTTCTGCGCCGTAGCTAACGCTTTAAGTGCCCCGCCTGGGGAGTACGGCCGCAAGGCTAAAACTCAAAGGAATTGACGGGGGCCCGCACAAGCGGCGGAGCATGCGGATTAATTCGATGCAACGCGAAGAACCTTACCAAGGCTTGACATGCACGGCGGCACTGCAGAGATGTGGTGGCATTTAGTTGGTCGTGTGCAGGTGGTGCATGGTTGTCGTCAGCTCGTGTCGTGAGATGTTGGGTTAAGTCCCGCAACGAGCGCAACCCTTGCCCTATGTTGCCAGCACGTTATGGTGGGGACTCGTGGGGGACTGCCGGGGTTAACTCGGAGGAAGGTGGGGATGACGTCAAATCATCATGCCCCTTATGTCTTGGGCTTCACGCATGCTACAATGGCTGGTACAGAGGGTTGCGATACTGTGAGGTGGAGCGAATCCCTTAAAGCCGGTCTCAGTTCGGATTGGGGTCTGCAACTCGACCCCATGAAGGTGGAGTCGCTAGTAATCGCAGATCAGCAACGCTGCGGTGAATACGTTCTCGGGCCTTGTACACACCGCCCGTCACGTCACGAAAGTTGGTAACACCCGAAGCCCATGGCCTAACCGTTTGGGGGGAGTGGTCGAAGGTGGGATTGGCGATTGGGACGAAGTCGTAACAAGGTAGCCGTACCGGAAGGTGCGGCTGGATCACCTCCTTTCTAGGGAGCCCATTTGGGGGATGCATACGGCCTGGGGTTTTTTCGGGTTGTGTGTGTTTCTTGTGCCTGCATTAGGACGCTGCCCCTTTTGGGTGGTGGGTGTGGGTGCGTTTTTGGGTTGGGCATAAATTGTTGTGCAAGAGGCAAGCATGCTGTCGGGTTCACGTTCAACACCTGTTGGGCGAGTAGCCCACGACTGTTGGCACCGGGTTTTTTGGTGTTGGTGGTTGTGTGGTGTGTTGTTTGTGATCTGTATAGTGGTTGATGAGCATCTTTATTGCAATTGAAACCTGTTCTCTAAAATTTTTTTTGTTTTAGGGTTTTGTTTCTTTTATTGTTTTTTGTGTCTGTGGTTTTGTTTAGTTTTTGTGGGCATTCGGTGGATGCCTTGGCACTCAGAGCTGATGAAGGACGTGGCGGTCTGCGATATGCCTTAGGGAGTTGACGAGCGAGCGTTGATCTAAGGATTTCCGAATGGGGGAACCTAGCTGGTGTTATGGCCAGTTACCATCACTTGAATGAAATAGGGTGGTGGGGGGAACGCGGGGAAGTGAAACATCTCAGTACCCGTAGGAGAAGATATTCCGTGAGTAGTGGCGAGCGAAAGCGGAGGAGGCTAAACCTTGTGCGTGTGATAGGCGGCGGCCGTTGCGCATGGGGTGTTGTGGGGCATGATCGTTCGCCTTCTGCCGGGGGTGGGCATGGTGTGTTGTTGGTGGTTGAACCTCTTGGGATGGGGGACCGTAGTGCGTGATAGTCGCGTAGGCCAGCCGGTGACATGTTGTGTGGGTTGTGTTCCCGAGTAGTGCGGGACTCGTGAAATCTCGTGTGAATCTGCCAGGACCACCTGGTAAGCCTAAATACTACTGAGTGACCGATAGTGCATAGTACCGTGAGGGAATGGTGAAAAGTACCCCGGGAGGGGAGTGAAATAGTACCTGAAACCGGATGCTTTTAAGCCGTCAGAGCCTTGTGGGGTGATGGCGTGCCTTTTGAAGAATGAGCCTGCGAGTCAGTGGCATGTGGCGTGCTTAACCCGTGTGGGGTATGCGTAGCGAAAGCGAGTCTGAAATATGGCGTTTGTCGCGTGTTCTGGACCCGAAGCGGGGTGATCTACCCATGGCCAGGTTGAAGCAAGGGTAAGACTTTGTGGAGGACCGAACCCACCAGGGTTGAAAACCTGGGGGATGAGCTGTGGGTAGGGGTGAAAGGCCAATCAAACTCCGTGATAGCTGGTTCTCCCCGAAATGCATTTAGGTGCAGCGTTGTGTGGTTCCTGTTGGAGGTAGAGCTACTGGATGGCCGATGGGCCCTGTGGGTTACTGACGTCAGCCAAACTCCGAATGCCAATAGGGTTGAGCATGGCAGTGAGACTGCGGGGGATAAGCTTCGTAGTCGAGAGGGAAACAGCCCAGATCATCAGCTAAGGCCCCTAAGTGTGCGCTAAGTGGGAAAGGATGTGGAGTCGCGGTGACAACCAGGAGGTTGGCTTAGAAGCAGCCATCCTTGAAAGAGTGCGTAATAGCTCACTGGTCAAGTGATTTCGCGCCGACAATGTAGCGGGGCTTAAGCGTACCGCCGAAGCTGTGGCAGCAACACATATAGCTGGCGTCATTGAATGATTGTTGGTGTGTTGTTGGGTAGGGGAGCGTCCTGCATGAGGTGAAGCCTGGGGGGAACCTCTGGTGGATTGTGTGGGAGTGAGAATGCAGGCATGAGTAGCGAATCTGCGGTGAGAATCCGCAGCGCCGATTGACTAAGGGTTCCAGGGCTAGGTTTATCCGCCCTGGGTTAGTCGGGTCCTAAGGCGAGGCCGACAGGCGTAGTCGATGGATAACCAGTTGATATTCTGGTACCGCCTAGCAACCGTCCAATACTGAGATCATCATGCTAACCAATTTTGCCGGCCAATACTCGTATCCTTCGGGGTGTGGGTGGAGGTTGGTCTTGGGACCCGGTGGTGGAGGTAAGCGTATTAACAGGGGTGACGCAGAAAGGTAGCTGCAGTGCGCCGGTGGTTTGGCGTATTTAAGGTTGTGGCCCGTCTTCTAGGTAAATCCGGGAGACACTGTGGGTGAGAACTGATGAGGGACGCACGTGTGTGTGGACTTGTGGTGATCCTATGCTGCCGAGAAAAGCCTCGACGCGAGGGGGCAAGGCGCCCGTACCCTAAACCGACTCAGGTGGTCAGGTAGAGTATACCGAGGCGTTCGAGTGAATCATGGTCAAGGAACTCGGCAAAATTCCTCCGTAACTTCGGGAGAAGGAGGACCCCTTAGCTTCCCAGCGCCGCGCGTGCTGGTGGGGCCGGGGGGTCGCAGAGAATAGGGAGAAGCGACTGTTTATCAAAAACACAGGTGCGTGCGAAGCCGTAAGGCGATGTATACGCACTGACGCCTGCCCGGTGCTGGAAGGTTAAGAGGAACCGTCAACGCCCCTTGGGGTGTGAAGCGGTGAATTTAAGCCCCAGTAAACGGCGGTGGTAACTATAACCATCCTAAGGTAGCGAAATTCCTTGTCGGGTAAGTTCCGACCTGCACGAATGGCGTAACGACTTCTCCGCTGTCTCGACCGTGAACTCGGCGAAATTGCAGTACGAGTAAAGATGCTCGTTTCGCGCAGAAGGACGGAAAGACCCCGGGACCTTTACTATAGCTTGGTATTGGTGTTCGCTTGTGCTTGTGTAGGATAGGTGGGAGACTGTGAAGCTGCGGCGCCAGCCGTGGTGGAGTCGTCGTTGAAATACCATTCTGGTTCAAGCGGTCACCTCAACCTTGGCCCGTGATCCGGGTTGGGGACAGTGCCTGGTGGGTAGTTTAACTGGGGCGGTTGCCTCCTAAAATGTAACGGAGGCGCTCAAAGGTTCCCTCAGCCTGGTTGGTAATCAGGTGGCGAGTGCAAGTGTACAAGGGAGCTTGACTGTGAGACCGACGGGTCGAGCAGGTGCGAAAGCAGGAACTAGTGATCCGGCCATGGCACGTGGGTGCGTGGTCGCTCAACGGATAAAAGGTACCCCGGGGATAACAGGCTGATCTTGCCCAAGAGTCCATATCGACGGCATGGTTTGGCACCTCGATGTCGGCTCGTCGCATCCTGGGGCTGGAGTTGGTCCCAAGGGTTGGGCTGTTCGCCCATTAAAGCGGTACGCGAGCTGGGTTCAGAACGTCGTGAGACAGTTCGGTCCCTATCCTCTGTGCGCGTAGGAAACTTGAAAAGGGCCGTCCCTAGTACGAGAGGACCGGGATGGACGAACCTCTGGTGTGCCAGTTGTACCGCCAGGTGCATGGCTGGTTGGCTACGTTCGGGAAAGATAACCGCTGAAAGCATCTAAGCGGGAAACTTGCTTTGAGATGAGGTTTCCACACCCCCCTGTGGGTGGAAGGCCCCCGGCAGACTACCGGGTTGATAGGCCAGAGGTGGAAGCACCGCGAGGTGCTCGTGAGCCGACTGGTACTAATGGGCCGACACTAAACACAAACACTTCAACCACAAAAGGTTGACAGACATCCAAGGATGCTCGTCGCCACTATGCGGATCACAACCAACACAAACCCCCACCCGCCAAACCCGGCCGGCAACAGTGGGGGTATTCAAGAGAAGNGAAGAATGAGCCTGCGAGTCAGTGGCATGTGGCGTGCTTAACCCGTGTGGGGTATGCGTAGCGAAAGCGAGTCTGAAATATGGCGTTTGTCGCGTGTTCTGGACCCGAAGCGGGGTGATCTACCCATGGCCAGGTTGAAGCAAGGGTAAGACTTTGTGGAGGACCGAACCCACCAGGGTTGAAAACCTGGGGGATGAGCTGTGGGTAGGGGTGAAAGGCCAATCAAACTCCGTGATAGCTGGTTCTCCCCGAAATGCATTTAGGTGCAGCGTTGTGTGGTTCCTGTTGGAGGTAGAGCTACTGGATGGCCGATGGGCCCTGTGGGTTACTGACGTCAGCCAAACTCCGAATGCCAATAGGGTTGAGCATGGCAGTGAGACTGCGGGGGATAAGCTTCGTAGTCGAGAGGGAAACAGCCCAGATCATCAGCTAAGGCCCCTAAGTGTGCGCTAAGTGGGAAAGGATGTGGAGTCGCGGTGACAACCAGGAGGTTGGCTTAGAAGCAGCCATCCTTGAAAGAGTGCGTAATAGCTCACTGGTCAAGTGATTTCGCGCCGACAATGTAGCGGGGCTTAAGCGTACCGCCGAAGCTGTGGCAGCAACACATATAGCTGGCGTCATTGAATGATTGTTGGTGTGTTGTTGGGTAGGGGAGCGTCCTGCATGAGGTGAAGCCTGGGGGGAACCTCTGGTGGATTGTGTGGGAGTGAGAATGCAGGCATGAGTAGCGAATCTGCGGTGAGAATCCGCAGCGCCGATTGACTAAGGGTTCCAGGGCTAGGTTTATCCGCCCTGGGTTAGTCGGGTCCTAAGGCGAGGCCGACAGGCGTAGTCGATGGATAACCAGTTGATATTCTGGTACCGCCTAGCAACCGTCCAATACTGAGATCATCATGCTAACCAATTTTGCCGGCCAATACTCGTATCCTTCGGGGTGTGGGTGGAGGTTGGTCTTGGGACCCGGTGGTGGAGGTAAGCGTATTAACAGGGGTGACGCAGAAAGGTAGCTGCAGTGCGCCGGTGGTTTGGCGTATTTAAGGTTGTGGCCCGTCTTCTAGGTAAATCCGGGAGACACTGTGGGTGAGAACTGATGAGGGACGCACGTGTGTGTGGACTTGTGGTGATCCTATGCTGCCGAGAAAAGCCTCGACGCGAGGGGGCAAGGCGCCCGTACCCTAAACCGACTCAGGTGGTCAGGTAGAGTATACCGAGGCGTTCGAGTGAATCATGGTCAAGGAACTCGGCAAAATTCCTCCGTAACTTCGGGAGAAGGAGGACCCCTTAGCTTCCCAGCGCCGCGCGTGCTGGTGGGGCCGGGGGGTCGCAGAGAATAGGGAGAAGCGACTGTTTATCAAAAACACAGGTGCGTGCGAAGCCGTAAGGCGATGTATACGCACTGACGCCTGCCCGGTGCTGGAAGGTTAAGAGGAACCGTCAACGCCCCTTGGGGTGTGAAGCGGTGAATTTAAGCCCCAGTAAACGGCGGTGGTAACTATAACCATCCTAAGGTAGCGAAATTCCTTGTCGGGTAAGTTCCGACCTGCACGAATGGCGTAACGACTTCTCCGCTGTCTCGACCGTGAACTCGGCGAAATTGCAGTACGAGTAAAGATGCTCGTTTCGCGCAGAAGGACGGAAAGACCCCGGGACCTTTACTATAGCTTGGTATTGGTGTTCGCTTGTGCTTGTGTAGGATAGGTGGGAGACTGTGAAGCTGCGGCGCCAGCCGTGGTGGAGTCGTCGTTGAAATACCATTCTGGTTCAAGCGGTCACCTCAACCTTGGCCCGTGATCCGGGTTGGGGACAGTGCCTGGTGGGTAGTTTAACTGGGGCGGTTGCCTCCTAAAATGTAACGGAGGCGCTCAAAGGTTCCCTCAGCCTGGTTGGTAATCAGGTGGCGAGTGCAAGTGTACAAGGGAGCTTGACTGTGAGACCGACGGGTCGAGCAGGTGCGAAAGCAGGAACTAGTGATCCGGCCATGGCACGTGGGTGCGTGGTCGCTCAACGGATAAAAGGTACCCCGGGGATAACAGGCTGATCTTGCCCAAGAGTCCATATCGACGGCATGGTTTGGCACCTCGATGTCGGCTCGTCGCATCCTGGGGCTGGAGTTGGTCCCAAGGGTTGGGCTGTTCGCCCATTAAAGCGGTACGCGAGCTGGGTTCAGAACGTCGTGAGACAGTTCGGTCCCTATCCTCTGTGCGCGTAGGAAACTTGAAAAGGGCCGTCCCTAGTACGAGAGGACCGGGATGGACGAACCTCTGGTGTGCCAGTTGTACCGCCAGGTGCATGGCTGGTTGGCTACGTTCGGGAAAGATAACCGCTGAAAGCATCTAAGCGGGAAACTTGCTTTGAGATGAGGTTTCCACACCCCCCTGTGGGTGGAAGGCCCCCGGCAGACTACCGGGTTGATAGGCCAGAGGTGGAAGCACCGCGAGGTGCTCGTGAGCCGACTGGTACTAATGGGCCGACACTAAACACAAACACTTCAACCACAAAAGGTTGACAGACATCCAAGGATGCTCGTCGCCACTATGCGGATCACAACCAACACAAACCCCCACCCGCCAAACCCGGCCGGCAACAGTGGGGGTATTCAAGAGAAGATATGGTTGAACCATCTTGTGGTGGTCATAGCCGCGGGGAAACGCCCAGCATCCATTCCGAACCTGGAAGCTAAGCCCGCAAGCGCCGATGGTACTGCACCTGGGAGGGTGTGGGAGAGTAGGACACCGCCACAACACACTTTCGCGGTGGGGTCTTGGAACACGGTTCCAAGACCCCACCGCTTTGTCATACCCACAACACGACACCGCCCCACGCAAGCACGACTTGCTCTCTCAGCAGCATTTCTGCTCCAGCGTTAAAGTCGAGGTATGAGTGAAGTTTCGGAATCCTTAAGCGCTATGTCGCAGTTCCGTGATCAGTTGAATGCGCGCGAAGTTCTCGCTGAACTTTTCACTGACGCGCACACCGCATACACCTTTACTGATGAACCGGTTACGGATGAGCAGCTTCGTGCCGCTTACGATTTGGCTAAGTGGGCACCGACTGGAGTGAACGGCCAGCCGCTTCGCGTCGCAATCGTTCGTGCTGGAGCAGCGAAACAACATCTGCTCAATGCTCTTCCCCGCGGGAACAAGGAGCAAGCTTGTGGTGCGCCTTTGGTATTGGTGTGCGGTGCAAAAATGGATTTCTATCACGATCTTCCCGCACTGCATCCACGCGGTGAACACTATGAAAAGCTCTTGATGGCCAATGAGTAGATGCGCACGCTTATGGCCCATACATCAGCCACGATTCAAGTTGCTTATTTGATTCTGGCTCTTCGAGCACAGGGCTTGGAAACCGGCCCCATGAACCCAGACGACGCGCAACTTCTTCATGACTACTTCTTCCCCGGAGAGGATATCAAGCCTATTTTGGTGATTAATGTGGGCCATGCGGGTGCGAATGCATACCAGGAACGCGGGCCACGGGTGGGGTACGATGAGGTGTTTCGCGAACCGCAGGTTAATGCCTGAAGCCACGAGGAGGACGCCATGGCTGATGAAGCACGAGTTCGAAAAGTTCAAGATCGCATCCAAGAGACAGTCGCTTCCCTTTTGGGGCGTAGGATCAAGGATCCGCGTCTAGGCTTTGTGACGATCACTGACGTTCGCGTGACCGGAGATCTCCAACACGCCTCTATTTTCTACACGGTGCTGGGAAATGAAGACGACCGTGCAGGTACTGCTCGCGCTTTCGAATCAGCAAAAGGCCTCATTCGTAGCGAGGTCGGCAAGGCTCTCGGTATTCGGCTCACTCCTAGCGTGGAGTTTATTCCGGATGCTTTGCCAGAGACGGTGGCCTCGCTCGAGACCGCACTCGCATCAGCGCGTGCACACGATGAAGAGGTCTCGCGTCTTGCTGTCGGTGCAAGCTATGCCGGCGATGAGGACCCCTATCGCAAGGCTGATGACGAAGAAGACGAGCAGGACGAGCTTTAATGTCTGCTCCTTCTGTGAGCTCGGGGCTTTTGATCGTTGATAAACCCCAGGGAATCACGAGTCATGATGTCGTCTCGCGCGTTCGACGCCTCGCGCATACGCGCCGTGTTGGTCACGCTGGAACACTTGACCCAATGGCAACCGGCGTCTTGGTCCTTGGAATTAACAAAGCAACCCGGCTTCTCACGTGGATCACGGACCATTCAAAGCGTTACGAAGCCCGCTTGCGCCTCGGGGTTGAGACGACAACTGAGGACGCGGAAGGGGAAGTGACGCTCGCGCGAGGGTGCACCTGCCTCGATAGTGAAGAATTTGCGCGCACACTGGAGCACTTTCGTGGGGTAATCTCGCAAGTCCCCTCCGCAGTCAGTGCAATTAAAGTTGACGGAAAGAGGGCTTACGCGCGTGTTCGCGCCGGAGAAGAAGTGAAGCTCAAGCCTCGGCAGGTGGAAATTTCCCTACTCGAGGTCAAGGGTGAAGCGCACCCTCACAGCGTTGCTTACGATGTTGAAGGGGAAGAACGCCTTATCTCCTGCGTGGATGTTGACATTGTTGTTGAATGTTCGGCTGGAACGTATATTCGCGCTCTCGCCCGCGATATCGGTCATGCGCTTGGCTGCGGCGCGCATTTGATTGCGCTGCGGCGCACTCGAGTCGGTGAGTTTTCTCTTGACAGCGCGCATACTCTTGATTCTCTTTTCGAGGCCGCACAGTGTGATGCGGGCGTGCAGACGGACAACGACGCACCTTCGCTTCCATTGACATCGCTCAGCCAGGCAGCGCGTGCAATGTTCCCCGTGCTGGAACTGACACAAGCTGAGGCCGGCGCTTTCGCCCATGGACAGGCGCCTCGCCGCCCCGCCCGGGAAGTTGGCGATTTCGCTGAACAATGCGGGGAAAGAGAAGGTACCTCGACCTGCGGTCCCATTGCCGCTATCAACGGTGAAGGGGAAGTAGTCGGACTTCTTGAGATTCGTGATTCTCGTTTGAAGACAATCCTTGTTTTTTAGAAAGTGACCACTGTGAAGATTTGGCGTTCGATTGAAGACATCCCAAACGAGATGACGTCGGTGGTGACAATCGGCAATTTCGATGGGATGCACGAGGGGCATCGTCAGGTGATTGCGACGGCTGTTGCTCGGGCAAGGAGCAGGGGAGTGAAGGCTGTTGCTTGTACTTTTGATCCCCATCCACGCATCGTTCATAATCCCGACACTGCGCTCAAACTCATTTCTCCACTGCGTGATCGTTTAGACGCGATGGCTGCGACTGGCTTGGACGCGACTTTTGTTATTCACTACGACGCTTCGGTCTATTCGCTTACCCCTCGAGAGTTCGTTGAGAAATACCTCGTTCAGGCGCTGGGAGCAGTTGAAGTTGTCGTCGGTAAAGACTTCCGTTTTGGCCGTGAGAATTCCGGCGATCTTGCGACTTTGAGGCAGCTGGGCCAAGAATTTGGTTTTACTGTCGAGTCGGTTGAGGACGTTGAAGCTCCTGAAGGGCGACGCTGGTCTTCATCTTGGGTGCGAGAACTCCTTGAAGAAGGCGACGTTTCTGGTGCGGCGCGTGTGCTTGGCCATCTTCACCGTATCCGCGGCACGGTCGAGCATGGGTATAAACGAGGCCGTGAGCTGGGTTTCCCCACCGCGAACCTGTGCAATGACATTGAAGGCGTTGTTCCAGGAGATGGTGTCTACGCTGGATGGCTTGTCAGGCACGTTGGGGACAGTGGCGCGGCAGAGTTTCTTCCCGCTGCAATTTCTGTGGGGACGAATCCTCAATTTGAGGGTGAAGTGCGTACTGTTGAAGCGCATGTTCTGGGCAGGAGCGACCTGAATCTCTACGGAGAGAATGTATCGATTATGTTCGTGAGTCGCATTCGAGCGATGGAATCTTTTGATTCCTTGGATGCTCTGCTGTGTCGTATGGATGAGGACCTTCGGGTTACTGCGTATGTTCTCGGTGTTGGTGTGCCAACGCGTGTTGATCCGCAGGCAGTGACTGCGCGTTGAATTGTGCCATAGGCCCTGATCTCGGTTGACGCTCGTGCTACAGATCACGACAAACGCTTTGAGATGAGATGCTAAACTTACCTATGCCGTCATGTCGGCCACGGATAGTATGCGCAGGGGATGGCCCTGTGGCTCCGTGCAACAAGTATGAAGGAGAAGCCTGTGCCACTGAGCAAGGACGTCAAGGATCAGATCATCGCCGAGTACGCTACCCACGAGGGTGACACCGGCTCCCCCGAGGTTCAGATTGCGCTGCTGACCCAGCGAATCAAGGATCTGACCGAGCACTTCAAGACCCACAAGCACGATCACCACTCACGTCGTGGTCTGCTGCTGCTGGTTGGTCGTCGTCGTCGCCTCCTCGGCTACCTCGCTGAGATCGACATTGAGCGTTACCGCTCGCTGATCGAACGACTGGGCCTGCGTCGCTGATTGTCATCCGGCTCGATTCCCCCGTTGGAATCGAGCCGGATCACTACGTGTGGGCAAGGTGCTCGCGCAATAACTCAATAGTTTGATAGGGCGTGAACGTGCGCGGTTTTCGACAGTGGTTTACGGCTTCTCTGGCGCCCAAAGCGATATGGGAAGAGCCGGATCAAAGCCGTGGACTTCGATCGAAGGCCGATACGAACGCCCAAGTAGTGTGAAACACGTAAATTCAAGGAGAACACACATATGATGGAAGGCGAAGATATCGTCTCTGCAGAGGCGATCATCGACAATGGTCGTTTCGGTAAGCGCGTTGTCCGCTTTGAAACTGGCCGCCTCGCCAAGCAGGCCGCAGGTGCGGCCATGGCCTATCTTGATGACGAAACTGCGATTCTTTCCGCAACCACCGCGGGCAAGCAGCCCAAGGACCAGTTCGACTTTTTCCCGCTGACCGTTGACGTTGAGGAACGTTCCTACGCTGCGGGTCGTATCCCCGGATCCTTCTTCCGCCGTGAAGGTCGTCCCGGAACCGAAGCAATTCTTGCGGCTCGTCTGATCGACCGCCCGCTGCGCCCCGGATTCAAGAAGGGCCTGCGCAACGAGGTCCAGGTTGTCGCAACCGTCCTGGCTGCACACCCGAACGACGCCTACGACGTGCTGGCGATCAACGCGGCCTCCATGTCGACCCAGATTGCTGGTCTGCCCTTCTCCGGCCCCATCGCCGGTACCCGTCTAGCTCTCATCGACGGTCAGTGGGTGGCATTCCCGCGCTGGTCGGAGATGGAGCGCTCTGTCTTCAACATTGTTGTCGCAGGCCGTATCGTTACCACTGAAGATGGTGGCGAAGACGTTGCGATCATGATGGTCGAAGCCGGCGGCGGCGAAAATGAATGGGACCTGATTCAGGCAGGCGCCGTTGCTCCTACCGAAGATGTGGTCGCCGACGGCCTCGAAGCTGCTAAGCCCTTCATTCGTGCGCTGTGCGAAGCCCAGATGAGGGTCGCTGCTGTCGCTTCGAAGGAAACCACTGAATTCCCGATCTTCCTCGACTACACGGATGAGCAGTACGCCGCTGTCGAGCAGTGGGTTGGCGACAAGCTCGCCAAGGCACTTCTTACCGAGGGCAAGCTTGCTCGCGAAGAAGCTGTGGACGCTGTCAAGGCTGAGATGCTTGAAGCTTTGGCAGAAGACTGGCCCGAAGCTGAGAAGGAACTCAAGGCAGCTTTCCGCTCCCTCGAGAAGCAGACCATTCGTAACCGCACTCTGCGCGAAGAAATCCGCATGGACGGTCGCTCGCTGCGCACCATCCGTTCTCTGAGCGCAGAGGTTGAGGTTCTGCCTCGCGTTCACGGCTCTGCCCTCTTCCAGCGCGGTGAAACCCAGATCCTGGGCGTGACGACGCTGGCCATGCTCCGCATGGAACAGCAGCTCGATAACCTTTCGCCCATCACGGCGAAGCGTTACATGCACCAGTACAACTTCCCGCCTTACTCGACCGGCGAAACCGGCCGCGTGGGTTCGCCCAAGCGCCGCGAAATTGGCCACGGTGACCTTGCGGAGCGCGCTCTCAAGCCCGTGATTCCTTCGCGCGAAGAGTTCCCCTACGCAATCCGTCAGGTCTCTGAGACCATGGGATCCAACGGCTCTTCTTCGATGGGTTCTGTGTGTGCATCGACCCTGTCGCTGCTCCAGGCTGGCGTGCCGCTGCGCGCCCCCGTCGCCGGCATCGCAATGGGTCTCATGACCGGTGAAGTTGATGGCAAGCAGAAGGCCGTCACCCTGACCGATATCCTCGGCGCTGAAGACGGCTTCGGTGACATGGACTTCAAGGTCGCCGGTACCCGCGAGTTCATTACCGCATTGCAGCTGGATACCAAGCTCGATGGCATTGATTCTCAGGTTCTGCGTGGCGCGCTGGCACAAGCCCGCGATGCGCGCCTGCAGATCCTTGACCTGATGGAACAGGCAATCGACGCTCCCGATGAGATGAGCCCCTACGCTCCTCGCATCATCACCGTCCAGGTTCCTGTCGACAAGATTGGCGAGGTCATTGGCCCCAAGGGCAAGATGATCAACCAGATCCAGGAAGACACCGGCGCGGAACTCACCATTGAAGACGATGGAACCGTTTACATCGGTGCATCGACCGGTGAGGCTGCAGAAGCTGCACGTGCAATGGTCAACCAGATCGCTAATCCGCAGATGCCTGAGGTGGGGGAGCGCTTCGTGGGAACCGTCGTCAAGACGACCTCCTTCGGCGCCTTTGTTTCCCTGACCCCCGGCAAGGATGGTCTCCTGCACATCTCGCAGGTCCGTCGCTTGGTCGGCGGCAAGCGCATTGATTCGGTTGAAGACGTGCTTCAAGTCGGCCAGCAAGTCGAGGTCGAGATTCACGAGATCGGTGACCGCGGTAAGCTCAGCCNTGATGGAAGGCGAAGATATCGTCTCTGCAGAGGCGATCATCGACAATGGTCGTTTCGGTAAGCGCGTTGTCCGCTTTGAAACTGGCCGCCTCGCCAAGCAGGCCGCAGGTGCGGCCATGGCCTATCTTGATGACGAAACTGCGATTCTTTCCGCAACCACCGCGGGCAAGCAGCCCAAGGACCAGTTCGACTTTTTCCCGCTGACCGTTGACGTTGAGGAACGTTCCTACGCTGCGGGTCGTATCCCCGGATCCTTCTTCCGCCGTGAAGGTCGTCCCGGAACCGAAGCAATTCTTGCGGCTCGTCTGATCGACCGCCCGCTGCGCCCCGGATTCAAGAAGGGCCTGCGCAACGAGGTCCAGGTTGTCGCAACCGTCCTGGCTGCACACCCGAACGACGCCTACGACGTGCTGGCGATCAACGCGGCCTCCATGTCGACCCAGATTGCTGGTCTGCCCTTCTCCGGCCCCATCGCCGGTACCCGTCTAGCTCTCATCGACGGTCAGTGGGTGGCATTCCCGCGCTGGTCGGAGATGGAGCGCTCTGTCTTCAACATTGTTGTCGCAGGCCGTATCGTTACCACTGAAGATGGTGGCGAAGACGTTGCGATCATGATGGTCGAAGCCGGCGGCGGCGAAAATGAATGGGACCTGATTCAGGCAGGCGCCGTTGCTCCTACCGAAGATGTGGTCGCCGACGGCCTCGAAGCTGCTAAGCCCTTCATTCGTGCGCTGTGCGAAGCCCAGATGAGGGTCGCTGCTGTCGCTTCGAAGGAAACCACTGAATTCCCGATCTTCCTCGACTACACGGATGAGCAGTACGCCGCTGTCGAGCAGTGGGTTGGCGACAAGCTCGCCAAGGCACTTCTTACCGAGGGCAAGCTTGCTCGCGAAGAAGCTGTGGACGCTGTCAAGGCTGAGATGCTTGAAGCTTTGGCAGAAGACTGGCCCGAAGCTGAGAAGGAACTCAAGGCAGCTTTCCGCTCCCTCGAGAAGCAGACCATTCGTAACCGCACTCTGCGCGAAGAAATCCGCATGGACGGTCGCTCGCTGCGCACCATCCGTTCTCTGAGCGCAGAGGTTGAGGTTCTGCCTCGCGTTCACGGCTCTGCCCTCTTCCAGCGCGGTGAAACCCAGATCCTGGGCGTGACGACGCTGGCCATGCTCCGCATGGAACAGCAGCTCGATAACCTTTCGCCCATCACGGCGAAGCGTTACATGCACCAGTACAACTTCCCGCCTTACTCGACCGGCGAAACCGGCCGCGTGGGTTCGCCCAAGCGCCGCGAAATTGGCCACGGTGACCTTGCGGAGCGCGCTCTCAAGCCCGTGATTCCTTCGCGCGAAGAGTTCCCCTACGCAATCCGTCAGGTCTCTGAGACCATGGGATCCAACGGCTCTTCTTCGATGGGTTCTGTGTGTGCATCGACCCTGTCGCTGCTCCAGGCTGGCGTGCCGCTGCGCGCCCCCGTCGCCGGCATCGCAATGGGTCTCATGACCGGTGAAGTTGATGGCAAGCAGAAGGCCGTCACCCTGACCGATATCCTCGGCGCTGAAGACGGCTTCGGTGACATGGACTTCAAGGTCGCCGGTACCCGCGAGTTCATTACCGCATTGCAGCTGGATACCAAGCTCGATGGCATTGATTCTCAGGTTCTGCGTGGCGCGCTGGCACAAGCCCGCGATGCGCGCCTGCAGATCCTTGACCTGATGGAACAGGCAATCGACGCTCCCGATGAGATGAGCCCCTACGCTCCTCGCATCATCACCGTCCAGGTTCCTGTCGACAAGATTGGCGAGGTCATTGGCCCCAAGGGCAAGATGATCAACCAGATCCAGGAAGACACCGGCGCGGAACTCACCATTGAAGACGATGGAACCGTTTACATCGGTGCATCGACCGGTGAGGCTGCAGAAGCTGCACGTGCAATGGTCAACCAGATCGCTAATCCGCAGATGCCTGAGGTGGGGGAGCGCTTCGTGGGAACCGTCGTCAAGACGACCTCCTTCGGCGCCTTTGTTTCCCTGACCCCCGGCAAGGATGGTCTCCTGCACATCTCGCAGGTCCGTCGCTTGGTCGGCGGCAAGCGCATTGATTCGGTTGAAGACGTGCTTCAAGTCGGCCAGCAAGTCGAGGTCGAGATTCACGAGATCGGTGACCGCGGTAAGCTCAGCCTGTACGCCGTCGTTGATGGCGAAACCGGTGAGCTCGAGGCCAGCGATGAGCAGCCTCGTCGCCGCGAGCGTTCAGAGCGTCCCGAGCGCCGTGAGCGTCGCGAGCGTCGTCCGCGCACCCGCACCCGTCGTCGCCGCGAAGATGACGAGGCCGCAGCAGAAGGCTCCGACGAGGAGTGAGACTGCTGTGAGGGCGCTGTCCTAGGACGCGTTGACGAAACCTTAAACCTTGTGTGGGGCGAAGGAATTCCTTCGCCCCACACGGCATATTTCAAGGTGTCATCCCAGCTATCTGAAAAAGCAGTAATTATCGACGAATACCGTCGGAAAAAATTAAATTCTTTGGGCCTAAAGACCCCTCGTTTTCATGTGAAGCCATTGATAGCGTTGAGGACGTGGCAGCGAGTATTGCCTGCGACATATCGTGTTCTGACACTGATCTGTGCTCGCAGAAATTCACCGTCCCCAGTGGCGGGATGCTGCACGAACAAGCCGCAATTATGGACGAATGTAGTCCAGGATATGCGCGATCTCACCCTAGTCCGATGAACTCTATTCTTCAGTGATCGAAAGGTCTGTCACATGTTGGGTTCTGCAGAGAGGAAAGCGAGCGACCTGAGCGCGGGTCACCGCATCTTCCTTCTGATCTTGGTCTCGATCGGTAGCTCGATCATTTACACTCCCGCCTATCTTCAGTACGTCTTCGAAGAACCGCTGGGTAAGGCCCTCATCGCCTCGGGTGGTGCTACGCCCGAAAACGTTGCCACCACGCTGGGTACGCTTCTGAGCGCATACGCTATGACCGCGCTTGTGTGCTATCTGCCCTCCGGTATTGTGGCGGATATTGTTCGCGTTCGTACCCTTTCGTGGGTCGGTTTCGGTCTGACTGCATTGCTCACCTTCTGGTACGCAATGTTCCCCTCGCTGACCACGATTCGCTTCCTTTTTGTCGCGATGGGCGTTACAACAATCCTCATTTGGTGGGGTATTCGTTACAAGCTTGTGCGCCTGATCTCTGATGAAAATGGCTACTCGCGAAACATTGGTCTTTCTTATGCCTTCTATGGCCTCGCCGGTCTAATCCTGGGCTTCTTCAACTCATGGCTGGTTGCCCACCTCGCATCGCGTGGTGACATCATTCCCATGCGTACCCTGCTCTTCATCCTGGGTGGCCTGATCATGGTTCTTGCCGTTCTTTCCTTCTTCTTCATCCCGAAGTTCGAAGGTGAAATCGGCTCCACTGAAGGCGGTTTCTCGGTGAAGCAAATCGGACAGGTTTTGGCGAACCCGGTCGTCTGGCTGGCAGCTGCCACCTTGTTCTTCGTCTACTTCTTCTACACCGGCGTAAACCAGACCACCGGCTACATGAACAAGGTCATGATGCTTGCTCCCGCAGTGGTCACCATGGTCGCAACCGTTCGTACCTACGGTATTTCGCTGGTCTCGGCTCCCTTCTTCGGATGGGTTGCTGAGAAGGTCGGCTCTCCTTCGCGTGTCATTGCAGCTGCTTCACTGTTGGTTGCAGTGCTCTTCGCTGGATTCGCCGTCCTGCCCTCGGGTGCAAACGCTATCCTCACTGCTGGATTGGTGATCCTCTTGGCGTTTATTGCCAACGGCGTCTTCGGCATTGTTTCCTCGCAGCTCACTGAAGGTAAGGTCGCTCCCGCGGTCTTTGGTACAGCATCGGGTCTGCTCTCGGTCATCGGCTTCCTTCCCGATACCTTCTCCTACACCTGGTTTGGTTCAATTCGTGATGCCGCAGGTGACGCACAAGAATCTGCGTTCCATCAGATCTTCATGATCCTTGGCGGCGCAGCCCTTCTGGCAGCAGTTTGTGCGATCGCGCTGGTTCTCGTGATTCGTATTCGCGAGAAGAAGAACGTCCAGGCCTGAAAACCACGTACTGAGGAAGGAGGACGTAGTGGCACATAAGCTTGATGTTCCCAGCATGTGGAGCGAACAGATGGGCGCCGTCGTTGCCAAGCAAAACGAGCTGGCAAAAGACGCGTACTCGACCGATCAGAGCATTGAAGAGATGCGACAGGCCTATCGCAGTGAACGCCGTTTCTGGAACGAGGGCGGTCCGCATGTGGAAAGCGCGGAAGACCGAATGGTCCCAACGCGCCACGGGAGTATCCCGGTGCGCCGCTACGTCCCCCAGGCCTCGGAAGAAGAAAACAACGAATCTGCTCGTCCCCTGATTGTTTATATTCACGGTGGCGGCTGGTTGATCGGCGATGTCAATACCCACGATCGCATCACGCGCACAATTGCCTCGCTCACGGGAGCCATCGTCGTTTCGGTGGGCTATACGCTTTCTCCGGAAGCACAATACCCGCAGCCGATCGAAGAAATTTCCGACGTCACCGACTACATCGTCCAGCACGCTCAGGAGTGGGGAATTGATCCTCAGGATGTCTCCTTCTCGGGGGACAGCGCAGGTGCAAATATGGCATTCGGTGCGCTGCTCTACCTTCGTGATCACGACAAAGCTGTGAACGCGCGGAGCATGCTGCTCTTCTACGGAGCATACGGGTTGCGTGACTCTCGATCGATGCGACTGCTGGGCGGTCCTTGGGATGGTCTCACCGAAGCCGATTACGAGTACTATCTCAAGGCCTACCTTGGAGATCTTGAAAAGATTCGCGAACCATACGTGAATATTTTGGATAACGATCTGTCTTCGGCAGTCCCTCCCTGTTTCATCGTGGCCGCAGGCTTGGATCCCCTCAAAGATGATTCCGAGGCGCTCCACGAACTGCTTGATATCGCGGGAGTGGATAACGAATTCGTTGTCTATCCGAAGGTTATCCATGCATTCCTTCATCACTCTCGGATGTTGGATGACACGATGGATGCAATGCGGCGGGCAGCTGACTTCTTCCACAACCACAAAATCTAAGAAACCCACAGATTTCATATCACCGACGATAGGAAGTAAAAATGGACTTTTCACTGAGCGAAGACCAGCAATTGATGGTCGATGGGTTCACCGAATTGATGGAGTCGCGTAACTGGGAGAAATACTTCCAGGAATGCGATGAACGCTCCGAATACCCTCAGGAATGGGTTTCGGCAATTTGCGAGCTCGGCTTTGACCAGATCCTCCTTCCTGAGGAGAATGGCGGTCTGGGTGCCGATTGGGTGACGCTTACCGCCGCTTACGAGGCCCTGGGTCGCGCCGGTGGCCCCACCTACGTTCTCTACCAGCTTCCCTGCTGGGATACCGTTCTGCGTGAGGGCACCGAGGAACAGAAGGAAAAGATCCTTTCCTTCGTGGGCACCGGTAAGCAAATGCTCAACTACGCAATGACCGAGCCGAGTGCAGGATCCTCATGGGATGATATGCGCACGACCTACACCCGTAAGGACGGCAAGGTCTACCTGAACGGTCACAAGACCTTTATTACTTCTTCTAAGTACGTGCCCTACCTAGTTGTTATGGCTCGAGATAGCGACAATATGGACACCTACACCGAGTGGTTTGTCGATATGTCCCTGCCGGGTATTACCAAGGAACCCCTGCACAAGCTGGGACTGCGCATGGACTCCTGCTGCGATATCTACTTCGATAACGTTGAACTTCGTGAAGAAGACCTCTTCGGAACCGAAGGAAATGGATTCCGCCGCGGAGTTGCCGACTTCGATCTCGAGCGTTTCCTTGTTGCTCTGACCAACTACGGCCAGGCTTACTGCGCCTTCGAAGACGCCGCGCGCTACGCCAACCAGCGTGTCCAGGGTGGACAGGCAATTGCCCGTCACCAGCTCATCCAGCTCAAGTTTGCGGACATGAAGGTTGCGCTCACCAATATGCGCAACATGCTCTACGAAATCGCGTGGAAGCACGATAACGGTCTGCTTGGCCGTGGTGATTGCTCCATGGCGAAGTACTACTGCGCACACGCAGCATTTGAGGTCGTCGACAATGCCCTGCAGGTTCTGGCAGGCGTCGGTATTACCGNCGGGTGCAAACGCTATCCTCACTGCTGGATTGGTGATCCTCTTGGCGTTTATTGCCAACGGCGTCTTCGGCATTGTTTCCTCGCAGCTCACTGAAGGTAAGGTCGCTCCCGCGGTCTTTGGTACAGCATCGGGTCTGCTCTCGGTCATCGGCTTCCTTCCCGATACCTTCTCCTACACCTGGTTTGGTTCAATTCGTGATGCCGCAGGTGACGCACAAGAATCTGCGTTCCATCAGATCTTCATGATCCTTGGCGGCGCAGCCCTTCTGGCAGCAGTTTGTGCGATCGCGCTGGTTCTCGTGATTCGTATTCGCGAGAAGAAGAACGTCCAGGCCTGAAAACCACGTACTGAGGAAGGAGGACGTAGTGGCACATAAGCTTGATGTTCCCAGCATGTGGAGCGAACAGATGGGCGCCGTCGTTGCCAAGCAAAACGAGCTGGCAAAAGACGCGTACTCGACCGATCAGAGCATTGAAGAGATGCGACAGGCCTATCGCAGTGAACGCCGTTTCTGGAACGAGGGCGGTCCGCATGTGGAAAGCGCGGAAGACCGAATGGTCCCAACGCGCCACGGGAGTATCCCGGTGCGCCGCTACGTCCCCCAGGCCTCGGAAGAAGAAAACAACGAATCTGCTCGTCCCCTGATTGTTTATATTCACGGTGGCGGCTGGTTGATCGGCGATGTCAATACCCACGATCGCATCACGCGCACAATTGCCTCGCTCACGGGAGCCATCGTCGTTTCGGTGGGCTATACGCTTTCTCCGGAAGCACAATACCCGCAGCCGATCGAAGAAATTTCCGACGTCACCGACTACATCGTCCAGCACGCTCAGGAGTGGGGAATTGATCCTCAGGATGTCTCCTTCTCGGGGGACAGCGCAGGTGCAAATATGGCATTCGGTGCGCTGCTCTACCTTCGTGATCACGACAAAGCTGTGAACGCGCGGAGCATGCTGCTCTTCTACGGAGCATACGGGTTGCGTGACTCTCGATCGATGCGACTGCTGGGCGGTCCTTGGGATGGTCTCACCGAAGCCGATTACGAGTACTATCTCAAGGCCTACCTTGGAGATCTTGAAAAGATTCGCGAACCATACGTGAATATTTTGGATAACGATCTGTCTTCGGCAGTCCCTCCCTGTTTCATCGTGGCCGCAGGCTTGGATCCCCTCAAAGATGATTCCGAGGCGCTCCACGAACTGCTTGATATCGCGGGAGTGGATAACGAATTCGTTGTCTATCCGAAGGTTATCCATGCATTCCTTCATCACTCTCGGATGTTGGATGACACGATGGATGCAATGCGGCGGGCAGCTGACTTCTTCCACAACCACAAAATCTAAGAAACCCACAGATTTCATATCACCGACGATAGGAAGTAAAAATGGACTTTTCACTGAGCGAAGACCAGCAATTGATGGTCGATGGGTTCACCGAATTGATGGAGTCGCGTAACTGGGAGAAATACTTCCAGGAATGCGATGAACGCTCCGAATACCCTCAGGAATGGGTTTCGGCAATTTGCGAGCTCGGCTTTGACCAGATCCTCCTTCCTGAGGAGAATGGCGGTCTGGGTGCCGATTGGGTGACGCTTACCGCCGCTTACGAGGCCCTGGGTCGCGCCGGTGGCCCCACCTACGTTCTCTACCAGCTTCCCTGCTGGGATACCGTTCTGCGTGAGGGCACCGAGGAACAGAAGGAAAAGATCCTTTCCTTCGTGGGCACCGGTAAGCAAATGCTCAACTACGCAATGACCGAGCCGAGTGCAGGATCCTCATGGGATGATATGCGCACGACCTACACCCGTAAGGACGGCAAGGTCTACCTGAACGGTCACAAGACCTTTATTACTTCTTCTAAGTACGTGCCCTACCTAGTTGTTATGGCTCGAGATAGCGACAATATGGACACCTACACCGAGTGGTTTGTCGATATGTCCCTGCCGGGTATTACCAAGGAACCCCTGCACAAGCTGGGACTGCGCATGGACTCCTGCTGCGATATCTACTTCGATAACGTTGAACTTCGTGAAGAAGACCTCTTCGGAACCGAAGGAAATGGATTCCGCCGCGGAGTTGCCGACTTCGATCTCGAGCGTTTCCTTGTTGCTCTGACCAACTACGGCCAGGCTTACTGCGCCTTCGAAGACGCCGCGCGCTACGCCAACCAGCGTGTCCAGGGTGGACAGGCAATTGCCCGTCACCAGCTCATCCAGCTCAAGTTTGCGGACATGAAGGTTGCGCTCACCAATATGCGCAACATGCTCTACGAAATCGCGTGGAAGCACGATAACGGTCTGCTTGGCCGTGGTGATTGCTCCATGGCGAAGTACTACTGCGCACACGCAGCATTTGAGGTCGTCGACAATGCCCTGCAGGTTCTGGCAGGCGTCGGTATTACCGGTGAACACCGTGTCCAGCGTATGTTCCGCGACCTGCGTGTTGACCGCGTCAGCGGTGGTACTGACGAAATGATGATCCTCACCGCAGGCCGTGCAGCTCTGAAGGAATACCGCTGATCGGCGGGAGGTTTATCTGATGTCATTACCCGTTGATAAGCCGTCCTACGGCAACCTTGACGGCCTGAAAGTCGTTTACTCAGCAGTGGAAATTGCTGTTCCTACCGCATGCGAAATCATGTCGGAGTGGGGTGCCGATATCACCTGGATTGAGAACACCTACAGTGGCGACTCTGTGCGTGATACCGAGTTCGTCAAGGAAATGGAACGACGCAATCAGCGCTCCATCTCGATGAATCCTTTCACGGATGAAGGAAAAGAGATTATCCGCGCGCTCGTCAAGGATGCGGATATCTTCATTGAGTCCTCGAAGGGCCCTGTGTGGGCACGAAAGGGAATCACCGATGAGTTCCTGTGGGAGGTCAACCCCCGTCTGGTCATTGTGCACGTTTCTGGTTTCGGCCACGTTGGTGATCCCAAGCGTGTTCACTCCGCGGCATATGACCTGACCGTCCAGGATTATTCGGGTTACGTGTACCAAAACGGTACCCCTGAAGAAGCAATGACGGCAGCTCCCTACACAGGCGACTACTTCAACTCGCTCATGGTGATTTCTTCTGCCTTGGCTGCGGTCTTCCGCGCCCAGCGCACCGGAGAAGGTGAGTCGATCGACGTCGCAATGTATGAAACGATGCTGCGCGTCGGCGCCTACTACATGATCGACTACATGAATAAGGGCGTGCTCTACCCGCGTGCGGGCGCACGCCATCAGAACCTGTGCGCGATCGGCCAGTACAAGACCAAGGATGGAATCCTGGGCCTGTGCTGCTACGGCGTTCCTCAGAACAAGTACCTGCTCGAGGTGATTGGTCTGGGGGATCTGTGGGGAACAGAAGAATATCCCGAGGACACCTCAGCGCTGTGGCTTGACGGCCCCAAGGCCTCGTTAATCGAACAAAAACTGGAAGAGTACCTGCTCACCCAGAATGTTGACGATGTCGAGGCAGATTTTGTTGCCCACAAGATCGCGGCTCAGAAGTGCTTGGATTTCGACGACCTCTTGGCCGAAGAACACACTAAACTGCGTGGAAACTTCATGGAGTGGGAGAACCGCGAAGGGGAGACGATCAAGGGCCTGAATACGGTTCCTCGTTTTGCGCATCGCCCCGGTGGTTTCTGGCGTCCGATGCCCGCATTGGGTGAAGACACTCGAGATGTCCTCCAGCGCAGTGGTTTCTCGGATGAGGATATCGAGCGTTTCAAGGCATCCGGTTCCATCAAGTTCGCCGAAGAGGACTGATTCGTGACCATTCGGGATGAGATTCACTCGCGCACTAATCTGCGCGTCATCTGGGAGGATGCAGTTAATGCAGCCCCAGAACGCAGCTTCCTCATTTTTGAGGATGTGTGCGCTGGTGTGCGTGTGGAACGCTCCTACCGTCAGACAGATGAACAAGTGAATCGATATGCGAATGCCCTTCTTAAGCTGGGCTTTCGCAGCGGTGACCGCATCGCACTTTACCTGCCAAATAGCATCGAGTTCATCGAATGCTTTTTGGCGATTGCGAAGATCGGTGCGGTCATCGTTCCCTTGGACACGAAGGGGACTTCTTTTGAGCTTGCGGGGCTGATTGATGCCAGTGGTGCTCGCGCGGTGATTTGTACCCGAGGGTGCTCGCTGACCCTCGACGAGGCCGTGTTGGCCTCGGAAGCTCAGGTGCTCTTGGTAGGCAGTGATGCAGGTGAGGGGGAGTCTTCTCTATCTGCTCTCAGTCGGACCTGCTCACCGCAGCTGGATTATGATCCGCAGCTTGAAGCGCTGAGTCTTCTGGAAATTATGTTCACCTCCGGGACGACTTCGTCTCCTAAAGGTGTCATGATCACTCATGCTAACGCCGTGTTTTCAGGAAAATATGTCAACTGGGAACTGGCGATGACCAGTGATGATCGCTATGCGACATCCATGGTCGCCAGTCACGTGAACTTCCAGCTCTCGGCTTTCATTCCAGTCATTACCGCCGGCGCAACTCTGATTCTTCTGAGTCGTTACAGTGCGCATCGTTTCTGGAAATCGGTGTGTCAGACCCGAGCGACTTTGGTTCAGGGGATGGCATTGATTGTCATGACCTTGCTTGCTCAACCCGTGGATCCAGAAGAACAGAACCACTGCGTGCGTCAGATGCACTATTTCCTCATCTTGTCTGATGAAGATAAAGAACGCTTTGAAAAGCGTTTTGCCGTTCCACTACTCAATAACTATGGGTCGACTGAGACCTTGGTTGGAGTTGTCACCGATCCCCCCGTGGGGGAGAGGCGCTGGCCTTCGGTGGGACAGGTTGGTCCGGATTACGAGCTCAAGATTTGTGATCAGTCTGGAGCAGAAGTACCGCAGGGACGCAATGGTGAAATCTGCATTCGTGGCGAGAAGGGAATCTCGCTCATGCAGGGGTACTGGAAGCGCCCCGATGCGACGGGGGAGGCAGTTATCGATGGGTGGTATCACACCGGTGACTGGGGATACATTGACCCTGATGGATGGCTTTTCTTCGTCGATCGGCGGCACGACCTCATCAAGCGCAACGGTGAGTCGGTGACCTCGGGAGAAATCGAAAACCTTCTACGCCAAATCCCCGAAGTCAGCGACGCGGCGGTCGTTGGAGTTCGCAACCCCATTCGCGGGCAAGATATTCATGCCTTCCTTACCCTCCACCCGGGTAAGAGCCTGAGCCCTGACAGTGTGTTGGAGTTTTGCCGCCAACGACTGTCCTCCTTCAAAGTTCCCAACGAGGTACGAATCATTGATGAGCTGCCTCGCGGTGAATACGGCAAAGTCAATAAAGAATTACTCAAAACCCTGTGAAAGGAACAGGCATGGCAATCAATACGGATATGGTCGGACAGACCTTCGGTCCTTTCGTCCGTGACTACACTTTCCGTGATCTTGAGCTGTTTGCTCTTGGCTGCGGTGCAGGTATCGATGGCAAGGATGGCCTCGAATACCTCAACGAGCACGATGAACGTAATCCTCAGCTCAAGGTTCTGCCCATGTTTGGTGCGATGCTCATCGTGGATTCCGAGGTCACTCGTACCATCGACTACGGCTACAACTATGCGGGCTCCCTGCACTGGGGCTTCGATATCCGCTTCCATCAGCCGATCACCAAGATGAGCGATCACTTGGAGACCATGGTTCGCCTTGAAGGCCTCTATGACCGTGGTGAGGGTCGTGGCCTGCTCGCTCAGCATATTGGTGACACCTACGATTCGGACGGCAACCTGCTTTTCACGAATGAATCCTGGGACTGCCTGATTTACGACGGCGGTTGGGGTGGGCCCAAGCCTCCCAAGGACATCGTTGAAATGCCGGAGCGCGAGGCTGACGTCGAGGTTGTTGAGCGTATTCCTGAGAACCAGGCCTTGATCTACCGTCTGTCAGGCGACTATCACCCGCAGCACATCGACTGGGATTATGCAGCTGAGAACGGTGAGCCTCGTCCCATTCTTCACGCGATCTCTTACGCGGGTGTTGTTATGCGTCATGCAATCAACGCTTTTGTTCCCGGAGAACCCGAACGCATCACCCGTTTCAAGACCCGCATTACTTCGCCGGTTCTGCCTGGTAGCACTCTGAAGACGAAGCTGTGGAAGGTCGGAGAAGGCGAGCTCCGTTTCCAGCTGGTAGACGAAGATGCCGATGTCACCGGTGCAAAGCCTCATCTGAACTGGGGGATTATCGAATACCGCTGAAGTAACCTTGAAAGCATTGATGCGTGATTACACGATGATCCGCAGCTTTGCTATCGAGGCGTTAGAGGAGATACACGCAGTGAAAAAGGAAGTAACAGATCTCGAAGATCTGGATATGTCAGGTGTGCTCTGGCGCATCATCGCATTTTCCAGTGGCGGTCCATTCCTTGAAGGCTATGTTCTAGGAATTATCGGCGTGGCGCTTTCACGTCTGGGTACCGATATCGAGATCAGTAATTCCATGTCGGGCTTGCTGGGAATCGCCGCATTGGTCGGTCTTTTCTTGGGAGCCGCAGTCGGAGGATGGCTGACCGATCTCATTGGTCGTCACAAGATGTTCATTCTCGACCTGATCGTCATTGTCGTTTTGTCGGCACTGTGTGCCGTCGTTACGTCTCCTCTGCAATTAGTGGCTCTGCGCTTCCTCATCGGTGTGGCAATCGGCGCCGATTATCCGATTGCCACATCGATGATCGCGGAGTTTTCACCCCGCAAACATCGTGCGATGTCGATGGGCATGATCGCTGCCGCATGGTACCTTGGCGCCAATGTCGCGGCTCTTGTGGGCTACGCTCTTTACGAGACTCCTCACGGCTGGCGCTGGATGCTGGCATCGTCTGCGATTCCGGCAGTGCTGATTCTTATCGGACGTTGGGATATCCCCGAATCTCCCAGGTGGTTGGCATCGAAGGGCCGTCAAGAAGAGGCCGATCGCGTTGTCATGAAACTCTTCGGTGAAAATGTCCGCCTTCCTGCGCAAGAGATTGCTGAAAAAACAGAGTTTAAGAAGATCTTCAGCGGTGTTTATCTGCGTCGCGTGGTCTTCGTTGGTGTGATTTGGCTCTGCCAGGCAATTCCGATGTTTGCGCTCTACACCTATGGCCCCACAATCGTTGGTTCCATTGGCCTCGGAGAGGGGCGCAATTCGCTGATCGGCGAACTTGTTATCGGCACCTTCTTCATGCTCGGTACATTCCCCGCAATGTACTTGGCTGAACGCGTGGGGCGTCGCCCGCTCATCATCTGGTGTTTCTTCGGCATGACGATTGCACTTGGCCTGATTGGTTTCTTCCCGCAGGGGGGAATCGTCCTGATTTCCATCTGCTTCATCGCCTACGCACTTCTTGCTGGCGGTCCGGGCAATCTCGAGTGGCTCTATCCCAACGAGCTCTTCCCAACCTCAATTCGCGCCTCGGCAATGGGCGTTGCTATGGCTCTGAGCCGAATTGGCACCGTCTACTCAATGTTCGTCCTTCCGGCATTTATCGCCGATTACGGGATCTCTGCGACCATGCTTGCCGGTGCCCTCATTTCAGCTCTTGGATTTGGTGTTTCCTTCGTTTGGGCCCCCGAAACCAAGGGCCTGAGCTTGGACGTTACAGGATCAGCGGACTTCAAGGGGCGCTAAACGATGTATCGCATTGATTCAGTGGTTGTGAGCGCGTACCGCACGAATTGTTACGCGCTAACGAATGAAGGCGGGACGATTATTGTCGACCCGGGCGACCAGGCGAGCTTCCTTCAGCAATGGACGCAGGACCTGGACGTCATCGGTATCGTGCTCACCCACTGTCATTGCGACCACATCGGGGCAGTCAATGAGCTTGTCGCTCAACACGGGTGCTGGGTTGCCTGTGGAGCTGCAGATGTCGCTGGAACGCGAGACTTACACCTGTCTGGATTCGACGCCGAAGGCATCGACTATGTCGTGGATCATGTTGATCGGTCTTTGAAGGAAGGCGATGTCATTGAGTGGGGGAGCGACCGCCTTGAGGTGATTGATACCCCGGGACACACTCAGGGACATATCTGCCTGATTGATTGCGCCAACTCGATCCTGTTCAGTGGTGACATGCTATTTGCTGGAACCATTGGGCGGACTGATTTCCCGGGGGGAGACCAGGCACTGATGGCCTCTTCCTGCGCGAAGCTCGCAGAGGTTACTCAGGATCTTCGCGTGCTTCCCGGGCACGGTCCAGCCACCACTTTGGCAGCAGAAAAGTCGCAGCTCAGGCACTGGGCACGCGTTCTTTGCCCGCGTGAATTGGCTCAGGATACTGCGCGTAATGACGAATTGAGATTGCCATGAAGCTGATCGTCAATCAAAGCTTCAAGGTAACGCGGAACCTTCAGCATGAAGCAGTCGATGTAGTCATCGGGCAGGCAGAAGGTACGCATCAGAACCGAGCCTTCAACCGCGTCAAGCAGGCGGGTAACCGACAGGGTGTCCTTAATCTGCCCCGCGCTCTTGAACTCCCACAAGCGCGTGCGAATCGCACCCAAAGGGGTAATGAAGATCTGGTTGTGAATCAGCGCGATCGTCGGATCGTTTGTTTCACCGGCCTCGACGAACAGGCGACGAACTGCCCGACGATTCGGGCCAAGGTACTCGCGAAGGCGGAACTCGGCCTCGTTCATCAAAACTTCCCGCGCGCTATTCCCGCGTGGGCCAGGGCAACGAACCAATCGCGCGAAGGCGTCCTTCAGGAGGTCATCGCGGGTTTCCCAGCGTGTGTAAATGCTGGATTTGCCCACTCCGGCAGCGCTGGCGACCTTGGTCAGGTTGAAAGCGGCCCAGCCGACCTCTCCGTAGAGTGTCAGGGCACTTTCGATGATCTTGGTTTCGACCACTTCATCGCGCGGTCGACCAACTTTGGGCGCGTCTTGTCGAGGATTCGGCACGACTTGCACCTTTCTTTCATAGCTGCTGGTAAGCGCCATATTACTCGCACCTTGCGGGTTAATGCGTGCGCTTTTCGGGAGCTGAGGAAAATTGGGGAGTCTTCCCTGTATCTATCCGAAAACAACACTCAAGAGAGAAGGACACGATGAGTATCGTTGTCGCGTATAAGTACGCTGCGAACCCGCAGGATACAACCGTGGGTTCTGATGGTGTCGTTGACTGGTCGCGTGCGAAGGCCACGGTGAGTGAATACGACCCGGTTGCCATTCAGGTGGCACGCGCTGTCGCAGATGCTAAGGGCGAAGAGCTCGTTGGCATTTCCGTAGGAGACGCACAGGTGTCCTCCTCAATGGCAAAAAAGGCTGCTCTTTCGCGCGGATTCGACCGTGCGTTGGTCGTCGCCGATGATGCCGTTCGTGATCTGAACGCCACTGCAGTTGCAGGAGCGCTTGCCAATCTGGTTCACAAGGTCGAAGGCGCGAATATCCTCTTGACGGGTGATTCTTCGATTGACGAGTCCGCCAAGATGATGTCTGCTCTGGTCGCCGGTTACCTGGGATGGCCCTGCTTCCAGGAGGTTTCCGCGGTCGAGGCCAACGGAGATGGGTGGACCATCACGCAGGCTACCGCCTCTGGAACTCGAACGATTAATGTCGATGGCCCCGTCGTCGTTGCCGTGACGACAGATGCTGCGACCGTCAAGGTTCCCGGCATGAAGGATGTTCTGCAGGCTGGAAAGAAGCCGATGGACACCGTTGCTCTTGCTGATCTGGGTGTCAAGCCGATTTCCGTTGAGGTTACCGGCCGTCTGCGCCCGGTTGCTCAGGAACGTAAGAAGGAAATTCTCAGTGGTGACGACGCCGCTGTGAAGCTGGTTGAGGCGCTTCGTAGCGCTGGTGTGCTCTGAGAAAGGACTTGGACAATGACTAACGCATGGATCATTACGACATCGAATCAGATTGCGTCCCTCGTCGAGGCCGCACGCGCAATCGGTCCCGTTACCGTCATCGCTCTTGGCGATGAGGCCACCGGCATCGCTGGTGTTGACCGCGTTGTGACCATCGGTCGTGGAAGCAATGCGCCTCTTGAGGCTTTTGCCCCCGCGGTGAACACTGTGTTGGAAGCCGCTGGCGCAGATATCATCTTCGCCGCGAACCGTCCCGTTGAGCGCGTCCTTGCCGGTGCTGTCGCCGCTCGCCTTGGCCTTCCCCTCATCAACGGTGCGCTGCGCGTTTCCGCTGGCGAAGCCGAGGTGTCGCGCTTTGGTGGTCTGACGCAGGAAAGCATTTCCTTCCCCGGTGGTGCTGTTGTCGTCCTCGAAGGTGGAGCCCCCGTCGAGGGTGGAGAAGTTGCGCCCGAGGCCGGTTCGGAAGAACACTACGGGGCAAGCGTGAGCGCTGTGGAGCCCGCTGGTTCGGGCCCCGCCAACCTTGCTGCCGCGCGTCGTATCGTCGCAGCCGGTCGTGGCTTCAAGGCCGAGGAAGATCTGCAGATCGCCCGCAACCTAGCCGCAGCACTGGGCGCCGAGCTTGCTTGCTCCCGTCCTCTTGCTGAAGGAACCGCGTGGCTGTCCAAGGATCGCTATGTTGGTGTTTCCGGCATGCACGTTGCTCCGGATCTTTACCTTGCTGCTGGTATCTCCGGTCAGGTTCAGCACACCTCGGGCATGTCCGAATCGAAGGTCATTGTTGCCGTCAATAGTGATGCCAATGCCCCGATCTTTGAGGTTGCTGACTACGGAATCGTGGGCGACCTCTATGATGTTCTGCCTGCGATCACCGCAGCACTTTCCTGAGGAAGAGTATGTCTGAAGAAGTAGAGGTTGATTTCGAGGTCATCGTCATCGGTGGAGGTGTAGCCGGTTGTGTTGCCGCCTACACTCTTGCCGGACAAGGACACGAGGTCCTTCTCATTGAGCGTGCGATGGAACCCGGTTCCAAGAATCTCTCGGGTGGTGTTTTCTACTGCCGAGTAATGGAACAGGTCTTCCCGGACTTTGTAAATGAAGCTCCTGTAGAACGTCGAATCACGCGTAACATCGTCAGCCTGCTCAATGAAAAGTCAGCGGTCAACATTGACTACTGGGATCAGCGTCTTGCTGAGCCCGCCAATGCAGTCACAGTGTTGCGTGCAAAGCTTGATTTGTGGCTGAGCGAGAAGTGTGAGGAAGCCGGTGTCACCGTGATGCCGGGTGTGAAGGTTGACTCCCTCATCATCGAAAACGGACAGGTTGTTGGTGTTCGTGCTGGAGAAGATGAGCTGCGCTCCCACGTTGTGGTTGCCGCAGATGGGGTGAACTCTTTCATTGCCCAGCAGGCGGGGATCCGCGCTAAAGAGCCGAAGAAACACCTTGCAGTGGGTGTAAAGTCTGTGATCGCTCTTCCCGAGAAGGTCCTTGAAGATCGCTTCAATGTGCGTGATAACTGCGGTGCAGCCTACGCCATGGTTGGGGATGCGACGCAGGGCGTTGCAGGTGGAGCTTTCATGTACACCAATAAAGATTCCGTCTCTATCGGTGTTGTCATGCGTCTTGATGATTTGGAAGCATCGGGCTTGTCTTCTTCGGATGTCCATGATCACCTGCTCACTCATCCGGCAATTGCTCCTCTTCTTGAAGACGGCGAATTGCTTGAGTACGGGTGCCACCTGACCATTGAAGATGGGCCTCAGATGGTGACCCACGATCTCACCCGTCCGGGGTTGGTGATTATTGGCGATGCAGCTGGATTCACTCTTAACACTGGTTTGACCATTCGAGGGATGGATCTTGCTGCGGGTTCTGCGCTAGCGGCTTCAACGGCGGTTCATGCTGCCCTTGAATCCGGCGATTTCTCTCAGGCAGCGATGGATCGCTACCTCAGCGAGTTGAAATCTTCCTTCGTCGGGCAGGACATGCAGACCTACGCGAAGGCCCCTGCTTTCCTTGAGCGTCCTCGTATGTACAAGGACTATGGACGCCTTGCTGCAGAGGTTTTCTACGGAGTCTTCAACCATGATCTTCGCCCGCGTCGCCACATCATGAAGGTCGCGATGGATGCGTTCAAGGCTTCTGGCTTGCGTTTGCGTGATCTCATCAGTGACGGCTTGGCCGGTATCAAGGCACTGTGAGGCAGGAGGAACAATGAGCACATTGAAAATTGAGAGTGTTCCCGCGCGTCTTTCGCGTAACACTTACAACCTTGACGAGGAAGAATCTCATATCGAGGTCGACCAGGAGCGGGCTCGTGCCACCGGCGCTGGCAAGCTCTTGGAGCGAATCTGCCCAGCACATGTCTACTCGGTAGAAGAGGACGGGACCGTTGGAGTGGAATATGCCGCATGTTTAGAATGCGGTACCTGCTTGGCCATTGCCCCTAAAGGTGTCTTGAAGTGGCACTATCCCAGGAGCGGTTTCGGGATCATGTTCCGAGAAGGCTAAGGGCTTCTCCGTTTGAAGTGGTGGGTTGAAAGCGTCTGCTTTCAACCCACCACTCTTGTTGTGTCCCTTGAATCCATAATTGCCGCAATACAATCGGCGATATTCCCGCGGGTGAGGGAATGGCCCTCTGCAGAATCACTGCCTACGCGTAGTGGGCGCCATTCAAGTGATGCAGACCTTTTCTCTCCACGGGGTCCTTGGATGCCATGAGCATTTAGATGAACCTCGAATATGGGAAGAGCCCGAGTACCTGAGATGCTTTGACCTATCGGAATGAATCGCTGCTTATCCGTCCCCGCCACGTGTGCTTCAGCGTTGATAGATGGACACGAGGAAAATTCAGTGTCGAGACATATGAGGAGCGAATGCAAGTGCGATCGTTTCGCGCGCATGACAAGCTCTGTGAAGTCTTCCAAGCACAAGTCTTTGACGGGAGAATGAGTGGGGGAGAGGACCAGTGCTTCCATGCCGTATCGTCGGAGTTCCCGGGCAAAAGGAAGAAGGAAAGTGCAGGCGGCCTGTTCCACTTCTTTGCGTGCGCCTAAAAGCCCGACACCAACGATGTTTTGATAGCCCATGCGCAGTGCTTGGGCGGATGGATCAACGCTGTATCCCAAAGTTTCTGCTGCCTCGTGAACGCGCTGGGTGAGCGCGTCGCTGACGTGAACGCTTCCGCGCAGAACATGCGAGACGGTTCCCACCGATACTCCAGCAAGAAGAGCAACGTCGGACATTGTTGGTGTTTTGTCCATGAGAGCCACCTTTCTTTGGCCAATACTGTGCCGTAATCGCACGCCTGCCGGGTGCAGAGCCAATAACTTGTGGAAACACGCCGATGGGGCAATTCCCTGTGCATAGGGAGACTGCACCTTGCACGCGTGCATATTAAGCTGGTCATCAGGCGACAGAAGGAGGAGAAATGCTGCGGCGCCTGACGGACACGATTGTTTGCGGAGTACTGATGATCTTCGACGTACTTGCGTGGCTCATCGTCGGTACTTTCTCGGGTTTTGATCGTTCAGAACCAGGAAAGATCGCTTCAGTATCCTTGAGCGCACTCATCATTGTTGCCGTACCCGCGCTTGCAACGTGCATGATCGCAGCACTCGCTCGCATGATCACCAAGACTTCCGCGCGTCGTTTCTACGCGTGGGCACTCTTCCTGAGCGCTGTGGCGGGAGGATTTTGCTACCTGAGCGCAATGGTTTCTTCCTTCCAAGGAATGGAAGTCGGACTGCGCTGGATGGCGTGCTATTTCGCGATACAAGCGATCGTCTCCCTGGTTCTTTTGATCGTTGGTCTTACCGGAGGAATCCCGCGAACCGCTGAAGACGCGCACGCCTTGAACCAGGCCGCGTTGAAGAGGGCATCTTCTACCGCGAAGCCTTCCCCTGCCGAGGCCTCGGCCCCAACCGCGCGCCCCTCCGCTTCCGCTGTCCCTCCTGTCCCCTCAGCTAGCTCGAAGCCACAGCCGGCCCCTCGCGCAAACGCAGAAGAGGCCTCGTCAGAAGAGAAAAAGGAACGTTTATGACCAACGACGAATTCCGGGTGCTCCCGCTGGAATCAACCGGCGACGGCGGGCAACAGTGGGAGGATTCGGGATCGACGGTGACTCGAAGCGTCCTCGACAACGGACTTCGCATTATCACTCAAAAGATCCCGGCGACTCGTTCTCTAGCACTGAGTTGGTGGGTGGGCGCGGGTTCGCGCGATGAAGACCAGGACAGTGCAGGTTCGACGCACTTTCTTGAACATCTCCTCTTTAAAGGCACCGCTCGGCGCAGTGCTTTTGATATCGCGCAGGCATTCGATGCTGTCGGGGGTGAGTCGAACGCTGAAACCGGAAAAGAACATACAAACTACTGGGCTCGAGTCCTCAGTGATGACACGGCGATGGCCATTGATGTCCTCGGTGACATGATCTCAGGATCGCTCATTGACCCCGATGAATTTGAAACCGAACGCGGCGTCATTTTGGATGAACTCGCGATGTCAGAGGACAACCCTCCCGAGGTTGTTCACGAGGCATACCAGCTTGCAGTTTTTGGTGATAACTCACTGGGGCGACCCGTGGGGGGAAGCCAAGAGACCATGAGGAGCGTTAGACGGGATGATGTCTGGGACTACTACCAGCGTATTTACGCTCCTTCCTCGCTGATCATTGCAGCAGCGGGGGACGTCAATCACGACGAAATTGTCGAGAAGGTTTGCCACTCTCTGAGCGGTGCTTGGTCTGAAGAGCTTTCACGGGCTCAAAGCCCCAGGCCACGACGTTCAACGCAGATGACTGAAAGCAATGAATATCAGCCCGAACGCGTGACTCGTTACCGTCATATTGAACAGGCACACGTCATCGTCGGCGGGCCATCCATGCGTGCTGGAGATGATCGTCGTCCTGTCATGTCGGTTTTACTATCGATTTTGGGCGGTTCAATGTCTTCCCGTCTCTTCCAAGAAATTCGTGAGAAGCGTGGTCTTGCCTATTCGACCTATGCATTTGATTCCGCCTATTCGAACGCGGGTGCATGGGGAATGTATGCGGGGACTTCACCTGAACGAATTACTGAAGTTGAAAAACTCATGCTTGGAGAGTTGGAGAAACTCGCAATTTACGGTCCAAGCGAGGAAGAACTCATTCGCGTGCGTGGGCAGCTTCGAGGTGGAATGGCTCTGGGCTTGGAGGATACCCTCTCGCGAATGTCGCGACTGGGACGCTCCGAACTCAATGGTCGTTATTTCACGGTTGATGCCGCTCTCGCTCGTATTGAAAGAGTTCAAGCTGAGGAGGTTCGCGCGCTAGCGGAAGAACTCGCTGGGCGAAGTGTCTTCACCGCCGAAGTCTTGCCGGGGGAGCGTCAGTGACGAAGCGAAGTGTTCGTCCTGCGCGCCTGAGCGATGTGAACGCGATTGCTGCTCTTGCGCAAGAGTCTTTCACGGAGATCTTTAACGCGTGTTCCCTTCCTGTTGACCATCCGCTTCGAGGCCACGTGCTGGGAAATACTCGCGAGCTGTGGGAACGTACCCTTTCCACGCAGGGCGAGAACGCGGATTTAGGGCACACTTTCGTTGCCCTCGAAGGGGAAAGCTCCGTTGGTTTGATCTCGACCATCTCTGCGCCGCTTCAGTCTCTTGAACTTGGGCAGACAAAGGAAATCCCAGCTGGGGTAGAAATGACAACGCTCTATGTTCATCGCAGCTTCCGTCGAAGCGGCCACGGATCGCGTTTGCTTGCAGCGATTGTAGATACCCTCCAACCCGCCTCCCTTCGAATGTGGGTGGCACCCGAAGATACGCTGATGCTCCGTTTCCTTCAAGGAAGTGGTTTTTTGCCGGCAGGACTCAAGCGCTCGTTCATGTTGGATCAGACGCTGCAGGTCCAGCGTGATGAGCACTTGTGGTGGGCACTTCGCTCCTAGCTTGTGTTCCGAGTGGGCCGGGAAAGTCTAGACGTGGCACACTTATTGCATGATGCCTCTGTACGACAACTTGCCCGAACCTGCCCCCTTGGAAAAGGGAAGCCTCCGGATTGTCCCCTTGGGCGGCTTGGGAGAAGTCGGACGAAACATGAACGTGTTGGAGTTTGACGGCAAACTCCTCGTCGTTGATTGTGGAGTGCTTTTCCCGGAAGAATCCCAGCCTGGTGTCGATCTGATTTTGCCTGATTTCTCTTGGCTTGAAGATCGTTTGGACGACATCGTTGGTATGGTGCTCACCCATGGTCATGAAGACCACATTGGCGCGGTTCCCTATCTGCTCAAGTTGCGCGAAGATATTCCGATTTACGGTTCAGATTTGACTCTGGCTTTCGTTGAACCCAAGCTTCGCGAGCATCGTCTCTGCGCCGATAACCTGCGCGTTGTCGCCGAAGGGGATCGTCAGGCGATCGGTCCTTTCGACTGTGAATTCGTCGCCGTCACGCACTCGATTCCTGACGCTCTTGCACTCTTCGTGCGCACTCCCGCCGGAAAAGTCCTGATCACCGGCGATTTCAAGATGGACCAGCTTCCCTTGGACCATCGCCTCACGGACTTGCGTTCTTTCGCCCGCTTCGGTGAAGAAGGCGTCGATCTGTTCATGGTGGACTCGACCAACGCGGAAGTTCCGGGCTTCGTTACCCCTGAGCGTGAGATCGGTCCTGTTCTCGATCAGGTTTTTGCCGAGGCCACGGGGCAGATTGTCGTCGCATCTTTCGCTTCCCACGTTCACCGCGTTCAGCAGGTCTTCAATGCAGCCGCTCGTCACGGGCGCCGCGTTGCTCTTGTTGGGCGCTCGATGGAACGCAATATGCGTATTGCTCAGGAAAAAGGCTACCTTGCCATTCCTGATGGCTTGATCGTGGACTCCAACGAAATTTCTCTTCTTCCTGCAAACCAGCGCGTATTTATGGCCACCGGTTCCCAGGGTGAACCGATGGCTGCGCTTTCACGGATCTCTCAAGGATCACACCGGTTTGTCAGTGTAGATCCAGGGGATACAGTCATTTTTGCCTCTTCGTTGATTCCCGGGAATGAAAATTCTGTGTATCGGGTGATCAATGACCTGACTCGCTTGGGTGCAAAGGTCGTTCACCAGGCCAATGCGAAGGTCCACGTGTCCGGTCACGCTGCTGCCGGTGAATTGATCTACTGCTACAACATCGTTCAGCCTGCAAATGTCATGCCTATTCACGGGGAGATTCGCCACCTTGTTGCTAATGGCCAATTGGCTGTTCTCACTGGTGTGAAGCCCGAGAATGTTGTTCTTGCAGAAGATGGCGTTGTCGTTGATCTGTGCGATGGGCATGCCCGAGTGGTCGGTGCAGTTCCCTGCGAGTACATCTACGTCGATGGTTCTTCCATTGGGGAGATTTCCGAAGACGAATTGGCGACTCGACGTACATTGGGATCGGAAGGCTTCGTCAGCGTGTACGCCGTTGTCGAGCGTGAATCTGGAATGGTTTTGGCATCGCCGACGATTCGCGCGATCGGCATGGCCGAAGATTCCTCGGTATTCGATGAGATTCTTCCCGATGTAACGGCAGCCCTGGAAGAAGCGGCTGCTGGCGGAAATGTCGATCCTCATATTCTGCAACAGGCAATGCGCCGGGTCATTGGGCGCTGGGTTGGTCGTCACCTGCGCCGTCGTCCGATGATTGTCCCGGTTGTTGTCGAACAGTAGATTTTTGGTGTGAGTGAGCTCAGACAATCTGGAATTAAAGGTAGGGTAGAACTATGAGCGGTCGTTTCATCTCGACGCATTCGGTTGTTCTCTCGCTTCCAATGCGCATCTCCAAATTGCCTGAGCGCGGCGGTTCCATCCATGCGGCGACGGCGACCTCTCTTCCTGCCGGCGGATTCACGACTTTGTGCGCAGCAGCGAAGCTTGGGGTTCCCACCGCAACCGCGTCTCCGCTGGGGACGGGGCCGAATTCCTTCATGGTTCGTCAACTTCTTGCCGAGGCCGGAGTCAAGATCCTGATTCCGGAGCTCGTCGGTGATATCGGGGTTGCGATTCAACTGATTGAAGATGATGGCTCGATGACCTCAATCGTGACGACAGGGGTTGAATCGGAGCCTTCTCGTGAATCTCTCGATCAGTTGGATCTTCACGATGGGGATCTCGTGCACATCTCGGGTTCTGACCTCGTCAGTGAGATGAGCGCTGAAGTTCTTGTAGGGTGGGCGGAAAATCTTCCAAAGGGAATTACCCTGGTCGTTTCTGCCTCACCCTCCGTTGCTCAGGTCCCAGCTTCAGTGTGGTTGCGTATCCTGAGGCGCGCGGACATTATTTCGCGCAATATTCGCGAAGCAGGAACTCTTTCGGACATTCTTGGCGGCTATGAACCTGGAATGAGTCTGCAAGATGCTACGCGGGAGGATGCAGTCATCGTCCGTCGCCTCGGCGTCATGGGATGCGAAGTCTTTCTCAAGGAAACCGGCAAAAAAATCAGCCTGCCTGCTTATGAAGCAAATACGGTCGATACTGCGGGGGTTGGAGATACACACATTGCAACAATGTGTGCAGCATTGCTCCTTGGTCATGATCACGTTGAAGCTGCTCGAATGGCTAACGCAGCTGCGGCAATTACTATCGCACACGAATCGGCACTTCCTGTTCCCACCTGGGAACAGATTGATGCAGTGATGAAACACGGTGATGTGACGCATTAGGAACGCTGAATTTCGGCGTGCCTTCAGGGTTTTGTTCCTCTCCAGCGGTAGCGTTTTCCTACCATGGCACGAAAATCCCCATCTTCAGCATCTTCGAAATCTTCTTCGCGATCCGGGAAGTCCACCACGACCCCAGGGCTTCTTGCTCGTATCTTTTCTGGAATTGGTCGCGGCTTTCTTGCAATGATTCGCGCATGGCGCGCAACTGATGCCCAGGTAAAGCGCGATGCCTTGGCTTTTGTTGTGATGGCCGCAGCTGTTCTTGTTGCTTTACGTGAGTGGTTTGGTATTTCAGGGCAAGCCGGTGATTTTATCCATCACGCGGCCGCTGGGTTTGTCGGGATTTTCTCAGTTGTACTGCCAATCATTCTTGTTGCCTTTTCTGTCGAACTCGTTCGAGTACGCGCGGGAAATTCAGCTCTTCCTCACCGAGTCGCGGGTTGCCTGGGGATCGTTTTCTCCCTCACGGGACTTGTCCACGTCAGTAAGGGAAACCCCACGTTTGATTCTGCCCAGTCCATTGAAACGGCTGGTGGAATTCTCGGATGGTTTATTGCCCGCCCACTGGTTTTGATGCTCTCGTCATGGGGAGCCGCAGCGATCCTTCTGTTGCTCTTTGCCTACTCGATTTTGCTTGCAACGCGGACCCAGGTTGCCCAGGTCCCAGGGTTGATCCGAGATCTCATCAACCGCCTCGCAAAGAAAACGAAGCCGGAAGACGAGGCTGATCCGGTTGCTCGCGCGCGTGAAGAGGCGCGTCGTTCTCTGGCTGCAGGAGATGATCCCTTCCTCGATTCCTATGATGGGGACGAGGAATTCCGCCGCGCGGTTGAACCCTCTACCGAGGAGGACGCACCCAAGCGCGTGGATGCCGAGCGCACCAGACTTATGCCGTCGGCCTCGGAGCAGGAAGGGACTGCGCAGAAGGCAAGGCCTGCGCCAATGGATGCGCCGACTGAAGCTATGCAGGTTCCTGCGCTCTCTGTTACCGAAAACATCGAAGAACACTCTGATCCTGAACCTCCTGCGCACACGGAAGAACCTGCCGGAGGATTCCAGGCAGAGCTGGATGAAACACTGTCCTATACCTTGCCTTCGAGTGAGCTTTTGGTTCGAGGAGCTCCGCACAAGACTCGTTCGGCAGTGAATGACCAGGTCGTTCAGTCTCTTCGTCAAGTCTTTGCTGAATTTAACGTGGATGCGCAGGTTACGGGCTTTTCTCGAGGCCCGACAGTCACTCGCTATGAAGTCACGCTTGGTCCGGGTGTGAAGGTTGATCGCCTGACAAATCTTTCAAAGAATATTGCCTATGCCGTCGCTTCGGCAGATGTACGTATTCTGGCGCCGATTCCTGGAAAGTCAGCAATCGGTATTGAGATTCCGAACTCTGACCGTGAAACCGTCGCGCTCGGCGACGTCTTACGTTCTGGAGCGGCGCAACGTAACCAGCACCCGCTGGTTGTCGGTGTCGGTAAAGACGTTGAAGGTGGCTACGTTGTCACCAACCTGGCGAAGACCCCGCACCTCTTGGTTGCCGGCCAGACCGGTTCTGGTAAGTCTTCCTTCGTCAATTCAATGATCACTTCGATCATGATGCGTGCGACCCCTCAACAAGTGCGGATGATCCTTGTTGACCCCAAGCGTGTGGAATTGACGATTTATGAGGGCATCCCGCACCTGATTTCCCCGATCATTACTGATCCGAAGAAGGCAGCAGAGGCTTTGGAATGGGTCGTCAAGGAGATGGACGCACGCTACGATGATCTTGCGACCTACGGCTTCAAGCACATTGACGATTTCAATAAGGCTGTCTCCGCCGGTCAAGTTAAGGCATTGCCGGGCCTGAACCGCGAATTGCGCCCCTATCCCTATCTCCTTGTTGTCGTCGATGAGCTCGCGGATTTGATGATGGTTGCTCCGCGAGACGTGGAAGCTTCGGTTCAGCGTATTACCCAGTTGGCGCGTGCTGCCGGTATTCACTTGGTGCTGGCGACCCAGCGTCCCTCAGTTGACGTTGTGACCGGTTTGATTAAGGCAAATGTTCCCTCACGTTTGGCCTTTGCGACTTCCTCTCTAGCAGACTCTCGAGTGATCTTGGACCAGCCGGGTGCGGAGAAACTGATCGGTCAGGGCGATGCTCTTTACCTGCCTTCGGGAGCAAGCAAGCCGATGCGTGTCCAGGGTGCGTGGGTGACCGAATCTGAGATTCATGCCGTTGTCTCTCACGTCAAGGAACAGATGCAGGCTCAGTACAGGCCTGATGTCCTCGCTCCCGCAAAGACCGCGAAGGTCGCTGAGGATATTGGCGATGATCTTGATGATCTTCTCGCAGCAGCAGAGCTCGTCATTTCTACGCAGCTCGGCTCGACGTCGATGCTTCAACGAAAGCTTCGCGTTGGTTTTGCGCGAGCAGGCCGCTTGATGGATTTACTGGAATCGCGTGAAATTGTCGGTCCTTCTGAGGGATCAAAGGCGCGCCAGGTTCTTGTTTCTCCCGAGCAACTTCCCGAAGTTTTAGCAATGCTGCGAGGTGAAACCTCCCCCGAAACTCCTTCGCAAACCCCCGCGGTTCAAGAAGAAGTTACACAGATTTTTACTGAACAGTCGTCTAACGGGCCTCAGGACGAGTACGATGGAAGTACGTCTCATTCAGATCCCTACTTGGGGCACGACTTCGGTGGTAGGACTGACTGGGTTGACGAAGAGCCTGAAGACAACGAAGACGCCTGGCAACTGACAGGACGATAGACAGCAAAGGGGCATAATCGGTGGCTACTCACGTGTCGCGTGTCGAGCGTCATGCGAAGGTCTCTGCGATCAATCTGCCGAATGCACTTACCGTTTTGCGTTTGATCCTGGTACCGGTTTTTATCTACCTCAAGTTTCAGGATCTGTGGAGTGCACAGTGGTGGGCGCTTGTGGTCTTTTGTGTCGCCGCAGGTACTGACCAACTTGATGGAAAGATTGCGCGCGCCTACGGCCTCGTGACTGACTTTGGGCGCGTCGCGGACCCCATTGCGGATAAAGCCTTGACTCTGAGCGCTTTTGTCATCCTGAGTATTCAAGGAGTCTTACCGTGGTGGTTCACGATTCTGGTAGCCATTCGCGAGCTTGGGATTACGGTCATGCGAGCCTTCTTCTTGAAGCGCGGAATTGTTGTTGCGGCTTCGCAATCAGGGAAGATTAAGACTTTCCTTCAGGTGCTGGCTATTTTCTTGCTGTTGATTCCGTGGGACTACTTCTTGGCGCTTAATATGGCAAATAAGCCATGGGCCTCGTTTGGCCTGATGACCGCGCTGTGTGTCGCTGGTGCAGCTCTTGCCGCAACTCTATGGTCCGGTGTTGCCTACGTTCGCGAGGGGATGCGTCTTGCTCGTGATAACGAGGAGAACCCGGTCGAAGATGCTGAATAGGGGAGCTGATCCCCACCATCAAAGTTGAGTGCGACTGGCGCAACTTTGATATTTGTCGTGTATGGTGGGAATACAACACGATGAGATGACGTTAGGATGGACATGATGAAGAAGCAGAAGAACACTGTGCCGATGTCTGCGCGTCCATTGAATGAATCGACGATGCATAAGGTTGCCCAGACGGGCTATCGTCAATCTATGACGCTTTCTCAGACGGCACCGGTTGCGCCTCTCTTGCGCACAGAAATTGGTGATGTGCTGCGTGAAATCCGCCGCAAGCAGGGGCGTACCCTTCGTGAGGTCTCTTCGGATGCGCAGGTGTCTTTGGGTTATCTCTCCGAGGTCGAGCGCGGTCAGAAAGAAGCCTCTTCGGAACTTCTTGAAGCAATTAGCGTAGCTCTCGGTGTTCCTTTGTGGTACATCCTCCGCGAGGTTTCAGAGCGTATGGCCCTCCTTGACGGAACTGTTGTTCCCGATACGGTGCCCGATGACATGCTTTCGGTGGCTTTGATCTCGTGACACTGTCAGAGTTTTGGGATGCCGTCGACGAGGTCTTTGGGGCAACTCTTGGACGCTCGTTGACGGCAGACCTATATCTGCCTGCGCTACGTGCGACCTGTGTCGAGGCGCTGGAGCAGGGTATTTCCCCGGACGAGGTGTGGGGGGAGCTTGTGCGTGAGAGTGGCAGTGACGAGGCGGTGCGTTGGGTGCATCGCATGAATTCGAAAGATCGCGAAAAGCTGCGTCGGGCGATTCGTCGTTAGTGGCGTGTCGACGTGCGTCGAACATCTGTTCCATTTATTCTGTGGAAGCAGTGAAATGTGGGCAAGTTTTCCACAGAAGAAGAAAACTGTTCGCAAATGCCAGTGGTCGAGCATAACTTCACTGAGTAGGCCTCGGAGAGGGGATCTACTGCATAGACCAGGACAGTAATGGCCGGAGAGGCTTCGACGAAAGGTACCACCATGGCAGCACCACGTAAGGGTTCCTCATCATCAGCTAATGGGGATCGCAATAAGGCTTTGGAACTCGCCCTGTCGCAAATTGATAAACAGTTTGGCAAAGGGTCCGTCATGCGACTGGGGGACGACTCGCGTCCGCCCGTTCAGGTGATTCCTACCGGTTCTTTAGCGTTGGATGTTGCGCTGGGAATTGGTGGTTTGCCACGTGGTCGAGTCATCGAAATCTACGGTCCAGAATCTTCTGGTAAGACCACTGTCGCCTTGCACGCTGTTGCCAGTGCACAAAAGGCTGGAGGTAATGCAGCCTTCATCGATGCCGAACACGCACTGGATCCGGTCTACGCGCGCGCCCTTGGTGTCGATACGGATAATCTTCTTGTCTCTCAGCCTGACACCGGCGAACAAGCTCTTGAAATTGCCGACATGCTCATCCGCTCCGGAGGCATCGACATCATTGTCATTGACTCGGTTGCAGCTCTTGTTCCCAAAGCTGAAATTGAAGGCGAAATGGGGGATTCACACGTTGGCTTGCAGGCGCGTTTGATGAGCCAGGCTCTGCGTAAGATTACCGGTGCCCTTTCAGCCACGGGAACCACTGCCATTTTCATCAACCAGCTGCGTGAAAAGATCGGTGTTTTCTTCGGCAACCCAGAGACAACAACCGGTGGTAAGGCGCTGAAGTTCTACGCTTCCGTCCGCATTGACGTTCGTAGGATTGAGACGCTCAAGGAAGCAGGCGCGCCGGTTGGAAACCGGACACGTGCAAAGATCGTTAAGAACAAGATGGCTCCGCCTTTCAAGCAGGCTGAGTTCGACATTGTCTACGGTAAGGGCATTTCACGAGAAGGCTCCATCATTGATATGGGCGTCGAAACTGGGATTATTCGTAAATCCGGTTCATGGTTCACCTACGGGGATGACCAGCTTGGACAGGGCAAGGAAAATGTACGCCAGTTCTTGTCTGATAATCCTGAGCTTGCAGATGAAATTGAACAGAAGATTCTTGTCTCTCTAGGAATTGGTCTTCAGGACCAGCCTCAAGATGATGTCGCTGCTGTTGAAATGGATTCCTCGATCGAGGACGCCGGCTTCTAGTCAATGGTCCGCTACTACGACCCGGAAACAACATCTGAGGAAGATGTGCGTCCGCGCGAGCGCACTCGTAGCCCCGCCCAGCGACAGGCTCTTATGCGCGAACGCAATGCTGCCCTAGAAGGTAAAGCAGCATTTGACGCTGCAAAAGAAGTTGCGCTTCGTCAACTTGATGTGCGCGCTCGCTCACGACACGAGCTCGAAAGTGCAATAACTTCGCGGGGGTTTTCCACTGAGACCGCCGACAAGGTGATTGAACGCTTGGTAGAGCTTGGTCTTGTTGATGACCTTGCGTTTGCTCGCGCTTTTGCTCGGGGACGTTTTGAAGCCGGAGGCAAAACTGGATCTGCACTCAAGATGGATCTTTCCCGTAAGGGGCTTTCCTCGCAGATTATCGCCCAAGTACTCTCAGAAATTGATGTCGAAGAGGAGTATTCTCGGGCGCATGCATTGGCAGAAAAGAAGATACGCTCACTGACAATGCGTGATCGACAGGTAATTCGTCGGCGCCTCTTTTCAATGCTTGCTCGAAAGGGGTACCCGCCTCACGTGTGTATTCGCGTGATTGAAGAGCTTCTTGAAAGTGAGGACTACGGTGAGCTGTGAAGAAGTCTCCTGCGCGGAACTGCTGCGTTTACTAGAGGTGCGCAAGAAAACTGTCGCCGTCGCTGAATCTCTAACGGGTGGCTTACTTGCAGCCGCATTCGTTGAAGTGCCGGGTGCCTCTCACGTATTTCGCGGGGGAGTATGCACCTATGCAACAGATACGAAGCACTCCGTGTTGGAAGTCAGTGAGCAGAGGCTAGCAGCTACCGGGCCGGTTGATCCGGAAGTTGCGAAGCAGATGGCCATCGGGGTTCGCACACTCATGGATTCAGATTTTGCACTCTCAACGACTGGAGTTGCCGGTCCCGGACCCTCGGATGGGCGCCCGGCCGGCACTGTTTTTGTTGCGTGTGCATGGAACGGAGGAAGTACTTCACGGCAGCTGAATCTGTCGGGGGAACGCGATCAGGTGCGAGCAGGTGCGGTGTGTGGCGCACTTGCACTTCTCAATGATCTTCTCAAGACGGAACTTTTGGCCTCGGCACGTTAGAATTTCCGACGATGAGTGTTGAAATGATGGACTTCCCGCGGACATATGCGGTGCGCACCCTTGGGTGCCAGATGAATGAGCATGACTCTGAACGTATTTCAGGGCTTTTAGAGAAAGCAGGTCTGGTTCCTGTTGAACGCGTACCCGCCGCCGCCGCGCGAGCAACAGACGCGGGAGACATGGGCGCAGACGTTATCGTCATCAACACGTGCTCCGTTCGTGAAAATGCCGCCACACGTCTTTTCGGCAATCTAGGACAGCTAGCAGCAGTCAAACGCGAACGTCCTGGAATGCAGATTGCTGTCGGAGGCTGTCTTGCTCAGCAAATGCGCGATGGCATCATCGAAAAGGCCCCTTGGGTTGATGCGGTATTCGGTACTCACAATATCGATGTCCTCCCTGCTCTATTGCGCCGAGCCGAGCACAATCGCCAGGCCGCAGTAGAGATTGAGGAGTCATTGAAGGTCTTCCCCTCAACGCTTCCTACTCATCGTGAAAGCGCGTATGCGGCATGGGTTTCGATTTCAGTCGGTTGCAATAACACGTGCACCTTCTGCATCGTTCCCCATCTGCGAGGAAAAGAAAGAGACCGCCGTCCGGGTGAGATTCTTGAAGAAGTCCAGGCCGTCGTTGACGAAGGCGCCATCGAAGTTACTCTCTTGGGACAAAATGTCAATTCTTATGGCGTGAGCTTCGGGCAACGAGGCGCCTTCTCTGATCTCTTGCGGGCAGTGGGGCAGATCGAGGGCCTCGAACGTGTGCGCTTCACCAGTCCACATCCCGCAGCATTTACTGATGACGTTATCGAAGCGATGGCACAGACCCCAACGGTCATGCCTTCCTTGCACATGCCCCTGCAATCAGGGTCGGATGCAATTTTGCGACAGATGCGACGTTCCTACCGTCGTGAACGCTTCATGGGTATTTTGTCACGCGTACGTGCAGCAATCCCAGACGCTGCCATTACGACTGACATCATCGTTGGATTCCCCGGTGAAACAGAGGAAGACTTCCAACAGACTCTGGAAGTCGTTGAAGAAGCTCGCTTCACCTCAGCCTTTACATTCCTCTATTCGCCGCGTCCTGGAACTCCGGCTGCTGACCGCGACGATCAAGTGCCCCAAGACATTGCGCTCGAAAGGTACAAGCGCCTTCTTGCGCTCCAAGAACGGATCTGCGCAGAAGATAATGCGGCCTTGGCCGGACAGGAAGTCGAAGTTCTCGTCGCCGCGGGTGAAGGCCGAAAGGACGGTAGTACACACCGCATTTCTGGGCGTGCACGCGACAATCGTTTGGTCCACGTCGCTCTTCCTCTTGGCATGAGCGAGGCCGATCGGCCTCGACCCGGGGATATGCTCCGCGCGCGCGTCACTTATGGCGCTCCCCATCACCTCATCGCAGACTCTGCCTTAGAAGAGGGCGGTCTCTTCGAATTACGACGTACACGAGCAGGCGATGCTTGGCAGGCACGTCAAGCCCATGAGGAAGACTCGAAGATTTCTCTGGGAATTCCACGGATCCGCATCGGTTCCTCAGAGACACAATGATCGAGTGCGAAACCGCACGTACGCGGCTCGGAGAACAGCGCAACTTAATCGTTGCGGTCGTCGGACCGACGGCCTCGGGAAAGAGCGATCTTGCGCTAGACCTTGCACAACTACTCCCGCAGGAGATGGGAGCTAAGCAGGGGGAACTCGTATCAGCCGACGCGCTTCAGTTGTATCGCGGAATGGATATCGGTACCGCGAAAACTCCGTTTAACGAACGGCGAGGAATTCCGCACCATCAGATTGATGTCCTTGATATCAGTGACGAGGCCTCTGTTGCCGCATATCAAAAATATGCACGAGAAGATATTGCGCAGATTCACGCGCGTTCAAATCTGGCTGTTGTTGCCGGTGGTTCTGGACTATACCAGCGCGCTCTTTTAGACCATTTAGATTTCCCCGGTACCGATACGGAGCTGCGCAGCAGGCTCGAGGAAGAATCACGAACTCCTGGGGGAGTGGAGCATCTCTTTGCTCGCCTTGAAGAACTGGACCCTCTTTCTGCTTCGCGTATCGATGCGCATAACGCTCGGCGGATTATTCGTGCACTTGAAGTAATCGAGCTGACTGGGAAGCCCTACTCCTCGTCGATGCCGCAGTATGTGTATGCGGCACCGGCAGTGATGGTTGCTCTACGCTGGCCGCTAGAAGAGCTCGATCAGCGGATTTGGCTGCGTACACAGGTAATGTTTGAGCAAGGGCTTGTCGAGGAAACGCGAGAACTAGATAAACAAGGTTTGAGGGCAGCGAAAACTGCCGCAAAAGCAACTGGCTATGCCCAAGCGCTCGCGGTTATTGATGGGGAACTCACAACTGAGCAGGCCATTGACTCTGTTGCCCTAGCCACCAGACAGCTTGCGCGCAGGCAGATGAAGTGGTTGCGTCGTGACCCGCGCATAGTGTGGATTGATCGTTCCTCGCGAGAAACTTCCATGTCTGCCGAGGCCGCGCTTAGCCTTGCGCGAGAAACCGCCCTTCGCTCCTGCGCTCTTTTTGATATCGCTTAGGTTCGCAGCTTCAGGAGGGGACTTCGCTGTTTTTAGGCCTGAGCGTGAACCTCGATGATCCGGAAGCCCTTCTTTGATGCAATCTTTTCGGAAGGGAACCCCTGATCGCGAAGCCACGCGGTCAAAGAATCCGCACCAAGGTTCTTTTGGACAACAAGGTAGGCGACGCCGTCGTGGCTTAAGAGGGAAAGCCACGTGGTCAGTAACTCATGGAGAGCTTTCTTACCAATGCGGATCGGCGGGTTTGACCAAATGACATCAAAGGTTACTTCCTGAGCCGCAACGATCTTTAAAGCTTCCTCGGCGTGGAGTGCTTGAACATTATCTGCCTCATTGCGAGAGGCATTGCGTGCAGTCAGATCGACTGCACGAGAGTTAACGTCAACTGCCCACACACTCGCCTCGGGAGACTCCAGAGCCATCGTGACTGCAAGGGGGCCCCAGCCGCATCCCAAATCAAGGAAGGTTCCACGCGGGGGAAGAGCAGGGGCCTCGGCAATAAGCTGGCGCGTTCCCAAGTCAATGCGCCCGCCAGAAAATACGCGATCGCTCACCCACATTTCGAGGTCGAATCCTCGAACGTGGTCGCGAAGAAGATGCAGCTCATCGGCGGAGGCTGGTTGCGAATCGGTGAAGTACTGTTCATCCACGTTGTTAAGACTACTTGACGTGGAGCGGGAGCAGCGAAACAACGCGACTTGTCCACAAGGAAGGCCGAGAAGACGACAAACATGGGAAAATAGAAAACACCACTTTCACGACTTTTGGAGACGATTGATGTCAGAAGATTCCACCGAGCGGGCACGAGGCGTTGTTGCGCGAATTCTTGCGCGTACCGGAACCGCATTGGAATCGACAGCAGGGCAAGAACACTACTCGCAAGCTGGTGAACTCGAGCGCGAAGCGCGAGCGGGAACCAGGCGTATCCAAGGCTTATCGACGGAACTTGAGGAAATCTCAGAGGTCGAGTACCGGCAGATTCGCCTTGAAAAAGTTGTTCTTGTCGGCCTGCGGACAAGCGGGAGCGAAGAGGAAGCAGAAAACTCTCTGCGTGAGCTCGCTGCTTTGGCGCAGACAGCAGGATCCCAAGTTCTCGATGGTGTGATCCAGAAACGGAGTCATCCTGATCCTGCAACGTATTTAGGCTCGGGAAAAGCGCGTGAACTTGCCGAACTCGTTGCGGCAGACGGGGCTGATACCGTGATTGTCGATGGAGATTTGGCTCCTTCTCAACGCCGCGGTCTTGAAGACGTCGTCAAAGTCAAGGTTGTTGATCGCACTGCGCTGATCTTGGATATTTTTGCGCAGCACGCAAAATCGCGTGAAGGCAAGGCTCAAGTTGAGCTGGCACAACTTGAGTATTTGCTTCCTCGACTGCGCGGTTGGGGCGACTCAATGTCTCGCCAAGCTGGTGGACGAGTCGCTTCGGGTGAAGGTATCGGTTCACGTGGTCCGGGCGAGACAAAGATCGAGTTGGATCGTCGTCGTATTCGTACTCGAATGGCGAAGCTGCGCGAACAGATCCGCAGGATGGAGCCGGCGCGCCGTGCTCAGCGCGCCAATCGAGAGCGTTCCAAGATTCCAGCGGTTGCAATTGCCGGTTATACGAATGCTGGGAAATCGACGCTACTCAATGCCTTAACCGGGGCCGGAGTATTGGTTGAAGATGCTCTGTTTGCGACCTTGGATCCCACTGTTCGGCGGACTCAGACTGAAGACGGACGCGCGTACACGCTTTCCGATACCGTCGGTTTTGTCTCGCGTCTTCCCACTCAGCTTGTCGAGGCCTTTCGCTCGACTTTGGAAGAAGTGGGACAAGCTGACGTTATCGTCCACGTTGTTGACGGCGCACACCCTGATCCCGTCGGGCAGATTCAAGCGGTACATTCCGTTTTTGAGACGATTGACGGAGCGCGGGATATCCCAGAACTGATTGTCTTCAACAAGGTTGACCTCGCGTCCTCAGAACAGCGGGCGTTCGTGCGTTCTTTGGTTCCCCAAGCCGTGCTTGTCAGTGCAGCAACGGGGGAAGGTATCACTGACCTTCAGCATGCGATTGCCGAAATGCTCCCACGGCCAACTGAGATCATTGATTGCGTCGTTCCTTACGCTCATGGTGCTTTGATCCATCGAGTGCACGAAGAAGGAGAACTCCTCTTCGAAGACTATCTCGAACAAGGACAACGCATTCGGGCACGCGTTGGGGGAGCTTTAGCTGCAGCAGTACGCGCTGTTGCCTACTTTGAAGACTCGATAGGTGAAGACGCGAGCGACGCCGAAGAGGATCAGTCGTGAGTCGCGAGTCGTCGCTCAAAGCACTCAATCGAGCTCTCAGCGATATTGGTGGTTCCCCGCGGCCCGGGCAAGAAACCATGGTGAGCGCAATCTGCGATGCGCTTGACGCTCCAGAGAACCTGCTTGTTCAGGCGGGGACTGGAACAGGTAAATCCCTGGGGTATTTGATTCCTCTCATGGACTTTGCGATGAATCGAGACGAGCGTGTCCTTGTCTCGACTGCGACAAAGAACCTCCAGCACCAGATCCTCACGAAAGATGCGCCGGTAGCAGCCGATGCCATTGAAGCGACAAGTGGTAGGCGGCCCCGTGTTGCTCTCCTGAAAGGCTGGAATAACTACCTGTGTAACTATCGTCTTGGCGGGGGATATCCGCTCGAAGGAACCCTTTTCGACATGGGGCCTGAGCAAGACGAAGAGGGGACCCATACTACCGAAATGGGAGCACAGATCCTTCGTCTTCGATCGTGGGCTGGAGAAACGGAAACAGGGGACCGCGATGAGCTTGACCCTGGGGTGGATGACCGCGCGTGGTCACAGGTGTCAGTATCAAGCCTGGAATGCCTTGGGAAGCAATGTCCAATGATTGACAACTGTTTTCCTCAAATGGCGCGCGAGCTGGCCCAAGATGCCGATGTCGTCGTGACGAACCATTCTCTTCTTGGAATCAATGCCTTGGGAGAGGGGGACCTTTTTGGTCCGATCGGCGCACTCGCGGTTGATGAAGCCCACGAACTCGCCGACAGGGTGCGCGAACAAGCCTCAGTGTCGCTGTCTGTGAAGATGCTTGCAAGGATCTCAAGGCGGTTGCGTTCTTTGGCGTCGATGGACACTTCGGCTCTGGAAAGTGTGGGTGCCCAGCTCGATTCGGTGATTCGTACTCTGCCAAGCGGGCTTCTTGATGACCGTGCACCGCTTTCGGGGATTCTTTCTTCCTTTGATTCAGCTTGCCGTGATTTGGAGACACAGTCCAGCGCGCAGCAGTTAGAGGCAACAGCAAAAGTCATGGTGAAATCCCTCCTTGACCAGCTTGCGCAGGTGGGAGTTGCGTGGGGGAGAGACTCCGAAAAGAGTGTGACGTGGATTGAGCAAGACGATGATCGAGGCCTAAGTGAACTTGTGATCGCGCCTCTTCACGTTGCCCCCGCCCTTGCTGAGCATGCATTTGGGGAAAAACCGACGATTCTGACTTCAGCAACCTTGCGCTTGGGAGATAGCTTCGAACCTCTCGCCTACAAGACGGGGGTCATGATGGCGCCTCTGCCATGGAAGGGGATCGACGTAGGCTCTCCTTTCGATGCGGCCAAACAGGGAATCCTCTATATTGCCGCTTCGCTTGCTGCTCCTCGTCCAGAAGGCCCCAGCGTTGAATCTTTGGAATACATGAGTCGCCTCGTACGCGCTAGTGGCGGCGGAGCTCTTGTGCTTTTTTCCTCGTGGAAAGGTGCACGCGCGGGCGCTGAGCAGCTTCGGGCTGACGGGATGAAGGACGTCATGCTCCAAGGTGAGGACTCGCTGAGCACTCTGATCAAGCGTTTCCGTCGCGAACGTGATTCGGTTCTTGTGGGAACGATGTCTTTGTGGCAAGGCGTTGATGTGGTTGGAGATGCGTGTCGCCTTGTGGTCATTGACAAAATTCCATTCCCGCATCCACACAATCCCATGGTCAAAGCCCTGACGCGTGACGCTGATCGGCAGAAACAGAGCGGTTTTTGGCAAGTGAGTGTCAATCACGCGGCCCTCATGATGGCGCAGGGAGCCGGACGTTTACTTCGATCACACGAAGATCGTGGAGTCGTTGCAGTGTTGGATTCGCGCCTCGCCACAAGGAATTACGGCGCGTATATCCGTGCGTCCATGCCTAAGCTCTGGCCGACACACGACATTGATGTTGCCTGCTCTGCCCTTGAGCGTTTACAGGCGGATTTGCCAGAAAAATAAAGCGGTACAACTCACCGCTAAGTGGGAGTTTAGCCCTGTCATCCGCTTGAGTGATCTGCAACAATAGACGTGCTCAGTCGTTTAGGAGGTCATTCATGCCCACCCATGCTCAAAGTCTGTATCCCGGATCTTCAGGCCGTCCTTCGAAGATCGCAATTGTTGGTGCCGGTGCGGTCGGTACTGCTGTCGCTTATGCCTGTTTGATGCGCGGGGATGCTCGTGACATCGTCCTTCATGACATCAATAAGCCCAAGGTGGAAGCTGAAGCCTTGGATATGGCGCACGGTATCCAATTCACGCCCTCCGGTTCCGTAGAGGGATCCGATGACGTAGAGATCGTTCGCGGCGCTGACCTGGTGATCGTCACTGCCGGAGCGAAGCAGAAGCCCGGGCAGTCTCGTCTGGAATTGGCCGGATCCACCGTTGACTTGATGCGTAAGATTTTGCCCAACCTTCTCAACGTCGCTCCCGAAGCGCGCTATATGTTCATCACGAACCCGGTTGACGTTGTCACCTACGCCGCGCTCAAGATTACGGGCCTCCCTCGTAACCAGGTTTTTGGTTCGGGTACCGTTTTGGACACTTCACGCCTGCGCTACTTAGTCTCTTTGGAAACCGGAGTCGCAACGCAGAATATTCACGCCTATGTCGCTGGTGAACACGGCGATTCTGAGGTGGCACTGTGGTCCTCTGCTGAGATTGGCAACGTGCCCTTGCGTCACTGGGGACCGACCCTGTCTGGCAAGCTTTTTGACGCTGAGCTGCGTCAGCAAATCGCACTGGACGTTGTGAACTCCGCTTACAAGATTATTGAAGGCAAGGGTGCAACGAACTACGCAATTGGCTTGGCTGCTTCGAACATTGCTCGCGCGGTGCTTCGCGATGAAAACCGGGTCCTGACGATTTCGACCCTCTTGGAAGATTGGGAAGGAATCTCGGATGTCTGCATGGCTGCGCCGACACTGGTTGGGCGAGAAGGCGCTGGGCGCGTGTTGAATCCGCCTTTGACGCTGGCTGAGCGTGACGGTTTGACCGAATCTGCAACGCGTCTGCGTCAGGTTGCTCGCGATCTGGGCTTCTGAGCGCTCCGCTGTTCACTGAAAGGTTTGTGGCCAAGGCATAGGATGCCTTGGCCACAACTATTATGTTTTAGAGCGAACGAATAACGGTAACTACTCTTCCCATAATTGTCGATTCATCGCCCGGGATGGGGGCGTAGTTTTCGTTGTGGGGGAGCAGCCAGACGTGGCCCTGAGTGCGTGAAAACTCTTTCACGGTTGCTTCCCCGTCGATCATTGCCGCGACGAATTGCCCGTTGAGAGCTGTTGACTGGCTGCGGATGACGACGAAATCTCCGTCGAGGATACCGGCATCGACCATAGAGTCTCCGTGTACTTCAAGCATGAAGAGTTCCCCGTGGCCTGTGAGGCGGGTGGGGAGTTCAAAGATGTCTTCGATTGCTTGTTCCGCTGTAATGGGTGCGCCCGCTGCAATTCTTCCGACAAGAGGAATTGCTGATGCTTCTTCGTCAACGTGAGCAGTGGGAATTTCAACCGTGACGACTTTTGTGGAGTCTGGATTCTTCGGTTCTTTTTCTTCCCCTAAAACGGATTTGCCAAGTTCTGAGACTTCAAGTGCACGAGGAAGTCCGGGCACTTTCTGGAGGAAGCCCAAACGCTCGAGAGTGTCGAGGTGATGCTTGACGGTTGATGGGGAAGACAATCCAACGACCTGCGCGATTTCTCGCACCGATGGAGGGAAACCGCGAGTGCGTACTTCGGTGTTAATCAGGCGCAGAATCTCGATTTGCCGCTCGGTCAATTCTGTGTCGCTGCTCACGATAATTCCTTCGAGGCTCAAAAGTGGATGGAAGTGAAAGTGTCCCGTGGTCCACTCTCACCGTTAAGAATACGGGAGAAATCAGCTAAATCAAACATATGTTCGAAAATGGCTCGACATTTCTCGAAAGAATTGCTATCGTACAAGTGTTCGACGAACATGTGTACGACCGAAAGGGGAACATTGTGAGCACACTGACTATTGCTGCCACTCAAGAGGCAAGCCGTCGTCCGCACCTTGAAATCGTTCGTGATGAACCTCTTGCACGTGTCTATGACATTCAAAACGCACCTTCTGTCCGTCGCCGTCGACAGGTTCTTCGCGCGGACGATCCCTCGATGCGGCGTCATCCCGTCTTGGTGCAGCGCACCCAGATCAATCTGCGCCGCGCGCTCAGCTCAGGTCTTGCATTTGTTGCCGCGGTAGGGATTGCGATCGGCGCAGGTCTTGCTCTGCAGACTTCCCCATATGATGGGCCAACGCGGGTTGTCTCCGTTTCCAGAGGGGACAGCGTGTGGAGCTTGGCTCAAGGTGTTGATACTTCTCGTCCCTTGCAGGACGTCGTGACAGACATCGAACAGCTCAATGATATTCAGGGAGCTCTTCAGGTTGGGCAGGAAGTGCGCATTCCGACTCGCTAATGCTTCGTGAACTATCGCTTTGCTCCACGTGTCATAGTTGCGAATCATCACGATCAACCGTAGCGTTAGAGGGTGCATTGCCCCTTCTGTCACAACCCCGATTCGCGTGTGGTCGATACGCGTATTGCGGATGATGGCGCCTCGATCCGGAGGCGAAGGGAATGCACGTCGTGCAAAAAACGATTCACCACGCTTGAGACTTCATCCTTCCAAGTCGTTAAACGCTCGGGTGTGATTGAGCCTTTCTCGCGTAATAAAGTCGTTGCTGGCGTGCGGAAAGCGTGCCAGGGGCGTCCCGTCAGTGATGACGAATTGGCTCTTCTTGCACAGCAGGTTGAAGAGCATCTTCGCACCTCCGGGGTTTCCTCAGTGTCTAGTGATGAAGTGGGGAAGGCGATTTTGCCCTTCTTGCAGGATCTCGACGAAATTGCTTACTTGCGTTTCGCTTCGGTCTACCACGCCTTCAACTCGCTTGATGACTTTGCGCGGGCTATTGACACCCTGCGCCAACGCTCGCAAGAAAAGGCTCAGGCCAGCAAAGCACGCGGCTAAAATCACGGGGTTACTCGTCCCAGTCTTCCATGCCGCGGGGAAACTCGTGGCATGTGAGCGCGTGTAAATCGTGGGTCGCGCGCGTGAGAGCAACGAAGAGATCTCCGCTTCCCTGTTCCAAAATTTCCTGAGGCTCAACGACCACGACGGAGTCGAACTCCAAACCTTTGGCACCAGCTGCAGTCAGGTAGCTCACTCGTTGATCAAGTGCCGCGGCTCCCGATTCATCCGCATGCCACTGGCGAGCTTGGGAATCGGGTACGATGACGCACACGCGGCCATTGCCCTCGCCTTGCTCAAGATTCAAGCGTTCTTCCATTGCGCTTACCGCACCTTGTACGCGAATCCGTAAATCGGCCTCGTCGCGAGCGCGGGAGGCACGGTAACAATGAGGAACATCGCGGACAGCCTCCATGGGATAGAGCACGGGGGAGCCATGCAATGCCATAACAGACTGCGCGATACGAGTGAGCGTTCGAGGAGTTCGATAGGAGATTGAAAGAACAAACTCCTCGCTGAACGCGCGAGCGGCAGGTCCAAGTGCTTGCTTCCATGAAATCGGACGACGGTGCCCACGTTTTTGATCAAGGTCGCCAACAACTGTCATCGAACGAGTTGGACAGCGTCGAAGAAGACACCGCCACGCCATGGGGGAGAGGTCCTGGGCCTCGTCAATGACGATGTGCCCATAGGTCCACGCGCGGTCGGCGCGCGCCCGCTCGGCCAAAGGAACAACTGCGCGGACCTCTTGGGTCTGACGCATAAGCATCTCAGCAGTCACGATACCTCCGCCTAGGCCCGTTGCCTGCAAGGCGTCGTTTGCGCGTTCGCGTTCTTCCTTTTCACGCTGTTTCTCGGCTCGCGCGCTCTGAGCTGAGGTGACCTCAAGGGTTCCCAGAAGCTCCTCGAGCTCGTCAATGAGCGGAATATCAGCAGTGGTGAAGGGCTTGTCGCCGCTGCGCTTGAGGATCGCGAGTTCTTCAACGGACAGAGGGGATCCTGCGTGACGATTAGCTGCTGCTAAGAGAACGGGACGAGACCATAGTTTGCGCAGGAATGCTGGAGCTTGGGTCGGCATCCACGCGAGGTTGATGGCGCGCCTGGCATCGATTGAATCGCGAATCTCGGCCATCCATGAATTGAGGTCGTCAGGATCGATATCGGCTGCGCTGTGAGCATCTCCCGCTTCGATGATGAGTTTGTTCGCGAGGAGTTCCATGAGTCCCAATGCGAAAGACTCGCGGACAGCATTGTGGGGACGTCCGCTGCGGCGTGCGCGTGAAATTGCAGCGCGCACCTCTTCAGTGGTCAAGGTGACGCGTCGGTTCCAGACTTGAAGGACCTGATCGTGCTGAGGATTACGCGGGATGAGGCGCACGGCCTCGCGAAGAATGCGGGCGAAGGCAGCGCGCCCCTTGATTTCGGCGCACTCGGGTGAATCTTCACCGCTGCTCGACACTCCCGGGACGATGTCACCGATCGTCATCTGGACAACTCCGGACTCTCCAAGGGAGGGGAGAACCTGCTCGATATAACGCAAGAAGGTCCGCGACGGTCCAATGATCAGTACCCCGGAACGCTCAAGGCGTTCGCGCTGGGTATAGAGCAAGTAGGCTGCGCGGTGAAGAGCAACGGCTGTCTTCCCGGTTCCCGGTCCTCCCTGGACGACAAGGATCCCGCGGTCACTTGCTCGAATCACTCGGTCCTGCTCGCCTTGAATCGTTGCGACGATATCGCCCATTCGTCCGCTTCGTGCCGAAGACAGAGCAGACATCAGTGCTCCTTCGCCCTGCAGGGTTAAACCATGCGTGTGGGCCTGCTCGGCATCCAAAAGCTCGTCTTCCACGGAGGTGACGGTGCGTGCGCGGGTCGCAATGTGTCGCCTGCGAACAACGCCTTGTGGGTCTTGGGCCGTTGCTTGGTAGAAAGGCGCGGAGATCGGGGCCCTCCAGTCAACAAGAAGGGGAATAGAGTGCTCATCAAGCAAAGAAACACGGCCGATATAGTGCCGAGATTGGTCGCTCATGTCGAGGCGTCCAAATACCAAACGTTCTTCGACGTTATCGAGGCGTGTCGACAGCTCTGCAAAGTGTGAAGCCAAGGCGTCGCGCTCGGTCCATCCCTGCGCATTTCCAACACCGTGATTTGCATCGATCTTTTGGCGCTGCTCGCGGTACTGAGCGCGCAGTTTATCAAGGCGCGAATACGCGCGATCAACGAAGCTTTGTTCTTCGCTCAAGTGATCTGCGGTGCGAGCTGAGTCAGACATTGGGACCTCTCGGTAGAAAAAGTCTGGCGTTCTATTTTGCCGTATCTGGACCCCGAATTCCTGTGATATGCCCTTGGCGCAATTGTGGGATTAGCCGCGCTGGGAGGATGTAAACAATGTAGTTTTACTATGAGTAGTGCCCACTGGGGGCGAGCTTGACACCGAAGGAGGGGAACGTGACCGAAACCCAGACTCGCGGGGATAATCACCAGGCTCCCCATACTCGTGCGCGAATTCTGGTGACGTATTTCGACGGCGCGATGGATGCAGGCGCTTCCGGCCGCATGGCTGTCGAACAGATGCTTCGCGCCCTTCCCGCCACGCACGTTGCAGACTTTGATGCTGAAGACTTCATTAACTACCGTTCACATCGCCCGGTCATTACCGTGAAAAGCTGGGTGACTGAAGAGGTTGAAACTCCGAAGATCTCTCTTGACCTTTTGCGTGATGACCGCGGAGAGTCTTTCCTGCTCCTCCATGGGCCTGAACCCGATTACCGCTGGCAGACTTTCGCTTCCCGCGTTCGAGAAATCATTACCGAGGCCGGGGTTGAGGTGGTCTTCGGGATGACCGGGATCCCTTCCGGTGTCCCTCACACGAGACCGACTCCCGTCCACGTCCACACGACCGATCCTTCGCTTGTTCCCGCGCAGCCACATATGTCGGCGCGAATCCAATACCCTGGGTCGATGGTGTCTTTCCTTCAATGGCACCTGAAGAAAGCGGGGATCGATGGGATGACTCTTCTCGCGATTGTTCCCTATTACATGTCGGAATCGGCCTATCCTGCTGCTTCTTCTGCTCTGCTGCGTAAGCTCTCCGAGTTTTCTGGTCTCTCGCTTCCCGTGGGAGATCTTGAACAGGGAGCAGCCGAAGACTTTGATGCTTTTGCTGCTCTTGTGGATGCAAATCCTGAGGTTCAGCACACCGTCCGTGCCCTTGAAGAGCACTATGATTCCTTCTCCGGAGATGGCTTAGGCATCCCCCTTAATGCGGTGCCCTCAGCATTTACGGTTGCAGTAGGGGCTGAAAAAGAAACTGAGATAACGGGGATCTCTGATGCGATCGAGGCCTATCTTGCCTCAGTGACCGAAGGCGCAGCGGGAAACACACAGCCGTCTGAAGACGACGAGAAGGTTATTGAAGAAAAGCCCTCTGTTGACGACCTTCTTGCCGAGGCCCTCAAACGCGTTGCCGAGCGCAAAGAAGGCTCCGATTCGGCCGGGGGTGCACACGCGCCTCGCCACCGTGGCAGTGCTTCCGCTGCGGAGGAAAGTCCGGAACGCACCGAAGGATCTGCGCAACAAAGCCACGAGGGCTCTGTCGAATAAACCCAAACTAGGTGCCTGCCAACTCGCGGGGCTCCGGGGAATCTCTGTGAAGGCTAGGCCTCGTCGATTCCCCAGCCGATTTCCGCGTCGCTCATGGCCCGCGCTCCAGCCTGCCACTTCGATAGCTCTTTGCCGCGAAGGGGACGGGCGGGAAGAGGGAGCTTGCGGAGAAGACGGTCGAGTTCCACCTCGTTGACGGATTGCGGCGAATACTGGGCGAGGAAGACGATATTTCCTCGTCGTGCTCCGCGCCCAACTTTGGGGTCGCACAGGGCTTGGACATCTGCGAAGCTCTCCCGCATGCCTGCCAGATCAATGCGCGCGTTGTCACTACCTCCGTGCGCGCTATTGGCCAGCAGAAGACCGCCTTTGCGGAGAACACGATGACACTGGGAAGTGAACTCGAGGGTTCGTAGCTGAGAGGGGACAGATTCCCCGGCGAATGCGTCGCGAACAATGACGTCAAAGGACGAGCTTCGAAGAGAATCAATGACCGCGCGCGCCTCGCCGATTCGTATTTTGAGGATAGGTGAGCGTGGAAGATCGAAGGTTTCGCGCGCAAAGCTTGCGATCTTTGGAGAAATCTCAACGACCGTATGACGCGATGAGGGAAAGAGAATCGACCATGCCCAGGGGAGTGCGCAGGCTGCACCTCCCAAATGAAGAACGCGCAGCGGCGCGGATGAAGGAAATGTTGCTTGGAGCGCACAAGTTGCGTGCTGCATGTACTCAAAATCGAGATAACTGGGGTCCGACGTGTCGATGCACGAGGACTCAGCGCCATCGACAAGAAGCGTTGCGCGCGGACCGTCCCACCGTACCTCAATTGACGGGGAGTCTAGAGTACTCATAGAACAACTCTAAGCGGGAAGGGGGATCCGATGTCGAACGCTCCGCGCGATAAGCGTCGCAAACGCTTTTGGGGAGACGATGATTCTCAAACGAATATCTTGCACATTGACATGGATTCTTTCTTCGCGCAGGTTGAGATTCGTCAGGACCCATCGCTTGTCGGTAAGGCCGTCATCGTTGGGGGAAGTGGGAATCGCGGGGTTGTCACTTCTGCGACCTACGAGGCTAGGGGCTTGGGCGTGCGCGCCGGCATGCCTATTGCTCGTGCACGCGCACTGTGCCCGACAGCAGTATTCATCCCTGGGCACTTTGAGCTCTACCGCATGTATTCGTGCAAAGTTATGGAGATTATCGGGCGCTTCAGTCCACTTGTTGAGCAAGTGAGCGTCGACGAGGCTTTTGTTGACGTTAAGGGGTCGAGGCTCCGTTTCGGAACCCCCACTCAGATCGCTCGGGATATCCGTACTCAGATTCGAGGGGACCTTGGCTTGCCGGCGTCGGTGGGGATTGCCTCGACGAAGTCGGTGGCCAAAATTGCCTCTTCGAATGCCAAACCTGACGGTCTCTTGTTGATCCCCGCCGAGGCCACGATTGAATTCCTTCACGGACTTCCAGTTGGCGCCTTGTGGGGAGTGGGGGCCAAAAGCGGGCAGATCCTTGAACGTGAGGGGATCCAAACGATTGGGCAGCTTGCTGAGCATCCTGTGCAGCGTTTGGCTCGTCTTCTTGGGGCCGCGGCTGCACACCAGCTTCATGACCTTGCGTGGGGAATTGACCCGAGGCCAGTGTGCGTCTCTCGTGAAGAAAAGTCGGTTGGTATGGAGAGAACCTTCGAGGTTGATATTCGTGATCGGGGGCTGCTCGAGCAATTTATTACCAAGGCCGCGCATGAATGTGCTCGCCGATTGCGCGAGGGCGGATGGGTATGTCGTCAAGTTGCGATCAAAATGCGCGGTGCGGATTTTTCAACGATCACTCGTCAGCAGCGCCTGGCTGCTCCTACTGACTTGGGAAGAGATATTTCGAGGATTGCACGCGAACTATTTGCTCGTGAGACTCTTCCGAGCGGGGGAGTGAGACTTTTTGGAGTGCGAGCAGAGGGGCTTATTGCTCGAGAAGAAGGCTTTGAAGTCATGCTTGATCAGGACGAACGCCCTGAAGCTGCCGAGCGTGCTATGGATCAAATTCGTGGAAAGTACGGGGCAGGGGCAATCTCGATTGCATCTTTGCTTGAAGAAAACAAGTAGAATGATCTCATGGCACTTTCTGATTACGAGAAGCAAGTTCTTGAGGAGATGGAAGCACAGTTCGACCATCAGCCTTCCTCCTTCCGTGATCACGTGCGCGAAGGCGCTGATGTGCCGCGTTCTTCTTCAAAACTTTCACCTAAGCGGGTTGCTGCTGGCTCGTTGATGATTGTCGCGGGTTTGTTAATTTTGGTTGCCGCTGTCTCTCTTGGGTACTCGGTGATTTCTTTGATCGTTGGGGTCGCGGGCTTTCTTTTCATGCTTGGCGGCGCTTGGTACGCCTTGCAGACTCCGCGGGCTGCGCGCTCGGGCGGGAAGAGGGCTTCTTTTATGCAGCGTCAAGAAGAGCGTTGGGATCGCCGATCTGCAGATGAATAACTGACTTTTTGGATGGATGCCTGGTGAGTGTACTCGCCAGGCATCCATTTTTTATCTCTGGACGGATCTTTCTGTCTCTTTCAGAGAGTCTCCCCACTTTTCCCCACCTCTAGTTGCTTGAGCATGTTTGTGCTGGTCAGAAGCATTTCCTGAGTTTTTTGACGAGAAACGCTGAAAATTTCCCCCACTTTCCTCCACTCTTATTTTTCCTTGATATTCCGCGGATATGTGTAGTGAATCTATCGGATTAGTGTGATAAAGCATCCCAAAATGGCAAAACGTGGAGTAAAGTGGGGGAAGATGTCACGGAGGGGAAGGCGGTGAATGATGTTCCTTGGCACTTACGAGCCCAAGCTCGACGACAAGGGACGCGTGATTCTGCCTGCCCGATTCCGGGAGGACATGGAAGGTGGCATTGTTCTGACTCGAGGTCAAGAACACTGCATCTACGCCTTTCCAGCCCAAGAGTTTGAGCAAATGACGGTGGAACTTCGACGAGCGCCACTGTCATCCAAACAAGCACGTGACTATGTCCGCGTGCTGCTCTCGGGGGCGTACAAGGAGGTTCCGGATAAGCAAGGAAGAATCACTCTTCCTCCGGATCTTCGCAAATACGCCGGTCTTGACCGCGAACTGACCGTCATTGGTGCCGGCTCGCGTGCAGAGATCTGGAACTCGCAGGCGTGGAACGATTACCTGTCCGTCCAGGAAGACGTGTTCTCACAAACTGAAAACGAAATTATCCCAGGAATGTTCTAGTCCGTCATTCCAGGTCTCCTCCCGATGTTCTGACGTCACTTCCCCGATGGCAGAGCACGGTGGGGGACCTGGAACGACGGATACCCATCACACAGAAGGAGGACAGAAGTGTCTGCTGACCGCGATGCCTCGCGCTTGCATGTTCCTGTCCTCCTCAACGAGTGCTTGGACATGCTCGCTCCCGCTATTGAAGCTCCCGGAGCGATTCTGATTGATGCGACCTTGGGGATGGGCGGTCACACCGAAGCGGCACTCAAGCGTTTCCCCCAACTCACGGTCTTTGGTATCGACCGCGACCCCGCAGCAATTGAGCTTGCATCAGCTAGGCTTGCACCCTTTGGCTCTCGATTCCGTGCTTTCCATACGACTTACGACAATATGGCCGCAGTCGCCGACGAGGCGCCAGGAGCAATGGTCGATGGCATTCTCATGGACCTCGGTGTTTCCTCTCTTCAGCTCGACGAAGAAGAACGTGGCTTCTCGTATGCGCACGACGCACCGCTTGACATGCGAATGAACCCCACCGTCGGAGTGAGCGCTGCCCAGCTCTTGGCCTCGGCCTCGAAAGAAGAAATCGCGCGGATCCTGCGGGTTTACGGAGAAGAAAAGTTCGCCTCGAAGATCGCTGCGCGCATCGTTCGTGACCGGGAAACTCAGCCGCTCACGCGAACCTCACAATTGGCGCAGATCGTTCGAGACTCGATCCCGGCCGCCGCGCGACGCACCGGAGGAAACCCCGCCAAGAGGACCTTCCAGGCCTTACGAATTGCGGTCAACGATGAGCTCACGATTCTCGAGGCCGCACTTCCCGCAGCCCTCGAACGACTTCGCGTGGGCGGAAGGATCGTCATCGAGTCCTATCAATCTTTGGAAGACCGCCTGGTTAAGGACATCTTCCGACGTGGAGCAACGGACCAAGCCCCCGCGGGGATTCCCCTCATCCCCGAAGAACTTCAAGCTCGCTTGCAACTCCTCACTCGAGGAGCGCAGCTGGCTGATGACACAGAAAAATCCCATAATCCGCGTTCCGCATCTGTGCGGTTGCGCGGCGCACAGATGATACGTCCCTGGAAGGAAAGACCATGAGCGGAGCCACCGCGCGCGCACGCGCGACCTCTCGTCCGGCCTACGTAGGTGAGGAAATTCGACCACTTTTGACAGTGGTCGACTCTTCGCGTCCTCGTCGCTCAGTCATTCCCATGACGATCATCGTGCTGGTCATGATCGCAATCGCTATTGTGGTTCCCATGGTGATTAACACCCACATGGCCCAGACCTCGTACGAGATTCGCGAGTACCAGATTCAGCTCAATGAACTTGAAGCGCAATCATGGACTCTGCAGACTCAACTTCAAGAAAAGGCTTCTCCTGTTGAACTGGAGAAGGCCGCGAAGGCACAGGGAATGGTGCACGCCGGTAAGCTCGGTACCATTCGTCTATCGGATGGCACAGTTGAGGGCGGTGTCGCCGCGCGATGAGGTTGTGGCAGCGCACACGCAAAGCGAGTGATACCACTGCGAATCGCGCCCGTGGAATCGGGAGGATGTTTACCCTCCTCTTTGCGTTATGCGTTCTCCAGCTTTTCGTCATCCAAGTTTTCCAAAGCGCGACTCTTTCATCGGAAGGAGAAAGAGTTCGCACAGCTGTCAGTGAAATTGGTGCGAAACGCGGCAACATCCTCGATGTGAATGGCGTTGTCTTAGCAGATTCAGTTCAGGCCTATCACATTGCGGTCAACCAGCGAGCAATCACGACCTACGAACACAAAGACGACGACGGCAAAGTAGTTGGTCGAGGCCCAGCGGAAGCAGCCAAGCAACTCGCCCCGCTCTTAGGGATGAGTCGTGCCGAATTGGGCGGCATGATGCTGGGGGATTCCACGTATGTCTACCTCAAGAAAAATGTCGATGCGGTGACGTACCGTGAGATCCGCAAGCTTGATATCACTGGAATTGAATGGGAGTCGGTCTTCGACCGCGTCTACCCGAACGGGAATACTGCGGCTCCGATCGTTGGTGCGGTGAATGCACAAAGCGACGGCGTTTCAGGACTTGAAGCGTATTTCAACAATTTCCTCCAGGGAACAGCAGGAGAAGAAGCTTACGAGATCTCGCCCAACGGTGCGATTATGCCCGGTGGAAAGCGCACGACCAAAGAGCCTCAAGATGGCGGTTCAGTACGGACAACTCTCCACGCTGACCTCCAACACCTCGTTCAAGATCGTCTTGATGAACGCGTGCGTAAGCACAATGCGGACTGGGGAGTCGTCGTCATTTCTGATGTGTCGACGGGACGTATTCTTGTTCTTGCCGATTCGGGGTCCACGACGCCGGATGCCGCAAAGCCTCAATCTGTCATGGGGGTGCAGGCTCCCTACGAACCGGGTTCGGTGGGCAAGCTGTTAACTGTGGCCTCGGCCCTGGAAAAGGGAACAACTACGCCAACGAGTCAATACAGCGTCCCGTATAGCATTAACCCTCCTGATGCTGGCGGCCCGATCAAGGACTACCACGAGCACGGAACCGAGACTTTGACGTCGACCGGTATCCTCGCGGAGTCCTCAAACGTTGGAACGATTGAGATTGGCGAGCAGGTAGGCGATCGTGATCGCTACGACTTCATGACGAAGATGGGACTCAACCAACTCACGGGGATTGAGTTAGCTGGTGAATCTCAAGGCATCATGCGTGATTTCGACAATATCCAAGGCCGAGATCGCTACACGATGATGTTCGGACAGTCCTACGCCATCACCGCCGTCCAGCAGAATCAACTCATTCAGGCAATCGGAAACCGCGGAGTGATGATTGCGCCACGAATTATTGACTCAACGATCGATTCGCAGGGGCGTGCCGAGAAAGCCACGGCTCCTCAACCTCAGCAGGTCATGTCGGCGGATCGCTCAAAAGAACTCATCACCATGATGGAGTCTGTTGTCACTGATGAACTGGGTACTGGCCAGACAGCAAAGGTGGAGGGCTACCGCATTGCTGTGAAGACGGGTACCGCAGACATTAAGGTCAACGGAGCTGATGCGGTCGTATCAAACACTGCCGGTTTGATTCCGGCGGAATCTCCGCGTTTGGCGATTTCGGTTGTTCTGTACAACCCGCGTGTGGGCGGCTTGTCTTCGGACTCTGCGGCTCCGCTGTGGGGAGAAGTAGCAACTGAAGCAGTGCGAAACCTGGGGATTCCTGCATCTACAGAAACTGCCCAGCTGTATCCCACGAGGCCCTAGTACGCTAGTGTGCAGTAAATGGGTGAAACCCTAAGGAGAAGCATGCATAGGTCCAGCAAGTGGATCGCTCAAGCATTGGGCGCACAGCTCCACGGCACCGATGTCGAAGTGACCGCGACAGTTGAAACGGATTCTCGAGAAATCACTCCGGGTTCTCTTTTCGTTGCACGCCGCGGTGAGACAAGCGATGGGCACCAGTATCTCGAAGCGGCGGCTGCACGTGGTGCAGTGGCAGCAATCGTTGAACATGTCTGTGATTCGCCGCTTCCCCAAATCGTTGTTTCAGACTCAACCTTCGCCTTGGGAGAACTCGCTCGCGCCTATCTCAGTGAACTGCGTCAATCGCAGCAACTGGACGTGATCGCAGTGACGGGTTCGGCTGGCAAAACGACGACAAAGGATCTTCTCGCCGCGATCATGAGCGAGGATGCACCAACCGTTGCTCCGCAATTGTCTTTCAATAACGAGGTCGGTCTTCCCCTGACAGTTTTGCGTGCCGATGAATCGACGCGTCACCTAGTCCTCGAAATGGGAGCATCGGGGCCCGGTCACATTGATTACCTCACACGTATCGCGCCCCCTGACGCAGCCATTGAGCTCATGGTGGGACACGCGCACTTGGGCGGCTTTGGTTCTGTTGAGGGCGTTCGCGATGCAAAAGCAGAATTGATTCGAGGCCTCGTTCCTTCTGGGGTGAGCATTCTCAATCGCGATGACCCGCATGTGATGGAGATGGCTCCACAGGCTCCGGGGCGTATCATCACCTTCTCTGCCGCTGGAAATACAGAGGCTGACCTGTGGGCTGAAGACCTTCACCTTGATGAGCAGGGGAGGGCTGTCTTTAATCTTCATCTCGACGGCTTGACTTTCCCGATGCATCTTGGCTTGGTCGGTATCCATCACGTCTCAAATGCTTGTGCGGCAATCGCGGGTGCATGGGTTTTGGGTATCGCACCGGAAAAGGCGTGCGCCGCCGTTAACGGCCAAGCAGCCTCGAGTCCTCATCGCATGAGCATTCACGAACTCGAGTTTGACGGTCGCCACATCACTCTCATCGACGATTCCTACAACGCGAACTTGGATTCCTTCCGAGCGGGATGCCGTGCTGCTGCGGATCTGGCAGCAGGACGCCCCCTGGTCATTGTCGCCGGTGGAATTCTTGAACTTGGCGAAGCATCGGAAGAAACGCATCGCGAAGTTGCGCGCTTCTTTGAAGACGCAGGTGCGCGCTGCGTGCTTGCCCTCGGTGAAGAATCGCAGTTCTACTTCAGTGAGCGAGGCGAGGACCACACTCATCGTCGCTTCCGGAATGTTGACGAGGTAATCGACGCTCTGCGCGGCATACTGGAAGACAATGCCGTCGTGTTCATTAAGGGATCCAACGGCTCCGGTGCATGGAAAGTTGCCGATCGCCTAGTGGAGGAGGGCACTTTATGATTGGGCTCATTATTGCCTTTGCAGTTGCTTTAGTCCTTTCAATTTCCCTCACCCCGGTCCTGATCCACTATCTGATCCGGCACCAATACGGGCAATTTATCCGCCAAGACGGACCGACCGCGCACATGACAAAGCGCGGGACCCCCACAATGGGTGGCCTGGTTATTATCTTGGCGACGGTCATCGCGTGGCTGGCTGGAAACCTGATTAATGGCCATTCGCCTTCTTGGTCGGGGTGGCTTCTTGTCTTCCTTTTTGTTGGTATCGGGTTCATCGGCCTTCTTGATGATGCGCTCAAGATCATGCACCAACGCTCTCTGGGGCTGCATGCATGGGCAAAGATCGTTGGCCAGGTTGCGATTGCCTCACTCTTCACGTGGGGAATCTTGGTCAGGCCGAATGTTCATCGTCGTACTCCTGGAATCTTCGATATCTCAATGGCGCGCCCCCTGGGATTGACCTTCACGCAATGGGGGATCCTCGCCGCCGTGGTTCTCATCGTCATCTGGGTGAACTTTATCGTCGCAGCGTGGTCGAACGCAGTGAACCTGACAGACGGCTTGGATGGCCTTGCTGCTGGTGCGGGGATCTTTGTTTTCGTCTCCTACACCTTCATCTCTTATTTCCAGCTGCTCCAATCCTGTTGGGGCGATACGGTCAATATTTCCGCTTGCTACACCACACGCGATCCGCTTTCGATCGCAATCTTCTGCTCTTCCTTGGTTGGTGCTCTTGCCGGGTTCTTGTGGTGGAATGCGTCTCCTGCTCAAATCTTCATGGGAGATACCGGCTCGCAAGCAATTGGTGCGGCGCTCGCCGGAGTGTCGATTCTGACCGACACCGAGTTCCTCGCCGTACTGATCGGCGGCCTCTATGTTCTGACAACGCTCTCCGACGTTATCCAGATCAGCGTCTTTAAGATGACCCACAAACGAGTCTTCCGTATGGCTCCTTTGCACCATCACTTTGAGCTCAAGGGCTGGAAAGAAATCACGATCGTTATTCGTTTCTGGCTCATTGCCGCGCTCTTTGCGGTAATGGGTGCCGGTTTGTTCTATGCAGAATGGGTGTCTCGACTGTGAATTGGCAGGGCCGCTTCGCAATCCTAGGGTGGGGAGTATCAGGAAAGGCATCTGCTCGCGCGCTGCGTGCACGTGGTGCGCAGCTGCGTGCGTTTGACGGGCGTAGCCCCGATACCTCCTCGCAAGGCAAAGCACAGGCTCCCGCTCCGCCAGACGAACTCGCTGATGTTGAGGTTGTTTACGACGCGGATGCTCATGCCCTCTCATGCGAGGCAATTGCATGGAACCCTGACTGTATTGTTGTCTCGCCAGGAATTCCCGCACACCACCCGATTTTTTCTGCCTCTCAAGATGCAGGTATCCCCGTCATCGGTGAAGTTGAACTTGCGTGGCGACTACAAGAAGATTCGTCTCATGCGGGACGGCCATGGCTGTGCGTGACGGGGACGAACGGCAAGACTACGACCGTTGGAATGCTGGGATCTATTTTGCGTGCCTCCGGAGCTAGTGTCGCTGAAGTTGGCAACATTGGTTTGCCGATTTGCGAGGCCGTTGATACCGACGCGGAGGTTTTCGCCGTCGAGCTTTCCTCCTTCCAGTTGCACACGGTTTCTACGGTTTCTCCTTTGGCCTCGGTCTGCCTCAATGTCGACGCTGATCACCTTGATTGGCACGGTAGTGCAGAAGCCTACGCAGCGGACAAAGCTAAGGTTTACCACGCAACGCAAGTTGCCTGCTTCTATCCCTCTTCTGATATCGAGATCGAGCACATGGTTGCCGAGGCAGACGTCATTGAAGGTGCTCGAGCTATTGGTCTGACCCTCGGAATTCCGTCGATTTCTCAAGTTGGATGGGTTGAAGACGCGCTGGTTGAACGCGCTTTCGTGGAGAGGCGCCATATGCAGGCGCAATTCCTCGCCGAAGTTGATGACCTGCGCATTGCTTATCACGATGGGGTTACCGATGCTGCGCGCATGGATGCCACTGCCGCCGCGGGCCTCGCTCGAGCTTATGGAGTGAACCCGGAGGCAGTTGCACAGGGTCTGCGTGACTTCCATCCTGCCGATCATCGACGTGCGGTGATCTCTCACGCCGCGGACGTTACGTGGATTGATGATTCCAAGGCAACAAATGCTCATGCTGCTGCGGCCTCGCTGCGTGGAATTGCTCCAGGAACAGCTATCTGGATTGCCGGGGGAGATACGAAGGGCCAAGAATTCGGCGAGCTAGTCGCAAAAATTGCCCCTCAGCTGCGCGGAGTCGTTGTCATTGGGGAAGACCGCAGCGCGATTCTTCGTGCGCTCGCGCAATATGCGCCGACAGTTCCCTTTGTTGAAGTTGACGGACACGAAGACTGGATGTTCTCCGTTGTGAACGAGGCCGTTGCTCTCTCGCGCCCCGGAGATACTGTTGTGCTTGCACCGGCCTGCGCGTCGTGGGATCAATTCCGTTCTTACGCCCAGCGCGGGGAGGTTTTCCGCGAGGCAGTTGCGCGCCTTGAAGCTCATTGGGCTGCGCAATGACCTCTCTTCTTGAGCGTCTCCACATTCCTCGCTTCGAATTTGCACGGCGAAATGAGGAAGATAAGGTCTACTCGCCTGTAGCGACCTACTATCTCATTGCTCTACCTGCACTGATTTTGACGCTATTCGGCTTGGTCATGGGCTTTTCTGCATCAGCAGTTACGACGATCTCCCAAGGTGGTAGCCCATACAGTACCTTCGCTCGTCAGCTCGCAATTACCGGAATCTCATTCTTAGTCGCAGCGATCATCATTCAACGTATTCCCTCATCGCTGTGGTACCGAGCGGCACCTCTGGTTTTCCTGATCGCACTCGGTTTTCAAGGCCTTGTCTTGACTCCATTGGCTGCTTCTCAAGGCGGCAATACCAACTGGGTGTCTCTCCCAGGGCTGGGAACATTCCAGCCATCTGAGTTCCTCAAGCTTGCTCTGATCATCGCCCTTGGAAGGGTACTGACTCGAGAAGGCGCAAGGCGCCAAGACTGGAAGCAAATGGCGGTCACGGTGGGCGGCACTGCATTTCTCGCTCTTGTTGACGTCATGCTGGGCAAGGACATGGGAACCGCAATGGTCATGGCAGCGGGAGCTGCCGGAGCAGTGTGGGTTGCAGGATTGCCCAAGCGGTGGTTCCTCACCATCGCAGCAGCTGTGATTCCTTTGGGAGTATTCCTTGTCTTCCAAAACCCAACGCGTTTGAAGCGTATTGCTGCGGTCATGCCGTGGAATCGTCCCGCACGGAACCTGTCTGCTCCCGAACAGATTGACCACGCGCTGTGGGCATTGGGATCGGGCGGCCTAACCGGTCTTGGACCGGGGGCATCGCGCGAGAAATGGAATTACCTCCAGGCCGCGCACACAGACTTTATCTTGGCGATTATCGGCGAAGAGTTTGGCCTTTTGGGGTCCCTCACCGTTATTACGTGCCTGTGCCTGATGATTTGGGGAATGCTTCGGCTCATTCGCACCACGAACTCATTCTTCGCCGCCATCATCACCGGTGGCGTTGCGACGTGGATTGGGATCCAGGCCTTCATTAATATCGCTTCTGTGACAGGGATGGGGCCCGTTATTGGTGTTCCTCTTCCCCTTGTTTCATATGGCGGATCCTCATATCTCTTTACGGTCTCTGCGATTGCCGTCGTTGCTGCCTGCGCACGCGAGAATGCAGGGATGACAATGGGCCTGAAATTCTCGAGTTTGCGTGACCCCCGCGTCTCGTCGCGGCGTCGTCATCCCGGAAAGAAACGTCAACGCTCGACGGAAGGAACACGATGAGTGAGAAGATCGTTCTTGCTGGCGGTGGAACAGCGGGGCATGTGAACCCCCTGCTCGCAACGGCCCTTGAACTGCGTTCACGCGGGTACGAGGTTGTCGCGCTTGGAACGAAACAGGGCTTGGAAACGACCCTTGTTCCGGCAGCGGGCATCGAACTTGTGACAATTGAACGCGTTCCGCTTCCCCGGAAGCCTTCCCTGCAGTTCTTCTCATTGCCGCGTCGCATGAAGCAAGCCATTGCTCAGTGTCGCTCGGTCCTCCAGGGAGCGCAGGCACTTGTTGGTTTTGGCGGATATGTGTCCACGCCTGCTTATCTTGCCGCCCGTAAAATGGGCATTCCGATCATCATCCACGAGCAAAATGCGCGGCCGGGTTTGGCTAATCGCGTGGGTGCTCGCTGGGCCTCGGCTTTGGGACTGACTTTCCCCTCGACACCGCTGGTTGCCAAGCAGGGAATTACGGAAGTGACGGGCTTGCCGCTTCGCCCTGCCATCCAGGAGCTGGCTGCTACTCGCTCCAGTGAGGAAGGACGCCTCGCTGCACGCGAGCAGGCGGCCTCGAGGCTGGGAATTGATCCGAAGATGGAGACTCTCCTCATCACCGGAGGATCTCTCGGCGCTCTTAACGTTAATCGTGCGATGATTGCCGCGGCCGCGCAGCTTCCGCCAAACGTGCAAGTACTTCACTTGACTGGGAAGGGCAAGGATCAGGAAGTTTCTCAGGCGGTGTCTGCAGCTGGCGTTGCACAACGCTGGCACGTGATTGATTACCTCTCAACAATGGAAGACGCGCTAGCTGTCGCTGACCTTGTTGTCTGCCGTTCAGGAGCAGGCACTGTCGCCGAGATGACCGCGCTGGGATTGCCGTGTGTGTATGTTCCGCTTCCTATCGGTAATGGAGAGCAGAAGCTTAATGCCGCTGACCACGTTGCTCACGGTGGTGCTCTTCTCGTGGCGGACTCGGATCTGAATGCCCACTACGTTTGTGAGAAGATCTTCCCCCTGCTCGGAAGCGCAGAATTGCAGCAGATGGCGCAGGCGTCGCGAGCTCTGGCTCAACCCGATGGCGCGCTTAAACTTGCCGACCTGATCGAATCGACTCTTCATGGGAAGAAGGCTGAAAAGTGAGTACCTCACATCGCTTCCACCTGATCGGTATCGGCGGCGCTGGAATGTCAGTCGTCGCAGAGCTTTTGAAAGATCGAGGCCTTGAGGTCTCGGGATCCGATCAAAAGGATTCACCGGTCTTGGACCACCTACGAAGCGTGGGTGTGAAGGTTTTCGTCGGCCACGATGCTTCGCATGTTCCCGCAGATAGCGTTGTTGTCGTTTCAACCGCTGTGCGAGAGACAAATCCAGAACTTGCTTATGCCCGCAAAGAAGGGCTGAGGGTTATCCATCGATCTCAAGCTCTTGCTCTGGCCGCTAGCGGAATGCGTTTCGTTGCGGTTGCAGGCGCTCATGGAAAAACGACGACCTCGGGAATGCTCTCAATGGCCCTGCGTCAGGCGGGCGCTGATCCTTCGATTGCGGTTGGGTCTGTCATCCCTGAACTTGGTTCGGGAGCTCACTTGGGCAGTGGAGATATTTTCGTTGCCGAGGCCGATGAATCCGACGGCTCTTTCCTGAACTACACGCCGTGGATCGAAATCGTTACCAATGTCGAGCCCGATCACTTGGACCGCTATGGAAGTCGCGAGGCCTTTGAACAAGTTTTCGTTGACTTCGTTGGGTGTCTTCGTGAGGGCGGAACGCTTGTGTGCTGCGGTGAGGACGCGGGGAGTGCTCGCCTTGCTCGTTACGCGAAAGGACGCGGTATTGATACCGTGACCTACGGGCGTGAAGGACAGGAAAGCCCTGAACTTGGTGCGCCCTGCGATGTCGTCATCAAAGACGCGACAACCGATGGACACATCGCATCGGCTCAAGTTTTGTGGAACACAGAAACGGTCGAGATTAACCTGCGCGTCCCTGGGCTGCACAACATTGTGAATGCTGTGGCCGCGTGGATTTCTGGCGTTCGTTTGGGTATCGAGGGGCATCTCATGGCTTCCTCGCTCACTGCTTTCAGCGGGACTTCTCGTCGTTTTGAATTCAAGGGGGAAAACGGCGGACGTCGGCTTTACGATGACTATGCGCATCATCCCACTGAGGTCGCAGCAGCCATTACCCAAGCCCGCAGTGCAGCCGGGAATGGGGAAGTAAGCGTTGTCTTCCAGCCTCACTTGTATTCGCGGACCCAGTCTTTCGCGGAGCGTTTTGCTGATGCGCTTTCGCATGCTGATCACGTCTATGTCTGTGATATCTACGGAGCACGTGAAGACCCCGTTCCGGGCGTTGACTCGACTCTCATCACTTCGCACCTGCCGAAGGCACGCTACGTCCCTGACATGCATGAGGCCGCTCGTTTGGCTGCTCGCGAGGTCAGCGAAGGTGGGATTCTCCTGACCATGGGTGCCGGATCGATTACCCAATGCGATCAGGATGTGCTCGATGAATGGGAACACGACGGCGCGGGGAGCGCTCAGTGAAACAACCCCCTCGTCCTCGTCGCAGCCGCGCCTTTCCTCCTCAAGAACCAGCGAGCGCCCCAGAATCCGCCCCCGAAGACGATCGCCGAGGCGCAGCTGAGGAGGTCGAGGCCCCGCAGGCCTCGGTGGAGGATAACTCGCGCACCGCTTCGGCCTCGATACGGGGGGAAGAAAGTGGAAGCGAACGCGAGGATCATTTTTCAACGGGCGCACGTGCTTCGCGGATTCGTCGGGGGAGCGAAGCGCGTGATGAGCGCGCGGCGAGGCGTGAACGCAATCGTGAGTTGCGTCGTTCGCGACGCGAAGCAGCAGCTCGTCCAACCAGTGGCGACCTTCTTCGCCGTCCTATCGGTCAGTCGGATGCTGCGACAGTTTTAGGCTCGAGTGAAGAGAGCGCGACTGCAGACTTGAGCGAGCGCCGAAAAGAACGTCAGTTAGCGCAGCGTCGACTAGTGCTCACTCGGATCGCGACGGTATCTGCGGCGTGTGTCGTGGCTATTGTACTCGTGTGGGGGATCTTCTTTTCTCCTCTATTCGCGCTGGACATGTCCAAAGTGTCGATCGAAGGCTTGGGAGACGATAGCGCCACAACCTCTGAGGTACAAGCTGCTGTTGAGCCTTTTGCTTCTACTCCGCTCCCACGCCTTTCGACCTCAAAAGTGAGCGCCGCTGTTGGTGGAGTGCGCTTAGTTCGCGAGGCTCAGGTTGAGCGCACGTGGCCTCGAGGCCTAAGGGTTACTGTGCGCCCGCGTCAGGCGGTTCTTGCGGTAAAAGAGGGGAACGCTTGGTCCTTGGTTGACGATCAAGGCGTGAGTTTGTCCTCCTCTCCTTCCATGCCCGAAGGAATGGCACCGACCACGCTGCCTGATGGAGACGAGCGCTCACGCGCTGCCGGTGAGGTTGCTGCAATTTGGGCAGCAATGGGAGACGAATTGCGTTCTCAAATCACGATGATCACTCATGACGGTCAGACCGTATCGATGACATTGTCGAACTCGCGGACCTTAAATTGGGGAGTCGCTAGCGAGAATGATCTGAAAGCGAAAGTGGCTCAGGTTTTGATTTCGCAGCGTCAGGCGCGCACCTACGACGTGTCTTCTCCCGTGCATCCTGTCACTTCTTAAGTTCGAGAAGCGACACGCCCACAAATGACCTTGAAGAAGAGGTGTCCTACCCCTACCGTCTTTCCGTCTAAAAGCAGGTCAAACATCAACCTTCCACTTGAGGTTTAAGGTTGGTGCGCAGAAAGAGGGCAGGGTTATGGTCGCACCGCAGAATCATCTGGCGGTTATTAAGGTCGTCGGAGTCGGTGGTGGCGGTGTGAACGCCGTCAATCGAATGATTGAAGTGGGCTTGAAGGGCGTTGAATTTATCGCCGTGAACACGGACGCGCAGGCTCTGCTCATGTCCGATGCAGAAACCAAGCTTGATATCGGTCGCGATCTCACGCACGGCCTCGGCGCCGGCGCAGATCCCGCAGTCGGTCGCCAGGCCGCCGAAGACCACATTGACGAAATCACCGAAGCCCTCGAGGGTGCAGACATGGTCTTCGTGACCGCGGGTGAAGGCGGCGGTACCGGTACCGGCGCTGCCCCCGTCGTTGCAAAGATTGCGCGCACCGCGGGTGCACTGACCGTCGGTGTCGTCACTCGTCCCTTCTCCTTCGAAGGAAATCGCCGTGCCTCTCAGGCGGATGCAGGTGTGGAAAAGCTGCGCGAAGAAGTCGACACCCTCATCGTGATCCCCAACGATCGCCTCCTGCAGATTTCTGACGCGAATATTTCGGTTCTTGAAGCTTTCCGCGCTGCTGACCAAGTCCTCCTTTCAGGTGTCCAGGGCATCACCGAACTGATCACGACTCCTGGTCTGATCAACGTTGACTTCAACGATGTGAAGTCCGTGATGAAGGATGCCGGTTCTGCCCTCATGGGGATCGGCTCTGCAACCGGTGAAGATCGCGCTCTGCGCGCGGTTGAGTCCGCAATTTCTTCGCCCCTTCTCGAGGCCTCGATCGATGGCGCGCACGGCGTCCTCATGTTCTTCCAGGGCGGTTCCGACCTTGGTCTGCAGGAGATCTACCAGTCCTCGCTCCTTGTTCGCGAGGCCGCGCACCCCGAGGCGAATATCATCTTCGGTTCGGTTATCGACGATTCGCTGGGCGACGAGATCCGCGTGACAGTTATCGCTGCAGGCTTTGATGAGGTTGCGACGCAGGCGGGTCCGGTCAGCGAGCCCGTCATCGCGCCTCGCCCCGTCCAGGCTCGCCCGGAAAAGAGCGAACAGCAGCCAGCACCGCAGCGCCGCCTCGGTGAGGTTGCCTCGACTCATACCGCTGCACACCGCGCAGATCCGGAACTGCCGACTCGTACCAACCAGATTCCGATCGCGCGTCCGACCGAAGAAGACGGATCGAAGGAAGTTCCTTCTTCCCTCGAAGTTCCTCGCGTCTTCGAAGAGGAACAGCATTCGGATGTCTTGGACATTCCGGACTTCCTGCGCTGATGAAGCATACTGACCTGCCCGGTGCCCGCGTCTTCTTCACTGAAGTTGGCGCGGGCACCGACCCATACCGGGACAACTATGGCGCGCATGTTCCCGATGACCCTCGGCTTGTTGAAGAACGGCGTTTCGGACTTTTTACTCAGATCGGGGCACCAATCGTTTGGATGAACCAGACTCACTCGGCCACTGTTGAGATTCTTGATCCTGCGAAGATCTCTTCTTATGACTCTGGGCGCATGGGGGAGTGGGGTCCTATCGAGTCTGACGGAATCGTCGTCGATTCTCGTCAATGGGAAACCCCGCCAGCCCTTGCGGTAATGACAGCAGATTGCATGCCGGTATTGTTGAGTTCGCGCCAGGGAGTCATCGGTGCGGTTCACGCTGGTCGGGTCGGCTTCCTTCATGGAATCTTGTCGCATGCCCTTGATGCTTTTCGTTGCTGCGGCGTGCAAAATGAAGAAATCTCTATGCTCATTGGACCGTGTATCTGCGGTAAGTGCTATGAAGTTTCGCCGCAGATGAGAGAAGAGAGCGCTGCCAGCTGCTCCGCCATTGCCTCGCAAACATCATGGGGCACCGAGGCCTTAGATTTGCCGGGTGCTGCCTTGCAGTGGGCCCGCGAACGTGGAATTAGCGCGTCTTGGGTGGGCGAGTGTACGCTCGAGAACCCGGCTTACCATTCCTACCGTCGTTCCCCCGAATGTGGGCGTTTTGCGTCGGTAATTGCGACATGCCGACACTCTTAAGCTGAAGCGATGCTCCGGGGCATTACCTTGTGCACAGGTCCCATTATTTCAAGGAGAGCATGATGTCAGGCTTCGGAGCGAAAGCACGCCAATTCATGGGTTGGTACACCCCGGAAGAGGTCGATGAGAGCACTTTGGACTTCCTTCCCGAAGAGTTTGAGGAGACAGAGGTGGCTCACATTACGCCCACTCCCGCATCGAATGTCACTCCGATCCACCGCGAGGAGCGTCGTAGCTCTCAGCAGGCCGATCTTTCTCGGATCGTGACAGTTCGCCCGCTGAACTACAACGATGCTCCCGCCATTGCTGAACCCTACCGTGACGGCATTCCGGTGATTATGAACCTCTCGGAGGTTTCCGATAAGGATGCGCAGCGCTTCATTGATTTCGCTGTCGGTCTGACCTACGGACTCCAGGGTGTTTTTGAGCGCGTGACCGATCGCGTCTTCCTCCTGTCACCTCACAGCGTCGAAGTTACTGGCGACGTCACCGGCTCCAATCGTTCGGCTACCGCACTCTTCGGGCGCTGACAATGGTATTCCTGTGGTTGGGAGGAGCGATTGCTCTTCTTGCCGGTCTTTACATGCTCGTGCTGATCGCACGCATGATCTTTGACTGGATCCGCATCCTCTCGCCGTTATGGCGCCCACGGGGAATCATTCTGCTGCTCGCAAATGTGATCTACTTTTTCACGGACCCTCCGCTAAAATTTCTGCGCAAGATGATCCCACCGGTTCGTTTGGGAGGAAATGTCGCCATCGACACGGCCTTCCTGATCGTCTTCTTGGTGACGATCCTGTGTGAAAACCTTGGTGTTTTCATTCGGAGCTTCGGTGTTTGATCTGTGCAGCTGACGCGCGCTCTCGATCCCGTCGCGCTTGCGTGTCACCCGAGTAATAAGTGAAATATGGGGAAATTGGTGTTATTGTGACGCTAGTTCCGCTATTATTCCAGTGTGTAGTTCGGGTCATCCTCATCGGTGATCCGGTGGTGTGAGTGCACTTACATCACGTAACAAGTACCGAGAGGTAAACAAATGGCTCTGCTCACAACCGAAGATGTTTTGAACAAAACCTTCAACATCGTTAAGTTCCGTGAAGGATACGACCAGGTCGAGGTCGACGATTTCCTTGATGAAGTCGTCTCCACGATCTACACCCTCCAGGCTGAGAATCAGAACCTGCGCGAAGAGCTCGAAGCAGCTGAACGTCGCGTAGCCGAGCTGTCGAACGGCCAAGCCACCACCTTCACGGCACCCGAAGAACCCGAACCCGTCGTCGAAGAGGCACCTGCCCCCGCAGCGTCTGTCACCGAGACTGTTGTTGCCGCTCCTGTCGCTCCCGCGACCCCGGAGAGCGCAGAGTCTGCAACCTCGATGCTCGCTTTGGCTCAGCGCGTCCACGACGAATACGTGCGCGATGGTCGCGAAGAGTCCGACCGAATCATTGCTGACGCCAACGCTAAGCGCGATGAGATCATCGCTGATGCTCAGAACCAGCACCAGAACATCCTCTCCCAGCTGGATCAGGAGCGTTCGCTGCTCGAAGGAAAGATCAACGAGCTTCGTTCCTTCGAAGCCGAATACCGTGCGAACCTGCGTGACCACCTCGAGGGCCTGCTCAAGGAAGTAAACGCCGGTACGCAGAACTGATTGTCTTTTAGACATCCGTTATCTTCTCTATGACGGTGGCGCCTGAGCGGCGTCACCGTCATAATCTTTATGTGAAGAAAAATAACCGCGCGATACTCATCTGGGCATACGTCATTGCAATCCTTGCAATCGCACTCGATCAAGCCTCGAAGTTTTGGGCACAGAAGAATCTAGGAGACGGCACTGTTCGTCCGCTTCTGGGATCTTTTCTCCGCCTTGAACTGACCGCCAATCCGGGCGCTGCGTTTTCACTGGGATCTCACACGACGATCATCTTCACATGCATTGCCTGCGTCGTCGTTACTGCAATCATCATGTATCTTCCCCGCGTTCGCTCGCGCTTCCTTGCCTTCGGTTGCGCTCTTCTCCTGGGCGGGGCAGCGGGTAACCTCATCGATCGATTTATCCAAAACCCAGGCTGGGGTAACGGACACGTTGTTGATTTCATTGGTTACGGGAACTGGTTCATCGGGAACGTTGCCGATATTTGGATTGTCTGCGCTGTCATCCTTCTCTTTATCGGTAGCTTTGTCGGACCCAAACGTAGCGCGCTCACTGATCATGCCTGAAACCCGCCTCATGCCTGTTCCTGACGCTCTCGTGGGAGAGCGTATTGACGCAGCTCTTTCGCGAATTCTTGGACTCTCACGCTCGCGATGCAGTGACCTGATCCTTGAAGGACATATTCGAGTCAATGGGAATCCAGCCTCGAAGTCGCTCAAGCTCGGCGAAAATGACCTCCTCGAAATCACCATCCCAGATCCGGAAGTTCCCGTAACTCCCGTTGTTGGCATGGATATTCTCTATGACGACGATGACATCGTCGTTGTGAATAAACCCGTCGGGGTTGCTGCTCATTCTGGTCCCGGCTGGACGGGCCCGACCGTTGTAGGCAACCTTGCAGCAGCGGGATATCGCATCACGACACACGGTCCTGTTGAACGTCAGGGAATCGTTCACCGACTCGATGTGGGAACCTCAGGTGCGATGATGGTGGCTAAATCGGAACTCGCCTACTCGGTCATGAAGCGCGCATTCAAAGAGCGCACAGTCCGAAAGATCTACCACGCGGTCGTTGCCGGGCATCCCGATCCGGCCTCGGGAACGATCGATGCTCCCATTGGCCGCCATCCTTCACGTGAGTGGCGGATGGCCGTGATCGACGGGGGGAAACACGCAGTCACGCACTATGACACCCTCGAGTTGATGGCGGGGGCGGCCCTGCTCGAAGTCCACTTGGAAACCGGACGTACCCATCAGATTCGTGTTCACATGGCGGCTGTCGGGCATCCTTGCGTCGGAGATGTTTTTTACGGGGCGGATCCGACGAAGGCGGAAGAACTTGGCTTGGAACGCCAATGGCTTCATGCCGTTGAACTCGGCTTCACCCATCCGCGCACTCAACTTCCCGTAACGGTCCGCGCGCCTTACCCGGATGACCTTCAAAGAGCTCTTGATACTTTGCGTGAAGCCTAAGGCTTGAACTCTCGATTCAATCAGTACGGCCTGAAGAGAAACACTAGACTGGAAACATGGCACCTGTGGACTCGTTCGTGCACCTGCACAATCACTCGGAATACTCGATGCTCGATGGAGCTGCGCGAATCAAACCGATGGTGGCAGAAGCCGTACGTTTGGGGCAGCCCGCAATTGGTCTGACCGACCACGGATACCTCTTTGGTGCCTATGAGTTCTACGACGCAGCAACGAAAGCCGGCATTAAGCCCATCATCGGACTCGAAGCCTATGTGACCCCCGGGACCTCTCGTTTTGATCGCCAAAAAGTCACCTGGGGTGAGCCCTGGCAGCGCTCGGACGACGTATCGGCCTCGGGGTCCTACAATCACCTCACGTTGATCGCCTACTCAACCGAGGGAATGCACAATCTTTTCCGCTTGGGATCCTATGCCTCGGTAGACGGACAATTCGGTAAGTGGCCGCGCGCAGATAAAGAACTCCTCGAGCGCTTCCACAAAGGATTGATTGTCTTCACCGGCTGCCCCTCCGGAGCTGTGCAGACCCGCATGCGTTTGGGGCAATGGGACGAGGCCGTGGCGGAGGCCGCGGAACTACGCGATATTTTCGGACCCGAGAACTTCTACGTCGAAGTCATGGATCACGGGATTGAGTTTGAACGCCGTACCCAAAAGCAGCTCCTCGAACTAGCCAAGCTCATGGATGCTCCGCTGGTAGCGACCAACGATGCGCACTATGTGAAGAAAGAAGACCGCGGGATCCAAGACGCGCTCTTGTGTATTAACTCGGGGTCGCGAATCTCTGACCCTGATCGCTTCAAATTTGACGGCGATGGCTACTACATCCGTCCCTCCGAAGAAATGCGCTCGATCTGGAAAGAGCTGCCCCAAGCCTGTGATTCGACGCTTGAGATTGCCGAAAGATGCGAGGTTCACTTCCGTACCACCGCGGAAGGCGCCTCGTATATGCCTGACTTCCCGGTGCCCGAAGGGGAAGACAAGACCTCGTGGTTCATCAAGGAAGTTGAAAAGGGACTTCAGGAGCGATTCCCGAAGGGAATTCCGGATGCTGTGCGTAAGCAAGCTGAATACGAGGAAGACGTCATCATCAAGATGGGGTTCCCCGGTTACTTCCTGACGGTTGCGGACTACATCAACTGGGCGAAGAGCCAAGGAATCCGCGTGGGGCCGGGCCGTGGTTCCGGTGCAGGATCCATGGTCGCCTACGCGATGAAGATCACGGAGCTCAACCCCCTCAACCACGGGCTCATCTTCGAACGCTTCTTGAACCCCGAACGTATTTCGATGCCCGACTTCGACGTTGACTTTGACGAACGTCGTCGCGATGAAGTCATCGAGTACGTCAAGCAAAAGTACGGCGAAGACCGTATTTCTCAGGTCGTTACCTACGGTCGAATCAAGACGAAGCAGGCTTTGAAGGACTCCGCGCGTATTTTGGGGCGTGACTTCAAAGTGGGGGAGCAGCTGACGAAGGCCCTGCCGCCATCGGTCATGGGCAAGGACATTTCTGTTGCGGGCATCTTCGACGAGAATGACAAGCGCTACGCCGAGGCGGCGGAGTTCCGTAAGTATTACGAAGAGAACCCGGATATTCACGAGGTCGTCCAATATGCCCTGGGCCTTGAAGGACTGACGCGTCAGTGGGGTGTGCACGCCTGTGCTGTCATTATGTCTTCGCATACGCTGACGGACATCATCCCGATCATGAAACGTCCGCAAGACGGCGCAATCATTACGCAGTTTGACTATCCGACCTGTGAAGGGCTCGGCCTGCTCAAGATGGACTTCTTGGGCCTGAGAAACCTCACTGTCATCTCAGATGCTTTGGAGAACATCAAGCTCAATGGGAAAGAAGATCCAGATCTAGACCATGTGGCGCTGGATGACCCGGCAACCTACGAGCTATTGGGACGCGGAGACACTCTGGGTGTTTTCCAGCTTGATGGCGGTGGTATGCGCGATCTTCTCAAGCTCATGAAACCCGACAACTTCGAAGATATCTCGGCTGTCGGTGCGCTGTATCGCCCGGGGCCCATGGGCGCGAATTCCCATACGAATTACGCGCTGCGTAAGAACGGGCGTCAAGAGATCACCCCTATTCACCCCGAGCTTGCGGAGCCACTCGAAGACATTCTTGGAACGACTTTCGGTCTGATCGTCTACCAGGAACAGGTCATGCAGATTGCCCAGAAGCTGGCAGGCTACTCTCTGGGCCAGGCAGATATTCTGCGTAAGGCCATGGGTAAGAAGAAGAAGGAAGTTCTGGACCAACAGTTCAAGGGCTTCCGCCAAGGAATGATCGATAACGGGTACTCCGAGGAATCGATTCAAGCTCTGTGGGACGTCGTTGTTCCTTTCTCTGCCTACGCTTTTAACAAGGCACACTCTGCGGCATACGGTTTGGTGTCCTACTGGACTGCTTACCTGAAAGCGAATTATCCGACCGAATACATGGCAGCCCTGCTGACCTCAACGAAGGACAACAAGGACCGTCGTGCTCTCTATTTGGCGGAATGCCGTCACATGGGCATCACGGTGCTTCCTCCGGATGTCAATCATTCGATGGGAACCTTTGCTCCTGATGGGCAGAATATTCGTTTCGGTTTGAACGCTATCCAAAACGTTGGAGCCAACGTCGTTGATGCCATCGTGGAGACCCGAAAGGAAAAGGGAAAGTTCACCAACTTCCAAGACTTCCTCGACAAGGTTCCCCAGGTTGTGTGTAATAAGCGCACCATTCAGTCCTTGATTCGTGCGGGAGCTTTCGACTCGCTTGGCTACACCCGCCGTTCGCTTCTCGCCCGCTGCGACGAGGCCGTGGATGCAGTGATCGACCTCAAGCGCAACGAGGCAATCGGGCAGTTTGATCTTTTCGGCGGCATGGGGATGGGAGATGAGCCGGGTTCTTCACTGGCCATCGAAATCCCGAATCTGCCTGAATTCGACCGCCGCCAAAAGCTCGCCGAAGAACGTGAGATGCTGGGATTGTACGTTTCAGACCACCCGCTGCGAGGCCTCGAAGGCGCGCTGGAGAGACACCAAGACGTCGAAATTGCGCAGATCGTCGGTGGGGAAGAATCCATGGTCGACCGAACGGTGAAGATCGCGGGATTGGTTTCCGCGGTCCAAACAAAGGTCACGAAGCAGGGCAATCCTTGGGCAATTGCAACGATTGAAGACCTGAGCGGTTCAGTGGAAGTACTCTTCTTCCCCCGCGCCTATGAAACTGTCCAGACTTTCCTTGCTCCCGACTTGGTTGTTCAGATTGAGGGACGCGTCAATACGCGTGACGAACAGGTATCGATCTACGGGCAGTCCATGAATATTCTGGAATTGCGCGAGGACGGTAATGTTCCCCTTGACCTGGAACTGGCAGCATCGCGCTGCACACCTGAGCTTTTGCGTGAACTCAAGGAAGTCCTAGAGACTTTCCCCGGGTCGTCACCCGTGCGACTACACCTGCGTGAACCCGGACGCGTCACCATCGTTGAGCTGGACTCTTCACTTCGAGTGACGCAATCAGGCCCCTTCTTTAGCCACGTGAAGGCGGTTGTCGGAGCAGATGGCGTGCTGACCTCGCACTGATCGTACGAAACCCGGTAGAAAACGCCGCCAATGGGGGAGTGCGGCATCTTTGCGTGGTGGCCGGTGGCCTCGTCGCTTAATCGACGACGCTCACGCGCGCCGCGTAGGTCCCCATGGCAGTGTGAAGCTCGACGAGTTCTCCATCCTCAAGGGCATGTCCGCGCCTAGTCTCTACCTCGCCATTGACGCACACATCACCACTTTGGATGAGTTCGCGTGCCTCGGCCCCATCTTCAACAAGGCCAGAAAGTTTCAGGAACTGTCCAAGGCGGATAGCCCCGCGAACCTCGATTGTGGGGACCGATGACATATAGACTCCTACGTTTCCAAAGTCTTCTCTTTGCTTCGTATTATCACACGCGCCGCGCACGCGATACGATAGGCCAAGTAATCAACACGAAGTGGGAGGGCCCTGTGTCTGAAGACCAGAATCGGGATCTCGATGCACAATTTCGCGATCTAGTCGCAGGCATGGAAACCGATTTGGACGCGGGCGGTATGCCGGAAGATGCGGCGGCCAGCCAGAACCCAGCCACTGATGATCTTGATACTCCCGTTGATGAGGCTCTTCACCTTGAGGGGGGAAAGCTCTCCGTCGCATTGATCCTCGCGCCGATTCCTTCCGCTGAGGCCTTGCATTCCCTTCTTGCCCTTTCCGGAATTCACGAGGCCGTGGTCCGTCTGAAACCGTGGACGGGAGTTTGGCTTCGCGTGCAGACCCAGACGACGCAAGAAGACGAACTGAACGTCCTGCTCACTGGGCGTCGAGCGATGCCCGCCGAGGTCGACAAGGTTGCTTCTGTGATCTCGCGACTTTCGAAGTATGGAGCAGTTGCGATCATGTCCTGGCTCGTTGAGGGCGATGGAATCGAACCGGGAGTCTCGGGGCAAATTACCGCTCAACGCTACGTCAATGGCCATAGTGAAGACGATATTCCAGCGGGGCTTTTGCTTGGAGCAATGCCTCAGGCAACCGAGGATTTACTTCTTGGGCGTACGGTTCCCGAAGACTATCCCGATTCGATTCAAGCCGATGGTAAAGGCGGCAAACGAGGCCGTTTCATGTGGTTCAGGAAGCGTTGATGGTGGATATCGGAGAGGCGCAGAAGAACCGTTTGGCTCAGCGCTTAGCGATGGCTTCTCACAACCGTGAGGATTCTGGTCAGCTCTTGGAAGCAACCGCGCGGGCTCTTCAAAGCGGTGAAGACGGTAGTGCGTCTCAGCTTGAGGCACTGGTTCATGCCTTCGAAAACGAACGCGTAATTGTCCCGATCCGCGTTGAAGAAGATCCTCGGGTGACAGGGATTCACGCGGGGGAGGCCGGACATGATCCCGTCGGATTTCTTCGCGTTGAAACGGTGGCAGGGCCAGCGATTGCTGCCTTTACCTCCGCGCAGTCACTGGGCGCGTATGACCCGAATGCTCGTCCCATGGCGCTGAGCTTTCGCCGCCTCGCATTGGCTGCATTAGTTGAGAGCGCAGGCAAGGTTATCGTGGATCCTAGCAGCCGCGATATTCTCATCCCTCGCAGTGCAACGAGCGCGCTTGCTCAGGGAGATCATTGGCTCCCAGCATGGAAAGATCAGGAACTACGGGACCTTCTTTTCCGGCAGGCACAGGATGAATGCTCATCGATTATTGATCTGAGCGTCGAGTATGCGGGAATGGGTGTATGTAGGGTCAGCCTCGTCATTGATCCGCAAGCAGTGGAAGAAGCGGATCGTGCGCAGTTGCGCGAAAGAGTCTTGCACACGATCGACGTTCTGAATTCGAATAAGCGTCTGAGAGCCGTTGCTGATGATATTCAGTGGGTTCCGCGCTGGGGGACACTAGCCGGATAGGGGCATCACAGGGCGAGCATGTGAGAGATTCCATCGCTGTGGCTTATGGAGGGCCTTCGCGTTGAATGGAATCTTTTGCTAAGATTGTTTCGACCAATCGGGGATTTCGCCCCGATCGTGCAAGCGGAGTTTCTCCCACCTTGATTCCCGCCCGGGTGACCGGGTTGCCCACGTAGAGCCAGGGGATCGGGTTAAACGGTAGCATCCGGACGGATGTTGTTGCCGGGATAAGCCTTCGTGCGCACAGTGGCACGGAGGCATTTTTCGTGTCACGGATACGACTGTGGAAGGAGCCACTCATTAGCGAGCCTCGCATCAATGAGCGGATTCGAGTTCCCGAGGTACGTCTCGTGGGACCCGGAGGAGAACAGGTTGGTGTTGTCCGCGTGGAAGACGCACTGCGTCTTGCCGAAGAAGCGGGCCTCGACCTGGTCGAGGTTGCACCCGACGCTAAGCCGCCGGTTGCAAAACTCATGGACTACGGAAAGTACAAGTACGAAGCGGCCCAGAAGGCCCGTGATGCTCGCCGTAACCAGGCGAACACCCAGCTGAAGGAAATCCGTTTCCGACTGAAGATTGATGACCACGATTTCTCGGTGAAGAAGGGACACGTTGAGCGTTTCCTTTCTGCCGGCGACAAAGTCAAGGTCATGATCATGTTCCGCGGTCGTGAGCAGTCACGACCCGAAGCGGGCGTCCGACTCTTGCAGCGTCTGGCTGAAGAAGTGGGAGAACTCGCCACCGTCGAATCTATGCCTCGTCAAGATGGCCGCAACATGACCATGGTTCTTGCGCCTACGAAGCGCAAGTCCGATGCGGTGAACGAGCAGCGTAAGCGCCGTGAAGCCGAGCGTGAAGAACGCCGCGGTAAGCGCGCCGAACGCGCCAGTAAGGACCAAGCTCGTGCGGCCTCGCAAGAGGCTGATGCACAGAAGTAGTGAAGGCAGGGGCTCAGCCCCCGTCCGGAAGAAGAAGGATCAAAATAATGCCGAAGAATAAGACGCATTCCGGTGCAAAGAAGCGTTTCCGCTTGACCGGAAAGGGCAAGATCATGCGCGAGCAGGCAGGCGCACGCCACCTCCTCGAGCACAAGTCCTCCCGCAAGACCCGTCGTCTGGCCACCGATCAGGTTCTGGCCACCGCCGATGTCAAGCGCGTCCGTTCCATGCTGGGCAAGTGACCCGCACCTTCGACAAGGAGATTTAGAAAATGGCACGTGTTAAGCGTTCTGTTAACGCCAAGAAGAAGCGTCGCACCGTACTTGACCAGGCATCCGGCTACCGTGGCCAGCGTTCGCGCATGTACCGCAAGGCCAAGGAACAGGTCACGCACTCATTCGTGTACTCGTACCGTGACCGCAAGGCCAAGAAGGGCGATTTCCGTCGCCTGTGGATCCAGCGCATCAACGCTGCTTCCCGCGCACAGGGCATGACCTACAACCGTTTCATCCAGGGCCTGAACCTGGCAGGCGTTGAGGTCGATCGCCGCATGCTGGCCGAACTGGCCGTCAACGACATTGCCACCTTCAATGCTCTCGTTGAGGTCGCCAAGAAGGCTCTGCCGGCAGACGTGAACGCCCCCAAGGCCTGAGCTTTCGGTGAATAACTTTTCTGAACGCCCGTCCATCCTCGATAATCCTCATGCTGAACGCGTGAAGAAAGTCGCGGCTCTGGCCGGGCGTTCGGCGCGTTTCAAGCACGGGAAAATTCTGGTTGAGGGGCCGCAGGCAGTTCGTGAACTAATCCGGCATCGTTCCTCCTTCATTGAGGACGTGTATTACTCTGCATCTGCAGCGCGCCTACACAGCGAGCTTATTTCCGAGGCAACGCAGGCCTGCCGCTGGGTTCATGAAGTCAGTGACGAGGTCTCTGAAGCGTTGAGCCGCGATAGCCAGGGAATTTGCGCAGTTGCACGTACAGAGGCAATTGAGACGTCCCTTCCCGAAATCCAAAGTGGGGATACCCTCGTCGTCATTGCTCAGGGGAGAGACCCGGGTAATGTCGGCACCATCATGCGTACCGCAGATGCGATGGGGGCTCGGGCAATTATCAGCGTCAAGGGAAGTGTTGATTCTTCCAGTCCAAAGGTTATTCGCTCCTCTGCTGGCTCGGTTTTCCATCTTCCCATCGTCCCCGCTGCGTCTTTTGGCGAGGCCTGCCAGACTTTGCGCGGCATGAATGCTGCAATCCTCGGGACTTCCGGTGCGCAAGGTGCCTACAGCCTGACCTCATTAATGTCGTATGCCGCCTGGGAAAGACGCGGCTGGCTTGCTCAAACCCATGCATGGGTCTTCGGAAACGAGGCACAGGGAATGAGCGATGATGAAATGGCCGCATGCGATGCTCTGGTGATGATTCCGATGAGCGGCCGGGCAGAGTCCCTCAACGTTGCAAGCGCCGCTGCGATGTGCCTCTTTGCGTCGCAGAGCGCGCGCGTGTAGGGGAGTAGGGGTTCTTCAGCAGCTGCTGCCTCGATAAAAAGCCCGGCGCATCGGTTGCTCAATAGGCAACTGACGCACCGGGCATTTGTGTTTATGGCTTACTTAACCTTCTTGATTCGCATGATGAGCCATGCGGCAATCAAGACGATAACGATCGCAACAACGAAGACGATCGTGTAGGCCGAGGTTGGCGTTGTCGTTGTATTGGTGACCTTCTTGACGATCACGACGATTGCAGAGGTCATCAAAGAACCAACGACCATCGATAGCGTGTTCGCCAGATTCAAAATTCCCAGGTCCTTACCGGCCTCGTCGGGGTTGGGAAGGACCGAAACATTGAGCGCCTGATCGATCGCGTTGTACACGCCGTAGCCAAGGCCCGCGATTCCCGCAAAGAGGTACATACCCAGTGCAGAGTGGAAGATCAGCGGCATTGCAGAGCCAATCGCGAACATGACACTGGCCAGGGCAACTGGGAGTTTTCGGCGGCCGATGAGGTCGGTGATTGGTCCAGCGCCCAGCGCTGCAACCAGTGAGACAGCCAGAGTGATCAGTGCCATCGAGGCAATAAGCTCTGCTGCAAGCGTGGTTGCATTCGACTGGCCAGCGAAGATGTAATCCTGCGCAATGTAGAGCAGGTAGGTGTTGATCATCCAGTAGCCGCCCATCATCAAGGTGCGGCCAACAAGTGCGTAGTAGAAATCAGGTGCGTTCTTCGGCGGGCGGAAGGATTCGAGGATGCGCTTTGCTGAGAAGCTCTCATCAGATTCGCCCCGATTATCGCCTTCTCGTGGCCAGATAATGACGGTGACAATACCGATAGCAGCGAAGACGGCTGCACCGAGGAGCCATCCGTGTGTCAGCCCGTTATCGACTTTCAGTAGGCGCGCGCCAACAAGGTTACCAATGGTCTGTCCAGCGGCGATGCCTGCACCGTAGAAGCCCGAGATCGTGCCTCGAACCTCGTCGGGGATGCGGTCAGACATTGTTGCCACAAAGGGAGCAAGCATGACGTTGTATCCCAGCTGGGCGGTGCACCACAGCAATAGGATCATCGGGAAGGAGTTCTGGTTCAGTGCAAGCAGGGCCATTGCACCACCAGCAATCAAACCGCCCAGAATGATCCACGGAGTGCGCTTACCGAAGCGAGAACGCGTCAGATCAGAGAAAGTACCGAAAATAACGTTCGCAAGAAGTGCGACTACGGAACCAACAGCGTTGATCGTACCCAGCATCGACTCTTTGCCAGCGGCGTTAATGTTCTCAAGAACGGCCGGTAAAATCACGGAGGTCAAGGCAACCCAGGGGATCGCGCAGGCAACCGCGCTCAAGGTAAAACCAATGCTCAAGCGAATGAGCTTGATTCGCTTTGTCCTCGATTGAGGAGTGCTTGTAGCCATGATGAGTTCCTTCGGGGATGACTAGTTAGCGACGGGAGGATTGGCAAGAAGATCATCGGTCGTGTGCTCGCCTTGGCCATCAGTCCACGACAGCGAAGCAATAGAACCGGTTTCCGACGGGGCGGCCGGATTGAAAGTGAGCTTTGCACTCGTGCCGGCGCCTTCCCACGCCAGCGTCAGCACTTCGCCATCTCGCTGGTAGGAGAAGTCTCCGTCAAAGGCCGCAAGAGTGTTACGGAACGCGCACAGAGCGTTGAGTGCCTGAACGACAGGACGCTTGAGGTTTTCTTCAACCTCTTGTGCCGTGTAGTAGTGGCGGTTGATGTCGCGCCCGACATTGGTGCGCTTGAGCAGTTCCATGTCATTGGCGCCGGCCATTGCACCCACGTAGTAGACCTGGGGAATTCCCGGGAGGAAGAACTGAACCGCGCGAGTTGCCAGGTAATGCTGGTCATTGCAGCCCAATGCCGAGTAGTAGGTCGAATTGACCTGGTAGAGATCCAGATTCGAGGCCGCAGCCCCCGTTGCTTCGCGAGATTCTCCTTGGGTATTTGCGTGGATCGTTTCGACGAGGCGATCAACATCGGGATCGGGAACCAGACCTTTGAGGGAGCGATCCAGCTGGTCTGAACCAATGTCGATGACGCCGATTCCATCGTGAGTATCCAAAACGGTCACGGCGTTATTCGGACGCACGTTGATCCAGTGCTCAAGAGCATCGACGCTGCCCGAGAAGATTGAGTGGAGCAAGAGCGGAGGAAGGGCAAAATCGTAGACGCGATCGACCTTGCTGGCAATGTCGATTTGCTTCTTGTAGTAGGAGTGGACTTCGATAAGTGTTTCGAGGCCCCTCTTCGCGCCCTCTTCCTTGATCCGTTCGATCAGCCTGAAGGTCTTAGGAATCATGAAGCAGGATGTACGCGCTTCCTTCGCCCCGTATCCGACAGCGTCGAGGCGGATTGAGGAAACATGGCTTGCCCCGAGTTGATCGAGGATTGACATCAGGTATCCCCAGCCCTGGTCAGAATCGGTATCGATGTCAACCTGCTGTGGAGTGAAAGTCGTCCAAACCAGTCGTGTCTTATTGCCCCAGGTGTAGTGGGTGAGGGGAAGACCTGGACGAGGACGGTAGATACCAGCAAGTTCTTCTTCGGTCACGCCTTCAGGGAAGACGCTGGACAAGGTCAGGAACATCGGGGCGAAGGGGCTGTCTTCACCGTTCTTCATGACGTCTTGGAACTGCTCTGATTCCCAGGAAACGTGATTGACAATGGTGTCAACCATGATTTCGTGGCTCTTTGACAGTTCTGCAACGTCATCCCAAGATCCGAGCCTCGGATCAACCTTGGTGTGATCGACGGGGTCAAATCCTGCATCGGCGCCATCGAAGGGGGTGAAGAAGGGAAGAATGTGAACGCCTTCGTATACCCCCGAGAAATGCCGACGCAGTGTTTCCGTCAGCGAGGAAATCGTGTCACCACCGAAACGGTCGGCGTAGGTGATGAGCTGGACCTTATTTTGCATGGTTTCCCCCTATTCCGGTGGTGTGCGATCAGTGCACATGCCCCCTCAAAATGGTGTTCCCAAACATATAACATCTGTGAACACTTTTAGAATAGCGGCTCGTTATCTAAATGCTTCGTGGAGTCCATGGTCTGCAGCAAGCAAATAAATGCATATTTACTGGAAAACGTCTGGGAAGAATGTCCCTCTGTCTCTCAAACCGTCTTTGACCTGCACTTTCAGGGAATGGGGTTGCTCAGGTTGATTCTATGGCGGCTGGGACCAAAGGCGGGGCGGTCGTAGGAGAGGTAAAGAAAAAGGCCGAACTCGCAAAGCGAGCTCGGCCGATCTCAGTCTGAATCAGGCAGCGCGAACGACTCGATCAGACTTCAGGCACTTGGTGCACACGTTCAGGCGCTTGGGCGTCCCATCGACCAGGGCGCGAACGCGCTGAATGTTCGGATTCCACCGGCGGTTGGTACGAACGTGCGAGTGCGACACGCTCTTGCCGAAGCCGGGTCCCTTACCGCACACGTCACAAACGGCAGCCACGATGTTCTCCTCGGTTTTTCTTACACGATTAGTTGTCTTGACCTTGAAGATCAAGAGGCCATTGGTGACAGGTCACCGCAGGCAACTATGACACCTTATCTGATTTCGCCTCAAATAACCAAGTCCACGGGGGAAATATGCGTGTCAGGTGGCACACATGTGTGTGGGCGCGAAACAATGTCATCATCCCCTTCAACCGGCAACAGTACGTTACAAGACGTCGATCAAAGGATAAGTGGTGTCTTTAGACTCTGGAGTGCTCGCACGCAGCTTTCGCATTGCAGCAGACGAGATGACAAAGCTTGCGCCTTTTATCGATGACCTCGATGGTGTCGGCGGTGGCGATTGCGATACGGGAACAAACGCCCGAGTCACTTTTGAAGCCCTCGCCCATTCCCTCAGTGGATTTCCCGAAGACGATCCTTTATCTATCGGGCTGGATGTCGCACTCCAAGCCGGAGTACGTGCTTCCTTGGGACACTGCGGAATACTGATCGTCTCCATCTTGCAGTCTTGGCGTGTGGCTCTTGGAGAACAAGAACTCACCCCCATTCGCCTGCGACGTATGCTCGTCGCAACCGCATCTGCCTCCTCAACTATCAACGGTCACACCGCGGCCTTCGATGCGATGATCGCTGAAGCTTCCTCAGAGCTCATGGGACTTGGAGATACTCTGCCAGAAATTCCCGAGGAGCTCTCCGCCTTCTGTGCCGCTGCGCAATTTGGCCTCGTCGAGGCCACCAGTGCTTCGACCGGAACAATCGATGCAGGAGCCGCTGTCGTCGCACTCATGCTCAGCGCTCTTGACGCAGCATGTCGCGATGATCTCGGAATGCTCGAGTCTCTTGCCGCGATGCTTGCTGAACTTGCCGGACAAACTGCGAGCCGCGTGCGTCCCAGCGCTCCCGCTCCCGATCGTGCCTTCACCGTTGACGTGATTCTTCAAGGAACTCAAGACGATTGTGAGGCGCACTGTCGTCACCTCGATGCTTTAAACGCCCGCTACTCGTGGATCGGTCAGTCTGATCTCTTCGGGCTGGGGGAGTGGCGCTTCCATATTGATACTGCCGCACCTCTTTCTGTTCGCCCGCACCGAGGACGTACCCTGCGTTTCCATGTCGCCGATGCGCGGCCTGACGAAACAATCGGTATCGATACTTTGGCCGATGGCGTGACGCACCGCGGGATCCGACTCCTCGAGCGCCAGCCGATCCGCCGAGTAGAACGCGCTGCAGTAGTGGCTTGCACTCGCATCCCCGGAATGGTTGAAGACCTTGCACTGTGCGGTGCGCACGTGTTCCTCGACCCTCAGCTTGAAGACCTCGAAGCCTTAGTCCAGCCCGCCCGCTGTGCCTCCAGTGGTGTGGAATTGATCGTTCCTAGTGATCGTGACTGTCTTGCTTTGGCGCAGAGGATCAGCGTGTCTTACGAGCGCCTGGGCGCAGAGCCGGAACTGAGCGTTCTCATCGCCTCGTCGCACAATGAATTGGAAGCGCTCGCGGTCAGTCGCGCCTGCGCACCCCTTTTCGTTCCCCAGCCCGGGGGACGGCAAGTGGCTCCAAGGCTTTGCGCGCTTGTTGAAGAAAACGCGCAAAGCGCATTACTCGCCCAGCATTCCAGGCCGATCGAAGCGGATTGGCAAGTCGAGGACATCTCACGTGCTGTTCAAGAACTTATCACCTACGCTCCTTCTCGGTGGGCTCTCCTAGCCGGTAGTGAAGACTCGGGCACTCTTATCGCCGTGCTGCGTCAGCTCTTAGACGGATTAAACCTCGAAGTGAGCGGTGCGGATCTTGAGGTTATCGACGCTTCTCCCCAGGTGCATTCTCTTGTGCAGGCCCTGTCGTGAATCCGCTTGATGCCCCGCTGAATCTGCGCCTTCCTGCCAAGCTCGCGAAGAAACTTGAGAAGGCAGGGATCAATACTGTCGGAGACCTGCTTCTTGAAGCGCCGAGGCGGTACTACCACTGGGGTGCGCTGACCCCCATGCATATTTTGCGCAGCGGTGAAGACGTCACAATCTTGGCGGAAGTCGTCAGTACTCGCCTGATCCCGAATCGCTCGCGGGCAGGAGTGCGCCTTGAAGTGCTCCTCACGGATGGCACAAGCCAGATGAGTGCCACCTTCTTTGCTGCAAATCCCTACAAGCTCAGCGTTCATGAACGCCTGCTTCAACCGGGAGAATACTTTCTTTTCGCCGGGAAGGTCGGATCATATCGGGGGAATCTGCAGCTGGTGCATCCCGAATTCGAGGGAGTCGAAGACGATCAAGATGATCGTTCCCTTCGCGAGAGATCCCATCGCCCGATCCCCATTTATTCCTCTAAAGGTGGTATCACCTCGTGGGTGATCGCCCGAGCGATTGCTGTTCTCCTTGAATCGATTGAGCTCGATTCAATCCCAGACCCTATTCCGGATAGTATCCGCACGCGCTACGATATCGATCCCCTTGGCCGTTCACTCCTCCTTCTTCACCAAGGAACAAGTGACGAAGAAGTGGCACGAGCGAAGAAGAACTTGCGGTGGAGGGAAGCCTTTATCCTCCAGGCTTTTCTCGCGCACAGACGTCTAGGCAACAACGCGATACAGGCTTGCGTCTCGCCGCACTCGTCGCCTGAATTGACTGCCTTCTTGTCCTCTCTTCCCTTTACTTTGACCGATTCCCAAAAGCATGCGATTGAGCAGATCAGTGCGGGATTGGCAGATTCTCACCCCATGCAGCGTCTCCTTGAAGGAGACGTCGGTTCTGGGAAAACTGTCGTCGCATTGGCCGCACTTATCCAAGTCGTCGCCGCCGGGCATCAGGGTGCTCTTCTTGCTCCCACCGAAGTTTTAGCGAAGCAGCACGTGGATTCTTTGCGTGCACTGCTTGCACCTCTTGAAAAGGCAGGTTTTTCAATCGACCTGCGCCTTCTGACATCCTCGACACCTGCTCCGGCTAGACGCGAAATTGAACGCTTACTTGCCTCTGGGACTCCGCTCATTGTCGTCGGCACCCACGCCTTGCTTTTTGCTCGTAATCTCTTTGCGGACCTAGCCCTTGCAGTGATTGATGAACAGCACCGTTTCGGTGTGCGCCAACGCGATGCACTTCGAGACAGCCGAAATGATGGGCTCCTAGTCCATCAGCTAGTCATGACTGCTACTCCGATCCCAAGAAGCGTCGCCATGACGATTTTCGGCGACCTAGATGTGACCGTCATGAAGGAACTGCCCAAGGGCCGTCAGCCTGTAGCCACCTACGTTGTTGACGCGGGCAATGAGTCGTGGATGAGACGAATGTGGCAGCGCGCTCGTGAGGAGATCGACGGAGGCGGACGTGTATATATCGTCTGTCCCCGCATTGATGACTCTGATACGAGCGATGCGCTGCTCGATTCTGAGTCTTCTGTTCCCCTTGCCTCAGTTTCCCAAACCTTGCTCTCCCTCTCCACGAACGATGCCCTGCGCGGGATTGGTACGGCAGCTTTGACGGGGCGCGACAGTAGCGAGGATAAAGAAGCCATCATGAGTGCCTTCGCTAGCGGTGAATGCCCGATTCTTGTGGCTACTACCGTCATCGAGGTCGGAGTCGACGTTCCGGAGGCGACCATGATGATCATCTTGGACGCGCAACAGTTCGGCCTTTCTCAGCTCCATCAATTGCGCGGGCGCGTTGGGCGCTCCGCTCGAGCAAGTGTGTGCATGGCAGTTCACCCCAGTGCGATCACCGATACTTCTGCCAAACGCCTCGATGCCTTCGCTTCAACGACAGATGGCTTTGTCCTTGCCGAGGCCGATCTTGCGCTGCGTAGGGAAGGGGATGTTTTGGGATCGGCTCAGTCTGGAAAATCTTCTCGCCTGCGTTTCTTAAGCGTCGTTCGCGACGGAGAGATTATTGAGGAGGCACGTTCGTGTGCGCAGGAGCTTCTTGCCGCTGATCCCGAGCTGAGTGAACACGCCGCGTTGCGACAAGCTCTCAATGACGCTTCAAGCGAAGAGCTCGTGTGGATGGAGCGTAGCTAACGTAGTCTTAAACCATGACTCGAATTATTGCTGGCACTTTGAAAGGACGAATCCTCCAGGTTCCTCCTTCAGGGACTCGGCCGACCTCCGAACGTGTGCGTGAGGCAATTTTTTCGCGTCTCGAGCACATGGGTGTCATTGAAGATGCAAGAGTCCTTGATCTGTATGCGGGAAGCGGCGCTTTGGGTTTCGAGGCCATCTCGCGGGGAGCAGCGTCCCTAACCTTAGTGGACTCATCTGCGGCAGCAATTCGCACTTTAAAGAAGAACCTTCCACTTGCGCCCGAAGCGCTGATCATTGGCGCAGATGCTCTTTCTGCGGTCTCCAATCGCCTGAGCGGTTCATTTGACCTAGTCTTTATCGATCCACCCTATGACGAGGCAAGCCAGGACGTCACTGAACTCCTCAAAGCCCTGCTTCCTTTATGTTCTCCAGATGCCTCCATCGTTGTAGAACGATCGACGCGTTCTCCCGAAGTTGAGATTCCAGAGGGATTGATGTGTGAAGACCGCAGGGACTGGGGAGAAACACGAGTCTTTTTCCTTGCGCCTCCACTTGACGAACAGGACCACGAGAGCGAATGAAAGCCGTTATTCCAGGGAGTTTTGACCCCCTTACAGTGGGACACCTCGACATCATTACGCGCGCTTCGCGCATTGCGGATCACGTGATCGTTGCGGTCGGGGTGAACCCGGCCAAGGCCTCGGCAAGCGAAATGAAATGCCGGCTTGAAAGCGCTAGAGCGGGGGTTGCTCATCTGCCCAATGTTGAGGTTCTCCCGATGCGCGGACTGCTTGTTGATTTTTGCGCTGAAAATGATGTCGACGTAGTCGTGAAGGGGATTCGCACCAGCGCGGATATGGACTCCGAGATGACTCAGGCCGTAACGAATAGGGAAATCGGTGGGGTAGAAACACTGTGGATTCCTACCGATCCGCGCTATCAGCATGTCTCCTCGTCATTGGTGCGTGAACTTTTTGGCTGGGGAATGGATGTTTCTCGGTATGTTCCTTCCTCAGTTTTGACTCTGTGGGGAGAAAATAGAGACGTAGTGTACGCGCATCGAGCAACAGGAGGACACAATGACTGAGACCCACGACGAGCAGGCGGATTCGGCGCAGCAGTGGGAGGACCAGACAGTCTACGGTCCCTCGACCGTCATTGCTGCTTTGGATCGAATTGAAGATCTCCTTGAAGCTGCGCGTGCAGTCCCGCTTTCGGCGTCCGTTATGGTTAACCGAGCTGAGCTATTGGATCTTCTTGACCAAGCACGTGAAGCTCTTCCCGATGATTTGAAGGCTGCGGATGCGGTTGTGGCCGATGCCGACGCCGTGCTGGTGCGTGCTGACTCAGCTGCGGAAACAACTATTGCCGAGGCGAACGCGCGTGCTCGTTCGACAATCGACGAGGCCCGTGAGAAGGCGGACCAGCTGGTCGCCGAGGCTGAAGAGCAAGCGCAGCGTACCCGTGAAAAGGCCGAGGAAGAAGCAGCTCGAGTTCGCGCGCAGGCACAATCGGATGCAGAAAATACGCTGGCCGATGCGAACGCCCAAGCGGAGCGCTTGATCTCAAGCGAAAACATCAAGCAGATGGCCGAGGAACGTGCGCGTGAGATCGTTTCGCAGGCTCGTGCCCAGGAAAAGCAGATGCGTACCGGCGCTGATGAGTACGCCTCGGCTTCGCTCAGCGAGTTGTCCTCGCTGCTCCAAGAACTCCAACGCCGCACCGATGCCGGTCGGCGCGCCATTGCCGAGCGCAATGGTCGTGATTTGACGAATGTGACTTTAGAACATGAATGAACGTCCTCTAGAAATTTCCCTGCGCGATCTTTCTCGCTCGCCGGGATCAATGCGCGACTATGAGCTGATGTGGGAAGTCCCCGAGGACCTGGGGACCTCCATCATGCGTGTTGCTCCGGGCAGTGAGCTTCCTATTGATGTTGCAATCACCTCGGTTGATGATGGTGTTTTGGTGCGTGTACACGCTGACGTCGACCTTGAAGGTGAATGCGTACGTTGCCTTGACGAGGTGCATCGTCACCACAGCGTCGATATTGATGAGCTATTCTTCGAGCCCAAAGCTGCCCAGCGCCTTCGCCAGGAAAACGATGAAGAAGCCGATGACTTCCTGACGATCTCGGCAAAAGATACGATCGATATCGAGTCGATTGTGCGCGATGGGATCGTCACTTTGATGGAAGACCGGCCACTGTGCAAGCCCGATTGCCAGGGACTGTGCCCGGGGTGCGGAGAAAAGTGGGAGGATCTGCCCGAAGACCACGAGCACGTCGTGATTGATCCGCGCCTTGCAGGGCTCGCGGGGCTTTTTGATCAGCTCTCGCACCAGGATGAGAACTGATGGCTCGCCGATCGAAACTCCCGGTTCCGCCGCGCCCTCAAACCGATACCCTGCTTGAAGCATGGGGGACCCCGGTACGCCAAGATCTCTTGGACCTTGCGCTCATTCACCGCTCCTACGCAAACGAGGCAGGGGGCATCGCGCATAACGAGCGTTTGGAGTTCTTGGGAGACTCTGTTCTTTCCATCGTTATTGCCGATGAACTCTTCCATCGCCACGTCGACGTACCTGAATCTGAGCTGTCACGGATGCGTGCCGCAACCGTGTCTCAGGAGCCTCTTGCGCAAGCTGCAAGGCACATCGAACTGGGGGAGTACATTTACCTTGGCCGTGGGGAAAGCACGCACGGAGGACGCGACAAGGACTCGATTCTTTCCGATACCTTTGAGGCTCTCGTTGGAGCAACCTATTTAAGTGTTGGGCTTGAAGGTGCCAGAGAGACGATTTTGCGTCACCTTGGTTTCCTTCTCGTACACGCGGTCGAACGCGCTGCAGAGCAGGATTGGAAGACGACTCTCACCGAGTTTGCTTTCACCCACGATATGGGGGCAGTCACCTACGAGGTGGAGGGCGAAGGCCCCGACCACCAGAGGGTGTTTACCGCGCATGCGCACGTCGCCTCGAGAACTGAGCAGGTTGGCCAGGGCGTCGGATCCTCAAAGAAACATGCTGAAAATGCTGCTGCTGCGGACGCTGTTGCCCGTCTGACCAGGCAGCGCTCGCGGAAGAAAACAGAAGGAGAAGCCCGTGGCTGAAACAGAAGAAGCATTTGAAACTCCCATCCGCGTCATGATCGTCGATGATCATGAGATTGTCCGCCGAGGTATCGCGGAAATCGTCGATCGTGCAGATGACCTTGAAGTTGTTGCAGAAGCTGGAACGGTCCAAGACGCCTTGCGTCGAGCGCAATTGGTCAGTCCTGATGTCATCCTTGTTGATCTTCAACTCCCCGACGGGACGGGGATCGACATCATGGAATCCCTCGGGCAGACAAACCCCGAGATCCGTCCGATCGTTCTGACTTCCTTTGATGATGACGAGGCCTTGGCTGAATCCCTTGCCAAGGGGGCACGTGCCTACGTCCTGAAGACCGTTCGAGGTGCGGAAATCACCGATGTCATTAAGGCCGTGGCACAGGGGCGTATTCTTCTGGATGAGCGCACGCTGACGCGTCGGCGCGCAGATCACGACGATCCGACGGCTGATCTGACTCCTTCGGAACGCAAAGTTTTGGAACTGATCGGGGACGGACTGTCGAACCGAGAGATCGGCGCAAAGCTTGGCGTCGCTGAAAAGACCGTCAAGAACCACATCACGTCGCTGCTCTCGAAGATGGGGTTGCAACGCCGAACCCAAGTAGCAGCGTGGGTTGCCGGCCAGCGCGCCGCCGCTTGGCGTAATTGAAAGCCTTGTTTAGGACAGGGGGACGCGCCAGGTGATCCTGGTGCCTTTCCCCTCTAAACCTGTCCCCAACGTGAATGTTCCACCGTTCAGACGCGCGCGTTCTGCCATATTCGCAAGCCCTGAATTTCTCGTGTGTTCAGGGTCGATTCCAACCCCGTCGTCTGCGATGGACACCGTGAGGCTACCTGAGTTCGTGTCTCCGTGAAGGTCAACACTGACAGCGCCAGCCGTTGCGTGAGCATGACGGGCAATGTTTGACAGTCCCTCTCGAACGACGGCGACCGCGTCATCACTTCGTGAGTCATCGACCCTGGAATCCACCAATTCCACGAGGCAGTCTTCGCTCTCTGCTTGCTCGTTGACGGCTTGACCATCAACGGATATCAACAGCGAGGGGGCAAAACCCAAGAAAGAACGCGAGAGCGAGGACTCTCGACGAATACGCTCCACTAGACCCACATTGGAATCTGGTTCACGCAGGTTGTGGACGATTGCGCGGATCTGGCGCACGGCCTCGTCAATGGACGCCAAGGAGAGGTCAAGGGCGTGAATGACTTCGCTGACCTCAAGCTGCTCTTCGCTAACTTTTTGCTTGGTAGCGTCCAACTGCATTCCCGCAGCAAAGAGCTGTTGAATTGCGAAATCGTGAAGATCCCGACCGATACGGTCGCGCTCATCCAGAAGGGAAGCGACGTCTTCCGCGTGACGCGCTGAAGCAAGTTCCAAAGCAAGAGCAGCTTGAGCAGCGAGGGACTCAGCGAGGGCAAGTTCGGAGTAGTCGAATTCTGGTTTGCCTGGTAAGCGGAGCAAAATGAGGACTCCCGCAGGCTTTCCTCTCCCGCGTAGAGGAGCATAAAGCGCAGGGCCGAATTCAGTGAACTCAGGGATACGCATAGTCTGAGCGCGGGCGAGGGAATCAACGATCATGCCGGTTCCCTCATTAAGCACCGACATTGCGCGGCCCTCGGGTGGGAACATTACGCCGAGAAGACGATCCGCGTGATGCCCATCGGTAATTTCCGCAGCCCACGTGTCTTTGACCGAAGGCAGAACGATAATCGCCGTATCTGCTTGCGAAACCTCGCGAACGGTCTGGGCAATCAGAGTAAGGCCTTCTTCTTCATCCGCGCCCTCAAGCATCGAAGTCGTGAGCTGTTGGGAAGCGCGGATCCACCTGGCGCGTCGTCGAGCATCTGCATACAGGTGAGCGTTTTCAACAGCAATTCCCGCGGCCGAGGCTAGCGTCTGGACAATGCGTAGCGCGCTCAGTCCAAATCCTCCCAGGCGATTAACCAAATACAGGCGGGCGTAGACCTGGCCTTGGAAAGTCACTGAAACGCCGAGGAAATTCTCGAAACCCGGGAGGTTTTCAAGCAGGCTCGGATCGTTCAAAATAACGTAGCCCTCGTCGGTAATACGCTCGACGAGCTCACCGGGAAGCTGGTCCGGCGAGGCGTTTCCTGCGGGGGCATCGCCGAATTCGACGGACATTGTCGTATCACCCCACGTGTCGAGAACCGACAATCCTGCGTAGCGTGCACCGGTTAATGCGCATGCGCGTTCGACGAAGTTTTCCAGAATTCGCTGGAGGTCGAGGCTTGAGGTCACATCGAGTGCAGCCTCAAGAAGTCGAGAGTCGGTCCTCTCCGGGCTCATTGGTCCTCCTGACTCAGTGCCCAACGGAAGTGCTCGTTGTTTTGGGCGAGCTGCTCGAAAGTTCCTCGCGCAATGATCTGTGCTGGGCGCTTGCGAGGATCTCCATCGGGATACCCCATCAGGATAATCTCATCGGCCAGTTGAAGAGCACTCAAGCGGTGCGTGACAATGAGCAAACCACGCTGACGGGTACGTTGCGCCAAAGTGCGCATGAGCGCGTCGGCTGATTGGGGATCCAAATGCTCACTGGCCTCGTCAATGAGAATGATAGGCGCCGGGGAAGCAAGAGCTCGTGCGACCAAGAGTCTGCGGCGCTCTCCACCGGAAACTCCAGTCGCGCCGGCGCCGATGAGGGTATCGATTCCCTCCGGCAAAGAAGCGCACCACTGCTCGAGGCCGACTGCGCTGAGTAAGTCGAGGGCCTGTTGTTTGTCCAGATCTGGGTTTGCGACGCGGAGGTTCTCAAAAATGCTTGTCGCGAAAATATGGGCATCTTCAGCGGTCACTTGGAGAACTGATGAGCTCTCCTGGTGGGGAATGTCCATGAGACTGACATCGTTGAGGGTAAGGCTTCCCTCTCGCGGCGGAATGAGACCCGCAAGAGTGTAGAGAAGTGTTGTTTTCCCGATCCCCGAGGGGCCGACAATTGCTATGGACCGTCCACGCTCGACTTCGAGGTCGAGTCCTTCAACAAGCTCGGGGCTATTCGGCCACGCGATCGAGAGGTTTTCAGCACGCAGAAGCGGCGAGCTCACCATTTCTGGCGTGATCGTTTCCTTGTGCTTTCCCGAGGCCGCGTGGGCGCCTTGCGTGGAGTCAGCTGTTTCTTGGCCAGCATTCTTTGCAGATAGAAGAGCCCTGGGCCCGATGAGTTCATCAATGCGCGCTGCTGCCTGTGCAGAACGCACGAGCTGGGCGACAGCGGAATTCATTTGAGAGGATGCTTCGAAAGAAGACAGGGGAGTGAGTGCAATAACGGCTAAAGCCACCGCACTGAGGATCTGAGCGTTGACGCTGGGGATCCCTACGAGCAAGGCTCCGACAACGGCGCATCCCATTGCTGCTCGATCAATGAACTGAGCCCAAGCGGAGGCGCGCGCTGCGCCCTTTCGTGAGGACTCAATACGGTCCTCAGCGCGTTCAAGCTCTGCCTGAGCGCGGCCGACCAATCCATTGATCGCCAACTCGTCATAACCGTCAATAAGTGTGACAAGGGCAGAACTCAAAGAGCTACGTGCCTCAATACCTTCGACTTGGGCAGCTCGTTGTGCGCGAGCGGTGACAAGAGGAGCGAGCACACCCGAAGCGATAAGACACAGTGCCAAGATCACTGCCGCCCCCGGTGATAAGAGCGCCAGGGCCCCGACGGTTCCACAGCCAACAATGGCTGCGACCCCGGCCGGAAGAGCCGATTTCACGATAAAGTCGCCGACTTCATCAACATCGGAACCGATGCGTGCAAGAAGGTCTCCGCGACGCAGGGAAGTGACGTGGCTCAGATCTGCCTGCGCAATTTGGTCATAGAGGTGCAGACGAAGGTGATCCATTCCCTCGAGAGCGACTCGATGGGAGACAAGGCGTTGAATGTAACGCAGGAGTGCACGTGAGACACCGAAGAGGCGCACCGATGTAGCGGCAACAGAAAGAACCAGAACAGGGGGCATCTGGGAAGCACGCGCAATAAGCCAAGCAGAAGTGGCACCAAGTGCAATCGAGGACCCAATGCCCAGACTTGCAAGAAGGAGAGCAGAGACAAAACGCCATTTGTCAACGCGCAGCAAAGAAATAGCCCAGCGCAGGGAGGAACGTTCTTGAGGAGTGAGGATCCGCATAACTACTTGCCTCCTTCCACTTCTTCGAGTTCTTCTTCGTTCATCTGCATGCTGTGGATCTGAATAATCTGATCTGCTGCCTCGATTAACGCCTGCCTGTGCGCGATAGCGATGACCGTTCGGCCTTGCCCGCGCAGGGTTTCAATCGCGCGGAGAACAACTTCTTCACTGGCGGCATCGAGGTGCGCGGTTGGCTCATCCAAAATCACGATGGGCGTGGTTGCTACAAGCGCGCGAGTCAGGGCAAAACGTTGTCTTTGCCCAACGGATAGGCCAATCCCTCCCTGGCCAATGGGAGTATCCCACCGAAGAGGAAGCGAATCGAGAACGTCGCTGAAAGCACACAGGGAGGCTGCGGCCTCGAGATCATCATTCGAGGCCGGGGGAAGCTGCTCGCGCAAAGTTCCAGGGATCAAAGTGGGGTGTTGCGGCACCCAGGTGATGGTCTTCCACCATTGCTCACGAGCAAGCTCACGCACATTGATATCTGTGGCTGAGTCCTGGTTGCGCAAGCAAATTTCGCCGTGATCTGGATCGATGAGCTGCATCAACGCATAAATCGTACTGGTCTTTCCTGCGCCCGAAGGCCCGATGAGAACATTGAGCTTACCCGGAAGGACAACGGCATTGGCACAGGCAGGCGCCCACACACCGCGAGCAGCAATCGAAAGATCGCGGATGACGATCTGTGTCCTCGACCAGTCAATTGAGTCGAGAGTAGAGGGAGACAGTGAATCTTCATCAGTGACTGCGGACGTTTCGAGGATGTCAAAGGCTCGCTCGGCTGCTGCGACACCGTTCGCGGATGCATGAAATTGCGCACCAACCTGGCGAAGAGGCTCGAATACCTCTGGGGCTAGCATGATGACCGCGAGGCCAGTGAAGAGATCGACGTTACCGAAAACCATGCGCATACCGACTTCAACGGCGACCAGCGCGACGCATAAGGTGGAGAGGAATTCAAGAACAGCGCCCGAGAGGAAAGCAACGCGCAAAGTCCCCATAGTTGCTCGCGTGTTCGAGGCGGACAGCGCGGCAAGATGCTTTCGAGGGGCACCTTCGCGACCGAGTGCTCGAAGGGTGGGTAATCCGGCAATGAGATCAAGCATCTGCGCACCGAGCTGTTGCATTGATTCAAGCTTTGCTGAGGACGCATCCTGCGTGAAACGGCCGATTAGCGCCATGAAAATAGGAATTAAAGGAACGACGATCGCTGCGATGAATGCCGACCAAAAATCCAGATAGAGAATCGTCGCCAAAGCAAGGGGAGTGACGGTCGCAGTAAGGACAAGCTGGGGTAGGTAGTCGACGAAGTAGGGAGAGAGATCACTTAAGCCGCGCGTAAGAAGTGTCGAGGCCTCGCTGCCGTTTGTTGCTCGCCAGCGCGGACCCAATTGCGCGATGTGGTCGATGACGTGTGCACGTAACTCGCGGATCGTTCGGTCTGCAGCGCGGTGGCCAAGGGCCTCGCGAATCCCGATGACGGCCGCCCGGAGCGCAACGATCACGGCAAGGACGCACAAGGGCATGCGCAGTTGTGCAAGAGTTGCCCCAGAGGTGACCGCGGGGGAGAGAGCTGCAGAAAGCGCAAGAGTCTGTGCGATCACAAGGAGCGCCGTCAAAATGCCAAGGATCGAAATGACGATGATGTGGCGACGGGCGCTTCGTGCGTATTTGAGCAGTCGAGGGTCCAGGGGGCGCATTCCTCTATTTTCTTTCCTTTGAGGGGGAGATGCTCGCTGAAAAAACTGGTGGCCCCGGTTTCCCGAGGCCACCAGCTCTGCGGGGATCAGCCCGCGAGGAAATTCTGATCCAGTCTGATCTTGTCGAAGATCAAACCGGTGTCCGTTGACACGTCCTTTGTTGAAACGCGAGAACGGAACTTCCAGTAGGACCACACAGTGTAGGCGAGAACCACGGGGACGAGGCACAAGGCCACGATCGACATGACGATCAGCGTTCCCTGGGTCGAGGATGCCTGCTCAATGGTCAGTGAGTAAGCGGGGTTGATACTCGACTTCATCACTGCGGGAGCCATCGCGGAGAAGATCCATGCGACAGCGCCTGCCATTGCGATGCAGGAGAAGAGGAATGCCAATCCTTCACGACGCAGAGCCTTCTGGGAGAAGGCTGCCTGGGCGATCAAGCACAGGGCTGCAACGAGCAACGGGAGCCACGCGAAGACATTCGTCGAGTATGCGAATTGTCCCCAGATCACCCAGATTGCTGCCAGAGCAGTGGCCGCGACAGAAGCGGGAGCAGCAAATGTATTTGCTCGCTCGCGCAAGTCGCCCTCGGTCTTGAGCGCGAGGAACTGTGCACCGTGTGCCAAGCACAGGGCAACCAGGACGACTCCGCCAAGGAGCGTGTAGGGGGTGAGAAGAGAGAAGAACCCGCCGGTGAGCTGGTGAACAGCCGTTGCCAAAGATGCGGGAACATCCTCGGGGGCAACCACCGTATTGGTGCCGTGGGTGACAACTTCGATCTTCATTCCCTGCACCAGGTTGGCGAAGGCAACACCGAAGAGGAGCGGAACGAGGAGAGCCGATACAGCGTGGGTGCGATCCCAGATGCTGCGCCACTTCTCGGACTTGATCTTCGAACGCCATTCAACTGCGCACACGCGCACGATCAGGGCGAGGAGGATCAGGAAGAGTGCCAAGTACATTCCGGAGAACATCGTGGCGTACCACTCGGGGAATGCTGCGAAGGTCGCTCCACCGGCGGTGAGAAGCCACACTTCATTGCCATCCCAGTGGGGGCCGATGGTGCGCAGCGCCTGAGTGCGCTCGCGATCGTCGCGGGCGAGGAATCCTTGGAGCATTCCAACGCCATAGTCGAAGCCCTCGAGAACCAGGTACATGGTCCACAGGACGGCGATGAGGATAAACCACAAAATACTTAGTGTCATGGGTCTTCCTTTCCTCAGTACCCGAAGGAGAGTGCGCCAGCGGTCGCTTCCTCATCGGATGCGTCCTTGGAGCGGGAGTGGAGGCCTTCGGCGGCGTAGCGCTTCATGAGGATGAACCAAATGACGCCGAGGACTGCGTAAACGATCGTGAAGATAACCATCGAGAAGAGAACCTGCCAAGCAGGGACAGCGCTGGAGATACCAGCGGAAGTCATCATCATGACCGAGCCGATGGGATCGCCGCTTTCAAGTCCTGCGAGGTTAGGAACAACAACCCAAGGCTGACGTCCCATTTCAGTGAAGATCCAACCGAAGGACGCAGCTAGGAAGGGCATCGGGATGGAGACAAGCGCGAAAGTTCCCAACGCCTTCGATGCAGAAACCTGTCCCTTGCGCGTTGCCCACAGGCCCCACAGCGCCAAGAGAGCAGAGAAGGCACCCAGGCCGATCATGATTCGGAAGGACCAGAAGGTCACCATCTGCGGGGGACGGAAATCATATTGGGATGCATCGCCATAGGTCTTGACGAAGTCTGCATTCGAGTTCAGGAGTTCGACCATGCGCTTTTGCTCGTCGGCAACGCCCTTGACGTTGGCCGAGAAAGAATTGTGCGACATGAAGGCGGCAACGCCGGGAACTTCGATGAACTTGGTGGGCTGAGCACCATCCTCACCCAGCGGGCATTCGCCGAACTGTGCAACGGTGAATGCTGCGCCCTGAGTATCGACACAGACACCTTCTGCAGCTGCCATCTTCATGGGCTGAATCTCGACCAGCTCCTGGCCTTGGAAGTGGCCGGTTGCTGCAGTTCCGATTCCACCGATCAGGATGACGGCGAGGCCGAAGCGCGCGATCGGGCGCCACATGCGTGCGGCTTCCTTTGCGCCTTCTTCACCGCCGAGGCGCTTTGCGCGAGTCATCCACCACACGGAAAGACCTGCAACGAAGGTACCGGCAACGAGCCATGCGGAGGTAATGACGTGGGTGTATTCCCACACAAGAACCGGGTTGGCAACGACCTTGAGGAAGCCTGCGGCTCCATCCAGTTCTGCGCGACCGGTTTCGGGGTTGAATCGTGCGCCTACGGGGTGTTGCATCCAGGAGTTTGCTCCGAGGATCCACAGGGCGGAGATCATGGTTCCGATCGATGCCAACCAAATGCAGGCAAGGTGCCAGCCCTTGGAGAGGCGTCCCCAACCGAAGATCCACAATCCCAGGAAGGTTGATTCAAGGAAGAAGGCCAAAAGGGCCTCGACAGCGAGCGGAGCACCGAAGATGTCGCCAACGTAGCGGGAATACTCCGACCAGTTCATGCCGAATTGGAATTCCTGCACGATACCGGTGGCAACACCGAGGGCGAAGTTGATCAAGAGCAACTTGCCGAAGAAACGGGTTGCCTGAAGCCATTCCTCTTTACCTGTCTTGTGCCACACGGTCTGCATAATTGCGACCAGGAGCGACAGACCGATGGTGAGAGGAACCAAGACGAAGTGGTAAACGGTCAGGATACCGAATTGCCATCGTCCCAGTGTCAGCGCATCGAGTGCAGCTGGAGCAAAGGTCATGGTCATAGTCCTGTCTCAGGGAAATTGTGTTCAGGGTGTGTCATAAGTTCGTCACAGATGTGGCAAAACTTTAACGACGTTGTGTCAACAAATATAGAACGCAACCGTCTAAAATGCTGCTTTTCTGAATAATCAGGGCACTGTGTCGTTTTCTTCAGCGGCTCCGTGGGTGACGCATTGAGCTCGGCGCGAACCGCCGAATGGCAGCTCAAGCATGCCTGCGCACCCTATGAGACAATAGGGGAGACGAAATGGTTGGAGCGCACTCTCTGACCATCACAGCGCATGTTTCTATGAGAACGCGCATGCCTGTGGTCGCCTCATGCGACTTCGAAGAGACTTCCGCTTAAACGCGTGTAAATACAGACCCAGCAGTGCGAGCTCGGTCAACATACTGACATTGTGAAAGAAGAGGCCATGCCTGAAACGCCAGCAGCAACCCTGCTTTTCCAGGCTCCGACATTCCAGGAACCGACTTTTTCCGCACCGCCAAGTGTGCCCCAGCAAGAAAGTGAAGAAAAATCTCAGCGTCGTTCGCGCACCCGCGTCGCGCGAAGCGAAGAAAGCACTGAGGAAGCGACGCCGAAGAAGCGTACGCGTACGCGCAAGAAGGTAGCTGAGGAAGAAGCTTCCGCCGAACCCGCGCAGACGAAGCGTCGTCGTACCAAGCGCAAGGAAACAGAAGAAGAAGCTCCGGCCTCGGAAAAAGAAGCGGTAACGCAGGACGCTCAATCTTCGGAAAGCGAAGAAAATGCAGAAGGCGGCGAAGAAACAAGCCGTCGTCGCCGTCGTCGCCGCGTACGCGCATCCGAAGCTCAAGACGTTAACGATGAAGTTCAAGCCCTTAAGGGCTCGACGCGTCTGGAAGCAAAGAAGCAGCGCCGTAAAGAAGGGCGCCGCGAAGGGCGTCGTCATCATCGCATCACCGAGTCTGAGTTTTTGGCTCGACGCGAGTCCGTGAACCGGAAGATGGTCATTCGTGACCAAGGTGGACTCGATCAGATCGCAATCATCGAAGACGACCTCTTGGTTGAGCACTATGTTGCGCGCCGTACCCAAAAGACTGCTGTCGGCAATATCTATATGGGACGCGTTCAAAACGTTCTTCCCTCAATGGAAGCTGCCTTCGTTGACATTGGCAAGGGGCGCAATGCGGTCCTGTATGCAGGCGAAGTCAATTGGGATGCTGTTGGCTTGGAAGGAAAGCCTCGCCGCATTGAATCTGCTCTTAAACCAGGCGATCCTGTCCTTGTTCAGGTGACGAAGGATCCCATCGGGCACAAGGGCGCGCGTCTGACCAGTCAGATCACCTTGGCGGGGCGCTACCTGGTTTTGATCCCCGGTGGTTCCATGATGGGTATTTCCCGCAAGCTCCCGGAACGCGAGCGTATTCGCTTGAAGAAGATCCTCAAGCAGGTCGTCCCTGACTCTGCGGGCGTGATTGTGCGAACGGCTGCCGAAGGTGCAAGTGAAGAACAGATCCGCGATGACGTTCGTCGTCTGAGCAAGCAGTGGGACGATATTGAGTCCAAGCTTTCCTCGACGAAGAACGCGCCGGTCCTTCTGCGCGGCGAACCGGAGCTTGCTGTCCGCGTTGTTCGTGACATCTTCAATGAGGACTTCTCCGAACTCATTATTGAAGGTCATGAGACCTATGAGACGGTGAAATCTTACGTTGATGAGCTTTCGCCCGAGCTTTCTGACCGAGTTCACAAGTGGGTCGGAACCGAGGACGCTTTCCATGCCTACCGCGTGGATGAGCAACTTGCCAAGGGAATGGATCGCAAGGTGTGGCTGCCCAGTGGCGGTACCTTGATCATTGACCGAACCGAGGCAATGACGGTTATCGATGTCAATACCGGTAAGTTCATCGGTGCTGGCGGAACTTTGGAAGAAACCGTTACGCGCAACAATCTCGAGGCCGCAGAAGAGATCGTCCGTCAGCTGCGGCTGCGCGATATCGGTGGCATCGTCATCATCGACTTCGTTGATATGGTCTTGGAATCTAACCGAGATTTGGTTCTGCGTCGCTTGGTTGAATGCTTGGGACGTGATCGAACTCGTCACCAGGTCACCGAGATTACTTCTCTTGGTTTGGTGCAGATGACGCGTAAGCGTGTGGGGGAGGGGCTCGTTGAGGCCTTCTCGACCACCTGCGAGGCGTGTGAAGGTCGCGGTTTCATTGTTCACCAGCACCCCGTTGAAATCCAAGGTGCCGTTGAGGAGGCGCCGAAGCGCTCGAAGAAGGCGCAAGCCCGCGCCCGGGTCGAGGAATCTCCCGAACATGAACGCGCTCGAGAAGCGCTCACTGCGATCGCTGCGGCGACTGTGCGCGATGATTCCTCATCCCACCAGGAATCAGGTGCTCACAGCGAACAACCTTTGGCAAAGGACTCTGATTCCGGCGCTCACGAGGCTGAAGTATCCACGCCGAAGGCGGACTCTTCAGCGGATGAGCAGTCTGGGGTAAACGCCGCGTCGGTAAAGCGCCCACGCCGCTCTCGCCGGGCAACGCGTCCTCAAACGGAAGAAAGTGCCGAGGTCTCTACGCCTGAAGAAAAGCCTGAGGTGGCACCTGTAGCGCAGAATACTCCCGACCAGTTCGCAAGCGACTCCGAGCGCACGGAAGAAAGCGGAAGTGTGCAGCCGCCGACTGCCTCGTCGCGGACTAGGGAAAAACCAGCACGTCCGGGGCGAAGCCGCAGGCGTCGTGCAGTGATCGAGGCAAGTGAACCAGTCACGGTTCATCTTGATCTTCCTGAGCCGGCTGCCCCTGTTGCTGCAGTCCACAGTGTCCAAGACATTGTGATCGATGTACCTGCACGCTCCGAAGACAGCGCCCCCATCAAGCGCTATCGGCGGCGTCGGGTCGCTGTCAGTGCACCCGCTGCGCCGGGCGAAGAACAGTAACAGTGCCCAAGCACACACCCAAATTCTGAAAGTTTTCGCTCTAGCGGTTTGCTTGAGAGTCGATTTTCAGCTAAATTTGATCGTCGGCGCAACGAGCGCCAACGGGCTTAGTGTTTCTTGAAGAGGAACGTTGTTCGAACGTGGAAGCCAAGTCCGTCCAAGTTTTCGAGAAGAGATGAGCTTCAACGTGGTCTACGCGATCGTCAAGGCCGGCGGCCGGCAGGAAAAGGTGTCCGTCGGTGACGTCGTCGTCGTCGACAAGCTGGCAGATGAAATTGGTGCCAGCATCGAACTCCAGCCTTTGATGCTGGTCGATGGCGATGCAATCACCGTCGAGCCCAGCGCACTGGAGAAGGTCACGGTCAAGGCAGAGGTTGTTGACTCTGCTAAGGGCCCGAAGATCTCCATTATTAAGTACAAGAACAAGACCGGTTACCGTAAGCGTCAGGGCCACCGCCAGAAGCTCTCGGTTATTAAGATCACTGAGATCGCCTGAACCGTTCGATATAGAAAGTAGACGTCGAGATGGCACATAAGAAGGGCCTTGGCTCCTCCCGCAACGGCCGCGACTCGAACGCCCAGCGACTGGGCGTCAAGCGTTACGGCGGCCAGCTGGTCAACGCCGGCGAAATCATCGTTCGTCAGCGCGGCACCCACTTCCACCCCGGTGAGGGCGTTGGTCGTGGCAAGGACGACACCCTCTTCGCGCTGCGCGCGGGTGCGGTTGAGTTCGCAACCCGTCGTGACCGTAGGGTTGTCAACATCGTTGAGCCGGTCTCTGCCTGAGACCGACCGCTGATTGGGGGCGTCCGGCACAAGGCCGGATGCCCCTTTTCACTATCCTGATTCGCGCTGGTGCGCACTGGTCAAGACGGGGGACACCACAGTGGCAAGCTTTGTCGATCGAGTAACGATTTTCGCCCAAGGAGGCAACGGCGGCCACGGTGTCGCCTCGGTTAAGCGCGAGAAATTTAAGCCACTGGGCGGGCCTGATGGCGGTAACGGCGGTAACGGCGGTTCCGTGATCCTCGAAGTAGACCCACAGGTGACCACTCTTCTGACCTATCACCGTAATCCCCACCAGAGAGCGGAAAACGGCACTCAAGGCATGGGAGACTTCCGCCAAGGAAGGAACGGCGCGGACACAATCCTCCCGGTTCCAGACGGCACTGTCGTCAAGTCAAAGCGCGGTGAGCTGCTTGCTGACCTCACCGGCGCTGGAAGTCGATTCGTTATTGCCGAAGGAGGCCGAGGAGGCCTAGGCAACGCGGCGCTCGCCTCGAAAAAGCGTAAGGCTCCGGGTTTTGCTCTCCTTGGAGAGCCCGGGGAAGAACACAATGTTGTTCTTGAACTCAAGTCTGTTGCCGATGTCGCCCTCGTCGGCTACCCCTCGGCTGGTAAATCCTCACTGATTGCGGCGATGTCTGCCGCGCGCCCCAAGATTGCCGACTATCCTTTCACGACGCTTGTGCCCAATCTTGGGGTTGTCCAAGCAGGGGATTCTCGCTACACCGTTGCCGATGTTCCAGGACTCATTCCCGGGGCTTCCAGCGGTAAGGGGCTGGGATTGGACTTCTTGCGTCATATCGAACGCTGCGCTGTCATTGTGCACATTCTCGATACCGCAACTTTCGAAGTCGATCGTGATCCCGTTTCTGACCTTCGAACAATCGAAGCCGAATTGGCCGCATATGAGGGCGATCTGGGCGAAATTGAAGGCTATGTTCCCCTCATGCAGCGCCCCCGCGTCATTGTCCTCAACAAGATCGATATTCCCGATGGTCGCGATCTTGTCGATATCGTTCGCCCGGATCTCGAGGTCTTCGGCTGGCCGATTTTCGCAGTTTCTGCAGTGACCCACGAGGGCCTCAAAGAGCTTTCTTTTGCGCTCGCATCCCTTGTTGACGAGCACCGCTCCAAGCTACCCCAGATTGAATCCGCACGTCAGGTTCTGCGGCCTCGTCCGGTGGGAAGCAAGGACGAAATCACGGTGCGCGCGGTCGAACATGCCGGTGAGCTCGTCTACCAGATTCGTGGAACCAAGCCTGAACGCTGGGTGTTGCAAACCGACTTCTCCAACGACGAGGCCGTGGGCTACCTTGCCGATCGCCTCGCGGGAGCAGGGGTCGAAGATCAGCTGATGAAGGCGGGTGCTCACGCCGGCGATACCGTCGTCATCGGTCGCCTCGACGGGGGAGTGATCTTTGATTGGGAACCCACGCTGACGACCGGACCGGAACTACTCGGACAGCGAGGCACTGATCTCAGGCTTGATCGCAACGAGCGCCGGACAACGGCTCAGCGTCGTGAGCGTTATCGCGAAATGATGGACGCGAAGTCTGCGGCACGAGAAGAACTGTGGACCGAGCGTTCGACCGGCGTATGGACTGATCCGGAGGATGAGCGCTAAATGACTCCAAGGCACATCGCGGTGCAGCAGGCGCGCCGAATTGTTGTCAAAATCGGTTCTTCTTCACTCACCCGTGAAGATGGCGGACTTGACCTCAATCGAATCGATTCTGTCGCCAGACTCGTTTCTGCCAAAGCGCGGCGAGGCTGCGAGATCCTGATCGTCTCTTCGGGCGCCGTTGCAGCGGGCCTTGAGCCTCTTGGACTCTCCTCGCGTCCTAAGGATTTAGCAAGCGTCCAGGCAGCCGCGGCAATGGGCCAGGGTTATCTCATGGCGCGTTGGTCATCCGCTTTCCAAGCTCACCACCTCCACGTCGCGCAGATTTTGCTCACCGCAGCCGACGTCATGCAGCGCGAGCACTATACGAATGCAATGTCTGCGCTCGATAAACTCCTTGCTTTTGGGGTCGTGCCGATCATCAATGAAAATGACGCGGTGACGACTCGGGAAGTGCGTTTTGGTGATAATGATCGGCTTGCGGCATACGTTGCACAGATGGTTGGCGCGGATGTCTTGGTCTTGCTGACAGACGTTGATGGACTGTATACGGCGCCTCCCTCGCAGCCCGGGGCTCGTTTGATCACCGAGGTTTATGCAACCGATGAACTTGGTGGAATCGACGTGCGCGGAGCTGGTTCCAGCGTGGGGACAGGCGGAATGGCAACAAAGCTCCATGCAGCCTCCATGGCCCAGCACGGGGGAATCGGCGTGATCCTCACCAGCGCAGATCGTTTGAACGAGGTTCTTGACGGACAACCGGTCGGAACGTGGTTTGAACCCACGAGAAACCGACCGGCCTCGCGAACCTTATGGATCGCCCACGTTGCTCCCTCAGCGGGACAGATACTCATCGATGCCGGCGCACGCCGCGCGATTACTCGGGGAAAGAAGTCTCTTCTTCCTGCGGGTATTACTGACGTCCTCGGGGTCTTTTCGGCGGGAGAAGTCATCGATATTGTGGATGACAGTGGATTGATTGCTCGAGGGATCTCCCGCTACGACTCAGATAGCTTGGCCAAGCTCATGGGCCATAAGCAGGAAGACAAACAGAAGGAACATATGCGTCCGGCTGTTCACCGCGACGATCTTGCCGTTCTTGTTCAGGAGTAAACGTGAGTAACGAACTGGATATTTTTGAGCTGACCGACCATGCGCGCCGCGCTCAGCGTAAACTTGCCACTTCTTCGAGTGCGCAGCGTAACGCTCTATTGCGTGCCATATCTGCCGCTCTGATCGCTGACTCGGAAGAGATTCTTGAATCGAATGCACGCGATTGTGAGCGCGCACTCGACAAGGGGATGGCTGCTGGCCTCGTCGATCGTCTGCGTCTTGATGACTGCCGCGTGCGCTCTATCGCGCAGTCCGTTCTCGACGTGGTTGGCCTTGAAGATCCGGTTGGGACAATCATTCGTGGGGGCTGCACCGAGGATGGTTTGCGTGTTTCCCAGATCCGCGTTCCGATGGGCGTTGTCGGTATGATCTACGAGGCGCGTCCCAACGTGACTGTTGATGCTTCTATCCTTGCTCTTAAATCGGGTAATGCCGTGATTCTTCGCGGTGGAAGCGCCGCTCTTTCGACAAATGAGACTCTTGTCAAGGTTATTCGTCGCGCGATTGAATCGTGTGGATTCTCGGCAGACTTGGTCCAGACTGTTGATTCTTGGGGACGTGAGGGTGCACGTGCGATGATGCGCGCACGCGGTGGCATCGACGTTCTTATTCCCCGAGGCGGCGCGGGCCTGATCCGCGCTGTCGTCGAAGAATCCACCGTCCCGGTTATTGAAACGGGAACTGGAAACTGCCACGTCTATGTTGATAGCGGTGCTGATGTTCAAGCTGCGCTGGCCATCATCATGAACGCGAAGACCCAAAGGGTCGGCGTCTGTAACGCTGCAGAAACCCTTCTGGTTCACCGTGATATGGTCGCTTCTTTCCTCCCCCTTGCTCTTGAACAACTCACTGCCGCGGGAGTGACGATTCACGCCGATGAAGCGACCCGTGAGTGCGCTGCTGTGGGCGATTTAGTCAGTTCACAGTTGATCTGCGCGGCAACGGAAGAAGACTGGGCAACAGAGTACCTCTCGATGGACTTGGCCGTGCGCGTTGTTGACTCAATCGAAGAAGCAGTTGAGCATATCCGCACATACTCTTCTGGTCATACCGAGGCGATCTGCACTCCCTCTCTGAAGGCAGCACACTTCTTCCGCTCCAACATTGATAGCGCGGCTGTCGCGATCAACGCCTCGACACGTTTCACCGATGGCGGCCAGCTGGGCTTGGGTGCCGAGATTGGCATCTCGACCCAAAAGCTTCACGCGCGAGGCCCAATGGGATTGGCTGAACTGACAACCAGCCAGTGGATTATTGAAGGCGACGGCGCGGTACGAAAGTAAGGGAGGGGAGTATGCCTACTCTGGACGCGGCCTCGGGAAAAATCCGACGCTCAATCGGGATCATGGGCGGCACCTTTGACCCCATCCACCACGGGCACCTCGTAGCTGCATCCGAGGTTATGGATGTCTTCCAACTCGATGAGGTTATTTTCGTTCCCACCGCAATGCAGCCCTTCAAAGCGGGTAGGAGGGTTACTCCCGCGGAACATCGCTATTTGATGACGGTGATTGCAACTGCATCGAACCCGCGTTTCTCGGTCTCCCGGGTCGATATCGACCGCGGTGGAACGACCTACACGATCGATACTCTGCGTGATCTCAAAGGCATCTATCCGGATGCAGATTTCTACTTCATTACGGGAGCCGATGCTCTGACGCAGATCGTTCAGTGGAAAGACGTTGATTCCCTCTTCGAAATGGCCCATTTCATTGGGGTGACGCGGCCCGGGCACGTCCTTGATGCGAAGAAACTCCCCGCATCCTCCGTATCTTTGCTGGAAGTTCCGGCAATGGCGATCTCCTCGACAGACTGTAGAAGGCGCGTCGAGCGGAATAAACCGGTGTGGTACCTCGTACCCGATGGCGTCGTTCAATACATCAATAAGTACCGTCTGTATCGCGCCGAGCACTAAAGTGTGATGCGCCAGCCCCGCCGGCACTCTCGGTGGCTCGCGGGACCAGATAATGGCAGACTGAAAGAAACGAAAGGATAACTGTGGACGTTCAAAGCGACGATCTCATCACAAGTGCGCTTCGAGGCGCTGCCAATAAGCTTGCCCAGGATCCTGTGTTGATTGATGTCTCTCAGCGTCTCGGGATCGCAGAGTCGTTCTTGGTGGTCTCTGCTCCTTCATCGCGTCAAGTTCGCGCGATTGCTGAAGAAATCATGGATGAGATCGGGCGCGACTGGCACGTCGTTCCCAAACGTATTGAAGGACGCAGCGAGGGAACGTGGGTTCTGGCCGATTATGGCGATGTTGTGATCCACGTGATGAGCCAAGAAGATCGGGAGTTCTACGCCCTTGAGAGGCTGTGGGCGGATCAAACCATCACTCGTCTTGAACTTCCCGATGTGGCTCCCGGGGCAGTGCGGCCGCTCATGACTCCCGCACAAGTGATTGAGGGGATTGAAGAGTGAGCACCAAGGAAACTGAAGTTTCTGCCGAGGCCGTGGCCGGCTATTCGCACATCACTGGTGCCCGTCGGATCGTCTTCCTTCGTCACGGACAAACCGATTACAACGTCGAGCACCGATTTCAGGGGATCATTGATATCCCGCTCAATAGTGTTGGGCATGAGCAGGCGCTCGAAGGTGGGCGAGTTTTGGCAAAGCGCCTCGCTGGAGGCGGTCGTATCGGTGGTTTGAACGCCGATTATGTGTCGGCCTCGGAAGTAAGGATTGTGTCCTCTCCCTTGGAACGCGCGTTGAATACCGCTCAAGCCTTGGCACGCGAACTTGATGCTCTCGGTGTTGAGGTGGGGGAGATCGCGATCGATAAGCGGCTTCTTGAGCGCTCCTACGGTGTTTTCGAAGGACTAGATTTCGACCAGATTGCAGAGCAATACCCGCAGTGGCTGCTTGAATGGCGCCAGACGGGGGAGAGCGCGGGCGCTGGGGTTGAACCCGGCGGCGTCGTGGGAGATCGCGTTCGTGAGGCCGTGCTTGAACACGCTGAGTCTGTTCCTCAAGGCGGTACTTTGGTTGCGGTTTCTCACGGTGCGGCTATTGCCCGTGGTGTGATGTCCACGATCGGTTTGGATCCTCGAGACTTCGACTGTATTCGCGGTGTCGATAATGTGCACTGGTCTGAACTTGTCCTTGCTGGAGGAGGCGGTTCGGGGGCATCGGGTGCTGCACGTTGGCGCCTGGCATCGCACAACGTCGGGGCTGCCCCGGAGGTCTTTGGAGCTTAACTGAACGGGACAAATGTGTCAGCTCGCACAGCTTCTTAATTTTGCCTCAAGCGACTTCGTCCGCTATTCTTAACAGGTCCGAGCGAGAGATCGCAACGACCTTGGGGCTATGGCGCAGTTGGTAGCGCGCTTCCATGGCATGGAAGAGGTCAGGGGTTCGAATCCCCTTAGCTCCACAATCTCCGCCACAATCCTGAGGATCTCAGTGATTGTGGCGCTTTTCTTTTGTTGCCGCAATGTGCGTGTGAATACGCGCGTGAATATACGCGTCCTGAATGAATCCAGAGTTCTTCGGAAAAGGGCATCAGAAAATCTGCTTCCCGTATGAAAACGTATGCAGATTACGATTTGGTGAAGCTTTGGGGGACAAGTCCCTATTTGTTGACGAAATTGCCGCAAATGCTCTACTATCTCCGGTGTGGAAACGTATCCACAACTCCGAACTGTGCATAGACAACAATTGCAACGGAAGGCTCAATGATGCGCGCACGCTACGCTGCTCTCCCCGCCGCACTCCTGGCACTCTCTCTCGCCGCCTGCTCTGCCCCCGAAGGCCAGAGCACCCAGGGAGGCTCCGCCTCGGCAGATACCCTGAACATTGCCTGCTCCCAGCAGGAAGATTTCTGCCAGGCGATCGTCGCCGCCTACACCAGGGAAACCGGTCAGAAGGCCACCTACGTTCGCCTGGGTGCCGGCGAAGTCCTCGCCCGCCTCGAAACCAACCCCGGTGAATTCGACGTCTGGTCCGGCGGCCAGGCCGAAAACCACCTCGTCGCCAACGACAAGGGCAAGATCGAAAAGTACGTCTCAAAGAACGCCTCTGCACTGCCCTCGCAGTACAACAACGCCGAAGGCATCTGGTCCGGCTTCTATACCGACTCCATTGCGTTCTGCTCCAACAAGAAGGAACTCGAACGCATCGGCGCACAGGCTCCCACCTCCTGGCAGGACCTGCTCAAGCCCGAATTCAAGGGGCGCATTGCCATGCCGCACCCTGCCACCGCAGGCGTTGGCTACATGGCCATGTACACTGTCGCCACCCTGAATAACGGCGACCAGGAGAAGACCGTTTCCTACTTCAAGGAACTGGTTCCCAACATCATGCAGTTCTCCAAGTCCGCAGCAACCGGTACCGAACAGGCCGGACGCGGTGAGGTGGCCGTTGCCATCGCCCTCGACTCCGACTGCGAAAAGGCCAACAAGGCCGGATATTCCGACCTGGTCACCACCTACCCCTCGGAAGGCACCGGCTACGAAGTGGGCGCAGTCTCCGTCCTCGCGGGTGCACGCAACCCCGAAGGCGCCAAGGCCTACATGGACTGGTTGCTGACCACCAAGGCTCAGGATCTCTACGCGGACGTCCCCTCCTTCGCAGCACCCACCCTGCCCGACGCCAAGGTCGGTCCGAACGTCCCCAAGCAGGACGTCGTGAAGCACGTGGACTGGGATGTACGCAAGGCAGCTGACTCTCGCGCCAACTACATCGGCATCTTCGAAAGCCAGATCGCCGGAGCAAGCTCCGCCAAGTGAGACCACAGGGTGCGCGAGAACCCACTGAGGAACTCGCGCACCCTGTGTGCGTCTCTCCTGCCGTTTTCATTGGAGACAAGCTATGAGCATTCCACAGCTGCGTAAAGGTCGGCAGCTCGACATCCCCGTCGCCCTCATCACCACGGTGACCGTTATCGGGCTGATTCTCCTCCTGGGAATCCCCGTTGCCAAACTCATCGGTATCGGCGTGTCCGCACGCGGGCTGGCAGCTATCACCCAATCCTTCGGCGCCAACGTCGACACTCTGGTGAACACCCTGGTGCTGGGACTGTGCGTCGGAATTGTCGGAACCTTCATCGGATTCGTCACCGCATTCGCCCAAGTGTTCCTCACCTTCCCCGGGAAGAAGCTCCTGCACTGGGTGACCCTCCTGCCCACGATTTCCCCGCCCTTTGCGACGGCCACCGCCATCATCACCCTGTTCGGTAAGCGCGGCATCATCACCTACGGAATCTTCGGCATCGAGAACAACATCTACGGCCTGGTGGGTCTGGTCATCGTGCTCTCCCTGACCTTCGCGCCCGTGGCCTACCTTAATATCCGCGGCATGATGGAAAACTTCGACAACTCCCTGTTCGAAGCATCCGCCACCCTCGGAGCGAAGCCGCTGAGTACGCTGGTGAAAGTCACCATCCCCATGGTGGTTCCCGCAATGCTGGCCTCCTTCCTTGTGCTTTTCGTTGAAGGCATCGCTGACCTGGCGAACCCCCTGGTACTGGGCGGTGACTTCCGAGTGCTGGCCAGTCAGATTTACTTTGCCGTCGCAGGAAGCGGTGACATCGCAAGTGCCGCAGGAGTTGCCCTGGTGCTGCTCCTGCCCGCACTCACGGTGTTCGCCGTTCAGAAATACTGGTCGAACCGTAAGTCTGTGATCACCGTGACCGGTAAGCCCGTGGGCTCCCTCAAAGAGGTCACTGCGTCCAGCGTCAAGATCCCCATGCTCATCCCCGTCTACGGGTGGATCGTCTTCGTCATCGTCGTCTACACGACGCTCTTCGTGGGAAGCTTCGTCAAGATCCTCGGCGTTGACAACACCTTCACGATGGAACACTTCTGGTACGTCCAGCGCCTGGGATCCTCCGCAATTGTCACAACGCTGTCGATGACCCTGGTCGCCGCTCCGATCGCAGCCGTCATGGCGCTGATTATTGCGTGGTTGGTCGTCCGCAAGTTCCCGAAGATCGGTAAAATCTTGGATTTCTGGGGCATGCTCGGTATAGCAATCCCCGGCACCGTCCTCGGTCTGGGATTCGCCCTGGCCTACTCCAACCCCACGTGGCTGTTCGGCAAACAGATTCTGCCCACTCTGGCAGGTGGCTTGGCCGTCGGAAGCGGTGCCATCGCCATCATCCTGGTCTACATTGCGCGCGCCATCCCCACCGGCCAGCAGGCCTGTATTTCCGCGCTCAAACAGATCAACCCGCAGGTGGAAGAAGCCGCACGATCCCTGGGAGCCAGCCAGGTGTCCACCCTGGTGAAAGTGACACTTCCGCTGGTGCGTTCCGGCATCGTCACCGCCGTCACCTACGGCATCACCAAGTCCATGACCATGATCACCGCGATCATCTTCATTACGACGCCTCAAACCAAGGTGATGACCTCCCAGATCTTGGACGAGGTTGATGCCGGGCGTTTCGGCCACGCCTTCGCCTACTGCACCCTCCTCATCGGCCTCGTGCTCATCATCTTGATGATCGCCAACCTTCTTGTTAACCGACTGAATCGCTCCACCAGGACGGTAGTGAAATGACGACTGAACACCACACGCAGGCAGGCGCACTCCAGCTGCGCTCTGTCACCAAAATCTACGATGCCAAGCAGGGGCAGCACCGAGCTGTTGACAGCATCAACCTCGACATTGAGGCCGGAAAATTCGTGACCTTCCTGGGACCGTCCGGCTGTGGGAAGACCACGACCCTACGTATGATCGCCGGATTTGAGGACGTCACAGAAGGCGAAATCACCCTGGACGGCCAGTCCCTGGTGTCTGTCCCGCCCGAAAAGCGCCCCATGTCAATGGTGTTCCAGTCCTACGCGCTCTTCCCACACCTGACGGTGAAAGACAACGTGGGATTCGGTCTGAACTACCAGAAGCTCCCCGCCGCAGAACGTGAGCGGCGGATCGCTGACGGTCTGGCGCTCATGGGGATCGAACAGTACGCTCACCGCTACCCGCATCAGCTGTCCGGAGGCCAGCAGCAGCGCGTTGCCCTGGCGCGAGCACTCGTCATGGAACCGAAGATCATCCTCTTCGACGAACCCCTCTCGAACCTGGATGCGCGCCTGCGTCTGCGCATGCGCAGCGAAATCCGTGCACTCCAACAGCGTCTGGGACTTACCGCGATCTTCGTGACCCACGACCAGTCCGAGGCTCTCACCATGTCCGACATGATCGTGGTGATGAGCGCGGGCACCATCGAGCAGGTCGGGGAGCCGCGTGAAATCTACCATCGCCCGGTGAACCGATTCGTGGCCTCCTTCATGGGAACTGCATCCTTCGTGGCCGGCACGGTTAGTGAGGTACGAGGCGACCGCTACCTGGTGGCCACCCCGCTGGGTGATCTGGACACCGCGGGAGTCCCCGGACTTGGTGTTGGCGATCACGTGGAGTTGGTCGTCCGAGCAGAAAACACCGAGGTCGGCCTGTATGCACCCGGGAACGAGCAGGCAGGGGAGGGCAGAGACGTGGCTCTGGAAGCCACAGTGCGCTCCGCAGCCTTCGACGGCTCGGTCAACACCTACGTCCTGGACACCGCGGCGGGCACCCTCGAAGGCCGTTCTCACGGCATGAATGAACTTCATACTGCCGGAGAGAAGGTCACCTGTGTGATCTCGCGCGAGTCCCTGTGGGTGATTCCCGCGGATTCCTCGGAGAAATAAAGGTCGGAACCATGCGACGCTTTTTTGATCGTGAGGATACGCGGTGGCGCCGAGGAAATGGTGCGCTCCACTTCTACCTCGCGCCCCCCGAGGATTCCCCCCTGTGGGACTTGGTGCGCGAGGCGGAAAAACCCCTGTCAGCGCTCCCACAGATCGGTATCCAACCGCCGGAGTGCATCCACGTGACGGTGCAACGCCTCGATCTGTATCGAGACGAGATCAGTGACGCCCAATGGGAGAAACTGCGCTCGCAGATGGATCGTCGCATGGCGCAGATCGACCCCTTCACGTTGACCTTCGCTCCGCCGGCCGTCCAGGAACGGGCAGTGGAAGTGATTTCCCCAGAGAACCCCTCATTTACGAGGCTGATCGACGCTGTGCGTGACAGCATCGTTGACGCGGGGCTGGGGGAGGCGCTCACGGATCCGCCGTTTGGCCCCCATTTCAGCCTGGCCTATGCGGTTGCGGGGACGAGTAGCGAAGAGGATCGGGCGCTTGCTGATGCTCTTCATGCTCTGAAAACCGACAATTCGATGGAGTGCTCACAGATCGCTCTTGTCGAAGTCGATCAAGACCAAGAGGCCGGTGTTTTTTCCTTCCGTCCTCTATATACTTGGACGGTCGGAACCCCGCGCTGACGTCGGGGAATACCCCACCACTCACTGAAAGACGGATGTTCGAGGATGCCCAGAAAGAAACGAGCCAGCATCATTGATGTGGCTCAAGCAGCGGGAGTGTCGCAGGCGACTGCCAGCCGCGCACTTTCTGGGCATCCCGCCGTCAGTTCCCAAGCGCGCGTCGCTGTGCGCCAAGCTGCCGCCCGCCTCGGATATGTGCGAAACCTCGGTGCTGCTGGGATCGCCAGTTCCAGCACCACCACTGTCGGCCTTTTGGTGCGCAACGTTGGACACAGCTTCTATGGGAAAGTTGCAGAAGAACTCCAAGCGCACACCGACGAACTCGGGTTAGAACTCCTGATTACCGCCGGAGGTGACAGCGAAGAAGGCCAGATGCAGGCCATTAACAACCTCGTGGGACACGGGGTGGGCGTGGTTATCGTTGCTTCTGGTCGAGTATCGAACGAGGCCATGCAGTATGCGGCTTCCTTCGTCCCGCTCATTACTATCGGCTGTGGGGAAACCCGCCCTGAATTTGATTCCGTGCGCATCGATCCCGCGTATGAAGCGATGCTGGCGCAAAAGGTTGTGGCCTGTGGACACCGGAAAGTTGCTGTCACCGCCACCAGCCACCCCCTCGCGGCCACCCTGCATGCCCGTACCGCAACCTTCATTACCCAGCTGGTTGTCGACGGCGTCCAGCCACATATCGTGACGTCTCACAGCGACTACGGTGAGGATCTTTTCGATGGCATTGACCGGGCGATTGATGCCGGGTGTACTGCGGTCATTGCGGGAAGTGATCTGATTGCGGTGAAAATTTTGGAACACTTGGCGTCGCGAGGGATTGCCTGCCCGGAGCAGGTGTCGGTGACGGGCTTTGACGCGACCGGTCCGTATTCTTCACCGCTTTTGAACCTGACGACGGTTGCACAACCGGTGCGTGAATTGGCGAGGCAGACCGTGCTGCTCGCGCAGGAACGCCTAGCCGGTTCCGAGGCGCGCAACGCCTCGATCCTGGTGCCCGGAGAGTTCATCGAAGGAGGAACTCTGGGGAGCCCTCCTGAGGTCAAATAGGGATCTTTTCTCGTGAAAACGGACTGTGGGTGGAGGGGATCTATAGCTTTCTCCTCCACCCACAGACGTCGCTAGCGAACAATCACTCGATCAATATCAGGAGCCCATGGGGTGTTCCCTGAGATGGTCACAGTATTTGTACCGGAGTGGAGTTCGACTGGGATATCAACGGTTCGGACGATTTCCCATCCGCTGGGCTGCCCGTCATTTCCTTTTCCGGAACGTGGAGGTGTCACCACAATATTGCGGTCGTTGACGCGTAGCAGGAAAGAGCGAGGATCTTCAGAGAGGTATCCGACTGACAGTGTGTAAATTCCTGCCGGGTCTACCGAGATATTCGGAAAAGTGATTGCGCCGTTACTTCCCAGATTTCCTACTTTGCGACCGCCTGAACAGCCGGGGCACGGGGAGATCGATGCCTGCCCAGACGTATGAGACAACTCGGCTTCAAATAACGTTCCCGTGTGATCTTCGCAGGGGAGAGGAGTGCGGGAAATATGAATGCTGATACCGCCATGACGAAGCATGCGCAGATCAAGTGAGTCCCGTGAGGTTACTCGCTGGATGTTTGATCATCCAGCGGATTTTTGTATATAGGAAGGGAACTTGAACACGCGCAGGTGATGATAAGAAGTCATCTTAGGCAGTAGCGTGTTCGGATAGAGCCGAGGGGAGCCGGATTCGATCCGGCTCCCCCTGAAAGTAGGTGAGGACTTAGTGCACGTCGAGTGCTTCCTCAGCCGCTGCCTCGTCAGTGGCAGGAGCACTATCTGTACGCGAAACCATGCCGCTTGTCCAACGGTACAGCGCAAAGATTGAACCGAAGAAGAAGACCGCACCAATGAAGGTCGCTGGCGTTGCGAAGGAATCGCCCACAACGGCAAGCGGTTCTTCGCTTCCTGTGGCGCCAACAATGCCTGCGTAGATCACGCCGAAAAGGCTTTCGCCGACGATCAGACCGGTCGCCAAGAGCGTACCCATTCGACGTGCGCGCTCGGGATCCTTGCGCTTTGCGGACCAACGGTCGTAGAAGAAACCGATGACGCCGCCAACGGGGATCATAATCGTCAAAGAAGCGGGGAGGTACATGCCCATGCCGACCGCGAGAGGCGGAAGGGCAAAGCGGCCCTTCGAGCTCAGCTTGAGAAGCTCATCGACGATGATGATACCCACGCCGATGATTGCTCCCAGACCCAAGAGGCTCCAGTCTTGAGTGCCGCCCACGACGCCTTGAGCCAGCGAAGAAATCAGAGAGGCCTGCGGGGCTGCAAGTGCATCTTGACCTGCTCCAGGAGCTCCCTGGAAACCGAAAGCGTTCTGCATGAGGTTCAAGACCGGGGGAATGATCAGAGCACCAAAAACAACACCGATGACCAGCGCGACCTGCTGCTTCCAGGGGGTTGCACCCACGAGCTGACCGGTCTTGAGGTCCTGCAGGTTATCATTCGAGATCGTCGCAATACAGAAGACAATCGCGGCGGTAAAGAGGGTGTAGGCGATGAGGGCAGTGGTTTCCGCGCTGGAAGAACCGTGTCCGTGAACGGCAACGATTGCCAGAGCGGTCAAGACTACGACCAAAATACCCACGCCTGAAACGGGGCTATTTGACGAGCCGATGAGGCCGGCCATGTAACCGCACACTGCGGCGACCAAGAGTCCTGCGAGCAGAGTGAAGATCACAGAAACAGCGATGAGCATCGCTGTATTGTGAGCAATCTCGGTGCCGTGGGTGAAGATCCACAGCAAACCGCCCACGGGAATCATCGACAGAACAATCACCAGAGCGACGATGGTAATCGGAATATCGCGTTCAGTCTGGTCGAGTTCGCCGCCCGCGTGACGGGTGCGAGAAGAACGCATGGCGTCACGGATTCCCTTGATGATGGGGGAGATGATCTTGACAAGAGTCCAGATTGCCGCGACGGCCATGACGCCGGCGCCGATGTAACGCACCTGGCTAGAAAAGACCGTGTCGACAACGTCAGACAGTGGTGAACCGTCAAGCTGCCCGACACTGAAGTAGGGGATCAAGATGAAGAAACTGACGAACATGCCGATGAGCATGGCAATGCCGACAGTCAATCCCACCAGGTGACCGACGCCGATCAGTGCCAGCGAGAGCGAGGTACCAATCGAGGTTGCACCTGCACCTACACGGAAGGTTGCTGACAGGGACGAGGCCGCAACCTTCATGTAGGACAGCAAGGACATTGCGGCAGAGCAGATTGCCCCCCAAATAATTGCGCGTAAACCAAGGCTGTTATCGGCTGACTTCTCGTGGGAGTCACCAACCTTGAGGATTTCTGCTCCGGCAACACCTTCGGGGTAGGGAAGGTCCGAACCCGTAACCAATGCGCGGCGCAAGGGGATCGAGTACATAACACCCAAGATGCCGCCGACCGCGCATACAGCCATTGTTGTCCAGTAGGGGAATCCGCTCCACCAGCCGACAATCACCAGACCGGGGAGGATGAAGATTACTGCGGAAAGCGTTCCGGCAGCGGAAGCAATTGTTTGGACAATGTTGTTTTCTTGGATAGTGTGATCCGAGAAAAATCGTAGAATTGCCATGGAAATGACGGCTGCCGGGATGGAGGTTGCGAAAGTCAATCCAACTTTCAATCCCAGGTAGACGTTCGCGGCGGTGAAAACCAAAGTAATAATTCCACCGATGACAATTCCTCGGAAGGTCAATTCCTTAAGTGACGAGCGTGAGCTCGTTGCGGGCGTAGACACGTGAATCCTTTCCGTGTGCTGACGCATCGGCCGCACCCTGCGGTCATATGTGTCGGTCCTTGTAGTGATTGACAGTCTAAGCGCCTTATGAAAATCCCGTTCAATGTATGGTCGCAATTTGGGAAAATCTGCTGACCAGAGTCGAAAATGAAGTGAAGAACACAGGAAAATAATGACAGCGCAGCAAAAATCATATTCGCGTGCCGCGGTTTCAACTTCCCTGGCATTCGTCGGCATCCTTGCCATGAGTTTAACTATGCGCTCTGGAGCGACCTCGACCGGGCCGCTTCTGTCTACGATCTCTCAGGCCTATTCGGCTCGAGAGGGGGCCCTTGGAGTCCTCTCTGCTCTTCCCTGCCTTGTCTTCGCTGGTGTTGGACTTCTCGCTGTTCCCCTCTCAAAGCGTTGGGGGATGAGCGCTGTGCTGACTACGGGTACTGCACTCAGTGGCCTCGGCTTGCTTGTGCGTCCCTGGGCGGGCAACTTTACGCTCTTTTGTCTTCTGAGCGTCATTGCGCTCATCGGCCCAGCCCTTGCGAACGTCCTTGTCCCTGCATGGATTAAATTCCACGAGGCCGGACGACGAACGCTACTCATCACCACATACGGAACGGTCCTGCTGATCGGAGGAGCGGCAGGTTCTGCGTTCGCCGTGCCGCTTTCTGGTCATGATGGCCAGCTCTGGCGGTCTTCACTGGCGAGTTGGGCGATTTTTGCTGTTATCGCAGGGGCAATTTGGATCAAGATCAGCGGTCTTGTTCGTCGAGATTCTCCCGATGGAGGCACCCGAAGTACGGAAACTTCCTCCTCTAATGCGACCAAGCGGCGCCCGATCTATCACTCGAGGACTGCAATTGCCTTGGTCCTCGGATTCGGACTTCAAGCATTGAATGCTTATGTTCAATTTGCATTTCTCCCGCAAATTTTGATGAATGCCGGCTACTCTGCTGGATTTGCGTCCATCATGACAGCTCTTGTGAATTTGTGGGCAGTCCTTGGTGGCCTGGTCATTCCCTTCATGATTGACCACATGGGGACGCATATCCCATGGCTTTCCATTATTTTCGGTCTGCTGACATTCGTCGGCTGGATCGGTTTGGTGCTGGTGCCCGGGTCTTTCGCATTTCTCTGGGTGTCCTTGTTGGCAATCGGGGGATTCACCTTTCCCCTCATCATCGCCCTCATTCCTGCCCGGTCTCGCGACGCAGCTGTGACGGCCGAACTTTCAGCCTTGGTGCAACCCATTGGCTACCTGATTGCTGCCCTTGGCCCTATCGGTTTCGGTATTCTCCTCCAATCCCTCGGAAGTGAGACTATTCCTTTGTTGGCGATGGCGCTCACGGGCCTACTCATGGGAGTGACGACCTACGTCGGATCTGGAACGGGAATAATCGATGATGAACTTGCCGTAGTCGGCGAGTAGATTCACTTCACGAACAAAGAGTGGGCGTCGTCGTCGCCTGTGAATACAAAAATTGGGGGCTGCCGAAGTGGCAGCCCCCAATCGATGAATCCTGTATCAGGCGTCAGCCGCCTGGGCGCCGAGCATGCGCTCGGTCGTTGAAATCTGCTCACGCAGGAGTCGAATCAAAGCAGCGGATGCATCCTGGTGCGACTGAATCCAACGCATTCCCTGCGCAACCAAATCAAGGCCGTCCACGTAGCCGGCGAGGGCCTTCGGGAACATCAAAGTGACGATGTCCTCTGCAATGTGGAAGGTGTGGTCGCTCCAGATCTGCTGGAGGGAATCGAAGTAATCGGCAACGACAGGAACGTACATTTCGGGAGCCGTACGAGCCTGTGCCCAGAATCCGGAGACCATTGCCCAACGGGTATCGTTCGGGATTGAGGTGTCTCGAAGAACCGCGTCCCAGACCTGCTGCTTGACAGAAACGTCGCCGACCGCGGCACGCGCAGCCGCCGCCTTTTGATGACCGGTCATCGTGTCGTCTTCCGCTTCAAGGGCTGCAATCTCTGCCTCGCCGGCAAAACCACCCCGGACAAGCGCGGTGAGCAGTGTCCAACGCAGGTCGACGTCGAGGTCGAGTCCCATGAGGGTTTCGGTACCCTCGTACAGGCCGTGCACTGCCGCGAAGTGCTCGGGGAGAATTGCGCAGTGCGCGAGCTCGCGGACGAAGAGCTGTTGCTCGTCGGAGTGGGCACTGGCGGTGCGCGCCATGATCAGCAGCGCCGAGGCAACGCGCTCTTGCAGTGCACGACGACGCGCGGGTGCAACGTAGGTTTCGAGTGCCTGGTCGAGGTGGCGCAGGTACAGTCGCAGCATGGTTGCGTTGCGCTCTGCGGGCAGGGCACTGAGGAGGAGCATCAGGTAATCGCGCGCAGGCATTTCGCCATCGCGGGTCATGTCCCAAGCTGACGCCAAGATCACGCCGCGAGTCAAAGAATCCTCAAAGCGAGCGATGTTGCGGATTGCAAAGTCCAAGGACTGCGCATCCAGACGAACCTTCGCGTATGCCAGGTCCTGATCGTTAATCAGAATGAGATCGGGGCGTGCGATGCCAGTTGCCTCGGAGACAACGGTCGAGGAACCATCGACGTCGAGTTCTTGGCTGAAGACGCGCTCGATCGATCCATCCTCTGCCTGGCTGTATCCCGAAACAATGAGGCGGTGGGGGCGCAGTGACGAACCCTCGGAGAAGGGCTCCTGAATGACCTTGAGCTGGGTGATGGCGCCGTTGTCATAGACGTCGATCTGCGGACGCAGCGAGGTGATGCCGGCTTCTTCAAGCCACACGCGCGACCACTGCTTGAGATCTCGACCCGATGCCTTTTCCAGCTCGCCCAAGAGGTCTGCCAGAGTTGCGTTCGAGTAGGAATGCTTCGTCAGGTACTCATGCAGGCCGGCAAAGAAGTGCTCACGACCGACGTATGTGACCAACTGACGCAGGACAGAGGCGCCCTTCGCATAGGTAATGCCATCGAAGTTCACTTCAACATCGGCAAGATCTCGGATCTCGGCGGTGATCGGGTGAGTAGTCGGAAGCTGATCCTGGTTCATGCCCCAGTCCTTGCGGAGCATGAAGCCGGTCCAGCCTTCGGTGTATTCGGTGGCCTCTGCAAGAGCCAAGTGGCTCATGAACTCAGCGAAGGATTCGTTGAGCCACAGGTCATTCCACCACTTCATGGTGACCAAGTCGCCGAACCACATATGAGCAAGTTCGTGGAGAATCGTATTCGCACGAGCTTCAAGGTCAGCGGTTGTGGGACGAGTACGGAAGATGTACTGATCACGGAAAGTCACGCAGCCTGCGTTTTCCATTGCGCCAGCGTTGTACTCGGGAACGAAGATCTGGTCGTAGGTCTTGAAGGGGTAAGGAATACCGTAAGCATCCTCAAAGAAAGTGAATCCCGCGCGTGTGATATCCAAGATTCGATCGGAATCCAGAGAATCAAGCAGCGATGCGCGGCACCAAACACCCAGAGGAATCGTACGACCATCGCTGGAAACCAGCGAGTCGGTCACGCCCTGGTAGGGTCCGGCGATAATCGCGGTGATGTAGGTCGAGATACGTTCGGTCTCTTCGAAACGGTAGGTCCACGAGGAGTCGTTCATCTCGGGTTCGGGAGTCGCCGAGTTCGAGAAGACCTTCCATCCGGCGGGTACCGTCACCGTAAAGGTGAAGGTTGCCTTCAGATCGGGCTGTTCGAAAGTGGTGAATACGCGACGCGCGTCCGGAACTTCGAACTGGGAGTAGCAATAGGCCTGAGAGTCGGCCGGATCGACGAAACGGTGGAGACCCTCACCGGTGTGCATGTACTGGCAGTCAGCCTCGACCGTCAGGGTATTGTGTGCAGCAAGTTGCGGAAGGGCAATGCGGTGATCTTGGTGGATGAACGGATCCAAGCTCTCACCGTTGAGGACGATCGAGTGAACATTGTTCGACACCAAGTCCGCGAAGGTTGTTTCTCCTTCGGTTGCGCTGAATGTCACGGTTGTGCGCGAAAAGAAGTCCTTGTCTCCGCGCGTGAGGTCGAGTTCGACGTCATAGTGATCCACGCGGATCACGTCTGCACGCTGGATGGCTTCCTCGCGCGTCAGGTTCAGGCCAGGCATTGCTCACCTTCCGATTGTGTTGACGATCAGGACGCGCGGATGCGCGTAAACGTCTTAATTTTTACATGTTTGCCCTTGTGGCGCGAACCTTGCCGCGCCACAAGGGCAATTGTTGTATCGAATTGAAACCTTGGTTGTCGTGGCTACCAGATATGGACGCGCTCTTCGGGGGCAATCCACAGAGTGTCCCCGGGGGCCACATCGTAGGCCTCGGCGAAGGGGTCCATATTCGCAACGATCTGATTGCAGCGGAATTCTGCGGGGGAGTGAGGATCGATACTCAGGAGCTGTTTGGCGTACTCGCGGCGGATCGCCGTCCTCCATCCGCGAGCCCACGCGGTGAAGAAGCGCTGTGCTGCGCTTTGTCCGTCGATTTCAGTGGCCGATTGTGGGGTAAGTCCCTTCTGTGCAAGTCGAGCAACATAGGCCTGCCACGCGATGGAAAGCCCCGCCAAGTCACCAATGTTCTCGCCCAAGGTGAGCGCTCCATTGACATGGAGCGGGGGTTCTTCCCCTTGGAGATCCCGTGGGGTCAGTGCGTCGTATTGATCGACGAGGCGCTTGGTGCGTTCCTCGAAACGTTCCCGATCTTCTTCGGTCCACCAATTCTCCAAGTTGCCTTCCGCATCGAAGCGCGAACCTTGATCGTCAAAACCGTGTCCGATTTCGTGTCCGATTACTGCGCCGATAGCGCCGAAGTTTGAGGCATCATCAGCCTCTGGATCGAAGAATGGTGCTTGCAAGATCGCAGCGGGGAAGACGATTTCGTTCATCGTCGGGTCGTAGTAGGCATTGACAGTTTGAGGCGTCATGTGCCATTCACTTCGATCGACGGGGCCGCCGAGTTTATTCCAACGACGTTGAACGTGGAAGCGCGTTGCTGCCTCGACGGTTGCGACCAGGGAGTCTGAATCGAAGTGTAAGGATGAATAGTCGATCCATTGATCGGGGTAGCCGATCTTGGGAGTAAAGGTGCTGAGCTTCTTCAGTGCTTGAGCGCGGGTTTCTTCGCCCATCCACTCGCAGTGGGTGAGCGCCTGCTCATAGGCGTCGAGAAGGCTGCGGACGAGACTATCCATGATCTCTTTATTGGCGGGCGGGAAATGGCGGGAAACCCAAATTTCACCCATGGCCTCGCCAAGGAGAGAAGAGACCAAGGAAAGGCCGCGCTTCCATCGAGGGCGCAGCTCTTGAGTTCCTGAAAGAGTTCGTCCGTGGAACTCGAAGGAGGCATTGACGAAGTCTTCGGAGAGCAAGGAAGCGTACTCGTCGACGAGTGAGTGTTCCATCCACATCTTGAGGACTTCGAGATCAGTGTTTTTCCACAGCTGCGCTGCGCCCTCAAAAAACTCCGGATGCGACACGTTGAGCGTCTCAACCTTTTCCAAGGGAAGCTTTGCGGCCTTCGCCCACAGGTCCCATGGGAACGAAGGGTAGTTTTCGCACAATTCAGCCCAAGTCATGGGGTGGTCGGCTAAGAGAGGATCGCGGTTCGACACCGCATCGCGGTGGAAGGAAGCAACTTGTGTTTCGAATTCACGCACGGCTCGCGCGTGAGAAACGGCATCTTCTTCATTGAATCCGACCAGAGTAAAAAGCTTGGCGACGTAGGCTTCCCATGCTTCGAGAACTTCGCGATGCTGTTCCTCGCGGTAGTAGGCCTCGTCTGGAAGAGAGAGACCGCCCTGGTACAAGTCGAGCATGTGCTGACTGGAATTGTGTGCATCGGTACCGACGTAACTTCCAAAGAGGCCAGCGATTCCCTCGTAGCGGAAGGTTCCCATAAGCGTCGCGAGTTCGTCGTGGCTCGCTACTGCTCGAAGGCGTGTGAGTTTGTCGGAGATGGGGGAGAAACCTGCCTCGTTGGCAGCATCCTCATCCATAAATATTCCGTATAAATGGGCGATCAATTCCGCGTTGTGACCGGGGATTTTATTGGCGGCTGCGTCTTCTGCGATCGCTTTTTCCCACAGCTCAGATTGATCAAGAAGCTCATGGAAGGTTCCGTGCATGGGGCGGTCTGCGGGAATCTCGTGGGTTGCAAGCCACTCGCCGTTGGTGTAGCGGTAGAAATCGTCCTGTGGACGGTAAGTCTGCTCTTCAGTCATAAAGACACTGTACGTTGCGGCTAGTATGTGGCGCACGCCCGATTTCTTAGGAAGGCCTAAGTTCGCTGTGAATGATTACAGGCTGAAGTGAGTAATGTGCACATATGTGCAACACGCCTTGGGAAGATGTGCAAAGTCTCTAAAAGGGTCATGATTAATAAGGAAACAATCAGAAACTCTCTAAGGAACAACGTAACACTATGAGGACGATGGAGACTGATGTCGTAGTCATCGGTGGCGGCTCGACCGGTGCCGGCGTTGTCCGCGATGTCGCAATGCGCGGATTCCGTGCCATTCTTCTTGACCGGGCCGATATGGCTCAAGGAACTTCTGGGCGCTACCACGGATTGCTCCACTCAGGCGCACGTTACATTGCATCCGACCCTGAATCAGCAACCGAATGTGCAGAAGAAAATGCAATCGTTTCCCGTATCAATGCTGATGCGGTGGAGAAGACCGGCGGCCTCTTCGTGACAACCTCGGTCGACGATGAAGACTACGCCGATCAGTTCATCGCTCGCGCGAGAGCCGCTCACGTTCCTGCAGAAGAGATTTCTCCCGCTGAGGCTCTTCGTCGCGAGCCTCGACTTGATCCGGGACTTAAGCGCGCATTTGCAGTACAAGACGGAACCGTCGACGGCTGGCGTATGGTCTGGGGTGCGGCGCGCTCGGCCATTGCCTATGGAGCGGAGATCCTCACCTACACTCGTGCAACCGGAATTCAACGCAGCCAAGACCGTATCGAAGCGGTCTTCGCGCGCGATGAACGATCAGGCGAGGACATCCGGATTGACTGCTCCTTTGTCTTGAACTGTGGCGGCCCCTGGGCCGGACAAATCGCGGCGCTTGCGGACTGCCATGGAGTGGAAGTCGTTCCAGGTGCGGGAATCATGATCGCCATGAATCATCGTCTTTCACAGAACGTCATTAACCGCTGCATTTGGCCCGCTGACGGTGACATCTTGGTTCCCGTCCACCCCGTGTGCATTATCGGAACGACCGACTTGCGTGCGGAAGACCCCGACAAGTTGCCGATTCTTTCTGACCAAGTCCAGCAGATGCTTGACGCGGGAGAAACCCTGATTCCTGGCTTCCGCAAGTCGCGTGCTCTCCATGCGTGGGCGGGCGCTCGTCCGCTCATCAAAGACACTCGCGTCTCCGAATCAGATACCCGTCACATGGCCCGAGGAATGCACATCGTTGACCACCTGAGTCGCGATGGCGTTGATGGCATCTTGACCATTGCCGGCGGTAAGCTCACGACCTACCGATTGATGGCAGAACGCATCGTCGACATCATGTGTCAGCAGATGGGGGAGGAACGGCCCTGCCGTACCGCCGACGAAGTCGTTCCCGAGGCAGAAGGACACTCGAACTACTACATCGGCCACCGCCTCGACGATGTTGAACACCGTGGCGAGTCGCCTTCCAGCCAAGAGATCATCTGCGAATGCGAACTTGTCACCCGTGAAATGCTCGAACGCACAATGGACGTTCTTCCCGGTGGGCAACTCGATGACGTGCGCCGTCAAGTTCGTCTCGGAATGGGTCCCTGTCAGGGAGGTTTTTGCTCCCAGCGCAGCGCGGGGATTGCACATGAACGCGGTGACATCGACGCGCCTCGGACAAATGAACTGCTTCGCCTCTTCCTCAAGAACCGTTGGATCGGACTGTGGCCCATTCTCTTCGGTAAACAAGCCCGTCAGGCTGCTCTGGACAATTGGATCCACGAAGGAACCCTAGACGTCGAGCACCTGCCGACCGCTCCCGATGCTATTCCGCATGAATGCGCGTACTGGGATGCTGTCGAGAGTGGGGAAGAAGCCCTGGAAGATGGAGAAGAACAGGAAGGACTCACCCATGCGTGACGCAGTCGTTATCGGAGCGGGCCTTGCCGGTCTTGCTGCCAGCATCCGACTGGCGCAGCGCGGGGCTCAGGTCACTCTTGTCACCAAGGGAATTGGTGGACTCCAACTGGGGCAAGGGACAATCGACGCTCTGGGCTACGCCCCGGAACTCGTTGAACGTCCCCTAGACGCAATCACACAGCTCGCCGTTGATCACCCCACTCACCCCTACGCGCGCCTCGGGGCATCATACGTTGAGCAATCGCTTGAGTGGATTCGCGAACTTCTGGGTCCCGAGCGCCTCCTTGGCTCGGCCGATACGAATGTCCGTATTCCAACAGCGCTTGGCGCACTGCGTCCGACCGCCTTGTACCAGCCTTCGATGCAAGCCGGTATCCCTGTCGGGCAAAGCTATGTGATCGTTGGTTTCAAGCGTCTGAAGGACTTTTACCCCTCCCTTGCCGCCGAGAACATGCGTCTTCAAAAGGATGCCAACGGGCAGGCGATTGTGGCGCGTTCAGCCTATATTGATCTCGATATTCGCGGGCAAGAGCGCGACACGACCGGCACGAACTTTGCGCGCGCACTGGATCATAAGGAGACCCGCGAACGCCTTGTCGCACTTCTGAAAGAAGTCGTGCGCCCAGGTGAAACCGTCGGCCTTCCTGCCGTTCTTGGTCTGAATGATCCGACTGCTTGGAAAGACATCCAAGAAATGCTCGGCCAGCCCGTCTTTGAAATTGTTCTTCAGCCGCCGTCGGTACCGGGTATGCGCCTGAACCAAGAACTCACCGAGATTGCAAAAGCAAGCTGCCGTGTGATGCTGGGATCTTCCCTGGTTTCATACGAGGTCGAAGACCAGCAGGTGCAATCCGTGACCATCTCGACCGCTGGCCATGCCCGTACAATCCCGACCAAGTCCGTGATCCTTGCCGCGGGAGGATTCGAATCGGGAGCGCTCGAGATTGATTCTTACGGTCACGTGAGGGACACGGTTATGGGGCTTCCGCTAACAGGCGTTGATACGAGTTTGCTTAATGGAGACTTCTGGGGCAGTGAGCAGCCTCTCTTCAAGGTTGGCTTTGAAGTCGACGACAAGATGCGTGTGTGCACTCCGGGAGCAGGTCCCGTCTACTCCAACGTTTATGCGGCTGGTGGGAATCTGGCTGGTTCAACGCGTTGGAAGGAAAAGTCGGGCGATGGTATCGCGCTCGCAAGTGCGCTGCGCGCAGCCGATTCGATTGTGGAGGTTCTTCAATGAGTCTGGAAATTGTACCCGGCATCGAAGAAGCCGATGTTTTGGGGCTTGAAGGTGATGACTTCGGTCTTCGTGCTTCCCTCGATGCCTGCGTGAAGTGCACGATCTGTGAAACGCAATGCCCCGTCATGCGCGTGACCGATCTTTTCGCTGGTCCGAAGTACTCTGGTCCGCAAGCAGAACGCTACCGCCAAGAAGGTCAGTTCGTTGATCACTCGATCGACTACTGCTCCTCGTGCGGTACATGCTCTTTGGTGTGTCCTCAAGGCGTGAAGGTCACCGAAATGATCCACCACGCGCGAACCGACATGAAGAAGAAGCAGGGAATCCCGCTTCGCGATCAGCTCATTGGACGCACTGGCCTGATTGGCAGCGTCATGACCCCCTTCGCTCCCATCGCCAACTGGGCGCTGGATGTTAAGCCGATTCGCGTTGCTATGGAAAAGATCATTGGCGTTCACCGCAATGCCCCCATGCCTCGCGCCTATGGTCGCACCTTCGAAAGCTGGTTCAAGAAGCACACTCCGCTTCCCAACTCCGGTACGAAGGGACAAGTGATCTTCTTCCACGGTTGCGCAGGACAGTACTTTGAGGTCGAGACCTCAATCCACTCCGTGCTGGTACTTGAGCACTTGGGCTACGAAGTCCTTGTTCCACCGCATGGCTGCTGTGGTTTGGCTCTGCAGTCAAACGGTCTTTACGACGAATCGCGTAAGTATGTCTCGCGTCTGACCCATGACCTGCGCAAGGCGAATCGGGACGCACCGATTATTTCCTCTTCTGGTTCGTGTGGTGGAATGCTTCGCCATGAGGCTCACGACATCTTGGAAATGGATACCCCTGAACTTGAAGATGTCGCCTCACGCACCTGGGACATTTGCGAGTTCCTCATCGACCTCTACGATCGCGGCGAGCTCGACATGAATATGGAACGCATCGACGTGACCATTCCCTACCACGCACCCTGCCAGCTCAAATCGCAAGGTTTAGGTATGCCCGCGGTAGAACTCATGAGCTTGATCCCCGGGGTGACAGTGAAGGAATCCCAGCAGCCCTGCTGCGGTATCGCCGGAACCTACGGAATGAAGAAAGAAAAGTATGCGATCGCCCAAGCGGTGGGAGCTCCGGTTTTCGACTTCGTTAAGCAGGTCAATGTTGAACTCGCGGCCTGCGATACCGAGACCTGTCGGTGGCAGATTCGCACGGCAACCGGCGCGAATGTTGTTCACCCGATCTGGCTGATTCACAAGGCCTACGGTCTACCCGAAGGCTGAGATGAAAGAGAATATCCCCGGATGCGCAGATGACGATGCGCGCCCGGGGATATTACTGTTGCACCATGACTATCTCTCGTCGCGTCGTTGTCACCGGAGCTTCCAGCGGAATCGGACAAGCCACCGCCCGTCTTTTGGCAAAGCGGGGGTGGGATGTCATTGCTGTGGCCCGTCGCCGCGAGCGCCTCGCGGCCCTCGCTGACGAGATTGGCTGTGAGTATTGGGCGGCGGACCTCACCGACCACGCACAGGTGGAGGAAATGGTCGCGCATGTCCTAGAAGGCGGCCCCATCGATGCTCTCGTGAACAATGCGGGTGGAGCCATCGGCGTTGACCGGGTTGCGGATGCAGATCCCGCCAGGTGGAGTGAAATGTTTGAGCGCAATGTCCTCACGGCCTTGCACTGCACGCGCGCATTTCTCCCCTCAATGCGCGAGCGGGGAGGCGACCTCGTCTTCCTGACGTCAACAGCCGCCCACGACACATACCCGGGAGGCGGCGGTTACGTTGCCGCCAAGCACGCTGAGCGCATCATTGCCAATACCTTGCGTCAGGAGCTGGTGGGTGAGCCCGTGCGGATTATCGAGATCGCGCCCGGCATGGTGCAAACTGAAGAGTTTTCTCTCAATCGCTTGGGCTCTCAGGAAGCCGCGGACCGTGTGTATGAGGGGGTTGCCGAGCCCCTCGTCGCCGAGGATATCGCCGAGGCGATTGTGTGGACCTTGGAGCGGCCGCGTCACGTCAACATCGATTCGATGATCGTGCGCCCGGTTGCGCAGGCGACGAATACTCTTGTGGCCAGAACTGTGCCCGAGGCCTAGGGCAGGTGCGCACATCGCCTTCATTCCCCCTTGACCTCTCGTTATGCGCGTAGCGTGGCATAAGCGCTCACGCTTGCAACTGCGATCAGGAGAACAATGAATGCCCATGCGAGTGCAGGAGAACTTACCCGACGGGTAAGCCTCGCCCCGAGGATACCTCCGCACATCGAGGCCGCAGCGAAGCAGGTGACCATCACCCCGGCCTCGGCACTGATATCCAAAGTTCCCCCCAGTGCACGCGAAGCCAAGCCGAACAGCGCTGTAATGAGCATGATCAACAGGGATGTCGCGGATGCTCTCTTCATCGGGTAACGCAGAACAAGGTGGAGCGCAGGAACGATAGCGAAACCTCCGCCCACGCCAAAGAAACCTGTGAGAAAACCGGTCACGCTAGCTAAAAGAACCACTAAGGCTGCCTTCTTCAAGGTCGAAGCAAGCGTGCGTGGGGAATCCCCAGGCGTGGCCTCGTCAATTGATGAAGGGGACGCATCAGCGCGTGCACGCAACTGTCTATGCACCATAAAAATCGCAACAAACGCCAAAAGAACGCAAAACTCCAGCATGAGCGTTCGTGCTGATACCAGAGGGTTGAGCGCGGAGCCTCCCCACGTGCCGACGATCCCCGCGAAGGCGAAAAGGCTTCCTTGCTTCCAATCAACATGACCACTGGAAGCGCGAGTAATAAGAGAAACACAAGCGGTCGCACCCACGATGATCAGCGATAAAGTTGCAGCTTGATGGGGGTTTTGACCCAGGAGATATACCAAGACGGGGACCGATAAAATACCGCCACCCGCGCCGAGCGCTCCGACAACGATGCCGATCAACACGCCAATGAGCGTGGCTTCAATGAGCACGATGTTCCTCCTTGGGTGGGATATGGACTCCCAATGACTGAGCGACCAGGGGATTCATAATTTCTTGAGCGCTTCGTCCACGCGAAATCAAGAAAGCCATTGCGCGAAGTGCGGGCAGCGCATGCGCGTAAAAGCTCTTGTAGCCCTGACACAGATAGTTGTGGTCGGGGCCATTGTCTTGGGAAATAAAACGATCCTTGGGGCAGCCTCCCCAGCACAAGCGCAGGAATGGGCAATTCCAACACTCGGTATCGAGGTCCTGCTTCTTCGTTCCAAAATCGCGCATTGTGGGGGAGGAGGCAAGAGCAGCGAAATCGTGTGAATCGATATTTCCGACCAGCCAATCCGGTTCAACCCAGTGATCGCACGCGTAGACATCGCCGTTAAATTCCATGGCCATATTCGCCCCGCATGAGGGGGCATGAACGCATACACTCGCGGAACCAAAAAGCGCAGAGAGTGAAGAATCAAAATCTTGAACAAAGACCGAGCCGACGTCACGAAGAATCCACTCGTCGAAAATATCGGACAGGAAGCGACCGTACGACGATGGGGTGGTCGATCGTGAGGTCACGCAGTCTCCGTCTTGGCGATACAGGAGCGCCGAGCTTCCGCTTCGCCACCCGAGTTCGGCCTGGCGCAGATGTTCGCGGGGAACGCGCTCGACGATGGGGATAAATTGCATGTACCGCGCCCCGAGCTCGTCTCGGAAATAGCGGTAGACCTCCACTCCGTGATCCTCGTTTGCAGCGTGAACCGTGCACAAAATATTCGTCTCGACCTCGGCATTGCGAAGCTGTTCCCACCCGCGGATCACCATCGAGTGAGTTCCATGCCCGCCGCGGTTGAGGCGATAGGCGTCATGGAGTTCTTTCGGACCGTCGATAGAAATCCCAACCAGCACATCATTGTCTTTGAAGAAGCGTGCCCACTGTTCGGTGATCAAGGTGCCGTTGGTTTGGATAGCGTGGTGGACCACTTGTGTGGGGCGTCGATACTTCTCGCACAGCTCAATGAGGCGTTCAAAGAAGGGGAGCCCTCGCAGGGTTGGTTCGCCGCCCTGCCAGAGCATCGTGACATCCCCATCGGGGCTTGCCGCTAGGAAGTTTTTGACGTAGGTCTCTAGGGTTTCTTCGCTCATCGACTGGCGTTTTTGGTCGTAGAGGAGTTCTTTCGACAGGAAGAAACAGTACTGGCAGTCCAAATTGCAGGCGGCGCCCGTTGGCTTTGCGACAACCGAGAAGGGGAGCGCGCGAGCGGGGGAGTGCGTCATCGGGTTCCCTCGTTTTCCTTCTTGATTGACGAGGCCGTGGTTGTCGCCGCATAGGCAGCTGCTTGCGCCGCGGCAAGCGGTCCAAGTTCGGCGCGGACGACGTCGATGTTCCATTTCATTGCGGGGATTAATTCTCTTTCGAGGCCGTGGGCGAGCATATCGGAGACCTCAGGGATCGCCTCGGGAAGTTCCCCTGCCACAATGATCGCACGGGGGTTGATGAGAAGAGCAGCGTTTGCGCAGCAAGCCCCGACTGCTTCCATCGCATGTTCGAGAATTGATAGTGTTCTGGAATCTTGATTGCTGACTTTCCTTGCCAATTCGCTCAAAGAAGAGACATCGCATTGAGCACAGAGTGCTGGGATGGATGCAAGGGTTTCCAGGCACCCCTCTTTTCCGCATGCGCATGGGGTGTGAACGTCAGGGACACGCATATGTCCCAGTTCCCCTGTGAAGCCAAAGTCTCCACCCGATAGGCGATAGGAAATCACCAGGCTGGCGCCGATACCGTTGGAAAGTCGAACGTAGAGGATTGATGGATACCCCTGTCCCGCTCCCCATAGCGCCTCACTCAGGGCAGAAAGGCGGGCAGTTGTATCAATGAGGATATTCCCTTTCCAGCGGCGTGAAATGATATCGATAACGCTGTCGCGGCTGGGGTAGGGGGAATGCGGCGAGTGGGAAATATTTGACCCCATGGGAACGGGGAGACCAACCCCGATGGTGCGTACATAGTCGGTAATGACGCCGCGGGTGTGCGCGCGCTCAAGGAGGAGCGCTCCTATGGAATCAAGCGCCTCACGATAGTTGATGGGATGCGTGGCTGGAAGTGATTGTGCGATAAGGACATCGCCGCCTCGGTTGAGCAAGACTGCGGCGAAAGAGGCTCGGCTAATGACAATGCCGACTGAGTATGCACATGAACGTGCTGATGTGAAAAGAGTTGAAGGGCGGCCTGCTCCAGTCTTTTCTTCTCCTTTAAGGGAAATAACAGCGTGTGCATCGACAAGCTTTGCGATCGCACGCCCCAGCGTCGTTCTCGAAACCGCAAGGGCCTCGCAAAGTTCTGCACGTGACGCGGGGGGATTTTCGCCAAGATAACTGGTGATCTGGTCTTCCAAAGAGGGCACAGCGACGTGAAGATCGTAGTCCATGTCCTCTCCTTTGATGCTGTGTGGTGTGGGCCTCCCGCACGCCCCGGAAGGCCCACACCGAAGGCGTGTTACTTACCCATGACCTCGTCAAGATCGCTTCGGGCGGTGTTGACCAGCGGAATATCGAAGTCCGTCATGGCCGCCATCCACTTTGCGAAGGAGTGGTCTCCGCGTTCACGGAGTTGGAGGTATAGGTTCGTTGCGAGTTCGCGGCGAATGTCGTCGTAGACAGGCACCGTGTATACATTGTTCATCTCTGCGGGATCAACTCTCAAATCGTAGAGCTCATTGATGGACTCCGGTGAGATGACGAGTTTGAATTCCTTTGTGCGCAGCATTCGCTGTTGCAGCGGGAAGTGATGTCCGTGGAACTCGCAAACGATATTTTCACGCCAGCCGGGCACGTCTTCGCCTCGCGTGAGGTCAACAATCGAGCGGCCGTCTTCAACAAGGGCTGGATCGAGGCCAGCAATATCGAGGACGGTTGCGGGAAGGTCGATCAAAGACACGAAGGCGTCGGATTGGCCGACCGCAGAAACCCCGGGGATATGTGCGATGAAGGGGACGTTGTAGATATCGTCGTACATCATCGGGCCCTTATCGTTCAGGCGGTGAGAGCCGGTGAATTCTCCGTGGTCTGCGCAGAAGAAGACCGCGGTGTCATCGAGAATTCCTAGTTCGCGTGCCACGTCCATGATTCGACCGATTTCGAAGTCGATCATGGCGACGTATCCCCAGTAGACCGCGATGAGTTTCTTCCACTGGTCGTTATCGAAGGAGGACGTTGACCAGTAAGTTGCGTAGTTCTGCTGGATCTGCGGTTTACCGATGAGCGAGTCACCGAAGTTTTCGGGCAAGGTGACATCGTTTGGATCGATCAAATCGAACCATTCATCGGGGAGGAAGTAGGGGAGGTGCGGGCCAAAGAAGTGGACATCCAAGCTGAAGGGCTGTCCGTTTTCCTTCCAATCGGCCGCATATTCCCGGAGCTTTTCGATTGCTCGATCAGCTAGGAAACGCTCGAAGGTTGCTTCTTCTGGTTGTTCGAGGCGTGCGGCGATGATGTGCCCGTCGCGGCCTCCCGGGAGCTTTCCTCGCCAGAAGTCGTGGGCGCGAACTGGGGGAAGTCCGTGCTGGTTGAGCCATGCGACGTACTTTTCGTTGGCAACGGGGTTTTCAGCGCCCCAATAGGTGTCGTCATCGGCGCCGAACTTGTCGGGGAGGTTCGCCCCACAGTGGTACTTTCCAACGATGCCAACGTTGTAGCCTGCATCGCGAAGTGCCTGAGTGTAGGTCCAGGTCCCAAGGGGGATCATCGTCTGGTAGGCGATGTTCCATTCGGGGTTGGCCAGTACAAGGTGCTTTCCGGGGCGCTTTCCTGTTAGAAGTGAGGCGCGTGCGGGTGTGCAGATTGCGGTGGGAGTGAAACAGTTGGTGAAGGCAAAACCGTTGCGCCCCATCTCATCAATGACGGGAGTTTGGGCGTGGGGGTTGCCCAGGCAGCCGATCGTATCCGTGCGATGCTGGTCCGTCATGATCACCAGGACATTGCGGACATTGTCCGGGATGTCACTGGAGCGTTCGTATGTGTCAGACATGATGGTCCTTTCACTTCTCGGCAGCGGCGAGCTTGTCCATGTCTTCGAGTTCGGTACCGGTGGTTTCCTTCAGGTACTTTGCGGTGAAGATGACAGCTAGGACACCGAATGCGCAGTAGATCCAGTAGGTTCCTGCAGGCGACCACGAGATGAGGAAGGGGAAGAGCAAGACCACAAGGAAGTTGATGAAGAAGTCAGCTCCCGAGGCCATGGACATTGCGCCACCGCGAATCGAGTTGGGGAACATTTCGCCCATGACGATCGAGAAGATCGGTCCCCACGAGGAGGTGAATCCCAGCAGGAAGGTGCACAGCGCCGCGACAGCGAGGAAAGCCAATACCGGGTTGTCTGCAACGTCGGGCTTTCCGTCCACAACGGGTGCCAGGGTGAAGACGGTTGCAACGACACCCAGGGATACGAAGATCAGTGTGCCTCCGTAGATGAGCATCCGCTTACGTCCCACGTGGTCCACAAGGAGAATGCCGGAGACAACACCGACAATCTTGAAGCCCGTGATGAGCAGGGTTTGCTGCAATGCCATTGATTCGTTGAATCCCACTGCTGCGAAGAGGGAGTTTGAGTAGAAGAAGACGCCGTTGATGCCGGTGAGCTGCTGGAACGCGGCGATCATCATGCCAACCAGGACAAGTCCGCGCCACTTCGAGGAGAAGATCTCACCAATGCTGAGCTTGCGTCCGCCAGTTTCTTCCATTGATGCGGAGATTGCTTTGACGCGCGCTGCGGGGTCGTCTTCACCGCTGACCTTTGCGAGGACAGCTTCGGCTTCCTTCTTCTTGCCCACGGATACCAGGTAACGAGGCGACTCTGGAATCTGTGCCGTAAAGATCACAAAGAGGAGAGCAGGGATGATGAGGCATGCGAAAAGAACTTGCCAGGTCTGCAGCCCCCAGAATGCGGGCTTCGCGGCACCGCCGGTCAGGCGTACGACACCCATATTGATGAGGCCGGCAAAGAAAAGACCGAGGATGATGGCCAGCTGGCGGAAGCCAATCAGGCGGCCTCGGATATCAGCAGGTGCAATTTCTGCGACGTACCCGGGTGCAACGGTGGTTGCTGCACCAAAACCAATGCCGCCGACAATGCGGGTGAGGAGGAGGAAGGGGTATCCGAAGCTTCCCAGAATTGGTGAAAGAGGACCAAGGAGCGCTTCGAAGAGGAGGAAGGGACCAACCCACATCAGGGTTGTTTTGCGCCCGATCTTATCGGAAATACGTCCCGCTCCAAGTGCGCCGATGAGGCCGCCGATGACGCCTGCTGCGCCGGCAACGCCCTGGAGGAATGGGCCAAGGTGGAAGGTGGTGCCGACGGCTTTAATTGCGGCGTTGAGGACCATTCCTTCGAATCCGTAGAAGAAGGGGCCTAGGGTTGCAATGAGTGCAAGGAAAGTGGCGTATTTCCGCGCCCGACGTTGGGTTTCGGTCAACGGAACTGCCGTACGTGAGGTTGACATGAGGTCCGTCCTAAAGGGGAGAGGAATGAACTCATCGGATTGATCCGTGATGCCTCATCTTTGAGGCACCTACACGCTATCTCTGAGTGAATTTTGGGCGTTGACGTGGACAAAATTAATTTCTGTGAGCTGCGTCATAGGCGATGGCTTTCTCTTCACAGGAAAACCTCAGGTGCGACATAAAACAGACATAGAGGTGGTCCATACCTTGAAGACCAAGACGACAGGGCGGATGCCCCAGAGGAAAGGAATGCACATGAGCGCAGAAGATATGAACAAGGACCACCTGGACGAGACTCGAGTCATCGAGACTCAGGCCCAGGATGCGAAGGCACGTGATGCTCATGCCGACAAGACGACCTATGTGAACGTTGCCTACCAGAAGGAAGATGGAACCTACGAAGGTGCTTGGCTTCCCGCTGATGAGATTGTCTCTCACGAGGCCTCAGCAAAGCCCTCCTGGAAGAAGAAGGCAGTAGCCGCCGGTGCTGCAGCGGCTTTCTTGGTTGCAGGTTTTGGCGCAGGTTGGGCAACAAGTTCGGTGGCCTCTCCCGCTCCGACGCAGCAATCGCAGGCGGCGCCCGGACAGCCGGGCCAGGGTGGTCCGGGAGGTCAGCAGGGCCAGGGTGGCCCCGGCGGACAAGGTATGCCAGGCGGTCAGCAGGGCCAGGGTGGCCCCGGTGGTCAGGGTATGCCTGGCGGTCAGGGTGGTCCAGGAGGTCAGGGTATGCCTGGCGGTCAGCAGGGTATGCCTGGCGGTCAGCAGGGTCAGAATGGTCAGCAGGGTATGCCTGGCGGTCAGGGTGGCCCCGGCGCTCAGCAGGGCCAGGGTGGTCCGGGAGCTCAGAACGGCTCCTCCAAGAAGGGATCCGAGAACTCAACTGCAAAGAAGAAGGCTGCTGAGAACTCTTCTCAAAGCTCTGACTCCCAAAATTCTGATTCCTCGTCTAAGTAATGAGGAATTCCTGGTAGGGGTGCTCGACGTCGACATGGCGTCTGGGCACCCCTACTTCTTTTCGTAGACAAAGGGGGTATCGGGCGGATTAATCGGCGTGATACTCGCCGCTTTCAGATAGAGAGCTTTTGAGTTGCGGACTTCTAAAGTTCCTTGGATGCGAACCCATTGATCAGCCTGCGGCGCGAATGAGGTTGTGTTATTCACGGCAAAACCCAAGGCGTAAGCATCGGCTGCGCAGCACCACATGGTCATCCGGGATAAGCCGAAGCTGTCATCTGGACCGAATGGCGGCATCCCTGCCTCCGAGGAGGCTTTGTCTTTGGGTAAAACGAAGCCAGATACCTCGATTGTTTTGCCATCCCACTGATCGGGGTGGGTCACCATATCGATGACGCTGTCGTAGTAATTGTTCGTGTCGATCACGCGGTCGGTGTGGAAGTGTGCTGCGGAAGAAACATCTGAAGATGAAGGGATGGGCGTCGGTGAAATAGCACTCGCTGAGCTCGTTGACCCAAGGAAACTCGAGGGGACCAGAGAAAAAGGTAGGGACCATGCAATGACTGGAATGAGAAGATATACCGCATTCGCGCGTGTTCGGTGAGTATGTTTTTCCGGCCTACGTGCAAAAAGGTCGACAACGGCCCACACAGTGAAGACGACACACAAGAAAATGATCAGCGGAAGGAAACGAGGCGGGAAGAAATAGACCCATCGCCTCGAAAGGAAGAGGAAGCCTAAGCTCGCTGCAGCCAGGACAAAGATCAAAGCGCGTGCCCTCACAATGCACCTCCCAAGCCCCACCAGGTCAAGACAAGACCGGCCAACGCAACAACTGCGGTGATGGTTGCGCAGATGCGAAGAGTAAAGCGCGTCGAGAAAACGGCTGACAACATGAAGACGTTCTTCACATCAAGCATGGGGCCCATGAGCATGAATGTCATGAGTGCGCCGGGGGGAAGCAGACTCGTCATGCTCCGCGCCACGATCGCATCGGATGATGAACACTGAGAGAGAACAAAAGCCATCAACATTGCAACGGCAATGGACACATATGAGGAAGTATGTCCCGTCATAAACCCAGCAGGGAGAAGCCCCTGGATGATGCTGGAGAGTGCGGCTCCGATCAACATATAGGGTACGACGCGCAGGAAGGCCGAGGCTGACGCGGAAGAAAATGAAGAAAAACGCCCTCGCGTAGCGTGCGCCGCGTGGACTCCGCAACCATGTGAACACTCACAGGAGTCATCTGACTCGCTCTGGCGCAAAATCGCCGTCAGAGAGGGCATACGGATGCTGAGCAAAAGAGCAATTGTCATGGTGCAGATGACGGCTGCCACCACGCGGAGCGATACCGCTTTCAGTGACGGGCCAAAGGCGTACCACGTTGAAAACAAGACAAGTGGGTTGATGGATGGCGCCGCAAAAAGGATGATGAAAACAGTGCGCGGGGGAACGCCTCGACGCAGCAGGGTACGTACAAGAGGAACGGTTGAACAATCGCAGACGGGAAGAAGCGCGGAATAGACGAAAGCAACGACGCAACCGGCAATGCGGCCTCGTGGGAAGAAACGTGCAAGCTGACGAGGGGAAAGAAACACCTCAATCGCAGCAGCGATGAGGGAACTGATCGCCAAGAAAGGTAAAGACTGAAGGGTGATCCCTGAAAAGATTGCAATCATGCGGGAAATCGGGATACCTGCAGCAGTCAATGCCTCTTGAAAGCGGTAGGCGCACACCAAAGCAAGGCACACAACCGCTGTAACGGCCGTCGAAGGTCGGGAAATGTCCATGTGCCTTCTTCCTTGTTGCGTGGCTGTGCATACATCGCTAACTCTATCGCGATGCTGATCTCATTTTTGTGCTTGTGGCGAGATAGAAGTGCCTTGGGAGCGCGCTTTGCGTAGACTAGGACAGGCGTTGATCCGGCTACGTCTGTAGGAATCACCGGGGAGCATTCGGAAGAACGAGCGAAAGCTCTAGTAGAACCGAACGGGTAAGCCCGTCACAGCTGTTAATGAGCGGCTACGCAGCGCGTAGCAAGCGGGGTGGTACCGCGGGAATCGGCAACGCTGATCCTCGTCCCTGTGGACCTGCGACACAAGGACGAAACATGACGAAGCACGGCTTCTACCCGCGCCATCGCGATGAGCAAGTGGATCCAAGCCCGTCCTTCCCTCAGATGGAAGGACAGACCCTGGCTTTCTGGGCCGCTGATGACACCTTCCGTAAATCCATTACCCGCCGTCCCGCCGGTAAGGGCGGTCAGAACGAATTCGTGTTCTACGACGGCCCGCCTTTTGCAAACGGCCTCCCGCACTACGGTCACCTCTTGACCGGCTACATCAAGGACGTTGTCGGTCGCTACCAGACCATGCTCGGACACCACGTTGAGCGCCGTTTCGGTTGGGATACCCACGGTCTGCCCGCAGAGCTTGAAGCGCAGCGTCAGCTGGGAATCGAAGACGTCACCGAAATCACGCGTCCCGGCGGAATCGGTATCGAGGCCTTCAATGCTGCCTGCCGCTCCTCCGTGCTTCGCTACACCAAGGAATGGGAAGAGTACGTTACTCGCCAGGCCCGCTGGGTCGATTTCGACAACGACTACAAGACCTTGGATATGTCTTACACAGAATCGGTCTTGTGGGCATTCAAGCAGCTTTACGATAAGGGGCTTGCCTACCAGGGTTACCGCGTTTTGCCGTACTGCTGGCATGACCGCACTCCCTTGAGCAACCATGAGCTCAAGATGGACGACGATGTGTATCAGGATCGCACTGATAACACCGTTACCGTCGGCCTGCGCTTGGAAAAGAAGCTGCGCGAAGATTCTGAGCGTCCCGAACTGGCACTGATCTGGACGACCACGCCGTGGACCCTTCCTTCGAACTCGGCGATCGCTGTGGGACCGCAGATCGACTACGCCTTGGTTCAGGTTGCACCAGATCATGAGGGTGTCCTTGCTGGCGAGCGTGTCCTGATCGCCTCGGACCTGATCAGCGCTTACGCCAAGGAACTGGGTGAAGATCCGCAGGTCGTCGCCACCTATAAGGGTTCGGAACTGGTTGGTCTGCACTACCACCCGATCTACGATTTCTTTGATACCCCCGAGCGCCGTGCAGAGGGCGGCGCGCCCGGCCCCAACGGCTGGTCGATCATCGCCGCTGACTACGTGACGACCACGGATGGTACCGGCCTTGTCCACCAGGCTCCCGCATTCGGTGAAGACGATATGTGGACCTGCATGGAATACGGTATCGGCGTGGTGCTGCCCATCGACGAGGGCGGTGTTTTCACCTCGGAGGTCCCCGATTATGAGGGCATGCAGATCTTCGATGCGAACCGCTACGTCGTGGCTGACCTGCGCGAGCAGGGGGGACCGATCGCGCGTCGCGCGCCCGAAATTCGCGCCGTGCTGGTTCGCGAAAAGTCCTACGTGCACTCCTACCCGCACTGCTGGCGCTGCCGCAAGCCGCTCATGTATAAGGCAGTGTCCTCGTGGTTCGTGCGCGTGACCGAGATCCGTGACCGCATGGTCGAACTCAACCAAGAGATCACGTGGACCCCCGCGCACATCAAGGACGGTATCTTCGGCAAGTGGCTGGAGGGCGCTCGCGACTGGTCGATTTCGCGTAACCGCTTCTGGGGCGCACCGATCCCCGTGTGGGTATCGGACGATCCGCAATACCCACGTACCGACGTTTACGGCTCGGTTGCAGAGCTGGAAGCCGACTTCGGCGTGAAGGTCACGGACTTCCACCGTCCCTTCATTGATCAGCTCACCCGCCCGAACCCGGACGACCCGACAGGCAAGTCGACGATGCGTCGTATTTCCGACGTCTTCGACTGCTGGTTTGAGTCCGGCTCCATGCCCTTCGCGCAGGTTCACTACCCGTTTGAGAACCAGGAGTGGTTCGAAAACCACTACCCGGGCGACTTCATTGTCGAGTACATCGGTCAGACGCGCGGCTGGTTCTATACGCTGCACGTCCTAGCGACTGCGCTCTTTGATCGCCCGGCCTTCCGTTCGTGCGTCTCCCACGGTATTGTTCTGGGTGACGACGGCCTGAAGATGAGCAAGTCCCTGCGCAACTACCCGGATGTGGCCGAGGTCTTCAACAAGTACGGTTCCGACGCGATGCGTTGGTTCCTTATGTCCAGCCCGGTCGTGCGCGGCGGAAACCTCATGGTCAAGGAAGAGTCGATCCGCGATACGGTTCGCCAGGTGCTCCTGCCCATTTGGAACACCTACTACTTCTTTACCCTGTACGCCGGTGCGTGCAACGGGGGAGCGGGCTACGAGGCCAAGCGCCTTGACCTATCGGATCAGGCAGTTGTCGATGCTCTGCCTCAGATGGATCGCTACCTGCTTGCTCACACGCGCTCCTTGGCTGAGGACGCTCGCGGCGCATTGGACGCCTATGACGTTGCCGGTGCCTGCGACGCGATCCGCGACTACCTGGATGTGCTGACCAACTGGTACGTGCGTACTCAGCGCCAGCGTTTCTGGGACGAGGACAGTGCAGCATTCGACGCCCTCTACACCGCCTTGGTCACCCTCATGGAGCTGGCAGCCCCCTTGCTGCCGCTGCTTTCCGAGGAGATCTGGCGCGGCCTGACGGGTGGGGAATCCGTGCACTTGGTGGACTTCCCCGTGATTTCCGAGGCCGTGGCTGACTCTGCGCTTGTCGAGGCCATGGACGAGGTTCGTTCCGTCGTCTCCGCTGCTCACGCCCTGCGTAAGACCCACCAGCTGCGCGTGCGTCAGCCTTTGGCTTCCTTGCAGGTTGTCTCTGAGCACCACAAGGAGCTGGAGCCCTTCGCGGATCTTATTGCCTCTGAAGTCAACGTCAAGTCTGTGGTGTTTGCTTCTCCTGAGACTTCTGGTTTGAGTGTGCGCACTGAGCTTTCGCTTAACCCGCGTGCCTTTGATCCGGCTGTTCGTAAGCTGACGAGCCAGCTGTTTAAGGCTCAGAAGTCCGGTGAGTGGGAGGTTGTGGACGGTGAGTGCCGCTTCGCTTCCGTTGAGTTGGATGGGAAGCCGCTGGTGTTGACCGGTGACATGTTCTCCGTTTCCACTTCTGTGGACGCCGCCGAGGGCCAGGTTGCAGATGTTCTGCCCTCAGGCACCTTCGTTGTGCTCGATACGGAGCTGACCCCTGAGCTTGAGGCCGAGGGCTACGCTCGCGATGTCGTTCGCGCCGTCCAGGATGAGCGTAAGAATGCTGGCCTGCACATTGCGGACCGCATCGACCTGACGCTGACGGTTCCGGCTGAGCATGTGAGCGATGTCGAGACTTGGAAGGACATGATTGCTTCCGAGACTCTGGCATTGTCCCTGTCGGTTGAGGCAGGGGAGAAGCTCGCTGTGAGCGTCTCCAAGCACTGAGTCTGAGCGCTTTCAATCGGTCAAATCCGCGGGGTGGGCCACACATCTGTGTGGCCCACCCCCCTTTGCGCATCATTGCGGTGTGCTTTATCCAACCGCGTCGACAGCTTCTTTCGCTGTCTTTAGGCCAACGCCGGTGCGGTCTCGGTAGGCCTTGACGGCTTCGAGCTTGCGTCCATCGAGCACCAGTGCGCGTTCAGATGGGCTCAGTGCTAGGTCGATGGTTTCTCCGGAGGCTTTTAAGAGTCGTTCGAGGTGTGCAACTCGCTCCTTCAAACGCTCATTTTCTTCGCGCAGCTCTTCGAACTCGCGTGCATCCCCAATCCAGATACTCATATGTGCCCTCCTTTGGGCTGTGCCTTTGTGATACGGGTGATTCTATCAAGGACCTCATCTGCAAAGAAAGCATTATTGTGTGCCAGATAACAGAGTTATAACGTTTTATGAAAACGTTTTAACTCGCCTCGGTGCACGCGCTACAGTATCGACATGGCCTCACGGGTCCGACTTGTCGACGTTGCGAGAAACGCTGGAGTTTCACCGACTACCGCTTCACTCATCCTCAGCGGTAGTCGCGCAGACGCGTTCGCTTCCGCGACCCAAAAGAAGGTTCACGAGGCCGCCCGAAGCCTTGGCTACACTCGTTCAATCCTTGGCTCTTCCCTAAAATCGGGTGCCACGCGCACAATCTGCTTTTTCTACACCCCTCCCATGGACCGCTTCGTCGAGAGATTCCAACTGCACGCGAGCGCGCGCCTCGAAGAAGAAAACCTCCACCTAGTGTCGATCCCCGTGCGCATCGGCGAAGAACAACAGATCGTCAACGCCCTGTCGTGCGGCCTCTACGACAGTGCCTGCCTCGCCTGCAATCCCACCAGTGCCGAGGCCCTCATGGACTTACTCCCCACGCCGCCTATTCCCACCATGATCTTTGGCACCCTCCCGCCAAACCCCTCCTACATCGGGGTAACCATTGACGAAACCGCGGGGATTAGGCAGGCTCTCAGTGGCCTCGTCAAGGGAGGAGCGAAGAAGATCGCCTATCTCACCCAGCGCCGTAGCGCCGACGAACTTGAAAACGAACCGCGCTGGCACGCATACACCAAATTCCTCAGCGATTCACACCTGGGTACCCCTGAAATTTTGGCGTACACAGAGGGGAGCATCCCCTCCGCTTTCCAGTGCGCCACCACGATTTTCACCGGTCGAGATCCCCTTCCCGATGCGGTGTATTGCGATTCTGATCGAGTTGCCATTGGCGCAGTCCTTGCAGCAACTCAATGCGGAATCGCAATTCCCGATGACCTCCAAATCATCGGCACAGGCGCCTCCGTCGATGGTGGCGACCTTCACCCCGCACTATCCACAATCGGCCTCGACAACCAAGACCTGGATAGTGCGGTCACTCTACTGTCCACACTCAGCGGTGAAGAACCGGAGTCGACAACGCTGACACTTCGGTGGCACTACATGCCCCGAGGGACGACGCACTAAACGAGAAAGAACATAAGGAGCGCAATGATGCGACACAGCTCTTCTAAGCGGCTCAGCCGCACTCTGTCGGTATGCGCGGCTTTTGCCATGGCCGCTTCTCTTGCCGCGTGCTCAACTCCCGGTGGAGTTGGACAACAGTCCTCTGACTCCTCGAGCGAATCCTCGCAGTCGCTGGGAATCCAGGGCGATCGCACCGGTAAGGAAATCCTGATCTACATGTCGGCTGGCCGCGATTACAAGGCCTACACCGACACCTTCGCGGCCTTCGAGAAGGAACACAACGTCAAGATCAATGTCCAGTACTACCAGTGGGGCGACCTGCAGCAAAAGCTCACCGCTGACTTCCTCTCCGGCCAGACCCCTGACCTCGTCGAAGAAAACGGCGGATGGTGGTCCACTCGCTGGGGCGCAGACGGCAACATCATGTCCCTGGATCCCTTCCTCCAGAAGGAATCCGGATTCCTCGATGACTTCGTCGAGTCTGGCCTTGCAAACCGTCAAGCCGACGGCAAGACCTACGGCATTCCTCTCCACGTGACCATGGGCGGCCTCGTCTTTGGTAACAAGGAAATGATGGACAAAGCCGGCGTGACCATGCCCAAGACTTGGGACGAACTGCGCGAAGCCTCCAAGAAGATCCAGGAATCCGGCGTTGAGTACGGTCTGGCACTCAACAACGATGCCTCCTACACCGTTCCATTCCTCATGCAGGCCGGAGTCACCTTCACCAAGGACGGCAACGAACCCATGACCCCCGCAGCCAAGGCAACCGAAGCCATGCAGTTCCAGTACGACCTGATCTACAAGGACAAGCTGGCCCCGGTTCCTGTTGCCTCGAATGACTACGCCGCACCGCGTAAGGTTTTCACCTCCAAGCGAGCAGGCTTCATCCTCACCGGTCCCTGGGATATCTCAGCAGTGCGCAAGGAAGATCCGAACTTCCCGCTGACAGTTGGTGAACCCCTCAAGGGTGATGTCCAGAAGACCTACCTGGCTGGCTCGGGCATGATGATCCCCTCGAAGTCGCAGAACGCAGAGCTCGCATGGCAGCTCATCAAGGATATGACCAGCCTCAAGGTCCAAGAAGCCGTCACCGCTGAGACCGGAATGGCAATGTCGCGTAAGTCCTGGGCGAACTCTGACGTTGTGAAGAACGATCCGATTCTCTCCGTCGTCGCTAAGTCGCGTGAATTTGCCGCGACCCCCGACAAGGCATTCTGGGGTAACGAAAATGCTGCAAAGATCTCGGACGCCCGCAAGGTGATGTACGAAGAGATCATCCTCAATGGAAAGGACCCGGCTGCTCAGGTCCAGACCTACGAGACCACGGTTGCAGGACTCCTGAAGCAGTAACTCATGTCCGTCTCGTCTCGGAGCCGGGGGCGTCGGGGAGGGATGCGCGCACGCCAAGCGCGTACCGCGTATCTCTTCCTGACCCCCGCGGTCATCTACTTCGTTCTCTTCATGTTCTGGCCGCTGATCCAGGAATTTCAGCTGTCCTTCACGCGCGGCTTTACAACGCTGCGCCCCGTGGGATGGAAGAACTATTCCTCGATCATCCGTGACCCCGAAGTCCAACATGCCTTCGGAATCACCCTGATCTACGCGGCCTCGGCACTGATTTTGGGTGCGTGCGTGGGCTTGCTCCTCGCGCTCATCCTCAACCAGAAATTCCGTGGGCGCACTCTTGCGCGCACGATGATCCTGACCCCCTACATGACCTCGGTGGCCATCGTTGGCTTGATGTGGCGCAATATCTTGGACCCGACGACGGGTATCTTGAACTCGGTGCTCTCCAGCCTGCACCTTCCCACCCAGCAGTGGCTCACCACCGCACCGCTGGCAACCCTTGTCGGGATTACCGTGTGGCAAGAAGCCGGCTACTTCATGCTTCTTTTCCTGGCTGGCTTGCAGGGCATCGATCCTCAGATTTACGAGGCCGCGCGCCTCGATGGTGCATCCCCTTGGAAGCGCTTCTGGTCCTTGACCCTTCCTCTCCTCGCCCCGACGACGCTCTTCGTCGGTCTGGTTGGAATGATTTCAACCCTCCAGCAATTCGGCCTACCGTACTTGGTGACCAATGGCGGGCCTGGAAACGCCACGAGCTTGTACGTCTACCAGGTGTACCGTGAGACCTTCCAGAGTGGAAACCTGGGCTACGCATCTGCCATGAGCTTCGCATTCTTGGCAGTCATTATGGTTTTGTCCCTGATCCAGATTCGGACGGGACGAAGGAAAGAGGCACTATGATGTGCGTACCTACCCCGCCCCCGGCCTCGGCAGTCATCAAAAAGAAGAAGAGCATCGCTGAGGATGAACTCTTCCCGGGAGCACGCCTGATTTCGCTGATTTTCATTTGGATTGCCGCAGCGATCGCTGTTGCCCCGCTGCTGTACATGATCTCTTTGGCTTTCCAATCCGATGCGGAAGTTTCCGGTGGATCAGCGGTCTTGATCCCCGCGAAGTGGCAATGGGAGAACATCGGCAGGCTCTTTGCAGCCGCCCCCTTTGGTCGTTTCCTCTTCAACTCGATCCTGGTCGCCGGGCTGATCACCTGCTCGCACATCGTTTTCGCGCCGCTGGTCGGATACGTTTTTGCGAAGTTTGAATTCCCGGGCAAACAGGTCTTCTTCATTGCGATCTTGTCGACCATGATGATCCCGCTCTTCGTGCGTATGATCCCGCTGTATGTGTGGTTCTCGCAGATCGGGTGGCTTGATACCTATCAGGGTCTGGTCATGCCATTCCTCATGAGCGCTTTCTCGATCTTCCTCATGCGCCAGTTCATTGCGGGCGTTCCCGACTCTTTGATCGAGGCGGCTCGCGTGGACGGAGCAAATGAACTGCGGATCTACCGTTCGATTGTTCTCCCGCAGTGCAAACCCGCACTGACGGTCCTGGGATTGTTCACCTTTGTTTTCCAGATGAATGAATTCTTGTGGCCTTTGATTGCGACCAGCTCGCTGGAGATGCGAACAATTACTATTGGACTATCAATCTTTAAGAGTGAATCTTTCACCGCTTGGAACCTGACGGCAATGGGATCTCTCATGCTGTTTATCCCCGTGTGCTTGCTCTTCGTCCTCACGCAGAAGCACATCGTTCAGGGCATCGCGATGACGGGTATCAAGTAGGAGTTACCGTGAGTGAGAACCATCCGAATATCGTCCTCATTGCCGTTGATCAATGGAGGGGGGATTGCCTGTCGATTCTGGGACACCCCGATGTGCGCACCCCCTATCTTGATCAGCTAGCTGGGGGAGGAGTGCAGATGACGCAGGCCTATGCGGCGTGCCCCACCTGTGTTCCTTCTCGGATGGGACTCATGACCGGAACCGCCCCAACCACGCACCGCCGGATCGGCTATCAGGACGGAATTACTTTCGATATGCCGGTTACGCTTCCCGGGGCGCTTCGCGATGCCGGGTACCAGACTCAAGCAATCGGCAAGATGCACTACTGGCCAGAGCGCGGTCGCATTGGTTTTGATGATGTCATTTTGCACGATGGCTATCTTCACTACTCGCGTCACCGCGAGCGCGATTGCCGGATGTACGACGACTACCTGACATGGCTGCGTGAGCAAGAAGGCGCGGGTGCCGCAGAGGATTACATCGATAATGGCCTCGAATGTAATTCGATGGTTGCACGTCCCTGGGATAAGGCGGAAAAACTGCACCCCACGAATTGGGTCGTCACCGAGGCAACTCAGTGGCTCTACCGGCGCGACCCCACCTGTCCTTTCTTCCTCTACCTATCCTTCCATCGTCCGCACGCTCCGCTTGATCCGCCGCAGTGGGCTTTTGATAGCTACGACCAGGACGACCTCACTCTTCCGGGCGAGGACAATTGGTCGGATGAATTGATGAGTGAAGAGAGACGGGATTGGGACCCGACCGCACTCGCTGCCCACTATCGTGAACGGGACGTGCGGCTCGCGCGCGCCGGCTACTACGGGCACATGACACACATTGATTCCCAGATTTCAAGGTTTATCCAGACGCTCGGTGAGTTCGGACTAGCCGAGAACACGGTGATCGCTTTTATCTCCGATCACGGGGATATGATGGGCGATCACGGACTGTGGCGAAAAGGTTACCCTTACGAGGCCTCCTCACACGTTCCCTTCATCTTGTACGGTGCGGGGATCGCTCCCGGCACGCGCGTGGACAGTGTGGTTGAGATCCGCGACGTGATGCCGACACTGCTGGACGTTGCTGGCGTGGAGATTCCTGAGGAAGTTGAGGGCCGCTCTGTCCTTCCCTTGATTGCCGAGGCCGACGATGAAGTTCCGTGGAGAGAGTACCTTCACGGCGAGCATTACTTGTTTGACCAATCGATACAGTGGATTCGTTTCGGAGCCTACAAGTATGTGTGGTTCTCCGGTTGGGGAATCGAACAGCTCTTCAACCTCGATGAAGACCCCGAAGAATTGGTTGACCTGTGCAAACTTTCCGCTGATGCGCGAAGCACTGAAGATAGCGAGGCACTTACTCGCGGAAGAAACTACCTGATCGCCGAACTCGAAGGACGCGAAGAAGGATATGTGTCTGAGGGACATTTAGTTTCCGGACGCGAGGCCGTGAAGGTTCTGACGCATTCCTATCCGCTTCGCGAAGAAGCACGTTAGGACTACAACCAACCCGCTGCCCGCGCCAAGGATGCGGCCTCTGCGCGGGTACGTGCCTCCATCTTGAGCATCGCTGAGGAGACATGGTTACGCACGGTTCCTTGACTCAGTCCCAGCGCGTGGGCGATGTCGGAGATCGTACCGCCGCGCTCAACTTCGCGTAGAACGTCTGCCTCACGCGGGGTGAGTGATGATGAACCGCTTGAGAGTGCCTCCACTGCAAGACTCTGGTCAATCGCACGACCGCCTGCTGCGACTGTGCGTACGCCCTCGGCCAAAGCTTCGACAGGTGCGTTCTTCACCATGAAGCCCGTTGCCCCCGCATCGAGGGCACGTTGCAAGTAACCCGGCCGGCCGAATGTCGTGACAATCAGTACGCGTACCCCGGGGAAACGGGCGCGAATTGCTTCGGTTGTCGTGATGCCGTCCATGTGAGGCATTTCGATGTCGACAATTGCGACATCGGCGGGAGAGGCTGGGCGTGCAGAACTCGTCGGTTTTGCGTCGAGCGAAGCGTCTTGCGTTGCTAGACGAGTCAGTTCCTCAAGAGCCTGCACTCCATCGGCGGCCTGAGCGACTACCTCGATGTCACGCTCCAAGTTGAGCAGCCCCGCCAAAGCTCCCCGAATCATTGCCTGATCGTCGGCCACAAGCACACGAATTGTCACGCTCACCTCCTGCGTAGCCATCTGGGCTACTAGGTTAGCGCAGTTGGGGGCGCTATTCCTTGCGCTGGTTCACCGTATCGGAGGATGGGTCCTCTTCGCCGAGAGGCATAGAGGGGAAAGTGAGGGAAATCGTCCACGTATGTCCCGATGCGCCCCAGGTCAAGGTTCCCTCATCACCGACGAGCTCGGATAGCCCAACGAGGCCTGATCCCGATCCTGCTGTAGAAGCGGCGTAGGCGGCAGAATAACCGTCATTCCAGACACTGACACCCTCTGGAGATAAATGAATACGGACGAGGGAAGGGTGAGCGTGAAGGAGAGCATTCGTGACTCCCTCGCGAATGACATGGGCTGCAGCCGCCGAGCGCGGTCCCGACGCAGGCTCCCCATCGTTTGTGATCTCGGCATCAATGCGTGCGACCTCGAGCAAAGATCGTGCCTCTTGGAGCTCCTCGGAGGGGGATAGTGCGCGCGTGGCCGCAACGATGCGGCGAACGTCAGCCAAGGCCTCGTTTGATTGAGCAGTAACTGAACGGATTTGTTCACGCGCTTCCTCGTTGTGTCCCTCGTCCAAAAGACGACCGGCCAATTCAGAAATCATCGTGATGCCCATCAACGAGTGACCCAAGATATCGTGCAGGTCAGTGCTCATGCGCGCTCGCTCAGCTGCCTTTGCGCGCTGGATTGCATCTTGGCGGCGTAGACGTTCGCGAGTCGAGCGCTCCATACGCCAGCGAGCCATGCCCACAAAGATGCCAACCAACGCTAGGTAACACCCCGCCCACAGGGGCTCACCCTCCGCGTAAGCAAATACTCCAGCGATCGCAACGATTGGGACGATCCCTGCGATCACGTAGCGGCTTGGTGCTTGGAACACCCAAGCAACCAGGAAAAAGGAGGTCAACATGAAGGCGTAGGGGACACCGATACGGACTGCGTAGACGAGGTAGGCCAGCGTTGCGAGCGCCAGTGCCGCGTGGGAGAGGGCGAACGGCCTCGTGAAGGAGTTGCGGGCGGGCAGGGGATTGGTCAGCCACGTCGCCGAGTTAGCGATCGCGAGGAAAAGGCACAGTCCGATGATGCTCGCGCGCTGCATTGAGGAAGGTAATTCCATGGCGTAGGCAAGGGGAAAGCCTAAGAACAGCATCCACGGGGCTGCCCACGCCAGGGAAATTAAACGTTCCTTCATGGCAATAGCCTAGCGAGCCGTGTCGTGGGACGCGCCCCACCAGGCAATTCCAGCCGTAATAACCGCCCACCCGGCGATGTTGAGCCAGGCGGATGTCGGCATTGTTACGGTTCCGGCGACCGCATAGACCGCCTGCACGGCGCCGTACAGGGGAGTGAAGGGTGCGATCTGTGAGACGAAGGGCGGCAGCTGGTCGAGCGGGATGAACATGCCTGACACGAAGGCGCCCATGAGCATGACGAAAGCGGAGGCGCTGTAGGCGTTCTCGCCCTTGATTGTGTATCCGCAGGCAAGGCCAATGAGCGCACCCAAGGCCGAGAGAGCAACGACGACGAGCCCGCTGATGATCCAGGCACTCGTCTCCATCTGCGAACCGGTCGCAAGCCCCACGCTGAAGCAGATGAGCGCGATGAAAGCGCTCAGTGCCACGAGGGCAGTCAATCGAACCAGCAGGATGACCCACGGCTGGATGGGGGTCAGGGCGTACATGCGTGAGATGCCGGTCGTGCGTTCAACGGAGAGTGTTGCGCCAAGAGATCCACCCACCAGGATGACGCCGTAGGTGGTCATCATGACGACCATGGCAGCGGCGAGGTTCCCGCGTCCGGTCTGTGTGGTGCGCGCGGCCTCGGTCATGCCGAACATCGCGTACATGAACAGCGGGATGGCCAGTGCGAAGGCCATATTCCACGGATTGAGGATGTGAGAGAGGAAAGTCGAGATCCACAGTTTCCCAGCCCCCTTGAAGGGGGAGGGGACGGGATGGTCGGTGGATCGTACAGGTGCTTGGGTGGTCATGATGCCTTCTTCTTGTGTCGTGTCTGCGTTCGTGGGGCGACGCTCACTCTGCGTCCGCGTGTGAGGTGATGCGCTCGAAAACGTCTTCAAGGTCTTCGTTGTCTGCGACGACTTGCTCGGTCGGCGCGTCGAGGAGCACACGTCCCTCATCGATAATGACGATGCGGTCTGCGTCCTTGCGGGCCTCCGTGAGGTAGTGCGTGGCGAAGAGGAGGGTGCGACCTTCTGCGGCTTCGGCGCGCATTGTCTCCCAGAATGCGCGGCGGGCGAGCGCGTCCATTCCCGCGGTCGGCTCGTCGAGGATGAGGAAGTCCGGGTTGCCCGCCAGTGCCAGGGCGAGGCGTACACGCTGGCGCTCGCCTCCAGAGAGCTTGTCGATCGGACGTTTGGCCAACTGAGTGAGTTTTGTGCGTTCAAGGAGTTCGTCAGTGGGGATCGGGTTGGCGTGCATTGAGGCCACCAGATCGATGGTGTAGCCGACCCTGCCGTCTCGAGGCATTGAGCCAGTTTGGAGCATTGCTCCGACGAGGGAACGGCGCACGGCCTCACGTGGACTCATTCCGTAGACGCTGATCTCACCCGAAGTTGGTGTGGCCAAGCCAAGGACGATGTCGAGGAAAGTGCTCTTGCCTGCGCCGTTAACGCCGAGGATCGCAACGATTTCGCCGGGCATCAGGGTGAGGTTGACTCCTCGCAGTGCCTCGACGGGGCCGAAAGACTGGTGGATGTTGGTCGCCTGCAGAGCAGGGGCTGCTTCTGTATTCATGGTTCAAGTGTGTGCGCCCATGAATGAGGCCAGAAGTGTCCTTTGATGCAGGAGTCCCCATGACAAATGTCATGGGGACTCCTGCGCGGATAACACGCCTACTAGGGATGCTCAGAGCTCGTCGGGTCTTTGGATGAATATCCTAGGGCTGAGGTTTTTCGTCGAAGATGATCTCTTCTGTTATCCAGACATCGCTCCAGCGAGGGTGAGTTATTTTGCACTGCGCGTAGTACTTTTGGTTTCCTTCGAAAACATTCATGTACACGCTGTAGTAAGCCATTCCCTTATCGTCTGCGGTCTTTCTGATGGAACGTTTAGAGGTAAGGCTAATATTTCGTTGGAGGTTCTCTTTAAGTGCACGACTGCACTGTTGCTCGACAATCGCTTCTTCGTCTGCATCAGTGCTTTCGTAATGAGGCTGAGTCGCGGAAACTGACGGTGCCACAGAATTTGAGGGCGTTGGTCTTGATGTTTCTTGCACAGAAGGTGATGGGGCAAATGGAAAGCTACGCCACAAGAAAAAGACAGCGGTTATCGCGATGATGACGAGTGCAACCCAGATTATGACAGGCTTCTTTGTCGGGGACTTTGCCGGTTCTGGATGCGGAGATTGTTGTGCTTGGCCGTATCTTTTGAGCGGAGCGTAAGTTTCGACATGTGGAAGATGTGGAGATGCCTGAGGAACGGGGGAGTCGGCGGAAGGCATGAGACTAGGCATGGGTGATCCTGACAACAGGAGTAGGTGTCGGTGAAGAACTATCCGAGATTGTTGGAGTCGGCAAAGGAGTGGGGTCAATTTTCACGTTGGTCGTGTCAAACGAAAAACTGATGCTTTGGACTTCTTTACTCAACACGGCTGTGCAAGTCACGTCATAGGTTTGCACAGCTTCTGTTCCAATGGATCCTGAGACTATTCCGGTCATCATGTATTGAGTGCCGGCTGAGCCATATGGTCCGAGCTTCGTAATGTTCAGTGCTCGGATGCCTACCAGTGAGAAGCCGGGAGTATTCTTGATCTCCATGCTGCACCGGCTAACAACTTGTCTCCCAATCGATTCTCCTACTGGTTGTTCAGGGGAGGAAGACGGTGAGGAAGTTGCGCTCAATGAGCTTGGTCCCGGTGTTGGAACCGGTGAGGCTCCCCGCGTGGAGGAATGCCACAGGAAGAAGCCAATAATCAGTGCAAGCACTATCGCAACTGCAATCCACACAATTGCTTTACCTTGGGGGTTTCGCGGTTTTAGCTGCGTAGAGTGAGGCGTCTGCTGCTCCGTATACTGCCCATGCAGTAGTATCGGTCTGCTACCCTGCGGGAGCGGTGAAGCTTCTTGCCCAGCCGGGTATCCGGATTGCACGGTGGAATCAGGCATGCGTCCCTCGTTCATTGCTGCGGATTCGGGTCGACAAAGGCTTTGATCTCATATGAGTCACTTGCCTTCACGTGAGTAGCTGTGCACTTCATGTGGAAAAGGGCCGACGAAAAATCGGTATCTTCCTTGTACTTTCGTTCTGCATGTACCGTTCCGTCAACCTCGTATTCTTCATCGCCGTTGTCGCGTGTTCCGGTTTTCTTGAGATAATCCGTAGAGACAGCCTTGGATTGGTAATCATCGCGGAGAGACTGAGCGGCTGCACTCGAACACTTGAAAGTAATCATCAGCCATGTCTTTTCATCGATACCGTCATCTCGGTTCTTCGTCGTTGGTGTCGGGGTGGGGAAGAATGATTGAGACGCGGCGGGAAGCAGGGTGAGATCGACTGCCCCGTCAACGTTGAAAGTATCGCTGGCCTCGACATAAGTGACAGGGCAGGTGATTTCGTACCTGCTTTGGACTGAGGATCCCTTGGCATAGCCCGTCACCGTGGCGGTGTAGGTGTACTTCACCTTCCCGGCGGTATTTTTATCGGTAATTCTGAGCGTTTTGGTTTTGATCTGGAGGAGGAGGTCCATCTTTCCGGATGTCTGTGACGCATTGGCGCATTTACTTTGGACCTTCTCAATAGTGTCTTCATCGATGCCATCGTCAATAGGATGGGGTGGAATCCAGTCGGGGAGAGACGCTGACGGTAATGGAACCGATGATGACGTGCTTGGAGTCGGTGCTGGTTGAACCTTCTGAGTGGAACTATTGCGCCACATGAAGAAGACAACAATCAACGCCAAAATGGTGAGAGCTGCGATCCACGTAACGATTGGTCCCTTAGCGATGTTTTCTCTTGGAAGCTCATCGTGAGGAGGCATTGGCAGCTGCTGCTCGTCCTCGGATGTCCGATATTCTCCATCCTGAGGAACAAATGGAGTTCCTTGGGGAGCGGAATCTCCCGAATTTGGGGTGAAATCAGACATGCGCTCTCCTTTCTGTGAGCAGGATGCAAATTGACAGCGCCGATGTCCTTCCTAGCAAGATCACTTCTCGCCGTGGAACGAAAAATGCCCCTCACTCAATCGGATCTGTCCCAATCGATGAATCCTCTGTCTTCCACAGGTCATCATCTTTTACATGGACGACCGTGCAGCGAGCCTCATACTTAGTTTGTCCTTCGAAGGCATGGCCCTTGACGTTATATTGCTGGTCACCATTCGAACGCGTTTCGCCGATCTGAATTTCGTCGACAAAGACGACGTTAATGGGGCGAGTGCTGTTCAGTTTGGCAGTGATCGAACAAGATTTTTCAATGAGCATCGCAGTTTTGTCATCGATTCCCTCGTGGCGAGTTTTAGATGGGCTTGGTGAGGAAGATTTTGCCGTGGGAGATTTTGACGCAGTCGTTGAAGTCTTGGGTTTGGGTGAAGGAGAAGTCGGCTTGGGTGTCGGCGTGGAAGAAGTGGGAACGGGTGTGGGGGAAGAAATAGACGGAGTGGGCGCGGGCGAAACGCTCGTGCTCGAAGACCTCCACAGGAAGAAGGCAAGAAGGAGTACAAGAACCGCAACTACTGCGATCCACACGTATAGAGGGCCTTTGTTGAATGATGAGCGAGGCGCAGGCGGATATGGTCCTTGTTGAGGCTGGAAACCTCCCTGTGGTGCCTGATACTGGCCTTGAGGATATGGAGCTTGGGGATAAGAACCTTGGGGAGTGTACCCGCCGCCGTAGGGTTGGGGGCTTGGGGATCCTGGTGCCGGAGTGAAGTTAGACATCGAATAATTCTCTTTTACTACTACAGATGGCGGACATAGCTTATCTAGTTACTCCCCTTGCAGATCCTAGGGGAGTAACTAGATAAGCTCCTATTTGACGGGATTTTCGTGCACAGTGATCTCTTCCGTCGCCCAGATTTCACTCCACCTGGGGTGAGCGACCTTGCACTCAAGAAGGTACTGAGTATCGCCTTTATATCCGAAGACCGAAACATCGAAACTCATGTCTCCATTTGGAGTCTCAGACCGATACATGTCATCGACTTCGGTTCGGTCGTACTTCTGGTCAACATACTGTTTAATGGCATCGGTGCAGCTCTTCTCAACGAGAATTGCCGTGTTGTAGTCGATGTCGGGGAAACGGGTAGGTGTCGGCTTAGCAGAAGTCTTTTTCTTCGTTGGAGAAGCTGAGTGCGACGCGCTTGTCGTTGATTCGCTTGGAACGGGTGCCGCGGACGTCGGCGTAGGAGTCGGCGGTACCTGAGGCGTGAAACTGCGCCACAAGAAAAAGACAGCGACCAACGCCAGGACCGCAACAATCGCAACCCAGATCATGACCGGACCTTTATTAACTGGCGGCTTTGGAGGAGCAGGATACGGGGATTGCTGGGGCTGGTATTGTCCCTGGAACGGCGGGTAAGCGCCGTCTTGTGGAAACTGTGGTGCTCCCTGGGGTTGAGGGTATTCGGGGTAAGGCGTGAAATCACTCATGGGGTCTTCTTAACAACAGGCGTCGGAGTTGAACTATCTGAGACAGCGGGGGTTGACACAGGCGTGGGCTCAATCTCGACGCTGGTGGTATCGAAGACAAAGCCAACCCCGGCCGCTGCTGGATCGTCTGCCACAACGGCGGTACACGTCATTCGATAGGTTTCTATGGCATCGGATCCGTTTGATCCCGAAACTAGGCCGGTCATCATGTATTGAGTGCCGACATCACCGTAGCGTCCGATTTCTTTGATCGTCAGCGCCCTAATTCCCTCAAACTTGGGGAAGCGAGGGGTGTTTAACACGCCGATCCTACAGTTAGCAACCACATCATGTCCGATGAAGTCATCAACTTTTTCTCCGGTGTCAGAAGAAGCAGTGGCGTTCGATGATGGTGATACCGGGGTCGGAGTCGGAGATGCTCCCGGAGTTAAAGCTCGCCAGGCGAAGAAAGCTGCGACCGCAAGAAGAGCGATGACAACTGAAATCCAGACAATGAGCTTGATGCTGCGCTTTGGAGTTGCCGGCAGTGGGTTCGGCGTTTGCGGAGAGGGATATTGTCCCTGAGGCGGTGGATACACGCTTCCTTGGGGGAACTGCGGGCTACCTTGGGGAGCCGGGTAGCCCGGGGTGGGGGAGAAATCAGACATGAGTTCCTCGTTCATTGGATCGGATTCGGGTCAATCTCTGCCTTCACGTCATATGAATCATCTGCCTTCATATGAGTAGCGGTGCACTTCATTTGGAAGAGGCTTGAAGAGAAATCGGTAGATTCCTTGTACTTACGTTCTGCATGAACTTTTCCAGTCAGCTCGTACTCCTCGTTGCCATTACTCAACGTCGCGGTTTTCTTGAGGTAATCGATTGACACTGCCATGACTTTGTAATCGTCACGAATAGATTGCGTGGAAGCGTTTGAGCACTTTTCAAAGATGATCATCCATGTTTTCTCATCGATGTCATCATCGTGGAACTTCCTAGTCGGTGTCGGAGCCGGCGAAGAAGATTGTGAAGGATCGGCAAGCGGCGTAAGACCCACATCTCCTACAACAATGAACGTGTTACTTGATTGAGTGTGAACAACGCTGCAGACGATCTCGAAGCTGCTCGTTGAAGATGAACCCTTTGCGTAGCCGGTCAAGGTGCCCGTGTACGTGTACTTCATGTCGCCGTTGCCGAACTTTCCTTCAAAGTGCACTGACTTTGTTTTAATCTCCTTGACGGCGTCCACCTTCCCAGACTTGGTAGCCTCGCTCCAGCACGCACCGCGGCTCCCCGAAATGGTTTCTTCATCGATCCCATCATCGACGGACTGTGAAGGGTTCGGATTGGGGGTGGCAGATGAGAAAGACGAGGGATCAGGGGCACTTGGACTTGGCGACGGTGAGGTACCGCGGCCGGACGTGTGCCACAAGAAAAAGACAACAACCAATGCAAGAACGGTCAGTACCGCAATCCATGCGATGATCGGCCCCTTTGAACTGGGGTTCTTCTCAGGTTCGACATACGGAGCTTGAGGAGCCTGATAAGGAGCTTGTGGCTGCGGGTAGGCTCCGCCTTGAGGGATCACAGGAGGGCCCTGGGGAGCTGGGTATCCGGAATTTGGTGGAAAATCAGACATAAGCTCCTCGCACATCTCCCTCGTTTAACGATTAAGTGGTCTCAGTCTACGTTCCAGCACGCATCTGGGTGAAATCTCTTCCTTCCCATCCACGCAACGATACCCACAAACGCGGCGCCCCCATGGCCTCGTCGATAGAATAGGCCCAGCTCAACTTAGGGAGGACTCATGACCGGGGAATCATTCTTCGCGCATCATTCACATGACGAGGCAGAGCAAGCCGCTCCCGCTTCGCAAGAAGAGCAGCGTCCGGGGACAATTCCAGCTGACCTCATTCCCTACCTCGAAGAAGCTGACCGCGTCGACGAAGAGGACTTCGATAATGAGTCAGCAGATAGTGAGCCCGACGAACGCGATCTTGCCCTCGAGGCGCTGGCGCTGAACTCGATGCTCCTAGGCCCAGACCCGTCAATCCTCGCTGAGCTTGAAGGCGACTACTCCCAGTGGGGAGAAGATTGGGAAGAAGAACTTGCTGAGCGGCGCGCAGAAGACGCACACCGCGAAGCTTTGACGGATGCTGCCCATAGTGCTCGGATGGAAGCGCGCGTTGAGGAAATCTACCAAGAAATCATCGCGAGGGTCCCCGAACATCAGGTTCAACCGACCTTGGATCGTGTGAAAGAAACGCTCGATATCTTGGGTGATCCCCAAAATAGCTATCCCAGCGTGCACATCACCGGCACCAATGGAAAGACCTCAACAACGCGCATGATCGATGCGCTTCTGGCGGCAAGCGGCGTGCGAACCGGACGATTCACCTCTCCGCACCTCGTTGATGTCCGCGAGAGAATCACCATCGAACAAGAATCGATCTCTGCAGAAGAATTCGTGCGCACATGGGACGATATTGCTCCCTATATCGAAATGGTCGACCGTGCCCACGCCGAAATAGATGGAACCCGACTGTCATTTTTTGAAGTCTTCACGGTTATGGCTTTTGCAGCCTTTGCTGACCACCCCGTTGACGCTGCCGTCGTCGAAGTTGGAATGGGAGGCAGATGGGACGCGACGAACGTTATTGATGCTGGAGTCAGCGTCATCATGCCCATTGCGATCGACCATGAAAAGTGGCTCGGATCGACCATTCGTGAGATCGCAGAAGAAAAGGCAGGAATCATCAAGCCCGGTCAGATCGTGATCGTTGCCCGCCAAGAGGAAGAAGCCTTGCGGGTGATCGAAGAGCGTGCGGCCAGCGTCGATGCAATTGTTCGCCTTGAAGGTCGAGACTTTGAAGTCCTTGATCGTCAGCTTGGGGTCGGTGGGCAAATGATTACCGTCCGCACCCCTGCAGCGGTCTATGAGGACGTTTTCGTTCCCCTATTTGGTAGCTACCAGGCGAATAATGCTGCAGCTGCGATCGCAGCCGTCGAGGCCTTCATGGGCGGGCGTGCGCTGGATGCTCGCCTTGTCGAGGCCGGGATGCTTGCCGCTACTTCACCGGGGCGCCTTCAAGTTGTGCGCCACTCGCCGACGATTATTGTGGACGCCGCGCACAATCCTGCCGGTGCACACACCCTGGGTGAATCCATTTCCGAGGCCTTCGACTTTGAGCGCATCGTCGGCGTCTATTCGGGGATGGGGGATAAGGATATCGAAGGAGTACTCGGCGAGGTTGAGCCCTATCTTGATTCCCTCGTGGTCACACAGATGCCCGGAGTGCGCGCAAAACCCGCCGAAGAAATCGCCGAAATCGCGCGCGATGTTTTCGGGGAAGACCGCGTGGAAGTCCACGAGGATATCCTCGAAGCAATTGCCGCTGCCGTTAACCTTGGCGAGGCCGGGGATGAGAGTGCCCCCGCAACCGGCGTTGTCGTTTTTGGCTCGGTCCTCTTAGCTGGGGAAGTCCTGCGTCTCATGGGAATTCGCCCCTAGTAATTTCACTGCGAGCATGGCATGATTTTGAGTAAATCCAGCTCAGGGGGTAGATAGGGTTGACTCACTCGCGCACAGAGCTTGCCGTGAGCTCATCACCCTCTGTTCCTGTCGCCGTGATATCTGGTGGTGGCGGGGGACATGAACCCATGGATTCGGGCTTCCTTGGCCAAGGGATGCTCAGTGGCTGCGCGACCGGAGAACACTTTACTGCGCCTTCTGCCACGGATATTGCTCAGCTCCTCACTCGAATGATCGAAGAGACCCCTGCGGAAGAAGTCCTTGCTATCGTCAAGAACTACACCGGGGATGTGCTCAATTTTCAACTGGCAGTGGAGCTTCTTGAAGACACGGGCGTTGCCTGCACGCTGGTATACGTTCATGACGACCTGGCAACTCGCGGGGTTTCGCAAGGAGCGCGCGGGATTGCAGGCACACTCCTTTACGAGAAAATTCTTGGTGCCGGTGCATCGCTTGCAATGACAAGCGAGGAGCTCGGCCAGGTTGCAGCCGAAATTGAACAGACGATCGTCAGCTATGGGATTTGTTTCCGTGCCCCTACAACGCCCGACGGAAAGCTCTCCTTCGATCTTGCCAAGGGGCATGCCGAAATGGGAGTTGGAATCCATGGAGAAAAGGGCGTTTCAACGCTTTCGTATTCGGCGCGCTCCGAGGTCATTTTTCTAGCTGTTCAGGAAGTTTTTAGCCAACTTCCTCCAGGCAGCGAAGAAGTGATCGCTCTGGTGAATAACTTGGGGTCTGCCCCTGAGGAAGACCTGAAATATGCGTGCTCCGCAATAGAAGAATATGCACGTTGCACTGGCGAAACTATCGCTCGTATGAAGAGTGGGCTTTTTGTCACCAGTGACGATATGGACGGTCTGTCGCTGACCTTAATGCGCGCGCGTCCGGATATCCTTGCCCTTTATGATGCTCCGACCCTTGCCCCCGCATGGAGTGAATGAAATGAACACCATCAACACACAGTGGTTTACCCAGTGGATGCGCCTGTGCGCAGCCTCCTTGCTTCGCGAAGAAGAACGCCTGACCGAACTTGACCGTCAAATCGGTGACGGTGACCACGGTACGAACATCACACGTGGTTTCACCCAGGTTGAGAACGCCCTCGCAGATTCCGAGTGGAATTCGCTGTGCGAAGGACTCACCTTGGTTGCGAAGACTCTGATGACTCATGTTGGGGGAGCCTCCGGGCCCCTATACGGCACTGGTTTTCTCAGAGGTGGCCGTGCCCTTGCACAGAATTCAGATTGTCCGGACAATGAGGCGATCGCAGTCTTGTATGAGGCTATTGCCGAAGGAATTTCACAGCGCGGTAATGCAAGTGCTGGCGATAAAACCATGCTCGACGCATGGCTTCCCGCGGCCCAAATCGCACGAGAATTGGCCTCGCAAGGAAAAAACGTTAACGAGGTACTGCAAGCTGCTGCGCATGCCGCACAGCGTGGAGCTGCACTGACCGAGGGGATGAAGGCGCTCAAAGGACGTGCGTCTTATCTTGGAGAACGCTCGATCGGACACGTGGATCCGGGGGCTGTTTCTTCAGCAATCATCATCATGCAGGCAGCCCGCGCTGCCGCCGACGATTAGGACATAACAATGGCGTGTGTTGCATTCGTGATCATCTCGCACAGTCAGGAACTTGCTGAAGGCGTTGTTGAACTTGCCTCTCAAATGGCTCCCGACATCCATTTCGAGATTGCTGCGGGGGAGGATACTGGCGGTTTAGGCACGTCTATGAGCAAGGTCGAAGATGCCCTTGATCGAGCGCTCGCACGCATTCATAAACCCGGTAGCGACTCGTGTCGGCGCGGTGTGCTTCTTCTGACAGACTTGGGTTCTTCGACCATGGTCGCCCAGACCGTCCTTGAGCTACGCGGTAACCCGAAAGATTGCATGTGCGTGACTGCCCCCTTGGTCGAGGGGACGGTTGCTGCTGCGGTCGCAGCCCACGGTGGTAGCGGGCTTGCCCAAGTCGCGGTTGCTGCCTGTCAAAGCGCCATTGACTTGGCGGAGCGCGCCCGCACTGAAATTGCGCAAATCACGAGTGTTGTTCTGGAGCCATCTTCTTCCCGAGTTTTTGAAATTACCTCGCAGCAGATTCTTGAAGAAGAAATGACAGTCAGTGACCCTGCTGGCCTGCATGCCCGTCCTGCTGCACTTCTTGTCCGAGCTCTTGCTCCAATGGATGCGCAGGTCTGGATCAATGATGTTGATGCCTCCTCTGTTTTGGAGCTCATGTCCTTGGGGGTTCGCCAGGGCCAGCACATCCATGTCCGCGCGCAGGGCCTCGAGCGCGAAGAAGCAATGCGATGCGTCCGGGAAATGCTCCAAGGACACGGAAGTTGATCGAAATTCTGCTGAATATCTTCAGGAAGCTTTAGGCTTAGATTCGTGCACCTTAAAACACTTTCACTGAGAGGATTCAAATCCTTCGCAAGTGCAACGACTCTACGCCTGGAACCCGGGATTACCTGTGTGGTTGGTCCGAATGGTTCTGGAAAGTCCAATGTCGTCGACGCTTTAGCGTGGGTGATGGGGGAGCAAGGTGCAAAAACGCTTCGCGGCGCGAATATGGCCGACGTCATCTTTGCCGGAACATCAGGTCGCGCACCCTTGGGACGAGCGCAGGTCGACTTAACCATCGACAACAGTGACGGTCTCCTTCCCATCGACTACTCCGAAGTCACCATCAGTCGCACTCTTTTCCGAGGCGGTGGCAGCGAATACGCAATTAATGGAACGCCGGCCAGGCTCCTGGATATCCAAGAATTGCTTTCTGATACCGGTATGGGCCGTCAAATGCACGTCATTGTCGGGCAAGGTCAGCTTGACACGATCTTGTCGTCAACGCCGGAAGAACGCCGCGGTTTCATTGAAGAGGCTGCGGGGGTTCTCAAGCACCGCAGGCGAAAAGAACGCGCATTGAAAAAACTTGGGGATATGGATCAAAACTTGGTCCGGGTCCTCGACCTCACTTCAGAAATCGAGCGTCAGCTGCGTCCTCTTGCGCGCCAAGCGAAGATCGCACGTCGAGCCTCGCTCATTCAAGCGCGTGTACGCGACGCAAAAGCGCGTCTTCTTGCCGATGATCTGGTGATTGCTCGAGATCGGCTTCAGCGCGGATCTGATGATGCTGACGTCCAGCATGAGCGCCTAGCACACCTGCAAGAAGAAGAAACACTCAGAAGCGCCGATATTCGACGCCTGGAAGAAGAAGAGCGCCTCCGGCACCCGCAGGTCGCACAGGCAATGGAAGAATGGCAATCGCTCACCGCAATTGCCCAGCGTCTCGATGCCACCATGACGATCGCACGCGAGCGCGTGTTGACTCATTCCCAACCGGAATTGGCCCCTCAAACCGAAGACCCCGCATCCTTGGATGAACGCGCGCAAGCCGCCAGCCACGAGGATGCACAGATTCTTCAACGAGTTCAAAGCGCCCAGAGTCGAGTCGACGAGGCTCTTCGTCTTCGCGGCGAAGCCGAACGCCTCGATGACGAGGCCCAGCGTGCTTTGGCACAAGCAAACCGACTTCTCGCCGACTATCGCGAGGCCAGTGCGCGCCTCAGTGCGGGTCTTGCCTCGGCATCGTCACGCTTTGATGCCGCCCAGGCGGAAGCAAAGCGCGCAAAGACCCAGGTAGACGCGGCCCGAGAGCGTGAGGCGAAGGCCGCTCAGGAGGCGCAAGCCTATTCGGAAGATCATCCCAGCAACGATTCACTCGCCTCGAAAGCACTCAACGCTGCACAAAAAACTCGAGAAGAAGCACGCGAGAAGGTTGATGCGCTGCTTGCACTTGAACGCGACGCGCGAGCTGAACGCGCGCGTTGGGAAGCGCGCCGCGATGCGCTCGCTCAAACTCTCACTCCCAGCGACGGTACTGCCTCGTTTATGGAAGCCAAGGGATCGATGGGTGATCTGCCCAGTTGCGTCCATGTCGATGCCGGGTATGAGAATGCAATTGCTCAGCTGCTTTTCCCCTTCTCAGACGCGTTGGTGATGGATACACACGAGCACGCGTGGGAGAACGTTCGCGATGCCGACGAGCGTGGCCAGGGACAAGTCCGTTTCCTCATCGCAGATTGCGCGGCGACTAACCGCAAGCCGGCCCCACTTGAGGGAATTCCGGGCAAATGGGCCAGAGACGCCGTCACCTCGGAGCGTTTTTCTGCTCTTCTTGATGTGCTCCTTGACGGTGCGTGGGTGTCGCAGACCATTGAAGAAGCACGAATCGCTATTGCCCGCCCAGAAATTGAGTGCGTGGCAACTGTGCGCGGGGACCTCGTGACGAATTCATCCGTGCTGGTAGCGGGGGAAGAGAGCGCTTCGCCCCTTGCCTTGCGGGCACAGTACGAGGAAGCAGCGGCGGCTGCCGCGGAAGCATTAAAGCGGGAAAGTGATGCTCAAGAGCAACTGAGTGAAGCCAACGCTGCTCTGGACCAAGCTGTGCGTGGAGCAAATGATGCACTCAAGGCGCTTCGTGAAGAGGACGCGCGTCAAGCGAAGATCGCACAGGAGGCGGCTCGCGTTCACAGCGGCGCTCGTGCCGCTCACGCGGAAACAACGCGTGCCGAAGAGACCCTGAAACGCGCCGAAGAACAACTTGAGCACGCGCGCATTGCCCACGAAAATGCGCAGGAACGTGCGCGAACCGGCGCACTTGAAGCTCCCGATGTTGATCTCGAGGCCGCGACTCGCCTCGCCGAAGAACGCGCAGCTGCAGCGCGCGCGGCGCGGGAAGAAGAGACGCAGGCGCGCCTTGCTTTGCGTGCAGCAGAAGAAGAATCACGAGGCGCAGCCTCGCGCGCCCGTAATCTTCGACAGGCCGCTGCCCGTAGCCGCGAGGAAAGAATTGCCTACCAGCGCAGGGAAGAGCGACGTAAGCGTGAACTTGCACGTGCTCAAAGCGTTCTAGAAGAGGCACAGCGGGGCTTCGAATATGCGCAAAGGGCAGTTGCCGCAGCAAAGGGACGCCGCGACGCCATCGAAGTGGCGCGGCGTGAAGATTCGGAGAAACTCGCGGGAGTTCGCGCTCAACTCGATGCCGTTCGCGCTCAAATTTCTGAGCTCACTCTTGCCTCCCAACAGGCTCAGATTCTGCGCGCGGAATTACGGATGCGTGTCGAGCAACTTGAGGGGCGTTCTTTGGAGGAAATCTCCATGGACGCAGATGACCTCATCGAACACTATGGCCCGCATAACCTAGTCCCCATCCTCACCGAGGACGCACTCAACCAGGTCAGCCCAGAGGACGTTGATTCGAATGAGGAAGGACTGCCTGCCCAAGAAACAGAAGATTCTGTGCCTTCACGGCCCTATGTGCGCGAAGAACAGGTCAAGGTCCTTGACCAAGCCCTCAAAGAACTCGAGAAACTGGGCCGTGTCAATCCTCTTGCTTTGGAAGAACATGCGGCTTTGGCTAAGCGGCACGAATTCCTCGTCGCCCAAGTACACGACCTCAAAAAATCTAAGGCAGATCTTCTCCATATCGTCGAAGATGTTGATCGCCTGGTTCAAGAAGCCTTCGAAGATGCATGGAAGGACACAGCGAAGCACTTTGAACACACTTTCAATGTTCTCTTCCCAGGTGGAGAGGGCCATCTTGTCTTGACTGATCCCGATTCGATGCTCGATACGGGGATCGAAATTGAGGCCCGACCTGCCGGCAAGAAAGTCAAACGCCTCTCGCTCCTCTCTGGCGGCGAGCGTTCTCTTGCTGCCTTAGCTTTCCTCGTTGCGATCTTTAAGGCTCGCCCCTCTCCCTTCTATGTGATGGACGAGGTTGAGGCAGCCCTAGATGACATTAATCTCTCGCGCTTGCTGGAGATCTTCAAAGAATTGCGCGCGACCTCGCAGCTGATTGTGATTACGCACCAGAAGCGAACAATGGAAATCGCTGACGCTCTGTACGGCGTCACCATGAGGGACGGTGTGACTCGCGTGGTCTCTCAACGCCTGAATGAATAGGGCGTGCACTTGGCATAGCCGCGTCACTGATGGGAAAGTTAAGACATGATTGAAGGAATTGCGGTCTACATCGTCACCATGATCGTCATGCTTGCTATTGCCTCAGCGGTCATCTTGGGCTTCGCCCTGCACAGGCGTAGTGCTGATCAATGGAAAGACCATTTGAAGAGTCAATCCAGCCAAGAGATTCCGACCCAGATTCCCGAGATCAGCGTCCGTGAAGAGAATATGAGAAACGTGCTTGATAGCTCTCGTAGTTCTCGCGGTTACATGGTTGCCGATGGCCTCCCCGGTTTCGAGGCTGTTGAAGCAATGACCGAACGTATTGAAGACATTGCAAGCCGTCGAGGCTCTCACGCGAAGTCTGCCTCTCGCCAGCAAGGCGAATCGCAAAGCGGTGCCTCCAGCGACGTTGCACCGACAGAAAAAGCCTAAAAAGGAAGACCTGAGGAAAGATTGACCCATGCAGGCTCTCATGGATTTTGTTCATAACCCGGTGGCACCCATCATTTTGGTGGGAGTCATTGTTGTGCTCGTTGGTGCGATTCTTGCCTTCACGCGCTCGCGTAAGCCGAAGGATGCCCAGCTTCCTCCCGCTACGCCTACACAGGTGCCTGCCGAGGCCGCGCCTGAAGAACCCCGTGAAAGCGAGGCGGGCGACTCCGATCAGATTCGCGCCGGCCCGATTGCCGGCGAAGAGACCGCTGCGGAGGGGGACGCGAGCGTTGAGCCTGCCTCGGCCTCGGAAGAAGAAGCTGCCCAAGAAGTTGAGGTTCCCGAGTCGATTCCTTCGCGCATGGGACGCCTCCGTGCGCGTCTGGCGCGCTCCGGTGCGCTGGGCAAGTCCCTACTTTCCCTTCTCTCTAGGGGAGACCTATCGGCTACCGATTGGGAAGAAATTGAAGACTCCCTGCTGATCGCGGACTTGGGATTGGACGCAACCGAAGAGCTCATGGAGGCACTCCGTACGCGCGTCAAGGTTGAAAATACCTCGGATCCGCAGGTCGTTCGTGCTCTCTTGCGCGAAGAACTGCTCAAGCTAGTTGGGCCAGACATGGACCGCTCCGTCAACCTCGGTGTCCGCGACGTCGACGGTGTTCGAGTCCCAGCAACGATTTTGATGGTGGGCGTGAACGGTACCGGTAAGACCACGACAACCGGAAAGATGGCGCGTATTTTCCGCGCTGAAGGACACGAAGTTCTCCTTGGTGCGGCTGATACTTTCCGCGCAGCTGCCGCCGATCAGCTTGAAACCTGGGGAAGTCGCGTGGGTGTTGGCGTTGTCCGTTCTGAGCGTGAGGGAGCGGATCCCGCATCAGTTGCTTTTGAATCGGTTGAAGAAGGCATTCGTCGAGGCTGTGACATCGTCATGGTGGATACGGCTGGTCGACTTCAAACGAAGTCTGCGCTCATGGATGAACTTGGCAAGGTTAAGCGCGTGATGGAAAAGCACGCGCCCGTGAGCGAAGTTCTTTTGGTCTTGGACGCAACTACCGGTCAAAACGGCTTGCGACAGGCAGAAGTGTTTGCTGAGGTTGCAGGGGTGACGGGCATTGTCTTGTCGAAGCTTGATGGCTCAGCGAAGGGCGGAATCGTCGTTTCTGTCCAGCGCACTCTGGGCGTTCCTGTGAAGTTTGTCGGGCTTGGAGAAGGCCCAGACGACCTCGCACCTTTCGACCCGAACTCGTTTGTTGATGCGATCGTGGGCTAGAACCCACTACCCTTAAAACCTGGTTCTGTATTTTTGTGCTCGTGAGGAGTAGTCACAGTGGCTTTCTCGGATCTGTCTGATCGTTTGACAGCGTCTTTTAAGAAGCTGCGTTCGCGCGGTGTATTGACCGAGTCTGATGTTGATCAGACCATCAGCGAGATTCGACGCGCACTCTTGGATGCCGACGTCGCACTGCCCGTTGTTCGCGAGTTCACGACGCAGGTTCGCCAGAAGGCCTATGGTGCCGCTCGCTCTCGTGCTCTCAATCCTGGTCAGCAAGTCGTTCGAATCGTTCACGACGAACTGGTCGAGATTCTTGGTGGTGAAACCCGAGAGCTCCACTTCGCTCAGCGCGGTCCCACAGTCTTCATGCTCGCTGGTCTGCAGGGTGCAGGTAAGACGACTTTGGCCGGAAAGCTTGGAAAGTGGCTGCGCGAAGAAGGCAAGTCTGTCTTGCTCGTTGCTTCAGACCTCCAGCGCCCCAATGCGGTTGGTCAGCTGCAAATCGTTGGTGAGCGTGCGGGCGTTCAGGTGTGGGCGCCACAGCCCGGTAATGGTGTCGGCGATCCGGTTCAAGTAGCTCGCTCGGGCCTTGACTATGCGATTACGAACGGCATCAACGTCGTTATCGTTGATACCGCGGGTCGCTTGGGCGTTGACGAAGAAATGATGGCCCAGGCCATTGCCATTCGCGAGGCCGTCAACCCCCACGAAGTCATGTTTGTCCTAGACGCGATGATCGGTCAGGACGCTGTTAATACGGCGACTGCTTTCCGTGACGGTGTGGGCTTTACGGGCGTTGTTCTTTCCAAACTCGATGGCGATGCCCGAGGCGGTGCTGCGCTCTCTGTTCGAGGCGTAACGGGTGCACCCATCCTCTTTGCTTCAACGGGCGAAGGCTTGGATGACTTCGAACGTTTCCATGCAGATCGCATGGCCAGCCGTATCCTCGATATGGGCGACATCATGACGCTCATCGAGCAGGCAGAAAAGCGCCTCGATGCTGAAGAAGCAGAGAAGATGGCCAAGAAGGCCATGTCCGGTGAACTCACCTTGGACGACTTCCTCAGCCAGCTCCAACAGGTCCGCAAGCTGGGTTCAATGAAGAAGGTTCTGGGAATGATTCCCGGAATGGCCCAGATGCGTGATCAGCTTGAGAACTTCGATGAACGCGAGGTGAACCGCGTCGAGGCGATTGTTCGCTCGATGACCCCTGCCGAACGCGCAGACGTTTCGATTCTCAACGGCTCACGCCGTGCTCGTATTGCTCGCGGTTCTGGCGTCACGGTTGCTGAGGTCAATAATCTGGTCAAGCGTTTTGAAGCCGCGAAGACCATGATGGGGCAAATGGGTCAGATGGGACCGGGAGGAATGCCCGGAATGGGATCCATGCCCGGAAGCGGCGGAAAAGCAAAGCAGAAGGCACAAGCTCGTAAGGACCGTGCTCAGCGAGCACGCGTGGCCAAGAAGGCGCGTAGTGGTAACCCTGCAAAGCGTCGTCAGCAAGAACTCGAGGCCCTACTTCCTCCCGAACAGCGTTCGAGTGCGCCCTCGGGTTCGGCTTTTGGTGTGAGCGAGGCCCCGCAAGAAGGCCCTCGCCCGACTTTGGATGATCTTCCCGAAGATATCCGTCGAATGCTCGGCCGTTCCTGATGTATTTTGACGGGCACTTATTGACCGAATCGGGTTGGGTTCGCGGTGTGTGGGCCCTTGCTCCGGTCATTTCGTCCGTTGATACTATTCCGCGAGGAGCACAGGTTGTACGCGGGTGGGCGACCCCCGGCCTCGTCGATGCGCACTGTCACATCGGTGTCGGTCACGGTGCCCGCGTTCTGAGTGCAGATGAACAGCGTGGACAGCTTCGCACTGAGCTCAGTGCGGGCGTGACACTTCTACGTGATTGCGGTTCTCCCGTCGATACCTCGTGGGTTCAAGGCGAGGCTGGTCTACCAGTCCTTATTCGATGCGGTCGTCACATCGCTCGCCCCAAGCGCTATATTCGAGGCCTTGCTCGCGAGGTTGAGGATGCCAGGGATCTTACTGCGGTTGCACTTGAAGAACTGGCACGTGGCGACGGCTGGGTGAAGATCGTGGGGGACTGGATCGATCGCAGTAGGGGAAGGGACGCGGATCTTGAGCCTTTGTGGCCTCGCGGTGCGCTTGTCGAGGCCGTCGCGGCGGTGCACGAGTCAGGTGGCCGCGTCGCTGTTCACGCCTTTTCTCATCGCGTCATTGATGATCTCTTAGAAGCTGGAGTGGACAATATCGAGCACGCCAGCGGAATGGATCGAGACCAGATTGCTGAGGCATGTTCCCGGGGCGTAGCAGTGTCAGTCACTATGCTGCAACGCGAGCTTTTTGGGGAGTTTGCTGAGCAAAGCCGCATCAAGTATCCGCGTTACTCGGCGACGATGATGGGACTATCGAAGAATCGATATGAACAGGCGCAGCTTCTTTTCGACTCGGGGATAACGATTTTGCCGGCAAGTGATACCGGCGGTTATCAAGAGCCCGGGAGTATTCGCAGTGAACTTGACGCATGGGCCAACTTGGGAGTTCCAGCCGATGAGATCCTTTCTCGTGCAACGCTCAAGGCTCGACAGTATCTGAAATCCACTGCGGGTTTTGTTGGCGGGAGCGCGGATCTAATGATTTATGAGCAATGCCCCTCGCGCTCGGTTGACGCTCTTCTTCATCCGACGCAGATCTGCCGCGAAGGAATGCTTGTCGCCTCGGTGTAGGCTCGGATTCAATCCTGGCGGTGATGAAGACCACCGCCAGGATTGAAGTCTTTATGCCAATCGGCTTGGAATAACCCTTTATTACTGGCATAATTGTTCGCTGTACTCGACGTGCGAAGAGCCCTCTCATCTGAGTTCGTCGCGTCCCGGGATGATCATCGTCTGTGTTTCCCTACCTGACGTATGTCTGTCCCACACCGATTTGAAACAGGAGTGACCACAACAGTGGCAGTTCGCATTCGTTTGAAGCGCATGGGCAAGATCCATGCACCCGTTTACCGTGTCGTTGTCGTCGACTCGCGCAAGAAGCGTGACGGCCGCGTCATCGAAGAGGTCGGTCTGTACGATCCGACCCCGAACCCCTCGACCATCGAGATCAAGTCTGACCGCGTGCAGTACTGGCTCGGCGTGGGCGCACAGCCCTCGGACCAGGTTCGTAACCTGCTCGTCTTGACCGGCGATATCGCTCGCTTCAATGGCAAGGCTGACGCAGTGTCCCGCGTTCAGTACGCAGATGCCGACAAGGCAGCCGCTGCTGCTCAGGCCATCAAGGACGCCGAAGCCGCTGCTGAAAAGCGCAAGGCAGACGCCTCCGCCAAGAAGGCTGAGGAAGAAGCTGCTCGCAAGGCTGAAGAAGAAGCCGCACAGGCTGCTGCCGCTGAAGAAGCTGCAGAAGAGCCCAAGGCTGAAGAAGAAGCCGGCGAGGAAGCCTGATTATGCTTGCTGATGCACTCGAACACCTGGTCAGCGGAATTGTTGACCACCCCGAAGACGTGCGGGTTTCATCCCGTTCCATGCGTCGCGGGCAGATGCTTGAGGTTCGCGTGAACCCGGAGGATCTGGGACGTGTCATCGGTCGTGGCGGTCGCACGGCTCGTGCGCTGCGCACGGTGGTCAACGCACTCTCCCCGCGAGGGAGTGTTCGCGTTGATGTTGTTGACACCGACCGCGAGTGACAACGCAGTGATCTCAAACGGGGACCTGGCTCGATCAGGTCCCCGTTTGTCGTTCCTATGACAAGGACTTTCCCATGCTTATGACGGCAGCACTGATTGGCCCCGCACACGGACTGCGCGGGGAAGTGATTCTCGATATCCGTAGCGATGATCCCGAACTTTTCATCAGCGGGACAGTTTTTGAAACCTCGGAGCAGTCCATGCCTGAGCTCACGCTTCGCTCCATCCGTCAGCATAAAGAACGCGTGGTTGCCTTATTCGAGGAAGTGAGCGACCGCGAAGGCGCAGAAGCTCTTCGAGGCGTGCGCCTGCTGACCGATGAACGCGAAGAAGAAGATGCCTGGTATCCTCATCAGCTCAAAGGCCTGCAAGCGCTTGATCTGCAAGGCCAGCCCTTGGGAACCGTTAAGGGAATTCAGATGGGAGCGGCCCAAGATCTGCTCTTAGTCGCAACTCAGTCTGGTGTTGTGATGGTTCCTTTTGTTCACCAAATCGTTCCCGAGGTTGATGTCGAGGGTGGAACCGTCACCATCGATCCGCTGCCTGGTCTTTTTGACGACGACGCTGTTGAAGCACGCTGATTCGAGCAGGGAAGAAACCACGAATGCGCATTGACCTGATCAGTATTTTCCCGCAGTACTTTTCTGTTCTTGACCTTTCCCTCATGGGTAAAGCACGAACTAGTGGGCACTTAGATATTCGCGTTCATGATTTGCGCGAATGGACTCACGATCGCCACCGAACAGTTGACGACACTCCCTACGGTGGTGGCGCCGGAATGGTCATGAAGCCCGATGTCTGGGGTGAGGCGCTCGACGACATTGTCGGTGACTCCACAAATTGCGTTTTAGCCGTCCCCACTCCCTCCGGTATTCCTTTTACCCAAAAGAAGGCCCAAGAACTCGCAGGTTTTGATCGCATCATTGTGGCGTGCGGGCGCTACGAAGGGATCGACCAACGCGTCGCTGACCACTACCGAAGCCGCGGCCTCGTCGTTGAAGAATTTTCGATCGGCGATTATGTCCTCAACGGGGGAGAAGTGGCCGCGCTCGTGCTTGTCGAGGCCGTTGGACGCTTGCTTGACGGTGTGATCGGGAATCCTGATTCTTTGGTTGAGGAATCACACAGTGGCATTGGACTCTTGGAGTACCCTGTCTACACGAAACCTCAGTCGTGGCGAGGGCTTGAGGTTCCATCGGTTCTCATGAGCGGAGATCACGCGAAGATCGAACGATGGAGGAGTGACCGTTCGCTTGAACGAACCACTCGTCGACGTCCCGATATTATTTCGCGTATCGATCCACATCAGCTTTCAACTCGCGACCGTGAAGTTATTGCGGCGCACGGCTTGCTCGTTTGCGATGATGGGTTCAGGACTGTTGAGATTCGTCGCGCGAGGAAAGAAGAGGCCGAGGCGATCAGTGCGCTTGCCTCACGCACCTTCCCCCTCGCCGTGCCTGATACGATCCCCGCCGAGGCCGCGCAGGACTTTATCCTCACGGGGCTGACTCCCGAGGTTTTTGCGAAGTATCTCGCTGATGAACACGCGCGGTGCTTTGTTGCCTGCAGCGACGGAGTACTCATTGCCTATTCTCTAGTCTTCCTTAATGCTCCAGCAGATATGCCGAGGGGAAATGGGAAATACCCCCTTGACGAGCATGCGGCATACCTATCGAAGTGCTACGCGGATCTCGATGTGCACGGCAGCGGAATCGCGGGAGCTTTGCTTGAGCACACGATTGACGCAGTTCGCCACGAAGGCGCGACGCAGATCGTCTTGGGAACCCACATCTACAACGAGCGCGCGCAGCGTTTCTATCGCAAACACGGTTTCAAGAAAGCGGGGCGACGTCATTTCCGACTCAATGATCACGTCGATGCCTCCGATGTGGTCATGGTTCGCCCTGAAGGCGTCTAACTCGCTCTTTCGTAAGGCAAATCACCGTTTTTCGGGAAGGTTTTTTCTCTTGGCACTGTTCTTTTCCTCAAAGAATGTGGCAAACTTGAACGGTCTGTGTGTGGCGTAACCTGCCGCGGGGGGCCGCCGGATCATACGGACATATTCACGATCGCAGGCTTGACCTGCCGAAGAGACGTGACTGACCTGCGGCAGAAGCGTCAAGGAGTAAACATGCAAAAGCTGGACGCCGTCGATGCAGCTTCGCTGCGCGAAGACATCCCTGCTTTCCGTTCCGGTGACACCGTCAAGGTTCACGTGAAGGTTATCGAAGGTAACCGTTCGCGTATCCAGGTTTTCCAGGGCGTCGTTATCGCTCGCCGTGGCCACGGTGTGTCCGAAACCTTCACCGTCCGTAAGATTTCCTTCGGTGTCGGTGTTGAGCGTACCTTCCCCCTGCACGCACCGACGATCGACAAGATCGAAGTTGTCGTCAAGGGCGATGTGCGCCGCGCAAAGCTCTACTACCTGCGTGAGCGCCACGGTAAGGCTGCAAAGATCAAGGAGCACCGCTCCGGATCTGCCGAGTGACACTCACTCGCGATTTAAGCCCGGTATCCTTAAGGATGCCGGGTTTTCGCATACGTGTGAGAATTTACGGTAGTAAAAGGAAAGGGAACCGACTATGAGCCGCCGTGGAACGCGCGAAAAAAGTGTACGAATGCCAGTCGCTCACGGCCCCTCGATCAAAGACATCGAGCGTGCTGAGCGTCGCGCACGCAAGAACCCTCTCAATTGGCTGCGGGAGATGGCGATCATCATCATCTGCGCCCTTGTCATTTCTTCGCTGCTTCGCGCTTTTCTTGTGCAGGTCTTTTGGATCCCTTCCGCCTCGATGCGCAACACCTTGATCGAACACGATCGGATCGCTGTTTCTCGAGTCTCGCAGTACACCGGTGATATCCGACGTGGTGACGTGGTCGTCTTCGATGACACTCTCGGGTGGCTGTCGAAAAACGACACAGAGAGCTCAAGCCCGCTTCGAAAGATCGCCGAATTTACGGGAATTCTTCCCGCCGGCGGTGAACAGACCTTAGTCAAGCGCGTGATCGGACTGGGCGGGGACCATGTCACCTGTTGCACGGCAGAAGGCAAGATCGAAGTTAACGGTGTCGCGATTAGCGAACCCTACCTTGCCAGCCCAGGTCCGGCCTCGTCGATGACTTTCGACGTCACTGTCCCCGAAGGACACCTGTGGGTGATGGGGGATAACCGAACGAACTCGGCAGATTCTCGCTACCACATGGGGAACGGACAATCTCCCTACGTTCCCGAAAGCGCAGTGGTGGGGCGAGCATTTGCGGTGATTTGGCCGACCAACCGCCTTACCTGGCTTGGAGATCGCTCGGTTTTCTCCGGAGTTCCTGATCCTCAATGACCTCCTCTTCGCAGGCGCCTCGACAGCGCTCAGCTAAGCTGCAGCCCACGCGTGAGTGGGAGCAAGAACTGCAGTCTCGTTTCGGCGTTGTTGCAGGAATGGACGAGGTCGGGCGAGGTGCACTTGCAGGCCCGGTGTGCGTTGGTCTTGCTTTTGCGCCTCCTACCGGAGACGATGTTCTTCCCGGGCTTGCCGATTCAAAAATGCTCAGTATTCGTGCGCGCGAGGCCTTATATGAGCCGGTTTATCAGTGGAGTCCCTGCATTGAAATCGGGCAGGCCAGTAACACTGAGATTGATCGTTTTGGAATTGTTGCGGCCTTGAGGCTGGCGGGGCGCCGAGCCATGAAGGCTGCACAGGCTCGTGGTTTCAATGCCGATGTCATCATTTTGGATGGAAGCCATGATTGGCTGAGCGACTCGCCGGATCTTTTTGCCAGTTTTGACGGTCCTTCCTATCCCGATATCGCTGTTCCACCTGTTGTGACACGGGTAAAAGCGGATGCACATTGTGCGGTTGTATCGGCAGCGTCTGTTGCAGCGAAGGTGTATCGCGACCGCTTGATGATGGAGTGTGAGGACCCGGGGTATGACTGGGCCGGGAACAAAGGGTATTCCTCCGCGGCTCATATTCGCGGGCTCCGCGAGCTGGGGGCTTCTGACTTTCATCGACGCTCGTGGAAACTTCCGGGTGTCGACGAATAAAAGACACTGCGGCCCTCTAAGATACTGAGAGCAACACAGGAGGCCGTCATGTCGAACGATATTGAATCTTACGAGAATAATCTCGAACTAGCGCTTTTCCGCGAATATCGCGACGTCATCGGACTCTTTAAGTACGTTGTCGAAACCGAACGCCGTTTCTACCTGTGCAATCACGTTGATGTACAAGCTCGACCTGTTGGCGGCGATATTTTCTTTGAGCTGACCCTGACCGACGCCTGGGTCTGGGATATCTATCGTTCTTCGCGTTTCGTTCACTCTGTCCGCGTTGTTACCTACAAGGACGTCAACGTCGAGGAGCTTAACAAGCCTGAACTTCCTCTTGCTTAAGGACGGTATAGCAAGGTTCCGCCGCAGGAACCTGGTGACCTATTGTTGTTCAGGAAACGGTTTTATCCACAGGGTGATCTCTGAACGGCGTTTCCCACAGATTCCCCGTCCTACCTAATTTTTGCTTGCTGTACCTGCCATTCTTCCTCTCAAGGGAAGGAGTAATGGTGGATCACAGGAAATACCTTGGCCAGGCAGGGGAGGAGTATGCCTGCCGCTTCATCGAAGACAACGGCCTAGAAGTTCTTGAACGGAATTGGCGTGATTCGCGGCGCGGAGAACTCGACATCCTTGCGCGTGAGGGGCACACAGCTGTTGTTGTCGAGGTCCGCACACGAATCGGCACAACGTATGGGAGTGCTCTGGAGTCTGTTGACACTCGCAAAGTGCTCCAGTTGCGGCGCCTTGCTGCCCGATGGGCACATCAGCACTCCTCCTTTTCCAAGCTCCGCATTGATGTCATTGCTCTGACTGTCCCTCGCGGGTGCGCAGAAGAAGTGCGCGAAGGCGGGAGAGCCGATTTCGATCGCTATCCACCGAAAATCGAGTGGGTCAGGGGCATCGCATGAGTTCCTTCCTTGCGCGCACGCGAGCTGTCGCTTTGGTTGGCCTCGATGGGACCATCGTCGATGTCGAAACACACGTGGGGCGCGGACTAGTGACCTTTACCCTCGTTGGGCTGCCAGATGCCTCTCTGCGAGAAGCGCGCGATCGCGTTCGCTCAGCGCTTCAAGCGTGTGAACTGGAAGTACTGGATCGCCATGTGACAGTGGGGCTTTCACCTGCCGGTTTACCCAAATCAGGTTCGGGTTTTGACTTCGCGATCGCTGTATCCATTCTTCTTGCCTCGTCAAAGATCAGAGCTCAAGGCGTCGCTGGAGAAATCTTCATCGGTGAACTGGGACTGGATGGAAGTCTTCATACCATTCCTGGAGTCCTGCCAGCAGTGATTGCGGCCAGGCGCGCTGGGATCTCTCGGGTCTATGTTCCACAAGAAGCGCGCGAAGAAGCTTCACTTGTGCCGGGAATTGAGGTGCGCTCCTTTGCCCATCTTGCAGATTTTGTTCGCGCATGTGGAGGAGAAGCAACCCGAGCTCGGATCGTGGGCGTTTCTGGAAACACAGGATCGCGGCCACAACGAAATGAATCAGGAGAAAAATCGGGTCTGACTCGCGCTGAGATCGACTTTTCTCAAGTTCGCGGGCACAACGCTGCCGTGGACGCTGTTGCTCTTGCTGCGGCGGGCGGCCACCATCTGATGCTGATTGGTGAACCGGGAAGTGGGAAAACGATGATCGCTTCTCGAATTCCTTCGATTCTTCCAGAGTTAAGCGAGAGTGATGCTCTGACCGCAAGTGCGATTCATTCCCTTGCCGGGGATCTTCCTGCAGGTGGGTTGCTTGACCATGCGCCTTTTCAATCCCCTCATCACTCCATGTCGATTCCTGCGATGGTCGGTGGTGGAAGTAGCTGTATTCGTCCGGGAGCTGTGTCTCTTGCCCACGGGGGAGTTCTCTTTCTCGATGAGGCTACTGAATTCGCGCCTGCGGTCTTGGACTCATTACGCCAGCCCCTTGAATCTGGTTGGGTCAGAATTCAGCGTTCGGGTCATATCGCGTCCTATCCCGCGTCCTTTCAATTAGTTTTGGCGACGAATCCATGCCCGTGTGGACATCTTGGCGGGAGAACGAAGAGCTGCACGTGTTCGTCCGTGCAACGACGGCGTTATCTGGGGCGCCTCTCTGGGCCTCTCATAGATCGTATTGACATTACTTTGTCGATGAGGGTTCCGACGCAAGCCGACTTGAAGTGCGCAGCAGACTTCACTTCCGCATCGTTAAAGGAACAAGTGTGCGAGGCACGTGAGCGGGCGTTACGGCGATTGCGAGATACTCCTTGGCAGCTCAATCGGGATGTGGAGGGTTCGTGGATCCGTTCGACTCACCCACCTTCGGAACGGATTTTGTCTCTGATTGATCGCTCTGTTGACCGGGGAGAAGTTTCCATGCGAGGCGCAGACCGCCTCCTTCGATTGATGTGGACCTGTGCTGATTTCTCTGGAAAAAATACGATCGGGCTGGAGGAATTCTCCTGCGCACTCCAGCTTCGCCAAGGAGGCGAACACTATGGAATCGGATAATCAACAACTGCTGGACGAGGTGTGGTGGAACTGCATCAGCGAGCCCGCGGATACCCAACTTGAAGTTCTTCGATGCGCATTGGGTGATGAAGAGGCGAAGCGCTGGCTTCTTGCAGAACAGGTCTTGATCCCTGACGCGCTCAAAAGCCTTGAAGATGCTTACAGGTCGTGTTGGAAAAGATGGAGGCCCCGGGCTCTTGCAGCTCAACCAGACCTTGAGCTCAATATCTTGGAAAAAATCGGTGGCCACATCGTCTTGCCAAAGGATGAGAAGTGGCCGAAGGGCTTTGTCAAACTTGGGCAAAATGCGCCTCGAATGCTCTGGGTTCTCGGGGAACTCTCGACGCGTTCTTCAATAGCGATTGTGGGCGCTCGCGCGTCTTCAAATTACGGGAACAGCGTTGCTCGTGAACTTTCCCGGGAGCTTTCTCATCGGGGATTTGGCACTATTTCTGGCGGAGCGATCGGTATTGACTCCTATGCTCACCAGGGGAGCGTTGACGTGGCTGGCTACACATGTGCGTTCATGGCTGGTGGATTGGGCAATCTCTATCCCGCATGCAACACGGATCTCTTTCGAACAATCCTTGCCTGTGGGGGAGCGCTCATCTCTGAAGTTCCATGCACATTCCGTCCTGCAAAGTGGCGATTCTTGGGAAGGAACCGCTTGATTGCTGCCGCTGCAAGCGGAGTTGTCGTTGTCGAGGCCTCGCCGCGTTCAGGGGCGCTGGCCACCTCTCGGTGGGCGCTCGAGCAGGGAACACCCGTTGGTGGGATCCCCGGATCTATATATTCGGAAGCATCGCGCGGGGTCCATGATTTGCTTCGCAATGGGGGAACTCTAATCCGTGACTATGTCGATGTCCTCGAAATGATAGGGGAGGCAAACGCGCCAGAGATCCACGAGCTTCCATTGTTCGGAGATCCTACTGCTCCTGATGGTCTTGTTGATTCCCTCGAACCGCTACTACGCCGGGTTTATGAGGCCCTTCCCCAAAGACGCTCCATGACGACCGAGCGTCTTGCTGTTGCGGCTGGCCTCGATGAAGAATCCGTTAAGGTTGCTCTTGTTCGACTTCAGCTCAGTGCATTCGTCGGTGTCGATGAGCGCGGCTGGCATCGCAGTCTCGGGCAAGGCCGATAGACTTGCCCCGTGGAGGAGTCTTTGATCGATGCATGGGGCGTGTATTTGCGCGCAAATCTTGCGGTATCAGAGCACACCCTTCGCGCCTATGTCAGTGATCTGCGTTCATTCACTACTTATTGTCAGGTCGATGAACTCTCAACAGAGAACATCCACAGCGTCGTCACTCTTCGGGCAATTCGTGCCTGGCTCGCCAGTTTGGTTCAACAGGGGAAATCGCGATCGACAATCTCTCGCAGAACCGCTTCAATTCGTTCCTTCACCGCTTGGGCATATCGCCGTGGGTACCTTGACAGCGACCCCGGGTTGCTCGTGACCAGCGCTCGCGGGGACCAAAAGCTTCCGCAGGTTCAGACCCCTTCCGATACGGCCGAGCTCCTGTCTTATGCAGCCACTCGCGCACGCCAGGAGAATTCGCCGGCGGCGATACGCGATTGGACCATCCTTGAGACGATTTACGCGACCGGTATTCGCGTGAGTGAAGTGTGCTCGCTGGATACGACGTCTATTGACCAACAGGGCATGACATTAAGAGTGATCGGTAAAGGCAACAAAGAACGAGTAGTTCCTTTCACACGCGCGTGTTTGTCCGCACTGCAAGCATGGCTTTCTCATGGTCGCCCGAGTTTGGCGATTCCCGAGGCGGGACGTGCGCTCTTTGTTGGAGATAAGGGACGGCGCATTGACCCTCGTGTGATCCGCTCGATGATTCATCGAATGTGCGCACAGGCAGGCGTGCGAGACCTCGCCCCTCACGCCCTTCGCCACACTGCTGCGACACATATCCTGGCTGGAGGTGCAGACCTTCGAGCCGTGCAAGAAATGCTTGGACATTCTTCACTTCAAACAACTCAGCGTTATACGCATGTGGATGCTCAGCGCCTGAGCGCTATCTACAAACAAGCGCATCCTAGGGCTTAGCGCTCATTGAAGAGTTTTCAACCGCGGGTGTCCTTGGAGCATTCTGAGCGGATTGATGTAGCGATAACGACTAACTTTCGCACCCCAGTGAAGATCGCCCTTCCGCATGTGCGAATCCTCCTGCTTGGGCGGGACAACCTCACCGATGCGCTGCCCGCGCTGCACGGCCTCGCCAATGTGGAGGGAAGAAGTTGCTGGCTCAAAGGTGGAATGGATTCCCGAGCAATCAATGGAAAGGACTTCGCGTCCGGCGAGCATCCCGGAAAAAACTACGGTTCCGTTGCACGGGGAGCGAAGCGAAGGATCCTCACTTCCGATGTTGACCCATATTCCTCGTGAGCCTGAAAGCCATGGTTTATCAGGTTGGGCAAAACCTTGAGTAAGAGTGAAAGGCTGAGAAAAAGGAAGAGTCCACACGGAAGAAGCGCGTGGCATGGCTGGTGTTGCAATTCCAGGGAAACAAAGGCTCCAAGCGAAGATGAATGTCGCCACAGTAGGGATGAGCCGCAGAAAGCCATACGTACGTTGATTCATAAATCCAGCCTGCAAATAGGGAAACGATGTGGCTCGCGCAAGATGAAATCTGTGGAAAACGCCGAGGGAATGTCCTCCCTGTGGATAAAGGTATGTGAGCTATTGCAAGTGGAATTGCTGCATTTTGTACCCCACTGGGTCCGAAGAGCTAGGTGAGATGAGATAAGATTGGACAGCATTCGCTGTGCGAATGACTTCGCGTGCTATTTTCCGAGCACCTCACGGAAGTGAAAGTGCCGGGGCAGTTGCGTCACGGTCCAATGGGTCGCAACGTCATAGCACCAGGGCCGAAAAGGCACATTAACCGAGAAAACGGGGGAAACCCCACGATCCCGCCCAGCGGGGAAAGGACGATGCAATGGCAGTCGTCACCATGCGCCAGCTCCTGGAATCTGGCGTGCACTTCGGGCACCAGACCCGTCGTTGGAACCCGAAGATGAAGCGTTTCATCCTCACCGAACGTAACGGCATCTACATCATCGACCTCGAGCAGACCATTGCCGATATCGATATTGCCTTCGATTTCGTGAAGGAAACCGTTGCTCACGGTGGAACCATCCTCTTTGTTGGCACCAAGAAGCAGGCTCAGGAAGCTGTTGCCGAGCAGGCACAGCGCGTTGGCATGCCTTACGTGAACCACCGTTGGCTCGGCGGTATGCTCACCAACTTCTCCACCGTTTCCAAGCGCCTGCAGCGCCTGAAGGAACTCGAGCAGATTGACTTCGACGATGTGGCATCTTCTGGCCGCACCAAGAAGGAACTGCTCATGATGCGCCGCGAGAAGGACAAGCTTGCTCGCACCCTCGGTGGTATTCGCGATATGGCCAAGGTTCCCTCCGCAGTGTGGATCGTTGACCCGAAGAAGGAACACCTTGCGGTTTCCGAAGCTCGCAAGCTCAACATCCCGATCGTGGCCATCCTTGACACCAACGCCGATCCGGACGAGGTCGACTACCGCATCCCCGGCAACGACGACGCCATCCGCGCCGTTGCGCTGCTGACCCGCGTGATCGCCGACGCAGTTGCCGAAGGCCTGCTTGCACGCAGCGCCGGCCGCAAGAACGCTTCCGAGGAAAACGCAGCTGAGCCTTTGGCTGAGTGGGAGCGCGAGCTCCTCGAAGGTGAAGTTGCCGCCGATGAGGCAGCAGCACAGGCCGTCGCCACCGAGTCTGAAACCCCCGCACAGGACTGAAGCTCAGAAAGAAGGAAATCAGTAATGGCTAATTTCACCGCTGCTGATGTGAAGGCTCTGCGCGAGAAGACTGGCGCAGGCATGATGGACGTCAAGAAGGCGCTCCAGGAAGCCGACGGCGATGCTGAAAAGGCTCTCGAAATCATTCGTCTGAAGGGCCTGAAGTCGCTGTCCAAGCGCGAAGGTCGTCAGGCATCGGCCGGCCTGCTCGCCGCATCCGTCCAGGACGGCGTGGGCGTCATGGTCGAGGTCAACTCCGAGACCGACTTCGTTGCCAAGAACCAGAAGTTCATTGACTTCGCACACTCTGTCCTCGAGGCCGCTGTTGCCTCCGGCGCATCCGACGTTGACTCGCTGCTTGCAGCTCCGATGGGCGACTCCACTGTCAAGGAACAGCTTGACGCAATGGCCGCAGTTATCGGCGAAAAGCTCGAGATCCGTCGCGTGATTCGCGTTGAGGGCGAGAACGTTGATCTCTACCTGCACCAGACCAGCCCCGACCTGCCCCCGCAGGTTGGCGTCTTTGTCGTCACCGACGCAGCTGGAGCAGGCGTTGCACACGATATCGCGATGCACGTTGCTGCCTACATGCCCGCTTACCTTGACCGCGACTCGGTTCCGGCCGATGTCTTGGAGAAGGAACGCGCCACCCTCGAGAAGATCACCCTCGAGGAAGGCAAGCCCGAGAAGATCGTCCCCAAGATCGTTCAGGGACGCCTTGAGGCATTCTTCAAGGACAACTGCTTGGTCGATCAGGCATTTGCTCGCGATCCTTCAAAGTCCGTCGGACAAGTTCTGCGCGACGCTGGTGCAAAGGTCACCCAGTTCGTGCGCGTCCACGTCGGCGCCTGATTTTGTGTGATGGCCCCGCTTCATGCGGGGCCATCACCCTATCTCTTAGGACTCAGCACTCATTCAAAGGAGAAGTACTCATGCCAGCTGCTCGTCGCGTCCTCCTCAAACTCTCAGGTGAAGCCTTTGGCGGAGGTTCCGTCGGCCTCGATCCCACTGTCGTCCGCTCAATTGCAGAGCAGATCGCCGAGGCAGTTCACGCGGGGATCCAGGTTGCAGTCGTCGTTGGCGGTGGTAACTTCTTCCGCGGAGCCGAGTTGTCCAGGCAAGGTCTGGACCGCTCACGTGCGGACTACATGGGAATGCTCGGTACCGTCATGAATGCCCTGGCGCTCCAAGATTTCATCGAGCAGTCTGGTGTTCCCGCGCGCGTCCAAAGTGCAATTGCAATGCAACAGGTCGCAGAGCCCTACATTCCGCTGCGCGCTATTCGTCACCTCGAAAAGGGGCGCGTTGTTCTCTTCGGTGCAGGTGCAGGATTGCCCTACTTCTCTACCGATACGGTCTCCGCGCAGCGCGCATTGGAAACTCATTGCGATGAACTTCTTGTTGCAAAGAACGGTGTTGACGGCGTCTACGATGACGATCCTCGAGTCAACCCGAATGCACATAAGCTTGACTTCGTCACCTATCAAGATGCACTGAGCCGTGGTCTGAAGGTCGTTGATGCTGCAGCCTTCGCGCTTGGCCAGGAAAACGGGCTGACAATGCGTGTCTTTGGAATGTCAGAACCCGGTAACGTTACCGCCGCGCTCCGTGGCGAAAAAATCGGTACGCTTGTCCTCAGCGAATCACACTGAAAGGAAGATTTCCGTGATCGACGACATCCTGCTCGAAGCAGAAGAAAAAATGGATAAGACGGTCGAAGCAGCCCGTCACGAATTTGGCAATATCCGCACCGGACGCGCAAACGCTGGCATGTTCGAGCAGCTCCTTGTTGACTACTATGGAGCCCCGACCCCGATGCAGCAGCTGGCTTCTTTCCAGATTCCTGAAGCTCGTACCGTTCTGATTTCGCCTTTTGATCGCACGGCGACCCAGGAGATCATCAAGACTCTGCGCGAGTCCGATTTGGGGGTCAACCCGACCGATGACGGAAACGTTGTACGCGTTGTTTTGCCCGCTTTGACTGAAGAACGTCGTAAGGAATACGTCAAGCAGGCAAAGAACAAGGCAGAAGATGCCCGCGTTTCGGTTCGCTCTATCCGTCGTAAGGCAAAGGAAAGCCTCGATCGTCTGAAGAAGGACGGCGAAGCAGGAGAAGACGAAGTCGAGCGCGCAGAAAAGGCCCTCGAGGCTGCAACGAAGGCTCGCGTCGAATTGATCGACCACCTTCTTGCAACTAAGGAAAGCGAACTTCTCACCATCTGATGTCCACCACATCCCATCAACACGGTCCATCGGTGTTTTCGCGCGTCTTTTCACCTCAGCCGCGCGAAAACACCCAGCCGCTAGCACCGACGGGGAAGGCCGGTCGCAATCTTCCGGCAGCGGTTTCTTCTGCTGTAGTCCTGATTGCCTTGCTCGTCGCCTCGCTACTTGTCGTCCAAGGGCTCTTTGTTGGCTTCGTGTGCTGCATCGCTCTGCTTGGATTGTGGGAGTTGGGAGGAGCCTTCGCTCGGGTTGGCACTCATATCGCCCTTGCTCCCTTGTACCTTGGCGCAATCGGCATGATGGTCTGCGCGTGGCTTCTTGGCCCCGAGGCCCTCACCATGGCCCTCTACCTCACTGTTTTTGCGGTTGTGGTGTGGCGCCTCATTGATGCCCCCACGCCTTCTCGGATTGCTGACATCACTGCCAGCGTGTTTAGCGCAATCTACGTTCCTTTCCTCGCCTGCTTCGTTGTCTTGATGCTGCGCGAGTTTCGCTCGCCTGCAGTTATTGGGGTCTACGTTGCGGTGACCTGCTTTAACGATATTGGAGGCTGGCTTGTCGGTATTCTCTTCGGAAAGCATCCGATGGCGCCGCGTCTGTCCCCAAAGAAGTCGTGGGAAGGATTCGTTGGATCGCTTGCGTTCTGCATCGGTACCGGCGTTGGCGGCTTCTATCTTCTGGGCGCACCGTGGTGGTGGGGTTTGATCGCCGGTGCGTGTGGCTGTGTCTGTGCGACGATCGGTGACCTCACTGAATCCTTGATCAAGCGTGAAGTCGGTTTGAAAGATATGTCTGCTTTGATCCCCGGACATGGCGGTGTCCTTGATCGCGTGGACTCTCTTGTCATGACGGCCCCCGTTTTCTATGTGATTTTTCTTCTCGCACTTCGCTAAGCACAGCTAGCGATGGACGAAGATGCCGGTGGAAGCGATTAGGCTATGCACGTGGAAAGGAGGCCGTTGCGGTGAGCATAGAACAGCACAAGCGACGTGAGGTACGTCCAACAGATCAATTGCCCGAAGGCGCGACATCGCCTGATGCGAAGCCTCAGGTGACTTTTACTGCGCGTAGGCGCGGAAAAGCCCCTCGTCATCTTGCTGATTTTGACCGAAGTGAACGCAAGGCTTTCGTTTCCGAGGCCGGGCTGCCTTCTTTCCGCGCTGACCAACTTTCGCGTCACTACTTTGAACGCCACGTGAGCGATCCCGCGCTGATGACGGATATGCCCAAGAGCGCGTATGACGTCATTTCTACGACGCTTCTTCCTTCTCTTGTGCGTGAGGTCGCTGTTCTTGAGGCCGATCGTGGAGAGACTCTTAAGCACCTGTGGGAACTCTACGACGGGGCCCGCGTGGAGTCCGTTCTCATGCGTTACAGTGATCGGACGACTTTGTGCATTTCTTCCCAGGCTGGGTGTGGGATGGGCTGTCCTTTCTGTGCCACAGGTCAGATGGGGCTGACACGTAACTTGTCGACGGCCGAAATCATTGACCAAGTACGCTGCGCACATCAAGCGTGTGAGCAGGGGATGGTTGGTGGATCGCCCACGCACCTGTCGAACATTGTGTTCATGGGAATGGGGGAGCCCCTGGCAAACTATAAGGCAGTGGTGGGAGCTCTCCATCGGATCATTGATCCTTCGCCAAGCGGTTTCGGCATGTCGGCACGCAATGTCACCGTATCGACGGTCGGTCTGGTTCCTGCGATTGATCGCCTCGCGCAAGAAGGCCTGCCCGTGACTTTGGCCGTGTCTCTGCACACTCCAGATGATGACCTCAGAGATGAGCTCATCCCTATTAATTCCCGCTGGAAGGTCGGCGAGCTTCTTGACGCCGCGCGACGTTACTTTGTTGCGACTGGACGTCGCGTATCTATTGAATACGCCTTGATTAAAGATATGAATGATCAGGTTTGGCGTGCACAACTCCTTGCTGACGAGCTCAACAAGCGCGGCAGGGGATGGGCGCATGTCAACCCCATTCCTCTCAACCCAACTCCGGGATCCATTTGGACAGCGTCCACTCGTCGTGCGCAGGATGCATTCGTCCACACACTGCGAGACAATGGAATCTCGACAACGATTCGAGATACCCGCGGCTCTGATATCGACGGTGCCTGCGGGCAGCTTGCGACGGCTGTCAATAACCGCGAGCGTGCGCGTCAAAGTGCGCGTGAGAATAATGCACATGAAGAGGAGATGCGATGAGCGACGCTTTCCCGACGACGGGAATTTTCCGGCGTGGTTACGGTAAGAACGCCGTAGATGACTTCTTCGTCGATGCTCGTCATGCCTACGAGGGAGGCCTTCCTGCTGAGCAATTCAGTGCGGAGCAGGTCCGGCAGGCTTCCTTCCCTCGGCAGCGCAACGGTTATGACACCCAGGCTGTCGATGCAGCGATGAGCCGCCTTGAAGCTGCTTTTGTTCAGCGTGATCGTGCTGACCACATTGCAGTTAACGGAGAGGCTGCTTGGTACGAAAAAGTCGCCGACCGTGCGACCACCTTGTACCCGCGATTGCTTCGCCCCTACAAGGATCGCTTTGCTCACCCAAAGTCCGGAATTGGCTACGATGCCGAGCAGGTCGATGATCTTTTGGATCGGATCGCTGCCTTCTTTGATGATCGTGAGGAACTTCTGGCTGACGATGTTCGCCACGCCTTGTTCAAGTCTGCGCGCGGCAAGAAAGCATATGCGATGGGTCCAGTTGATGCCTATCTTGGCCGTGCAGTCGAGATCCTTCTCTCCGTGAATTAAACGATGACACAACAAGTTGTCCTTCTAGGCTCGACGGGATCCATCGGCACCCAGGCCCTGCAGGTTATCGACCAATATGCAGAGCGTTTCGATGTTGTCGCGCTGAGCGCGGGTGGACACTCCCTAGAACTCCTCGCTGAGCAGTGCGTGCGCTACCGCCCACAAATCGTTGGGATCCACAGCGGTGACGTTGATGAACTCGCTCAACTCATTCGCTCCAAGGGGGGAACTCTCCCGGAAATCCTCCACGGCGTAGAGGCCTCGACGCAGATCGCTGGATCTTTCCCCAAGGCCGTGGTTTTGAATGGGATTACCGGAGGCGTTGGCCTCGGACCTACACTCGCCGCACTTGAAGCGGGTGCAACCCTAGCCCTGGCAAATAAGGAATCCTTGGTTGTTGGCGGTTCCTTGGTACGCAGGCGAATGCGTCGACCTGGACAGATCGTTCCCGTTGATTCAGAACATTCGGCGATTGCTCAATGTCTGGAAAGCGGTGTGCATGAAAAGGGACTGACTGCTTCCCGCGTGACGGGGAAAAGCGAGGTCGCCCAGCTCGTTCTCACGGCCTCGGGCGGTCCTTTCAGAGGGAAGAAACGCCATGAACTCACGGATGTCACTCCCCAGCAGGCTTTGGCGCATCCGACGTGGAGCATGGGGCCGGTTGTTACCATCAATTCTTCAACGCTGGTCAACAAGGGCCTCGAACTGATTGAGGCGCACCTTCTTTTTGATATTCCGGCAGATGACATTGTGCCAGTTGTTCATCCCCAGTCCATCGTTCACTCGATGGTGACGTGGAAAGATGGCGCGACAATCGCCCAGGCTTGTCCGCCCGATATGAAGCTCCCGATTGCTCTAGGACTCACCTGGCCTGAGCGGCTTCCTGATATTGAAAGACCCGTTGATTTTCTCCGCGCACAGGAGTGGACCTTCGAACCCGTCGATTTTGAGACTTTCCCGGCCCTGACTCTTGCTCGCGCAGCTGTTTCAGAATCGGCGACGCACCCGGCAGTCTATAACGCGGCGAACGAAGTTTTCGTTCAAGCCTTCCTTGAAGAGAGGCTTCCCTATCTGTCGATTGTCGACCTTTTGGCGCAGGTTCTTGGTGAACACTCTGGTATTGCGCAGCCAANCACCGTATCGACGGTCGGTCTGGTTCCTGCGATTGATCGCCTCGCGCAAGAAGGCCTGCCCGTGACTTTGGCCGTGTCTCTGCACACTCCAGATGATGACCTCAGAGATGAGCTCATCCCTATTAATTCCCGCTGGAAGGTCGGCGAGCTTCTTGACGCCGCGCGACGTTACTTTGTTGCGACTGGACGTCGCGTATCTATTGAATACGCCTTGATTAAAGATATGAATGATCAGGTTTGGCGTGCACAACTCCTTGCTGACGAGCTCAACAAGCGCGGCAGGGGATGGGCGCATGTCAACCCCATTCCTCTCAACCCAACTCCGGGATCCATTTGGACAGCGTCCACTCGTCGTGCGCAGGATGCATTCGTCCACACACTGCGAGACAATGGAATCTCGACAACGATTCGAGATACCCGCGGCTCTGATATCGACGGTGCCTGCGGGCAGCTTGCGACGGCTGTCAATAACCGCGAGCGTGCGCGTCAAAGTGCGCGTGAGAATAATGCACATGAAGAGGAGATGCGATGAGCGACGCTTTCCCGACGACGGGAATTTTCCGGCGTGGTTACGGTAAGAACGCCGTAGATGACTTCTTCGTCGATGCTCGTCATGCCTACGAGGGAGGCCTTCCTGCTGAGCAATTCAGTGCGGAGCAGGTCCGGCAGGCTTCCTTCCCTCGGCAGCGCAACGGTTATGACACCCAGGCTGTCGATGCAGCGATGAGCCGCCTTGAAGCTGCTTTTGTTCAGCGTGATCGTGCTGACCACATTGCAGTTAACGGAGAGGCTGCTTGGTACGAAAAAGTCGCCGACCGTGCGACCACCTTGTACCCGCGATTGCTTCGCCCCTACAAGGATCGCTTTGCTCACCCAAAGTCCGGAATTGGCTACGATGCCGAGCAGGTCGATGATCTTTTGGATCGGATCGCTGCCTTCTTTGATGATCGTGAGGAACTTCTGGCTGACGATGTTCGCCACGCCTTGTTCAAGTCTGCGCGCGGCAAGAAAGCATATGCGATGGGTCCAGTTGATGCCTATCTTGGCCGTGCAGTCGAGATCCTTCTCTCCGTGAATTAAACGATGACACAACAAGTTGTCCTTCTAGGCTCGACGGGATCCATCGGCACCCAGGCCCTGCAGGTTATCGACCAATATGCAGAGCGTTTCGATGTTGTCGCGCTGAGCGCGGGTGGACACTCCCTAGAACTCCTCGCTGAGCAGTGCGTGCGCTACCGCCCACAAATCGTTGGGATCCACAGCGGTGACGTTGATGAACTCGCTCAACTCATTCGCTCCAAGGGGGGAACTCTCCCGGAAATCCTCCACGGCGTAGAGGCCTCGACGCAGATCGCTGGATCTTTCCCCAAGGCCGTGGTTTTGAATGGGATTACCGGAGGCGTTGGCCTCGGACCTACACTCGCCGCACTTGAAGCGGGTGCAACCCTAGCCCTGGCAAATAAGGAATCCTTGGTTGTTGGCGGTTCCTTGGTACGCAGGCGAATGCGTCGACCTGGACAGATCGTTCCCGTTGATTCAGAACATTCGGCGATTGCTCAATGTCTGGAAAGCGGTGTGCATGAAAAGGGACTGACTGCTTCCCGCGTGACGGGGAAAAGCGAGGTCGCCCAGCTCGTTCTCACGGCCTCGGGCGGTCCTTTCAGAGGGAAGAAACGCCATGAACTCACGGATGTCACTCCCCAGCAGGCTTTGGCGCATCCGACGTGGAGCATGGGGCCGGTTGTTACCATCAATTCTTCAACGCTGGTCAACAAGGGCCTCGAACTGATTGAGGCGCACCTTCTTTTTGATATTCCGGCAGATGACATTGTGCCAGTTGTTCATCCCCAGTCCATCGTTCACTCGATGGTGACGTGGAAAGATGGCGCGACAATCGCCCAGGCTTGTCCGCCCGATATGAAGCTCCCGATTGCTCTAGGACTCACCTGGCCTGAGCGGCTTCCTGATATTGAAAGACCCGTTGATTTTCTCCGCGCACAGGAGTGGACCTTCGAACCCGTCGATTTTGAGACTTTCCCGGCCCTGACTCTTGCTCGCGCAGCTGTTTCAGAATCGGCGACGCACCCGGCAGTCTATAACGCGGCGAACGAAGTTTTCGTTCAAGCCTTCCTTGAAGAGAGGCTTCCCTATCTGTCGATTGTCGACCTTTTGGCGCAGGTTCTTGGTGAACACTCTGGTATTGCGCAGCCAAGTGTGGAAGATATTCTCGGCGTTGAAGAGTGGGCGCGAAATCGGGCTGAGCACTTGTGTGCTTACTGATTGTGCCTGCGGATACGTACTAGATGCGGCTAGGCTGGAACAGGCTTAATAGGTCGGGCAGTAGGAATACAGTCGCACGCATTGGATGAGGACGAAGGACGAACGTGGGAATTATCGGTGTAGTCATTGTCATCGTGGGTTTGCTGATCTCGGTTGCCCTGCACGAATGCGGTCACATGCTTCCTGCCAAGAAATTCGGCGTTTACGTTCCTGAGTTCGCTGTCGGTTTTGGCCCCAGACTTCTTGCGTGGAAGAAAGGCGACACAACCTATTCCCTTCGAGCTATTCTTCTGGGCGGCTACGTCCGTATTGTCGGAATGTTTGCTCCGGCGCGTGAGGGGATAAAGATAACGAATAGCAGGGGAAAGCCCACTCTCGCCCAAGAAGCCCGCGAAGCAAGCATGGAAGAAATTCCTCAGGGCTACGAATCTCGCGCATTTTATCTCCTTCATCCAGCCAAGAAGATCGTTGTCATGCTGGGTGGGCCGATGGTCAATCTCTTCCTATCCATCGTGCTCATGACGGTTGCTTTAGTCGGGATTGGAATTCCTCGCGCCTCGCTGACGCTCGGCGATGTTCCCCAAGAGCTGTCCTCGCAAGGAACAAGCGTCCAAGCTCCCGCATACGCGGCTGGAATTCGGCGTGGGGACACGATTACCGCGATTAATGGAACAGGCGTTCAGTCGTGGGATGAGATGCGCCAGGCGATCGCAAGCTCGCAGGGTGAAATTGGCGTCGACTATCTACGCCAAGGCCAAAGCTATCACGTGCAAATCGACCCGCTGCGCACGGCTGATTCTGTGAGCATTGGTGTGATTGCTGGAATCGAATACCATGCGGCAAGTCCAGCGACCGTAGCCTCGTCAGTCTGGCAGACCTTTACCGGTACCGTACAAGTTGTCGTTCGTTTGCCACTTGCCTTGTGGGATGTTGGGCAATCGCTCGTTAAGGGCACACCGCGAGATTCTGCAGGCGTGATGTCGGTTGTCGGAATTGGTCGAATTGCGGCAGATGCGACTTCTTCGGATGTCACTGCTTCCAGCGGGGGATGGATGCGCTCGCTTGCTCTGCTTCTCTCGATTTTGGCTTCTCTCAATATGGCGCTTTTTGTTTTTAATCTTCTGCCTTTCCCCCCGCTTGATGGTGGGCATATTGTTTCCGCGCTTTACGAGTGGATTCGGCGTGGGATTGCTCGCGTCAGAGGCAGGCAAGTTCCGCCGCCCGCCGATACTGCTCGCTTGATGCCACTGACATATACGATGGGCGCACTCCTGATCGCTATGACAGTCTTGCTGGTCGCAGCCGACATCATTGCGCCGATTTCTTTGCAATAGAGCTGAGCCCGCGTGCCAGCCAGTTTCGAGTGGGAGATAATAACAAGGTGACTGAGATTAACTTAGGGATGCCGAGCGTCCACGAAAGCCCGTTTCCGCGTCGAAAGACTCGTCGAATCATGGTGGGGGATGTACCCGTCGGTGGTGGGGCTCCCGTTTCTGTTCAGTCGATGACGACAACGAAAACACACGATATCGGTGCGACACTGCAGCAGATTGCCGAGTTGACCGCAGCGGGCTGCGATATCGTCCGCGTTGCCTGCCCGACCGATAAGGATGCTGAGGCGCTTCCGATTATCGTTAAGCAATCCCGTATTCCCGTGATCGCTGACATCCACTTCAATCCGAAGTATGTTTTTGCGGCGATCGAGGCCGGTTGTGGTGCAGTTCGCGTGAACCCGGGAAACATTCGTAAGTTCGATGACCAGGTGAAGGAAATTTGTCGCGCGGCTTCCGATCATGGAACGTCACTGCGTATTGGTGTGAATGCTGGGTCTTTGGATCCGCGCCTTCTCAAGAAGTATGGTCGAGCAACTCCCGAGGCCCTGGTTGAGTCTGCCGTTTGGGAAGCGTCGCTCTTTGAAGAAAATGACTTCCACGATTTCAAGATTTCCGTCAAGCATCATGATGTGCTCACGATGGTTCAGGCCTACCGTCTTCTTGCAGAGAAAGGCGATTGGCCTCTTCACTTGGGAGTGACCGAGGCCGGCCCCGCATTCCAGGGAACAATCAAGTCCTGTGCGGCTTTCGGTGTCCTTCTTGCCGATGGAATCGGCGATACTATTCGCGTCTCGCTTTCTGCGCCTCCCGTAGAAGAAGTCAAGGTTGGCACGAAGCTTCTTGAATTTATGGGGCTGCGTGAGAAGACTCTTGAGATCGTCTCGTGTCCTTCGTGCGGGCGTGCCCAAGTTGACGTGTGGACGCTTGCTGAGAATGTCACTGAAGGCCTCAAGGACCTTACTGTTCCCCTCCGCGTTGCCGTTATGGGCTGCGTGGTGAATGGCCCCGGCGAGGCTCGTGAAGCTGACCTGGGTGTGGCCTCGGGAAATGGCAAGGGGCAGATTTTTATCCGCGGAGAAGTTGTTGAGACCGTTCCCGAAGACGACATCGTCCCGACCTTGATCAAGCACGCTAATCTTTTGGCTGAAGAAATGGGCTTGGAAGAAGGGGAAGGCTCTGTCGAGGTCATGCCCATCATCCGCTAGGGGAGTTGCGCGAGTGCGCTTCACGTATCCTTCACTACTAAGAAAACAATTGCTACTACCGCTTTAATGAAGGGGATTGTTATGAAGATTCGTCACGTATTGGCTCTGGGTGTGCTGGGGTGTGCGGGTGCGATCTGCGCGACGGGTTTCCCGCGCCGTATCGGATTGACCCGTTCCGAGGCCGCGGTTTCTCTGCCTGGAGACCTTGAGCTGCCCAACGCTGATGTCGTCGTCGACCGCTCGGTCGTTATCGATGCTCTTCCGACGCGCGTCTGGGAAGTTTTGGACGCTGCTTTTGAAGAGGATGAAGACGGTCGTGTGCTGATCCGCCAGGAAAACGATTGCTTGGTTATTCGCGTTCCTGCCCCCGGAAGCAACGTTGAGTGGGAAGACCAGGTTGAGGACTACACCGGTACCTGTACTTTCGCTCTTCTTCCCGAGGCCAACGATCGTACTCGCCTGCACCTGCGTGAGCGTCATCAGGCATCTGAGTCTGTTCCTGTGTGGCGCCTGTGGGCTGGAGTGTGCGCTGAGTCGTATTCCACCATGTCGATGCTGCGTGATTTGAAGGAAGCAGCAGAGGCTTTGTGAGCTGAACAATATGCCACGGCGGGTGCAGGCTTCGTGCCTGTGCCCGCCGTGCTTTAGGATTGAGGTGTGTTAAGAACTCTTTCCTCTTTTTTTCTGCGTACTTTGCGTGAAGACCCGGCTGATGCCGAGGTAATTTCGCATAAGCTCCTTGTCCGTGCTGGCTACATTCGTCGTACAGCTCCTGGTATCTACACGTGGCTTCCTTTGGGCCTGCGCCTGTTGCGTAAGGTTGAAGACATCGTTCGTGAAGAGATGGATGCGATGGGCGCTCAGGAAGTTCATCTTCCTGCGCTTCTGCCGGCGGATCCCTACAAGGAAACACATCGCTGGGACGAGTATGGACCCACGCTGTTCAAGCTTCAGGATCGTAAGGGCGGGGACTACCTGCTGGCCCCGACCCACGAGGAGATGTTTACCCTCCTGGTGAAGGATCAGTATTCCTCCTACAAGGATCTTCCTTTGACCATCTACCAGATCCAGACGAAGTATCGCGATGAAGCGCGTCCGCGCGCGGGTCTGATCCGTGGCCGTGAGTTTGTCATGAAGGATGCGTACTCCTTCGATATCGACGATGCTGGGCTGGATGTTTCCTATCAGAATGAACGCGATACCTACGAGCGTATCTTTAAGCGTCTGGGCTTGGATTACGTCATCGTCTCGGCGATGTCTGGTGCGATGGGCGGCTCTCGTTCCGAGGAATTCCTCCACCCCAGCCCGATCGGTGAGGATACTTTCGTGCGTTCCCCGGGTGGCTACGCCGCTAATGCCGAGGCCGTGGTGACCCCCGCGCCGGAGCCGATTCCTTTCGACGGTATTCCTGCGGTTGAAATGCGTGAGACGCCCAACGCACCGACGATCGATGCTCTGGTGGAGCGCTCGAACGAGCTCTATCCGCGTGAGGATCGTCCGTGGCAGGCCTCGGATACGTTGAAGAGCTTTGTGGTGACCTTGACCCATCCCGATGGGGAGCGCGAGGTTGTGCTGCTCGGCGTTCCTGGGGATCGTGACGTTGACATGAAGCGCCTCGAGGCTTCGGTTGCTCCCGCTGAGGTGGAAATGTCGACCCCGGAAGACTTGGCAAAGTACCCCGAGTTGGTTCCGGGCTACATCGGTCCTATGGCCGCTGGTCCGAACTCTCCCGCGCGTCATCTGGATGAAGACGGCAACCCGGTTGGCGGGATCCGTTTCCTTGTTGATCCTCGCGTTGTTGATGGAACGACGTGGATTGCGGGTGCGAATACTCCCGGTAAGCACGTCTATTGGTTGACCATGGGTCGTGATTTTACGGCTGATGGCACGATTGAGGCTGCTGAAGTCCGTGAGGGGGATCTTGCTCCCGACGGCTCTGGTCCTCTGCACCTGGAACGTGGCATCGAGGTCGGCCATATCTTCCAGCTGGGACGCAAGTATGCGAAGTCCTTGGGACTGACGGTGCTTGACGAGAACGGTAAGAGCCAGGTCGTCACCATGGGTTCCTATGGAATCGGTGTTTCTCGTGTTCTGGCTGCGCTTGCAGAAACCAATAGTGATGAGCGTGGTCTGGCATGGCCCGCGAATATCGCTCCCTTCGATGTACACGTCCTGGCCACGGGTAAGACGGACGAGATTTTCGATACTGCGGCATCGATTTCCGCGGCCTTGGACCGCGATGGTTTGGACGTCCTTTTTGATGATCGTCGTAAGGTTTCCGCAGGTGTGAAGTTCGCGGACGCGGAGCTCGTGGGTATCCCGGTTTCGGTCGTCGTTGGACGAGGCCTTGCTGAAGGTAAGGTCGAGATTCGCCTGCGCGCGAGCGGGGAGTCTTTTGAAGTTCCGGTCGAGTCTGCGGTGGAGCGTATTGAGCAGATCCATCGTGATCTTTTGGGAAGGTGAAGTAAATGGCTCTTCGCGAGATTCGAGTGATCGGCGATCCGGTCCTGCGTACTCCCTGTGATCCCATTCGCGATATTGATCAGAGCGTGAAGTCTCTGGTTGAAGATCTCCTCGAAACTGTGGATATGGATGGTCGCGCTGGTTTGGCTGCGAACCAGATCGGTGTTGGGCTGCGCGCCTTTTCCTACAATATCGATGGCGAAATCGGCTATGTGCTCAATCCCCGGATCGTTGAACTCAGTGAAGATGAGTATCAAGACGGGGATGAGGGTTGCCTATCTGTACCGCAGTTGTGGTTCCCCACTCAGCGTGCATGGTATGCGCGTGTGGAGGGCATCGATTTGGATGGTAAGCCTGTTGTCGTTGAAGGCGAGGAGCTTATGGCTCGTTGTCTTCAACACGAATGTGATCACTTGGACGGCATGCTCTACATTGATCGCTTGGATCGTAAGACTCGCAAGCGCGCGCTGCGCGAGATTCGCGAGCAGAACTACTAAGAACAATATGTGAGCATCAATCACACGCAACTGCGGCGGATCCTCTAGGATCCGCCGCAGTTTTTAGGTTAGAATAGCTTCACACCGTTTGTTTGTGGCATTGATAGAAGAGGACGTAGGGGAAGACGATCCTCAAACACAGGAGGCCACAATGCGAGGGACCTATACCCGCGGTGTACTTTTCGTACACTCAACCCCGCCTGCTCTTTGTCCGCACATTGAGTGGGCCGTTGGTGCTGCCTTGGGAACTGAGGTTCATTTGCAGTGGACTCCACAAGAAGCTGCTCCCGGGATGCTCAGGAGCGAATACTCGTGGGTAGGAAGCACCGGATCTGGAGCCCGACTCGCTTCTGCACTTCGCGGTTGGGAACACCTGCGCTACGAAGTTACCGAAGAAGCAAGCCCGTCATGCGATGCTGGCCGGTGGTCTCACACGCCGTCTTTGGGAATCTTCCATGCCCAAATGGATAGCGTGGGCAATGTTGTCGTTCCTGAGGATCGTGTTCGCGCTGCAATTGAAAACGCCACTTCCTACGAGGAACTGCGTGAAGGGCTAGATCTTGCTCTTGGACAGGCATGGGACGATGAACTTGAACCCTTCCGTCATGCTGGTGCGGGGGCTCCCGTGCGCTGGCTGAATCGAGTGGGCTGACCGATGGGGACCATTGGCGATCTCCTAGGAGATGCACTCGGTCAAGCATTGGCCTCGAATGTCGAAAATACTCCCGTAGACGCGATCGAGGGGGCACGCGAGAAAGCGCAGGAAGAAAGAAGTGCGCATGCTCGCGAGGTCGTCATCAATGCCGTGTGTGCACATACTTCTGCGGAGGCATCTCAACTTCACGATGGCCTTTCATTGGAGGAGCTCGACTTCGATACTCTTTCTCTCTATGCGGTTGTCACGGCAATTGAACATGAACTGAACATCAGCATTGAGGATGCCGTCATTGCTGATTGGCACAGTTTTGGGGATATCTTCGCCAGCGTCGGTGAGCTGACTCACTAGTTCTCAATTCGTGTCCTAAAATCAAAGAGAGCCATAGCTGACGCACTGAATCAAGGAGATAACAGGTGGCACGTATCGAAGAAGATCTGCTGGGCACGCGTGAGGTTCCTGATGATGCATATTGGGGGATTCATACCCTGCGAGCTCTTGAGAACTATCAGATCAGCGGCCGCAGTATCAATCAAGTTCCTGAACTGATTCGTGCCATCGTCCAAGTGAAGAAAGCCTGTGCACTGGCGAACCGCGAATTGCGAGTGATTAGCGCAAAGTCTGCTGATGCGATTGTTGCCGCATGCGATGACATCTTGACGAATGGCTCGTGCATGGACCAATTCCCAATCGATCAGTTCCAAGGTGGTGCGGGGACAAGCGTGAATATGAACGCGAACGAAGTCATCGCCAACCGCGCACTCGAAATGATGGGGTTGCCCCGGGGGGAATACTCGGTCATCAATCCCAACGACCACGTCAACCACTCGCAGTCCACCAACGATGCCTATCCAACGGCGTTCCGTCTGGCTTTGCACGGTAAAGTCGAGAGGCTGCGCATTGCTATCGAAGATCTCGCAGCAGCTTTTGACGCAAAGGGAGAAGAATTCCACGACATTCTCACCATGGGTCGTACGCAGCTTCAGGATGCTGTTCCCATGACTCTTGGCCAAGAGATGACCGCCTTTGCAGTGACCTTGCGTGAGGAAGACCCGCGCCTCGAGGCGAACTCGGAGTTGCTTCTTGAAACGAACCTGGGTGCAACGGCTATTGGTACGGGGCTTAATACTCCTGCGGGTTACCAAGAAGCAGTCGTGCGTCACTTGGCTCAGATCAGCGGGGCTCGGGTGAAGGCAGCAACGCACTTGGTTGAGGCAACGTCAGATACTGGCGCTTACGTTTCGATGCACGCAGCGATCAAGCGTACCGCGGTCAAGCTCTCGAAGATTTGCAATGACTTGCGCTTGCTTGCCTCCGGTCCGCGCGCAGGACTGAACGAGATTAACCTTCCAGAAATGGCAGCAGGTTCATCCATCATGCCCGCGAAGGTCAATCCCATCATTCCCGAGGTCGTCAATCAGGTCTGCTTCAAGGTCATCGGAAATGACCAGACTGTCACGATGGCTGCTGAAGCTGGCCAGCTGCAACTCAACGTGATGGAACCGGTCATCGCTCAGGCGATCTTTGAATCTATCGATCTTCTGGTCAACGCATGTGACACTCTTCGTGAGCGCTGCGTTAATGGAATCACGGCAAATGCCGAGGTCTGCCGCTCCTACGTTGAGAACTCTATTGGTATTGTTACGTACTTCAATGATGTGATCGGGCACCACCTTGGTGATGTTGTGGGTAAGCGCGCTGCTGCAGAGGGGAAGACCGTTCGCGAAGTGATTGCCGAGATGGGATTGCTTTCGGATGAAGAGGTCGAGGCGATTCTTTCGCCAGAAAACCTTGCGAACCCTCATTACCGAGGCGCACAGGTCGATTGATCTTCTTGCTTAGTTTGGAATCGGGAGATTAGCTCTCTCGACCTAAACTAGGTGGGCTCGCAAATTAGTGGTTATTTCAGGATGAAAGAATTGCCGATTTGGCTATGTCCTGATTGTCTGCTTCAACGCGGATAAATGCTTGATTTACCTCTGTCACCGCATGCGATATACCTGCAGCAGCGAATGCTATCTGATCGGCTAGATTGTTCATTTCACCAATCAATGAATCGAGTATTTCCTGGCTGCTGCCAGCAGCTGGGATAGATGAGAGTCGTGTTTTTGCCGCGCTTTCTCCAGAGTCATCAGCTTTTTTCGCAGCTTGAGCCACGTATTCTGGATGCCATTCGATATCCTGAGACACCTTACCTCCTAGAGGTTGAAGTAGTTGGCGAGCTCGCACCAGAGCATCGTTTGGTAGTAGCCCTCGAGCCCAACTCGTGCCGGATCTGAACTTTGTTTACGAACCATGCAGGGCGGAGCGAGGTAGCTGGATGGCACACGTGAGGTTGCGATCTTGTAGCTTGCCGAAGGAGTTGATAGCGTTGCGATGCTGGAAATTGGCTCATAGCGGCTGGCAACGCGCTTCCATCGAGTCCACGCCGAATATTCCCAGTTATCTTCCTCAATTTCCCGGTGAAACCTTGGATTCATATATCGAGTCGTCCGATCTATGAGCAGTCCTTTGGCTTCTTCGATATCACCTCTACTGAGTGCGTCAACTGCCTGCGACTGAATGTATCTTGGAGCGTCGAAATCGTTCTCACGAGTGAAGATCGGTGAGTTTGCCAGTAAGACGTGGGGGGTTTCTTCTGTATCGATCAGATAGATATGACTTTCTTCTCCGACGGAGCGCAAAACTGTTGTCGAAACCGGGGCCTGAAAAATACAGAGCTGACGTATTACGTTGGGTGTGTAATGAGGTGAGAGTGAATAAATAGTGATCGGATGAGTGCTCTTCTGGATAGGGACAAACAGATTCAGTGCATCCTCGGTCAGGCAGCCTGCAGAAAAAACGGATTCAACGCGCTGTCCAGCCGCTTTTTCAGCTTCTAACCATACCCTTTCGCCATTTCCTGACTCGAGAGCCGCAGTGCGAAAGGCTTCTGTGAGGCAAGTCGGAATTGAAATTGTGGGGCGATCTTTTGTATTCATGGAATCACCTGCAAAGTCTCGAGCATCCGGGGAAGTTGATCAGCGATTGAATTAATTGAAGTCGTTGTTGCGGTTGCTGTCGCATAGAGGCGGACAGTTCTGTTACTAACTGTCTGAGTCCAGGTCCACTGGATCGCTGTGTAGGAGAGTCCTTCGTCAACGTAAAGGCCGGTAGTCATTAGTGTGTCATCACTTGGGATCGGAAAACGTGTCTCTTCGATAGTCATCCAGCCGGGAATAATATCATCGAGGGGTATCGGGCTTTTCCCCATTAAATCGATGGTCACGATGAAATTCGGTCGGAAGCCTGACGTCTTTTCCGGAATTCCGACTGCAACAAAGAGAGCATCATCTAACGGGGAACGGGGGTGCGCGGAGGTCGCGTTAACTATTGGCGGAATCTGCGGAGTGAGTATCGCCTTCGGATTCGGGAGAGATAACGCCCTCCATGTGTCGGGGAGTTCCATTGTCGCGGTTAAAGACATTGAGATATCTCCAAACGTGAATGTCAAATTATTGACCAGACTCGGTGTAGGCGCGATGATTTGGCGATTTTCGTCGAGAAAACCTTGGCGCTTGTGCCACTGCCATTGTTGGTCCACTAGGTGCGGAATTGGAATCGGCAATAAAAAGACGATGCTGAGCATGAGGAAGAAAGGAATACTTCCAGCAAAAACCGATTGGATGTGCTGTGGCAGAGCGATCTTTATAGAAAACAGCAAGAGAGAAGCTGAGATCATGCAAAGCATCCACAACGGAATGGCAATTTCGTTGACGCGCCGTGGCGCATTCGCCTTACCGTATGCCCGCCAAAACTGGGCCAATGGGGTGTCCGTATATGTCTCGATGTACCAGACGTACAGTCCCAAACAGCCAAAAGGAAGACCTAAAGCAGTAAAAAGAATGCTTGAATCCATAGTTCTCCCTAAGAGGACAGCGCGTAACTGTTGAAAAGTGTTGCGCTACCGTCGCCGATGCTGCCTCCTAGCCACCCGCCTAGAACACCACCAACTATACTTCCTGCAACAATTCCGAGAGGGCCTAGCGAGGCTCCGACTGCCGCCCCAACTTTTGCGCCTAGCACTGCGCCTCCCCATCCGCCCGCAGCACTGAGACTTCCTTTAATTCCGGCACGTGCGATTTTTGTTCCTTCGCCCATTTCAGGGTGGTGGTAGGTATCAGACTGATAGGACTCCAAGGCGCTTAGCCCGCCTCCTGCGATGGCCACACCTCCACCTAAAAGTTTCGCTCCAGACTCAAGTTTAGATACGTTCTTAAGGACAGAAGGAGCTTCTCCATCAACACGAATTGCTTGGGTAACCTCTCCACTGTTGCGTGCCATGAGTCCTGGCTTTGCTCCTTCGGGCACCCTAGGGCTGTGCCGAGCCTGGTGAACGTGCCGGCCGCGGGTTGGTTTCCAGTTGCTGAGTTTTCCGCGCTCTCTGAACCTGCGCCAGGAGTTCAGATGGACGTAGTCCTCATTAGGAGAAAAAATCGCATTTTTATTAAACAAGTATGCGCCGTGGAACGTTTTAACTCCATCGGTTACAAGGCCTTGTAAGTACTTTGGCATCTTCCACTCAGCGTGATAGCCCTGCGGAGGGAGGAACTTATCACGGAAGCGCTTTACTAAACTCCCCAGGATTCGTTCGATGTCGCTGGTGTCTAATTTCGAAAGATCAGTCGCAAACTCGTGGTTTGCTGATTCTAAGTTGTTCTTCGTCCACGAGCATCGTTTGCTGAGAGAAGAAAAAAGTGCCGAATGGGAATCGCGCTGCTGTTCTGATAGATGAATGAAAGCACTTTCGCCGCATTCACTCACTGTTAGCCCAGCTTTTCTTGCGTCTTCTCTTATCGATCGAAAACTATCGCGGACTTTTTGGACTGCCCAAGCGTACGTAGATAGAGTCCCCCGTAGCAGCTCTAAAAGTTTGACGGTGTCCAGTGCGCTGTTTTCAAGTTTTTTCAGATCCTCTGCAGCCTGGGGGACACATGACGCGACCTGTGATTCGATGAGGTGTCGTGCGTCGTGGGCGTCTTGAGCCGAGTTTCGAAGCTGACTGATCATTGTCTGAAATTGCTGATCAGCTGCAAACAAGCCGTCGACGTCAATCGCAAAGGTCCATGAAATCGTCTTCACACTGTCATAGCTTGATTGCGGAGTTCCAATACAGTAAGGCTGAGGGGGGTAAGCACTGCAGAATCAGGTAACACGCCACTTGCCTCCACATCGCCGCTGACACGGTGTATCGCTGTTTATGCAACAGACACTACGCCTGAGAGTGGACGCAGGCAAGCAGTTTCAACTTTCGGATTCCTGCTTTTTAGTCTGTGTTGCATTGAAAACGCAATGAAAAGTGGGTGGTGAGATTCTCAGAACCTCACCACCCACTGAGCTTTTCCTGCACTTGTCGTTACGCAGGCTTAGCAGTTTTTACTCGTCGCCAGCGTGATCGTTTCCGGAGATCGAGTAGTTGAACAGCTGGTAGCGATCGATTGCCTCTTGGACGAGGGAGCGATCAATCTGTCCGCGGTCAGCCAGAGCCTTGAGGACTCGAACAGTCATCGACTCAGCGTCGATATGGAACCAACGGCGCGCAGCACGGCGGGTATCCGAGAAGCCAAAACCATCCGCGCCCAGCACGTGGTAGTCGCCGGGGACCCACTGACGGATCTGGTCAGGGAGCATACGATCGAAGTCAGAGGAAGCGACGAAGGGTCCTTCACTTCCCTGCAACTGAGAGGAAATGAAGGGGGTGCGTGCCGCTTCACTTGGGTGGAGGAAGTTGAATTCTTCCGCCTCCAAGGCCTCGCGACGCAGCTCTGTCCACGAGGTGACCGACCATACCGCAGCGTCAACGCCCCAATCGCGGGCGAGCAGTTCGCGGGCCTCACGTGCCCACGGAACACCGACACCGGAGGCAAGGAGCTGTGCCTTGGGGCCGCCGAAGTTCTGGTGGTCATCCAAGCGGTAGATTCCCTTGATTAGACCGTTAACGTCCAGGTTCTCCGGCTCCGCAGGCTGGTGGATCGGCTCGTTGTAGACGGTCAGGTAGTACATGACATTCGGGTCGCGTCCGCCTGCATCACCGTACATGCGCTCCAGGCCATCGCTCATGATGTGGCGCAATTCGTAGGCATAAGCGGGGTCGTAACACACGAAGGCGTGGTTCGTCGCCGCAAGCACCTGAGAATTGCCATCCATGTGCTGGAGGCCTTCACCCGTCAGGGTGGTGCGACCAGCAGTTGCGCCAATGACGAAGCCCTTCGAAAGTTGGTCGCCGGCAGCCCAGAACTGATCGCCTGTACGTTGGAAACCAAACATCGAGTAGAAGATGTAGAAGGGGACCATGGGGAGGTTATGAGTCGCGTATGCGGTACCGACTACCTGGAAGGCTGCGGCACTTCCGGCCTCGGTGATACCGGTGTGCAGAACCTGGCCCTGCTCGGATTCACGATAGGAGAGCATCATGTCCGCATCAACCGGAGTGTATGCCTGCCCCGTCGTATTAAAGATCTTCGCCGAGGGGAAGATCGCATCCAGACCGAAGGTGCGAGCCTCATCGGGAATGATCGGCACGAAGTACTTGCCGACATTCTTATCCTTGATGAGATCCTTAATGAGGCGGACCAAAGCCATGGTCGTTGCCACCTCAAGCTTGCCTGAGCCCTTGGAAAGAGCCTCGAAAGGCTTAACGGGAAGCTCGGGGAGCTTAGGCTGGTGGTCTCGACGCTCGGGCACCCAGCCGCCCAGCTTTTCGCGAAGCTCCTTCATGTAGAGCAGAGCCGGGTGATCTGCCGGCGGCATGTAGTAGGGGGGCATGTAGGGATCGCGTTCGAGTTCCTCATCTGTGATGGGGATTTGCAGACGATCACGAAGCTGCTTTGCGTCTTCCAAGGTCAGCTTCTTCATCTGGTGCGTCGAATTGCGACCAGCGAAGTGACTGCCCAGAGCGTAGCCCTTAATGGTGTGTGCAAGGATGACGGTGGGCTGACCGGTGTGTTCCATCGCGGCCTTGTATGCAGCGTAGACCTTGCGGTAGTCGTGGCCGCCGCGCTGCAGTGCCCAAATCTGGTCGTCGGTCCAGTTTTGAACCATAGCCTTGGTACGCGGGTCGCGTCCGAAGAAGTGCTCACGGATGTAGGCGCCGTCGTTAGCCTTGAAGGTCTGGTAGTCGCCGTCAAGCGTTTCATTCATCAAGTGAACAAGGGCATCGTCCTTGTCGGAAGCGAGCAGCTGATCCCATCCGCGGCCCCAAATCACCTTGATGACGTTCCAGCCGGCGCCCTTGAAGAAGGCTTCCAGTTCCTGAATGATCTTGCCATTACCGCGGACCGGGCCGTCCAGACGCTGCAGGTTGCAGTTGATGACGAAGGTCAGATTGTCCAAGCCCTGCTGGGCTGCCAGCTGGAGCATGCCGCGAGACTCGGGTTCGTCCATTTCACCATCGCCAATGAAAGCCCAGGTGTGCTGGAGCGAGGTGTCCTTGATGCCGCGCAGGTGAAGGTACTTGTCGAACCATGCCTGGTAGATGGCCTCGGCAGGGCCAAGACCCAGCGACACCGTCGGGAATTCCCAGAACTCGGGGAGCTGACGCGGGTGCGGGTAGGAGGGCAGGCCGTGCGCGGTGGAAACTTGCTGGCGGAAACCGTCCATCTGTTCTTCGGAGAGACGTCCCTCGATGAAGGCGCGGGCGTAGGGGCCGGGGGAGGCGTGGCCTTGGAAGAACACGTGGTCGCCGCCGCCGGGGTGGTCCTTTCCGCGGAAGAAGTGGTTCAAGCCGACTTCATAAAGAGTGGAGACCGAGGCGTAGGAGGAGATGTGTCCGCCAACCTTGACGCCGGGGCGCTGTGCGCGCGTCACTTGAACGGCTGCATTCCAACGGATCCAGCGGCGGTACTGGCGCTCCATGGCCTCGTCGCCGGGGAAGTAAGGTTCCTGGTCAACGGGGATGGTGTTGACGTAGGGAGTCGTGTATTCCTGGGGGAGCTGAATGCCCTGGCGCCTTGCCTCATCCAGCATGTGCAGCAGGATGTAGCGTGCGCGCGGACCGCCCTTTTCCTCGATGAGACCACTTAGGGATTCGACCCATTCGGAGGTTTCAGCAGGGTCGTTATCGGGAACCTGGCTCAATAGGCCGTTGACAACGGGATGGTTCTCGCTCACTTGATCTCGAACTCCTCTGGTTGGTTAATGGAAGCGTTTTATCGGACACGCCCTCGTGGTTACGGGTCTATTTTCGTCCCTCGGGACAGAAAAAGCGAGCGAGAATAGGACTTCTGGCCCATGATTCTTGCCTCATTTGTTGCGGTGATAATTTCCGTGACACTGGGAAAATGACCGGAAAATGGAGAAAGAGAAAATTATTGCTCTGAGTGCATTACGATAAGACCCGTGATAAGCGAAGAAACACTGACAATGTCGTGGCTCAAAGGGGAACTCCGGTGAGTGTCAAACTAGGGTTCACAAAGGGCCAGATTATTCAAGAGTTTTATCTCGACGATGATGCGGATCAGAGCTTGCGCCAACTCGCTGAGGAGGAATGCGGCAACGAGCTAGTTGATCCCGACTACGAAGATGTCGTTGACGGAACAATCGTGTGGTGGCGCGCGGAAGACGCTGAAGAAGAAGATCTTGCCGATCTCCTGGTCGATGCCATGTCGAATCTTGATGACGGTGGCTTGATTTGGGTGCTTATTCCCAAGCCGGGCCGTCCTGGTGCAGTTCCTGTTTCCGATGTTGAAGAGGCTGCACATACAGCCGGTCTTCACGCGACTTCTGCAAGTGCGCTTGCGCCGGAATGGGCAGGGATTCGTCTTACTGCTCGTTCAAGGACCCGCTGAGGATTTCGCGCGATACTGTCTCGGCAAGGCAGTGCGTGCCGCAGGTTTGACATGCGCGCAATGAATCTCACAGCATCTGATTCCAAGTAATAGCTGCTTGTACTCTATGCTGTACTGGTGCGTTCAACACTGGGCGCGCTTTGGGCCTTTAGCTCAGTTGGCTAGAGCATCTGGTTTACACCCAGAAGGTCATCGGTTCGAGCCCGGTAGGGCCCACTCAATGAGAAGGACCGGAAGCGAATGCTTCCGGTCCTTTCATGTATTGCGATGCAAGAGAACCTCTTGCGCGCAGACCTAGGATTGCGGCTCAGATTCGCTGTGCTCGTCTTGAGCAGAATGAACCAGTTCCTCCACGACGTCCTCACCGGCCACCAGCTTTCCAGATACGCCACTTCCAAGCTGTTCCATTGCGAGGCGTGCGACGAGTTGCTGGTTTGTTGTGGTCCTTTGTGAGCGTGCTCCGGAGAGGAAACTGAAGAACCAATTGACCAGGGTGCCTACTTGGGACTTGAATCCGACGATATAGAGCAGGTGGAGGAAGCACCATGAAACCCATGCTGTAAAACCGGTCAGACTCACCTTGCCCATTTTGACGACCGCTTTGAAACGTGCGATCGTCGCCATTGAACCCTTGTCGAAATAGGAGAACTCTGTGCGCTTGGGCGCGCGACCGGCTAGGCGTGCTCGTACGGTGTCTGCAGCGAAACGCGCCGATTGAATGGCGCCCTGAGCAACTCCCGGAACACCCGGGAAAGCCATCATGTCACCAAGGACGAAAATTTCGGGGTGGTTGGGAAGGGTAAGGTCCTTGTTGACTTCGACGCGTCCTGAGCGATCAACTTGGGCACCTGTCGCCTTGGCAAGTTGAGCTCCCAAGGGACTCGCGGACACACCTGCCGCCCAGACCTTGCAGACGGATTCGATCGTTTCTTCTTCCCCGGACTTGTACTTCAATGTGACGCCATCTGCATCGACATTCGTCACAAAGGCATCCATCTTCATCTCGACGCCGAGCTTCTCAAGCTCGCTTCGAGTTTTCTGCCCGAGTTTTTCTCCAAAGGGCGGTAGGGGATAGGGGGCTCCGTCGACGAGGATCACGCGAGCCTGCGTGGGATCAATTTGGCGGAATTCGCCCTTGAGAGTTTTCGAAGCAAGTTCTCGGATTTGGCCGGCCATTTCAACACCAGTAGGACCTGCACCAACGACAACAAAAGTAAGCAGTCGTTGAATTTCGGCTGGATCTGTGGCGATCTCTGCCTGTTCGAAAGCGCTAAAAATGCGCGCGCGCAGTTCGAGCGCATCATCGATAGTCTTCATTCCTGGTGCAAACACGGCAAAGTGGTCATTACCGAAGTAGGACTGTCCAGCGCCCGCTGCGACAAGGAGAGTGTCGTAGGAAGTTTCGTTGTATTCGTTGTGGTTACGCCACCGAACGATGCGGTTCTCGACGTCAATATCTTCGACCAAAGCCTGTAACACGCGAACATTCTTCTGCTTGCGTAAGATTTCGCGGGTCGTGGGGGCAATATCTCCCTCTGACAAAATTCCTGTTGCAACTTGGTAGAGGAGCGGCTGGAAAAGGTGGTGGGAGGTTCGTGCTAAAAGCGTGATATCCGCATCCGCATGCTTAAGGCGACGTGCGGCGGTGAGCCCAGCGAAACCGGAACCGATAATGACGATGTGATGACGAGACATTGACCTTCCTTAATTAGGTAAGGTCGATCTTACTAAAATGTGAAATGCTGTGCTAGAGACGGACGCGTGGTGCTTCTTATACTCTCTGGTCTTCTCGCGCTTCTAGTTGTGAGAAGACAGGGTTGATGCTCGCGCCACCAACTGAGGGTCTTGATCAGAGGCTGTCCGAGCTTCTTCGCCCCGCAGCTGTTCCAACAGAAGCTGGGCGCCCGCATATCCCATCGTCGCCGGGTTTCGTGAAATTGCGGTAACTGCGGGAGAAAACATGCTGAGCATCGGGGAGTCTTCGCAGGAACAGATTTTAATGTCCTCTCCGATCTTCAGTCCGCTCTGAGCGATGGCTTGGAAACCCCCTAGCGTGAGGATCTCGTTCGCGAAAATGATCCCCTCGGGCATGGAGGGAGCTTCGAGGAGCGCTCGCGTCGCTTCCAGTGCCGAGGCCTCGGAAAATTCGTTTTCGGGCGAGATAGTAACCCGTGCTCCTCGTTCGTGAGCGAGGCGCTGCAGCGTGGCGATGCGCTGCTGGATGTGAGAAAAAGAGCTAGAGCCGCACACGAAGGCGATGTGTCGGCATCCCTGCTCAAAGAGGTGTTCGGCGAGTAGGCGAATCATTTGTTCATCGTCACCAATGACCGCGCCGCATTGGTCAAATTTCTGGCCAATGACAACGGTGGGTAGAGAATACTCATTGAGTTTTTGGGGGCGTGGGTCACCATCTCGAGGATCAACAACGATGACGCCGTCGACGCGGCCCTGTACCCACCACTCCTGATAGGCTCGAAGTTCTTCCTCCATTGAGTGTGAGAGGTGGAGAAGCAGGTCGATGCCAGTGTTGTCTAGTCCGTCTTGGATTCCGGTGATGAAGTCGAAGAAGAACCTTTCGGATGAGTTATTGACGCGTGGTCTTTGAAGGACGAGGCCGATGGCGTTGGATCGCGAGGATGACAGTGCTCGCGCGGTTGCGTTTGGTCGCCATCCCATTCGGGCTGCGATTTCAAGAATTTTTGCTCGGGTACTCGGCGATACGCCGGGGCGATCGTTGAGGGCAAAGGAGACTGCTGCTCGGGAAACCCCTGCTTCGCGGGCGATATCACGGATTGTTAAACGCGCCATTGCGAAACTCCCTTAAGGTGTGATCGGATTGTTATGAGTTTAGCAGGAGCTAAACCGAATTAGTTGTTAATCTGTGATCAGAGCCGCAAAGCAGCGGTAAGGCAGAAACGGAGTCGTGATGCACGACAATAAAGAAATCCTGATGCAGCGTGTCACTCGTACGCTCAAGGAACGCATCCTTCCTTTCGAGTACACAACAGTGTCTTCGCTCGACGTCAGTCAATGGCGTCAACCCCTAGAAGACGGAGTGATTTCTGAACCAGTTCGCTTTAAGGAAGCCCTTCAAGCAAACTTTGTTCCCTTCGAACTTGGACAGACATGGGGTGGAGCGTGGCAGACCACCTGGTTCAAGCTTCACGGACAAGTTCCGACCGACCTCAGCCTCACCGAGGAGCAGCGTCTTGAAGTACGCGTTGACCTCGGCTTTGAAGAACACTTTGTCGGTTTCCACGCCGAAGCACTTGTGCGCGATGTGAATGGAAAGACCATTAAGGCCCTGAACCCGCGTAGCCGTTGGCTTCCGGTAGCTCAAACTCCTGGATCAACAATCGACTTTGTCGTGGAAGCTGCTGCAAACCCCCTGATCCTCGGAGTTCCTCCCTTCCAGCCGACTTTGAACGGGGACAAACTCACCGCTTCTCATGAGGAGCTCTACCACTTCCGTCAGGCAGACCTCGTCATTGTGAATAAGGACGTCTACGGACTCGCCCTTGATATTCAAGTACTCCACGAGATGATCGAGGCTGCGCCTCACTTTGGCGATTACGAGTGGAACCTTCTCTTTGGATTGAACCGTGCTCTGGACTGCCTCGACCTGGATGATGTTGTTTCCACTGCAGGTGCGGCGCGAGAAGTCCTCAAGCCTTTCATGGAGGCGCCGGCACTTCCCGGTGCTCACCGAATCAGCGCTGTTGGGCATGCGCACATCGACTCCGCATGGTTGTGGCCACTGCGCGAAACCCGCCGCAAGGTGAATCGCACTCTTGCCAACGTCGTTCGTCTCATCGAGGACGGCTCATCCTTGATCTTTGCTCTTCCTGCTGCCCAACATGCAGCCTGGCTCAAGGAAGACGACCCAGAACTCTTCGAACGAGTTCGTGACCTTGTTGCAAAGGGACGCATCGTTCCTGTCGGCGGAATGTGGGTTGAACCCGATGCCGTTCTTCCCGGTGGCGAGGCCATGTGCCGCCAGCTCGTAGAAGGCTTGGACTTCTTTGAAAATGAACTCGGCGCATCTTGCCAGGAAATCTGGCTGCCTGACTCCTTCGGGTATTCCGCAGCCCTCCCACAGATCGCGCGTGAAGCTGGAATCGAGCGCTTCCTGACTCAGAAGATCTCGTGGAACCAAGTCAACACTTTCCCGCACCACACTTTGCTGTGGGAAGGCATTGACGGTTCACGAATCTTCACGCACTTCCCGCCTATGGACACTTACGGTGCAGAAGTGACAGGTCAGAACTTGACCCACGCTGTCGAGAATTTTAAGGACAAGGGTCACGCAAGCGTCTCGCTCATGCCCTTCGGCTACGGTGATGGCGGCGGCGGCCCCACCCGTGAAATGCTTGAGCGCATCGATCGTTTTAGCTCTCTTCGCGGGGCTCCCGAAGTGGTCATGGAAACTCCGAAGCAGTTCTTTGACCGTGCACGTGAAGATGCTGATCAGATCCCCGTGTGGGTGGGTGAGCTGTACTTGGAACTTCACCGAGGAACCTTCACCTCTCAGATCGATGTCAAGCAGGGTAACCGTCGCGGCGAATCCATCCTGCGTGAAACCGAATTGTGGTGCTCCTATGCAGCCGTTAAGGGGCTCATGGAGTACCCCTACGAAGAACTGCGTTCCTACTGGCGCACGCTCTTGCTGTGCCAGTTCCACGACATTCTTCCCGGAACGTCGATCGCTTGGGTCTACCGTGAGGTTCGCGAACTGCACCAGAAGATCCAGGACGGATGCGATGCCCTCATTCAGCAGGCTCTAACAGCGCTCACGGGCACCCAGGAAACTGGCCAGGCGCGCGCTTTGCTCGCCAATGCCTCGTCCTTCCCGCTCCACGGAGTTGCCCCGCTGTCTGCGGGCGTTGCATGCGAAGAAAAAGACAGCGCGGGAGTACACCTCCTCCAAGTAGAGGACGGCTACGAGGTTACGAACTCCTTCTACAAGGCTCGCATCTCAAGCAGCGGTGAGCTGACGTCGCTGCGCGAAAACACTAGCGGTCGCGAGTGGATCCCCGCAGGGCAAAAAGCTGGCGAATTCCACATTCATCAGGACTTCCCGAATATGTGGGATGCCTGGGATCTAGATCCCTTCTACCGTAATTCCCTGCGCGTTGTTTCTGATCGCTCAGTGAGCAACGTTGTTGTGGAGCACGATCGAATTGAAATCCACACACACGCTCGTGTTGATTCCTCCACGATGGAACTCGTGTGGATCTTCCGATCTGGGGCCGTGGGAATCGACGTTCACGTTGAAGCTGACTGGCACGAGCATGAGAAGCTGCTCAAGCTAGCTATCCCGGTAGAGATCCACACGGACCACGCTCAGTACGAAACTCAGATGGGCTACATCACGCGTGCAACCCATGAAAACACGTCCTGGGATGCCTACCGTTTCGAGGTCTCGGCACACCGCTGGGTGCGCTTGGAAAATGCATCGCGTTCGTGGGCAATCGCGAATGATTCAACCTACGGATGGGACGTTACACGCCACCAGAGCGATCGTCGTGGTACCTGGTCGCAGGTCCGTGCAACCCTCGTGAAGTCAGCGCGCTTCCCCGATCCTCAGCAGGATCAAGGACACCACGAGTGGAACTTCCGAATTGTTCCTGACGCCTCAGTTCTTGATGCCGTTGCAGCTGGTCAACAGCTCAACCTGCGTGAGCGTGAGGTCAGCGGTCTTCCCTTCGAAGCACCCTTCTCCATCACTGGTGCAGTGGTTGAGTCCGTTGCGATGGCTCCTGATCGCTCCGGAGACCTCGTCCTTCGCGTCTACGAGGCCCAGGGTGGTCCTTCACAGGTGACCTTGACTGCGCCCGAGGCAACCTCAGTGACCGCCTGCGATCTGCGCTACCGCCCCAGCGAGGACGAACCGCATCTTCGCGGTGGCGATGGACAGTGGTCCTTCGATTTGTCCGCTTTCCAGATCACGACGCTTCGACTTTCCTTCACCAAGTGAAGAGAAAGAAACGATGAAGTTTGGTGTGAATTACACCCCGCGGCGGGGATGGTTCCATTCGTGGCTGGATTTTGATGCCGAGGCCGTGCGTGATGACTTCCATGCCATCCGCGCCATCGGTGCCGACCACGTTCGGATCTTCCCGCTGTGGCCACTTCTGCAGCCCAATCGCACCCTTATCCGACATCGGGCAATTGGCGATGTTGTGAGAACGGTTGAAATCGCGGGGGAGTGCGGACTCGAAGTGACGGTCGATGTTCTTCAAGGACATTTGTCGTCCTTCGATTTCCTTCCCTCGTGGGTCACGTCGTGGCATCGCCGCAACCTCTTCATCGATCCCGATGTCGTCTCAGCACAGCGGAATCTGGTCGCTGAAATGGCGCGGGCGTTACGTGGGATTCCTGCCGCAGCTGGGCTATCTGTGGGCAACGAGTTCTTCCAATTTGCTGCATCGCGCCATCCTTTCGCGCACGAGGTGAGCGAAGATGACGCGATGCAGTGGCTTAGGGGAATTCTTGAAACGGCAAAACAGGAGTGGCCGCACGGGATTCACACTCACAGTCATGATGATGACCTGTGGTTTGAAGACGATCAGCCTTTTACTCCTGCGTGCGCAACTACCGTAGGTGACCTCACCACTGTGCACTCATGGATCTTCGGGCGCATCGGACCACGGCTTGGAAAACAAGCTCCACAGCTTGTCTGGTTTGCCAGATATTTGTGTGAGCTTGCCGCCGCGTGGAGCGAGGATCCGGGCAGAGGAGTATGGCTTCAAGAAATCGGTGCTCCTGAGAACTATGTGGACCAAGACCAGGCCCCGCAGTTCCTCATGGAGACCCTTGAAATTCTCATGGGAGAGCGAGGCGGGGGAATATCCCCTGGCCTTGAAGCAGTCACTTGGTGGTGCTCTCACGATGTCTCCCGTGAACTATCCGACTTTCCGGACATCGAGTATTCCTTGGGGCTGCTGGGACAAGACGGGAATCCGAAACCAATCGGAGAGGCCTTCCATCGTGCTGCTCAGCGTTGGGCGGATCTGCGAGTTCAGGGTGAGCAGCGTTCGTCCCTCCTACTAACTGCACAGGAATGGACGCGCGTCGATACCGATGCTCGGCACGAGTATTTCGACCGATGGATGGAGCTTGCCTTGGCAGGAGACGTTCGTTGCATCGAATTGGACCGTTCTCGTTATTTTCCACATGGTGATCACGGGAATAGAAGAAAAGAAGCTTTCCTCTCTACGGGGGACTCTTAAAACCTACGCGTTCTCAAAGTAGTTTCTTCGAAGGAGAAGACTATGCGTCAGTCGCATACTTTCCTGACTGCCATCGCCTTGAATGCGGCATTCAGCTTGGCTGCTTGCTCCGGCGGTTCCGGAGCAAGCTCCTCTTCGCATATGCTTAAAAGTTCTTCTTCAAAGGGCTAAGAAAGTCTTTCTTGCGATGTGTTTGCCGCGGTGTGTGGGCCACAAGCTCATGCCCCGCTTCTCTATGCAAATAGGGCTTGAACCTGAGAGAAATCCACTTTCCCTGTCGTTGTCTTCGGGAGAGCCTCAACCCAGCGGATACTGCGAGGATGCTGCCAAGGCGCCAAAGAATCTTTGACTAGATTCCTCACTTCTTTGAGGGAGGGCTCTTCATGAATCGCCGGAACGAGCGCCGCTGCAACGATTTGTCCCCATCGTTCATCATCGAGACCGACAACGCAGGCATCAGCCACACAGTCCAATGCGCGAAGAGCTTCTTCAACGTGCGCGGGGGAGACAAGCTCTCCACCCGTATTGATAACCCGTGAGGAACGGCCGATCATATGCATGCAATGCTCCTCATCGAAAACGGCGATGTCTGAGGAGGAAAACCACTCATTCTCGCGTTCTTCTTCACCCCAATAACGCGAGGCAACTCCCGGGCCGCGTACTTCAATGATCCCGGCCTGTCCGGCCTCGGTAATGAGGTTGCCCTGCGCATCACGGAGACGGCACTGGATATAGGGGAAGGGGAAACCAATCGCACCCGGGTGAGCAGGCCAGCGCTCGGGACTCAAGAATGTTCCGGCGCCTCCTAGCTCAGTCATTCCCCACACATGAATGGGGGACAGGCCCATGCGTGACATTTCGTCAAAAAGTGATGCCCCCATGGCATCTCCGCCGACCAGAGGGCGGGTCCACGAGGACAGATCGATTGTGGCCTCGCGTGCGGCCTGCACGAGCATATGGCACATAGCGGGTACCGCAAACATGATCGAGATACGCCATTTCTCGATGCCGCGAGCCACTTCGAGCGGGTCGAAAGAGGCGAAGACGACGAGGGTTCCTCCGTGAGTAAAGATATCCATCGAGGTGCCGTTGAAACCACCGATATGAGATAGCGGCGCGACTACCCCACAAACCGCTGATCCGGGACAGTATTCGAACCCATCCCTAAAGCACTGAGAAGCCCACCACAGGTTCGCATGAGTGAGCTGAGCTGCTCGCATCTTCCCTGAGGTGCCGGAGGTGAAAACTAAAGCGGCAGTCTCATCATGGCATGGGAGAGGGGAGAAATCCGCTGGGCACTGGCTACCGGCTTCACGCGAGAGGGTATCGAGCTCCTCAAAAGACAAAGATGCCAGTAAATTGCTTGTGTGAGGCCTGCCGCTTCGGGGACCGATAATGAGCGCAGGTGCGACTTCGTCATACAGGCGCATGCGCACTGCCTCGGGGAGGAGAGGCGAAATAGGAACAGACACCGCATGAATCCACGAAGCGGCGGCGTGAATCAGAAAATGCCACACGCTATTGGGAGCGCATACAACGATGCGATCACCCGCATTCAGCCCCAGAGTCGTGAAATACCAAGCAAGCCTGCGAACGCAGCTGGCGCTCTGCGCAAGAGTAAACGTGCGTGCGCTTTCAGCATCGATCAGGCTGAGTCGGTCTGGATGCTGATGGGCTGCAGACAGCAGCGCGTGGGCAGGCGAGAGATCGGGCAATACTTCCGCCTGACACCCGGTGTTCATCGAGCGCCGGTCATCTGGCGGTGAAGTTCTTGGCGTTTCTTCAGACGCTCAAGGACCGATCCAGCTTCCTGCAAGGTCGAACCGGAGTTCTCGATGTGTGCGAGTTCTTCCGGAATTTCGAAGCCTCGGGCGCGCATTCCCTTTGCCCACAGCAATCCCGCGCGATAGGAAGAACGCACGAGGGGGCCGGCCATGACCCCGGCGAAGCCCATGGCCTCGGCCTCGGCAGAAAGCTCGATGAACTCTTCGGGATGCACCCAACGGTCAATTGGATGATGCAGGGGAGAAGGGCGCAGATACTGTGTGAGAGTCAGCAGATCGCAGCCGGACTCGTGCAGGGCGCGCATGGCTTCAAGAATTTCCTCGCGGGTTTCGCCCATGCCCAAAATCAGGTTAGATTTCGTGACCATTCCACCGTCGTGTGCGCGTTTAATCATTGCGAGTGAACGCTCGTAACGGAAGGCTGGGCGAATCTTCTTGAAGATTCGCGGGACCGTCTCAAGGTTGTGTGCGAAGACCTGGGGAGCGGCTTCGATAACCATATCGATGGACTCAGCGCTGCCTCGGAAATCGTCGACGAGAAGTTCAACTCCTGTTCCCGGGCTCTTTTGGCGGATTTGGCGTGTGGTTTCTGCATAGAGCCAAGCCGCGCCATCGGGGAGGTCGTCGCGGGTGACGCCGGTGATCGTCGCGTAGCGAAGTCCCATTTGAGCGACCGACTCGGCGATGCGCCTGGGTTCGTCTTGGTCGTATTCCGTGGGACGCCCAGTTGCAATATCGCAAAAATCGCACCTTCGCGTGCAGATTGCACCACCCAAGAGAAAAGTTGCTTCACGGTCTTCCCAGCATTCGTAGATGTTCGGGCATCCAGCTTCTGCGCATACGGTGTGCAGCCCTGCGCCGCGAGCAAGAGAACGCATGTCCTGGTAGTTTTCACCCGCGCGTGCGGTCGTACGAATCCACTCGGGCTTATTCTCGATGGGAGTTTGCGCGTTACGAACCTCTACGCGCAAAAGCTTGCGTCCCTCGGGATCGGGGAGAGTGCTCATTGGGTGCGTCCTTCCGAATTTTCCATTGCCGAGGCCGCCGGTGCGAATGCGCCGATGGGGGCAGTTTCCCAGTGGAGCGGCTCTGGAGCTGAGTGAAGCTGAGGGGTAATCGATGCGATCATGTGCGGGACCAAAAGCTGAGCGGCCTGGGTCACATCGCTGGAGATTCCTTCCCATGACAGGGAAGCAACGTCTGCGTCGGTCAGGCCGCAGGGAATAATGCCGCTGAAGGCATACTGGGGGTCGATATCGACATTAAGAGCAATCCCGTGCATGGTCGCGCCTCGTGCGACCTTCAAACCGATTGCACAAATCTTTCGGTCGCGGCCTTGGTCGCCGCGAAGCCATACCCCTGCGCGGCCTTCAATGCGTTCTACGGGAAGTCCCCATTCTTCGCGCAGAGTCTCAAGGACACCATTTTCAACGCTGCGAATCCACGCGTATAGATCGACGGGCTGACGAAGGCGCACGATCGGGTAAATAACGACTTGCCCGGGACCATGCCATGTCGCAGAACCCGCACGATCAACGTGGATGACGGGCAGCGTTGAATCGGGAATATCTTGGGGTTTTGTATGGCGTCCTGCTGTCCATGCCGGGGCAAACTCGCCGACGATCAGGGTGTCTTCCGCCTCGCCGCGGGCGACCTGGTCATGAAGCGCATGCTGGTAGTCGTTCACGGCGGAGTAATCAGTCAGTCCACTGGGGATGAGATTCAAAATCCGCACTCTTCGATTTTAGAGGCGTGCTAGGTGCATTTCCTGAGCTTAGAGTGGGACATTCGTCCCACTGCTGTGACCTATCATGCATCCGGTTAGACTGAAGCCATGACGCAATGGACCGTTGACAGCATACGAATGCTGATGAATCAGTGGTATCCGCCCTCGACGGCGCATGGGTGGGACAAAGTTGGACTCATTACCGGCGCGCCTCAGGCACCGGTTCACAAAGTGCTTCTGGCATTAGATCCCACGCAAGCAGTGGTTGATGAGGCATGTCAGTGGGGCGCTGACATGGTCATCACCCATCACCCGCTCCTCCTCAGGGGAGCGTCGTTCCTTTCGGAAGAAAGCGCGAAAGGGCGAATGGTCGCCACTCTCAATCGTTCCCGTATCGCTCTTTTTAACGCGCACACCAACGGGGACGTTGCAATCGACGGGGTGGCGCAGGCCTGTGCAGACGTCATCGGTCTGAAGGACACCAAAGTTTTAGCCCCCGAAGGGACGAATGATCAGGGGCACATAATCGGGCTCGGGCGTATTGGTACTGTTTCTCCGATGAGCCTACGGGAGTTCGCGCGTGTTGTTGCACAAGCCTTACCAGCAGGCCCAACAGGACTACTCGTCGGCGGTGATCTTGACGCGACAATTCACCGAGTTGCGGCGAGCCCGGGAGCGGGAGATAGCCTACTTGACCTAGTCCTTACCAGCGGGGCAGATGTCTTTATCACCGCCGATCTGCGCCATCACCCCGCCAGCGAATTCCTCGAAGAAGGGCATTGCGGCCTAATTTGTGCAAGCCACTGGGCAACGGAGACACTGTGGATGCCGGTACTTGCTCGCAAATTGAGGGAAGAAGCACGCCGATCAGCTATCACCTGTGAGGTGAAAGTCTCTACCATTGTGACAGAGCCGTGGAACGTTCATTTGAATACGGAGGGAAGTTACCTGTGAAAGCGCCTCACCCCCAGCAATTGGTCTTACTCGAGCTGCAAAAGCTCGACCAGAAGGAATCTTCGCTCCGCCACCGTCGTCAAGCCCATCCCGCACATGAAACTGTGCGCGAACTGGCTGCTCGTCTTGCTGATCTGCGCCGTGCAGCAGTGTCGCAAAGCGCTGTGATTTCAGACTGTGAGCGTGAGAGCAGACGCATCGAAGAAGAGATTGAACGCGTGCGCCAACGCCGCGATCGTCAAAGCGAGAGAATCGAAAAGAACCAGGTTCCCTTGCGTGATATTAATTCCATGCAGCACGAGATCGCGCAGATGGACGAGCGCATCAAGCGCCTCGAGGAAGACCAACTTTCCGCAGAGGAACGAACCGATGCGGCAAGAAACGCTCAAACTCAGATGAACGCCGAAGCAGAAGCAATTGAAGCTGATATTGAATCGACGAAGGCTCGTTTCCTTGAAGAAACCGCCGAACTTGATGATGAACTTCGCAGCGTGATTGCGCAGCGTCGTGAGCGCGCCGCTCAGATTGATGCTGCTCTTCTTGAAGAATACGAGGCCGCGCGTGACAAGAACGGTGCCCTTGCAGTGATCGAGGTACGCGACGGTAACGCTATGGGCTTTGCTGAGCTTTCCCCGATGGAACTCGAGCGTATCCGCCTGACCCCCAGCGACGAACTGTACTTCGCGGAAGATACCGGACAGATTGTCGTTCGGACCCGAAGCTAAAACAAAGAAAGGCCCCGCGATGCGGGGCCTTTCTTTTATTTCTCAGCGGTGATCAGAGTCAGAGTGCGTGTACTTCCGCGGAGTCGAGTTGAGCGCGGTGGCGACACTTCGATCGCCTTCACGCGGCTTGTCACTCCGCGTGCATCGCAAGTGTGAATCCTGGGAATGATGTCGTGGAGGGCTTCTTTAAGTTCTATTTCCTGAGTGATGGCGGAGGCAACGGGGGCAAGTGCGGCAGCGAGGATTCCACGCCACTTCTTCGCATTGTGCGAGACAACGCTTCGTTTCCCGTCTTTTTCGCGCTCAACGCGGACATCCCACAGATGCGCCCACTGAGCCGTACAAGCATTCTTGTAGTCACTAGAGCGGCAGTCAAGGATTGTGTGCCCAGCATAGTGATCCTTCAGTTCTTCGTTGAGAACTCGGCGCCACAGGGAGGAGATTTTTCCGAGCGGAGGTAAGGCCGCACCCATTGCAAGGCGGTGGAGAGGAATCATGTCCTCAGCGCGAAGCACTCCAAAGATTCCCGAAAAGATGAGGATGCGTCGGGCTTCTGGTCCTTCCCAGATTGTTGGGTTGTGCTCGCGAAGGGCTTCGTAAAGCACACCAGTAAATACAGTTGACGCTGGGGCGCATGGTTGGCTCATGAGAGCACGATTGGCAGCAAGTTCTACTTCGTGCTTCGCGCCAATATTGAAGACGCGCTGCGCTGTTTGGGGCTCGGTGATTCGAGCACAAGCGTTTATTATTTCCGCGCGAGTTGAATTCAAGATCGGAAACGACAGCGAATCGAGGTTCAGATTGGGGCCATCGCTGGGTGCATTCTTGCCTTCTGAGGGCGGTAACCAGATATCCACGACTCCACACTAGTGATAAACGCGCTAAACTTCCCTGTGCATACGAGTTGGCTGGGCGGCCGCGCGACTTTAAGTCTCGAGGAACGTCCGGGCTCCACAGGGCAGGATGGTGGCTAACAGCCACCCGGGGTGACCCGCGGGAAAGTGCCACAGAAAAGAAACCGCTGCGTAAGCAGTAAGGGTGAAAAGGTGAGGTAAGAGCTCACCAGCGTTGCGGGTGACCGCATCGGCTTGGTAAACCCCATCCGGAGCAAGACCGAGCAGCAGACGTAAAGAATTGCCCGTTCGATGTCTGCGGGTAGGTTGCTTGAGGCCATCGGCAACGGTGGTCCTAGATAGATGGTCGCCACTACGGAAGTAGGACAAAACCCGGCGTACAGGCTGACTCGAATGCACTTGAGGGCCGCTTGGTAATCCAAGCGGCCCTCAAAATTATGATCGAAAGGGAGAACCCCTCCTGCGTTACGCGCGAGACTCGCGTGCGGCCTCGAAAGCTGCTCCAACGATGCCGGCAGTGTTGCGCAAGATTGCCGGCACAACGGGAGTGCGCAGGTTCAAGAGCGGGAGGAACTTCTCATGGTTGGCGCTCACGCCGCCACCGATGACAAAGAGATCGGGGGAGAAGAGCATCTCAACGTGTGAGTAGTAGCGCTGAAGACGACCAGCCCACGTGACCCAATCCAGATTCTGTGCTGTTTTCTGGCCTGCTGAAGCCTGAGTTTCGGCATCGTGGCCGTCGATCTCGAGGTGGCCGAGCTCGGAGTTGGGCAGAAGGATCCCGTCGTTGATGATTGCCGAGCCGATTCCAGTTCCGAGCGTCGTCACAATGACGACACCGGGAACGCCTCGTGCAGCGCCGTAAATGGCTTCGCCAAGTCCCGCGGCATCCGCATCGTTAAGGGCAACGATAGTGCGCCCCAAATGACGATCCATGAGCTCAACGACATCGATTCCCGCCCAAGAAGGATCGAGGTTAGCCATGAAGGGAACGCGCCCGTGCACGATGGGAGCGGGGAAAGTAATTCCAACCGGAATTTCTGGTGTGACGCCAAGCGTTTCAAGGACCTGACCGCACACCTGTGCAACAGCATCTGGCGTTGCAGGGGACGGTGTCTCAATGAGAACACTCTCGCCGGAGTATGTTCCCGTTGTGAGGTCGACAAGTGCGCCTTTGACGCCTGAACCGCCGATATCAATTCCGCATGCGAGTTTCATGTTCTTCTCCTTTGAGTGGCCGCACTACTAAGAATAACTGCCAACCAGAACGGATAAAAGTTTGCTTCCGTATCAGGGAAGAGTCAGGATTTCTGCACCGTCTTCAGTCACGACGATCGTGTGCTCAAATTGTGCTGATCGGCCGCGATCCTTCGTGACGACAGTCCAATCGTCATCCCACTGCTCCCACTCAATTCCGCCCAGATTGAGCATGGGTTCGATGGTGAAAACCATGCCTTCTTCCATGACTTCGTTATGCGCAGGAGCCGCATCGTAGTGGGGAACAATCAAGCCTGAGTGGAATGCTTCACCGACGCCGTGCCCGGTGAAATCACGAACGACACCGTAGTCAAAGCGATGCGCATAGGATTCAATCACTCGACCGATGACGTTAATCTCGCGACCGGGGCGCACAGCTTTGATGCCGCGCATCATTGCGTTACGGGTACGTTCAATGAGGAGATGGGACTCTTCGTCGACATTTCCTACCTCGAACATCGCACAGGTATCGCCGTGAACACCGTCGTAGTACGCCGTGATATCGACATTGACGATGTCCCCGTCTTCGAGGGGCCGATCATCAGGGATACCATGGCAGATCACTTCATTAATCGAGGTACACAGGGATTTGGGGAATCCCATGTAACCCAGACATGACGGATAGGCATTATGCGAAATGATGAACTCGTGGCCTATACGATCCAATTCGTCCGTCGTTACCCCGGGACGAACTGCTTCACCGACTACCTGCAGCGCCTGAGCAGCGATACGGCCAGCCACACGGATCTTTTCAATCGTTTCGGGGCTTTTAATATCGCCGGCAGTGACGACTTCGGGACCTGAGTGATACATGTACTCAGGACGGTCGATGTGTGCGGGAACCGCACGACGCGGTGAGATCTTACCGGGCTTCAAAGTTCCAAGCGGAGCACGCTTTGCGCCAAGTGATTGCGACATTGTTGATTCAACCTCATTCACTACGGTAGTTATCTGAACCGGGAAAATCGCCACTGCGAACGGCGGAAATGTAGCTGCTTGCTGCCGATTGAAGTTCACGGCCGAGTTCCGCAAAGCGACGGGCAAAAGATGGGGACCAGGAGGTCATGCCAGCCATATCGGACCAAACAAGGACCTGTCCGTCCGTGTGAGGGCCTGCTCCGATCCCGATCGTAATGATGGAAAGTTCCTTTGTGAGCTGCGTTGCAACGGGCTCAGGAACCATTTCAAAAACGACTGCGAATGCACCGGCGGCTTCTAATGCGCGAGCATCTTCCATCAGCTTCTTTGCGCCTTCTCCGCGTCCCTGCATACGCGGTCCCCCCAAGGAATTTTCGGATTGGGGAGTATAGCCGAGGTGTGCGACGACGGGGATTCCCCCGCCTGCAAGCAGAGCAACAGTTTCAGCTCGCGCCGCGCCTCCTTCGAGCTTGACGGCGTGCGCACCGGCTTTCATGAGTCGTGCTGCACTGGCGAAAGCCTGCTCAGGTGAGGCCTCGTAGGTGCCAAAAGGAAGGTCAGCGACGATCAAAGCACGGGATGCTGCACGGGCAACAGCGGCAGTTGCGCGTTCCATATCATCGAGGGTTACGGGAAGAGTAGAGGAATACCCCAGCACAACATTGCCCAGCGAATCCCCAACCAAAATCATATCGATCCCCGCCCGATCAAAGATCGAAGCGGTGAGAGCGTCATAAGCGGTCAGCATCGATATTCTGACGCCCTGTTCTTTAGCCGCTTGGAGATGCTGAATACGGATGCGCTTCTTATCCAGCGGTCCACGTCCGGGCTGTGGCGAGAGTGAACGCAGGGGAGCTGAAGCAGTTGAATCGTCAGCGAGGTAACCCGTCATTGTTGTCCTTTCGTCGCACTTTGAGAGTAGTCCGCACTGCGGCTTCATTCCAGCCGGAAGAAGCTGTTGACCTACAATGGAAGAAATCCTCGTCCTGTCACGAGGCAAAATGCTGACCCAATCATAGGAGAGTAGGACATGACCGGCACCGCTGGTGGCCTCAATCCCTTAGATGAGCACGCAATTGAAGAGCTTGTCACTCAGGCAACCCAGGCGATCGCTCACACTGAAGACCTCGATGAATTGAAGGCCGTGCGCCTGGAGTTTATGGGAGACTCAGCCGCTCTCGTCCAGGCAAACCGCGGTATCGGCAAACTTGACCCGAAAGATCGCGGTCTTGCCGGTCGTCTGCTGGGATCTGCACGTTCGCAGATTAATGCAGCTCTGCAGGAACGCCAGGAACTCCTTCAAGAGCGTCACGATGCGCAAGTTTTGGTCAGCGAGGCCGTGGACATCACAATCCCGACCGCTCGCGCTCGCGCAGGCGCCCGTCATCCCCTCGAAACGATCATGGAAGAGATCTCAGATTTCTTCATCGGAATGGGATGGCAAATCGCCGAAGGACCGGAAATTGAACACGAATGGTTCAACTTCGACTCCTTGAATTTCGATATTGATCACCCCGCACGTCAGATGCAGGACACCCTCTACATCGACGGTCGCAGCGTCGGGGGAGACGGTGAAGAAGACGCTCACCTGGTGATGCGTACGCACACTTCGCCTGTGCAATCGCGTTCGATCCTTTCTCGAGGCGTGCCGCTGTACATGGCGTGCCCCGGTAAGGTTTTCCGATCCGATGCTCTTGATGCAACGCACACCCCGGTCTTCCACCAGGTTGAGGGCCTCGCAATTGATCGCGGGCTGACAATGGCGCACTTGAAGGGCGTGCTCGACCACTTCGCCCGTCACATGTTTGGCCCCGATGCGAAGACCCGTTTGCGTCCCTCTTTCTTCCCCTTTACCGAACCCAGCGCGGAGATGGATTTGTGGTTCCCCCAGAAGAAGGGCGGAGCCGGATGGATCGAATGGGGTGGCTGCGGAATGGTCAACCCGAATGTTCTTCGAGCAACGGGTATCGATCCCGAGGTTTACACGGGTATTGCATTTGGCGTTGGTGTTGAACGCACGTTGATGCTTCGTGACGGTATTGCCGATATGCACGACATCGTTGAAGGAGATGTGCGTTTCTCCGAGCAATTCGGTGTTAACGGAATGGGAAGGGGCAACTGATATGCCAATGGTTCCAATGAGCTGGCTGCGTGACTATGTCGATGCAGACCCGGCAATGACAACCGAAGAACTCGCGGCTGCTTTAGTTCGCGTCGGACTCGAAGAAGAAACCATCCACCCCGCGCGCGTTACGGGGCCTCTCGTCGTGGGCCGTGTGCTCAGCCGCGAGGAATTCGAAGCCTCGAATGGTAAGACGGTCAACTACTGCCGTGTGGACGTCGGAGAACATAATGACGCGCCCGGCACTGGAAAAGAGCCCAGCGATCTTCCCTCGCGCGGCATTATCTGCGGTGCGCACAACTTTGATGTCAATGACCTAGTTGTTGTCTCCCTGCCGGGTGCTGTTCTTCCCGGACCTTTCGAGATTGCCGCACGAAAGACTTACGGCCACGTCTCTGATGGAATGATGTGCTCGGCGCGCGAACTTGGCTTGGGCGAGGACCACAATGGCATTATCGTCTTGCAGAAGGACTTCCCGGAAGCAGATCTTCCCGCTGTTGGCCAGAGCGTGATTTCTTTCCTTGGTTTGGGCGAGGAAGTTCTTGAGATCAACGTGACGCCGGATCGAGGGTATTGCTTCTCGATGCGAGGAGTTGCGCGCGAATTCTCCCACTCGACGGGTTCGGCTTTCCGTGACCCGGGTCTTGTGGGGACTCTCGTTGAGTCCGTTCCCGAGGCGAACGAGGCCGGATTCCCCGTTGTTGTCGCTGACGATGCCCCTATTCACGGACGCTGCGGCGCAGATCGCTTTGTGACTCGAATTGTGCGCGGCGTCAATCCTGCAGCTCCCACGCCTCGTTGGATGGTTGAGCGGCTTGAAATGGCGGGAATGCGCTCGCTTTCTTTGGCTGTGGATATCACCAATTACGTGATGCTTGACCTTGGCCAGCCGATGCACGCCTACGATCTTGCTGCTCTTGAAGCTCCGATCGTTGTTCGTCGCGCACGTCCGGGTGAAGAGCTGACGACTTTGGACGAGGTTGCGCGCACTCTGGATCCTCAGGATTTGGTCATTTCTGATTCGCCTAGTGGCGAGGAAGGATCGCGCCTTCTGGGGATCGCCGGTGTGATGGGCGGTGCATATTCCGAGGTCGAGGATTTGACGACGGACATCCTTCTCGAGGCCGCGCACTTCGACGCGGTATCGATCGCGCGTTCCTCTCGTCGTCATAAATTGCATTCCGAGGCCGCGAAGCGTTTTGAACGTGGAACTGACCCGCTTCTTCCCGCGATTGCAGCACAGCGCGCTGTCGATCTCCTCGTTCAATACGGTGGCGGTCATGCGGATCCTGCGGTCTTTGACCTCAATAACTTGCCTGAACCGACGAGCTATGAGTTCGCACTCAGTGATGCTGAGCGTTTGACCGGTGTTGCCTACACGCCCGAACGCGTCCGTCAGCTGCTCGAAGAAGTTGGTTGCGCTATCGAGGCCATTGACGATGAACGTGTACGCGTGACGCCTCCCTCATGGCGCCCCGACTTGACGGGAGCCGCTCACTTCGTCGAGGAAATTGCGCGTCTTGATGGTTACGACAATATTCCTTCGGTTCTTCCGACTGCTCCCGCTGGAACAGGCCTGACGCTTGCCCAGCGCGCACGACGTTTGGTCGCCCAAGGACTCGCGCATGCAGGCTTGACGCAGGTAGAGAGCTATCCCTTCGTTTCTGATTCTTTCGATCGCCAGGGAATGAAGGAAGACGATCCTCGCCGTCAGGCGGTCAAACTGCGTAATCCTCTTGCTGATGATGCGCCGTTACTGCGTACCTCGGTTTTGGACACACTTCTTGACGTAGCGGCCCGCAACTGTGCGCGCGGGATTCCCTCAGTTGCAATTTATGAAGTTGCGAAGGTGGTGCACAGTCAGGGCGTCGTTCCTACGGGACTGATTTCGGCCGAGCATCGTCCCAGTGACGAGCAGCTTGCTGCATTGGAAGCTGGAACTCCTCCGCAGCCGTGGCATGTTGGTGCTGTTCTCGCGGGTCAAGCACTGCCGGCAGGAATCCTCTCCGCTCAGCGTTCTTTCGATTGGGCGGACGCAGTCCAGGCGGTGCGATCGATTGCTGATCAGCTGGGCGTACGTATCGAAGTGACGCGTGCGTGGCTTGCGCAGCCGATGAGTCACAAGGGGCCTCGTCTCCCCGAGGCAGCAACGGATCCCGCTGAAGTTGCTCCCTACCACCCGGGTCGGGTCGCGCGAATCTTTGCGCGAAAGGGTAAGGATTTCGTCGAACTCGCCTTGGCGGGTGAGCTCTCACCGAAGACCTGCAAGGCTTTCGGACTTCCGGCGCGTTCATGTGCCTTCGAACTGGACTTGGATGCACTGATCGCTCTCATCAGTGATGAGCCTTTGCAAGTCAAGCCTGTTTCGACGTATCCGGCAGCGAAGGAAGATCTTGCTCTGGTTGTTGCCAATGACCTGCCTGTTTCTCGTGTTGAGCAGGTTATTCGCCAGGCGGCGGGCGCTCTCATTGAGGATCTTTCGCTCTTCGACGTATACGAGGGCGACCAGGTTCCCGAAGGATTCCGTTCTTTGGCCTTCTCTCTGCGTCTTCGCGCCAGTGACCACACTCTGACTCCCGATGAGGTACAGAAGGTCCGTGCGGATGTCATCGCAAAGACGGAGAAGGTTTTAGGGGCAACGCTTCGCGGGTGATCTGGTTGCGCCTTGTTAGGATGAAGCCAGGCTCGTGTGTGAAGGAGTATCAATGAAGGTTTTGCTGACTGCAGCTTCGCAGCATGGTGCAACCACAGAAGTTGCAGAAGCGATTGCTCGCAGGCTGAAGGTTGATGGCCTCGAGGTTGTCTGCAAACCGCCGCAAGACGTTGACTCTCTTGAGGGATTTGACGCCGTTATTTGCGGTTCTGCTGTCTACATGACTCAGTGGATGCCCGCCGCCCATGATTTTATGGAGCGTTTTGCGCAGGAACTGCACAAGATGCCGGTGTGGGCTTTTTCCGTTGGCATGAACGGTGTCCCCAAGCACGTGCCTCAGGATCCCAGCCGGATTGGTCCTGTGCTGACACGTATCGATGCGAAGGAGTTGCGTTCTTTTGCGGGACGCTACGATCCTTCTCTTCTTTCGCTTCGTGAGAGGGCGATCGTTCGCCTCGCGGGTGCAGTGGAAGGCGATTTCCGTGATTGGGATGCAATCGATGAATGGGCTCACGGCATTGCTCAAGAGCTGACACGTCAATAACTTCGATATTCCGCGGCTGAATGTCGATGGAAGGGGCCTATGCGATCCGATTTTCGCATAGGCCCCCTTTCTTCCCTTATACTTGCCTGAACGGGAGTGGAGTCAACGTCGATTCGCGACTAATTAAGGGGATTTTGATGTCATCTGAAGCGACACCGCAGACGAAGGCTGGGCGCCATGCAGCAATTCGCAATCTGTTAGTCTCCCAAACTATTAGTTCTCAGGAACAACTGCGTTCTGCTTTGGGGACTCTCGGTATTGAGGTCACCCAGGCAACTTTGTCGCGTGATCTTATGGAAATGCGCGCGACGAAAATGCGTGACCGCTCGGGTACGTTGATTTATTCGGTCCCTAACGCAGATGGTTCTCAATCGCACGAAGCTGAGGCCAGCGTTGAACGCTTGCAGCGGTGGCTTCAGACCCTTCTTGTGACTTCAACCTGCGTAGGCAATCAATTGGTTTTGCGCACTCTGGTTGGCGCGGCAAACCTTTTGGGTTCAGCTCTCGATGTGGCTCGTATCGACGATGTCGTGGGAACAATCGCGGGTGACGACACGGTTTTGATCATCTGCACTTCCGATCAGGGAGCGCTTAACGCCCAAGAATATTTGACCTCTTTGGCCGGAGGCGGATCGCATCAAAGCGTCCTGTAAGAGGCTGTTTTCTTGAAGAGAATTGCTGTGTAGAACATGCCCGTTAGCCGTGTGGCTAGCGGGCATGCCTTCTTACGGCTATTCTCCCTACTGGAACTGGTTCTAGTCTTGAGGAATTACGTGAGTACAACAGTGAGTTCGAGGGCCGAATCTCTACTGCCGGCCGTAGGCGTTGCGATATTCTTCTTGGCTTTTGGCGGCCAAGGGGTACGTAATCTTTTTGGCTGGGTCGGTTTCGGAGTGATTGCGGGGATCGTCCTCATTGCTGCGTGGGTGGTTTTCTTCCTTGCGGGTAGGGCAGTGACGCTGCGCCGATTGTCTCTTTCGGTTTCTTCCTACATTCTGGTCTGTTGTTTATCGGTGATATGGAGCCAGTATCGTTTAGAGACTTTTGGCTCAGCCTTGATTACTCTGGCGACAAGTTCGGCGGGGGTTCTCGTTGCGATTGCATTTCCGCTTCGACAGATGTTGGATGTCTTCACTCAGGCGATGAAGATCATCATTGCTGCCTCCTATGCCCTCGAATTATGGGTGTCCTTGGTGGTTGGGCATCGCATACCGCCGATGTATATGCGCAATTGGAAAGAAGTACCGGAACTCTATTACTGGGTGAATGACGCTCTCTTCAAAGGCGGACCGATTCAGGGTTTTGTGGGAAACCGGAATCCGCTTGCCTTCATTGCGCTTCTGCTCATGCTCTCCGTTTTGGTTCTTTGGGTTGAGGACAAGACACATCACCTGCGTAATGGAGCGTGGCTCCTTGCGTGTGTGGGTATTTTAGTTTTGACCGGCTCTGCGACCGTTTTTGTTGCCATGCTCGTCTCGGTGAGCGCCCTTGTTTTCTTCTTGATTATTCGCCGCTTGGGCTTTTATGAACGTCGCTTCGCTGTCCGCGTCGCTCTTACTGCCGCGGCAAGTTTCCTCTTGGTCGCCGTCATCATGAAGGACCAAGTCACTATCTTGCTGGGTCGCAGTTCTGATATGACTGGCCGAGGTGTGATCTGGCAGAAGCTCTTGGAGCTGTGGCAGCAGCACCCCTTCCTTGGATGGGGTTGGGTTGTTTTGTGGCCGCCGTGGTTGCCTCTGTTTAAGAACTTGGTTGTTCGTCCCGACGGCACTCCTACTATGCAGGCACACAATGCCTACATTGAGGCTCTGTTCCAGACCGGAATCGTCGGTCTTATGCTTTTGGCCTTCGCTGTTTTGTGGGTGATGATTCGTATCTTCCGAGTTGCGCTACGCGATCTTGAAACTGATTTAGTGCCTACTTTGGCTGCAGTTCTGATGCTGGCAATGTTTGTGCAGTCTTTTACAGAGTCGCGTCTCTTGACGGAAGGCAATTGGGTGCTCTTCGTTGCCTTTGCAACTTGGTTGAAGGTTCGTGCAGAGTCCTACGACTTCCACCCTCCCCGCCGAGCACTCCCTGGCGGCCGGACTAGCACCACCGCGGCCTCGTAAAGGTAAAACGAACGCTTCCACAGAGGCGAACACTTATCGCGTAAACTATGACTTGAATGTCATTCCAATAGGAAGAGGAAAATTCAGTGACCGATATTATTGACGACCTCCAATGGCGTGGTCTGATTGCTCAGCACACCGACCTTGACGCGCTTCGCGCTCACTTCGCTGCGGGCCCGGTCACTTTCTATTGCGGCTATGATCCCACTGCTCCGTCTCTTCACCATGGACACTTGGTTCAGCTGATCGTTATGCGTCACTTGCAACTGGCTGGACATAAGCCGCTTGCTCTTGTTGGCGGTGCGACGGGCCAGATTGGTGATCCTCGCCAAAGTGGCGAGCGTCAGCTTCAACCGACTGAAGTTGTTCAGGGCTGGGCCGACCGTTTGCGCGCACAGATTTCACGATTCTTGGATTTCGAGGGGCCTGCAGCGGCTTGCATGGTGAATAACCTGGACTGGACCCAGGAGATGAGTGCAATCGATCTTCTGCGCGGGATCGGTAAGTACTTCCGCGTGGGCACCATGCTGAATAAGGACATTGTTGCTCGTCGTATCGCTTCTGATGAAGGTATTTCATACACCGAGTTTTCCTACCAGGTTCTTCAGGCGAACGACTACCTCGAGCTCTTCCGTCGTTACGGTTGCACGCTAGAGACCGGTGGAAACGACCAGTGGGGCAATATGGTTGGCGGCGTCGACCTGATTCACAAGGTCGAGGGCGCTGATACCCACGTCATGACGACGCCCATTATTACTAAGGCTGACGGAACAAAGTTCGGTAAGTCCGAGGGTGGTGCAATTTGGCTCGACCCCGAGATGATGAGCCCGTACGCCTTCTATCAGTTCTGGTTGCAGGTCGCCGATGACGACGTCGTTCGCTTCTTGAAGATCTTCACTTTCCTCTCGCGCGAAGAAATTGAGGCGCTTGAGGTGGAAGTTGCCGAGCGCCCGCATGAGCGTGCTGCCCAGAAGGCCTTGGCTGCGAGCGTGACTGCTTTGGTCCACGGTGACGAGGAGCTTGCGCGCGTGCAGGCTGCGACCGACGCGCTGTGGGGGAGCGGAGACCTTTCTTCCATTGACGAGGCCACCCTGGCAGCAGCTACCAGTGACCTTCCCCGCGCGGAGCTTTCGTTGGGGGACTCTCTTATTGACGCTCTTGTCGAGACCGGACTGGAGAAGGGGCGTAGTGCTGCACGTCGTACCCTCGCGGGTGGTGGAGCTTACGTCAATAAGGTCAAGGTCGAAGACGAAGAGGCTGTGCTGCGTGCCGATGACCTCTTGGCAGGTGGCTTGGTTTTGATCCGTAAAGGTCGCAGGAATCTGGCTGTAGTTGCGGTCCGATGAGCTGTTTTTCAAGGTGTGCTCGTCATCATAGTGTTTTGATTTGACGACGAGCCCCTAAACGGCCTAATCTATAACTCGTTGCGCTGAGGGCGACGGAAACGTTGCAAAGCGCGAAAGCCCCTTTGAGATTCGCCTCGGGTGAATTGCAGATGTGGGGGTGTTGTTTGTGAACTCGATAGTGTGTTTGTTTTTTGTTTTTATGCCTGTTTTTTGTTTTTGAGTATTTTTTTTGGTTGGGATTGCTTGCCGCGTTTTTGTGGTGGGTTTTCCGGGCTTATTGTTTTTACAGTTTTGTTCGGAGAGTTTGATCCTGGCTCAGGACGAACGCTGGCGGCGTGCTTAACACATGCAAGTCGAACGCTGAAGGCTCAGCTTGCTGGGCTGGATGAGTGGCGAACGGGTGAGTAACACGTGAGTAACCTGCCCTCTTCTTTGGGATAACGGTCGGAAACGGCTGCTAATACCGGGTATTCACTGTCCTTCGCATGGGGGGTGGTGGAAAGGTTTTTTCTGGTGGGGGATGGGCTCGCGGCCTATCAGCTTGTTGGTGGGGTGATGGCTTACCAAGGCTTTGACGGGTAACCGGCCTGAGAGGGTGACCGGTCACATTGGGACTGAGATACGGCCCAGACTCCTACGGGAGGCAGCAGTGGGGAATATTGCACAATGGGCGAAAGCCTGATGCAGCGACGCCGCGTGAGGGATGGAGGCCTTCGGGTTGTAAACCTCTTTCGCTCATGGTCAAGCCGCAACTCAAGGTTGTGGTGAGGGTAGTGGGTAAAGAAGCACCGGCTAACTACGTGCCAGCAGCCGCGGTAATACGTAGGGTGCGAGCGTTGTCCGGAATTATTGGGCGTAAAGGGCTTGTAGGCGGTTTGTCGCGTCTGCCGTGAAATCCTCTGGCTTAACTGGGGGCGTGCGGTGGGTACGGGCAGACTTGAGTGCGGTAGGGGAGACTGGAACTCCTGGTGTAGCGGTGGAATGCGCAGATATCAGGAAGAACACCGGTGGCGAAGGCGGGTCTCTGGGCCGTTACTGACGCTGAGGAGCGAAAGCGTGGGGAGCGAACAGGATTAGATACCCTGGTAGTCCACGCTGTAAACGTTGGGCACTAGGTGTGGGGGCCACCCGTGGTTTCTGCGCCGTAGCTAACGCTTTAAGTGCCCCGCCTGGGGAGTACGGCCGCAAGGCTAAAACTCAAAGGAATTGACGGGGGCCCGCACAAGCGGCGGAGCATGCGGATTAATTCGATGCAACGCGAAGAACCTTACCAAGGCTTGACATGCACGGCGGCACTGCAGAGATGTGGTGGCATTTAGTTGGTCGTGTGCAGGTGGTGCATGGTTGTCGTCAGCTCGTGTCGTGAGATGTTGGGTTAAGTCCCGCAACGAGCGCAACCCTTGCCCTATGTTGCCAGCACGTTATGGTGGGGACTCGTGGGGGACTGCCGGGGTTAACTCGGAGGAAGGTGGGGATGACGTCAAATCATCATGCCCCTTATGTCTTGGGCTTCACGCATGCTACAATGGCTGGTACAGAGGGTTGCGATACTGTGAGGTGGAGCGAATCCCTTAAAGCCGGTCTCAGTTCGGATTGGGGTCTGCAACTCGACCCCATGAAGGTGGAGTCGCTAGTAATCGCAGATCAGCAACGCTGCGGTGAATACGTTCTCGGGCCTTGTACACACCGCCCGTCACGTCACGAAAGTTGGTAACACCCGAAGCCCATGGCCTAACCGTTTGGGGGGAGTGGTCGAAGGTGGGATTGGCGATTGGGACGAAGTCGTAACAAGGTAGCCGTACCGGAAGGTGCGGCTGGATCACCTCCTTTCTAGGGAGCCCATTTGGGGGATGCATACGGCCTGGGGTTTTTTCGGGTTGTGTGTGTTTCTTGTGCCTGCATTAGGACGCTGCCCCTTTTGGGTGGTGGGTGTGGGTGCGTTTTTGGGTTGGGCATAAATTGTTGTGCAAGAGGCAAGCATGCTGTCGGGTTCACGTTCAACACCTGTTGGGCGAGTAGCCCACGACTGTTGGCACCGGGTTTTTTGGTGTTGGTGGTTGTGTGGTGTGTTGTTTGTGATCTGTATAGTGGTTGATGAGCATCTTTATTGCAATTGAAACCTGTTCTCTAAAATTTTTTTTGTTTTAGGGTTTTGTTTCTTTTATTGTTTTTTGTGTCTGTGGTTTTGTTTAGTTTTTGTGGGCATTCGGTGGATGCCTTGGCACTCAGAGCTGATGAAGGACGTGGCGGTCTGCGATATGCCTTAGGGAGTTGACGAGCGAGCGTTGATCTAAGGATTTCCGAATGGGGGAACCTAGCTGGTGTTATGGCCAGTTACCATCACTTGAATGAAATAGGGTGGTGGGGGGAACGCGGGGAAGTGAAACATCTCAGTACCCGTAGGAGAAGATATTCCGTGAGTAGTGGCGAGCGAAAGCGGAGGAGGCTAAACCTTGTGCGTGTGATAGGCGGCGGCCGTTGCGCATGGGGTGTTGTGGGGCATGATCGTTCGCCTTCTGCCGGGGGTGGGCATGGTGTGTTGTTGGTGGTTGAACCTCTTGGGATGGGGGACCGTAGTGCGTGATAGTCGCGTAGGCCAGCCGGTGACATGTTGTGTGGGTTGTGTTCCCGAGTAGTGCGGGACTCGTGAAATCTCGTGTGAATCTGCCAGGACCACCTGGTAAGCCTAAATACTACTGAGTGACCGATAGTGCATAGTACCGTGAGGGAATGGTGAAAAGTACCCCGGGAGGGGAGTGAAATAGTACCTGAAACCGGATGCTTTTAAGCCGTCAGAGCCTTGTGGGGTGATGGCGTGCCTTTTGAAGAATGAGCCTGCGAGTCAGTGGCATGTGGCGTGCTTAACCCGTGTGGGGTATGCGTAGCGAAAGCGAGTCTGAAATATGGCGTTTGTCGCGTGTTCTGGACCCGAAGCGGGGTGATCTACCCATGGCCAGGTTGAAGCAAGGGTAAGACTTTGTGGAGGACCGAACCCACCAGGGTTGAAAACCTGGGGGATGAGCTGTGGGTAGGGGTGAAAGGCCAATCAAACTCCGTGATAGCTGGTTCTCCCCGAAATGCATTTAGGTGCAGCGTTGTGTGGTTCCTGTTGGAGGTAGAGCTACTGGATGGCCGATGGGCCCTGTGGGTTACTGACGTCAGCCAAACTCCGAATGCCAATAGGGTTGAGCATGGCAGTGAGACTGCGGGGGATAAGCTTCGTAGTCGAGAGGGAAACAGCCCAGATCATCAGCTAAGGCCCCTAAGTGTGCGCTAAGTGGGAAAGGATGTGGAGTCGCGGTGACAACCAGGAGGTTGGCTTAGAAGCAGCCATCCTTGAAAGAGTGCGTAATAGCTCACTGGTCAAGTGATTTCGCGCCGACAATGTAGCGGGGCTTAAGCGTACCGCCGAAGCTGTGGCAGCAACACATATAGCTGGCGTCATTGAATGATTGTTGGTGTGTTGTTGGGTAGGGGAGCGTCCTGCATGAGGTGAAGCCTGGGGGGAACCTCTGGTGGATTGTGTGGGAGTGAGAATGCAGGCATGAGTAGCGAATCTGCGGTGAGAATCCGCAGCGCCGATTGACTAAGGGTTCCAGGGCTAGGTTTATCCGCCCTGGGTTAGTCGGGTCCTAAGGCGAGGCCGACAGGCGTAGTCGATGGATAACCAGTTGATATTCTGGTACCGCCTAGCAACCGTCCAATACTGAGATCATCATGCTAACCAATTTTGCCGGCCAATACTCGTATCCTTCGGGGTGTGGGTGGAGGTTGGTCTTGGGACCCGGTGGTGGAGGTAAGCGTATTAACAGGGGTGACGCAGAAAGGTAGCTGCAGTGCGCCGGTGGTTTGGCGTATTTAAGGTTGTGGCCCGTCTTCTAGGTAAATCCGGGAGACACTGTGGGTGAGAACTGATGAGGGACGCACGTGTGTGTGGACTTGTGGTGATCCTATGCTGCCGAGAAAAGCCTCGACGCGAGGGGGCAAGGCGCCCGTACCCTAAACCGACTCAGGTGGTCAGGTAGAGTATACCGAGGCGTTCGAGTGAATCATGGTCAAGGAACTCGGCAAAATTCCTCCGTAACTTCGGGAGAAGGAGGACCCCTTAGCTTCCCAGCGCCGCGCGTGCTGGTGGGGCCGGGGGGTCGCAGAGAATAGGGAGAAGCGACTGTTTATCAAAAACACAGGTGCGTGCGAAGCCGTAAGGCGATGTATACGCACTGACGCCTGCCCGGTGCTGGAAGGTTAAGAGGAACCGTCAACGCCCCTTGGGGTGTGAAGCGGTGAATTTAAGCCCCAGTAAACGGCGGTGGTAACTATAACCATCCTAAGGTAGCGAAATTCCTTGTCGGGTAAGTTCCGACCTGCACGAATGGCGTAACGACTTCTCCGCTGTCTCGACCGTGAACTCGGCGAAATTGCAGTACGAGTAAAGATGCTCGTTTCGCGCAGAAGGACGGAAAGACCCCGGGACCTTTACTATAGCTTGGTATTGGTGTTCGCTTGTGCTTGTGTAGGATAGGTGGGAGACTGTGAAGCTGCGGCGCCAGCCGTGGTGGAGTCGTCGTTGAAATACCATTCTGGTTCAAGCGGTCACCTCAACCTTGGCCCGTGATCCGGGTTGGGGACAGTGCCTGGTGGGTAGTTTAACTGGGGCGGTTGCCTCCTAAAATGTAACGGAGGCGCTCAAAGGTTCCCTCAGCCTGGTTGGTAATCAGGTGGCGAGTGCAAGTGTACAAGGGAGCTTGACTGTGAGACCGACGGGTCGAGCAGGTGCGAAAGCAGGAACTAGTGATCCGGCCATGGCACGTGGGTGCGTGGTCGCTCAACGGATAAAAGGTACCCCGGGGATAACAGGCTGATCTTGCCCAAGAGTCCATATCGACGGCATGGTTTGGCACCTCGATGTCGGCTCGTCGCATCCTGGGGCTGGAGTTGGTCCCAAGGGTTGGGCTGTTCGCCCATTAAAGCGGTACGCGAGCTGGGTTCAGAACGTCGTGAGACAGTTCGGTCCCTATCCTCTGTGCGCGTAGGAAACTTGAAAAGGGCCGTCCCTAGTACGAGAGGACCGGGATGGACGAACCTCTGGTGTGCCAGTTGTACCGCCAGGTGCATGGCTGGTTGGCTACGTTCGGGAAAGATAACCGCTGAAAGCATCTAAGCGGGAAACTTGCTTTGAGATGAGGTTTCCACACCCCCCTGTGGGTGGAAGGCCCCCGGCAGACTACCGGGTTGATAGGCCAGAGGTGGAAGCACCGCGAGGTGCTCGTGAGCCGACTGGTACTAATGGGCCGACACTAAACACAAACACATCAACCACACTGTTTACACCGCATGGTTGACAGACACTATAGAGTGCTCGTCGCCACTATACGGATCACAACCAACACAAACCCCCACGCCCAACGCGCGGCACACACTCGGGGGCGTTTAAGTGAATATGGTTGAACCGTCTTGTGGTGGTCATAGCCGCGGGGAAACGCCCAGCCTCCATTCCGAACCTGGAAGCTAAGCCCGCAAGCGCCGATGGTACTGCACCTGGGAGGGTGTGGGAGAGTAGGACACCGCCACAACACACTCAACGGCTTGGCCCCGGAACCCACACGGTCCCGGGGCCAAACCTTTATATACTGATGCTCGCAAGGCGAGCGAGCGGCCGACTACCGCGACGATGCCTAGGCTGGGTGATACGACACCCAGATACGATTTACGCAACGCGGTCGACGAGGCCAATCCCACAGTTTTTGGCAATCCACAGGTTGTCAAGCGCGCTGGCTTGTTTGCTACTCGCCCATTATGCTGGATGCGTTCATAGTTTTAATTCAAGATAGGTGCGGTCGAAGGGCCCGAAGAAAGTAGGAATTGTGGCAGATAGGTTTGACTCCTCGCAGCGTCGCGGACGTGGATCAAGGGGAGACGGCGGTTCATACTCTCGCGGCGATTCTTCTCGTGGACCGCGCCGTTTCAATTCTTCCGATCGACGTTCCTCGCGTGATGGTGGGCAAGGTTTCGACCGTCAGGGACGCTTCGCCGATCGCGACCGTGGCAATTTCGATGGTCGTCGTTTTGATCGTGATGACCGTCGTGGGGGTGAGCGTTCCGATCGTTCGCGTTTTGATCGCGGTGATCAGCGCGATGGTCGTCGTTTTGACCGTTCTGAGCGTGATTTCCGTTCTTCTGATTCTCGTGAGCGTCGCTTTGATGGTGAGCGTTCGGGGCGTTTTGACCGGGATTCTAGAGACCGTCGCTTCTCAGGGCGCGACGACGGCCGGGGGAGTCGTCGTTTTGATCGTGATGACCGTCGTGGGGGTGAGCGTTCCGATCGTTCGCGTTTTGATCGCGGTGATCAGCGCGATGGTCGTCGTTTTGACCGTTCTGAGCGTGATTTCCGTTCTTCTGATTCTCGTGAGCGTCGCTTTGA
>NZ_LT707420.1:1234841-1574928 GCF_900155605.1 Actinomyces marseillensis | reverse complement strand
GTCGTCGTTTTGATCGTGATGACCGTCGTGGGGGTGAGCGTTCCGATCGTTCGCGTTTTGATCGCGGTGATCAGCGCGATGGTCGTCGTTTTGACCGTTCTGAGCGTGATTTCCGTTCTTCTGATTCTCGTGAGCGTCGCTTTGATGGTGAGCGTTCGGGGCGTTTTGACCGGGATTCTAGAGACCGTCGCTTCTCAGGGCGCGACGACGGCCGGGGGAGTCGTCGTTTTGATCGTGATGACCGTCGTGGGGGTGAGCGTTCCGATCGTTCGCGTTTTGATCGCGGTGATCAGCGCGATGGTCGTCGTTTTGACCGTTCTGAGCGTGATTTCCGTTCTTCTGATTCTCGTGAGCGTCGCTTTGACGGCGAGCGCTCGGGGCGTTTTGACCGCGATTCTCGCGACCGTCGCTTCTCAGGGCGCGACGACCGCCGAGGCACAGGACGCGATTTCCGAGATACGAAGCGCAGCAGCGCACCTCGTTCGCGCGACGAATACACCGCACCCAACGGAGATGAACCAACTATCCCCGCCGGCGTATCAGCTGAAGAACTGGATAAAGATGCGTTGCGTTCCCTGGCAACGCTATCGGGGATCAACCGCGACATTGTCGCTCGACACCTTGTTATGGCCGGTCAGTTGATCGACCTCGATCCTGAGCTCGCATACAAGCACGCTAAGGCTGCAGCTTCTCGCGCGGGCCGTGTCGACGTTGTCCGTGAGGCCTCGGCGCTGACGGCTTACGCTGCAGGACACTACGAAGAAGCACTGCGTGAGGTGCGTGCGATGCGTCGTTTGCGCGGAGACCTCTCTTTGCGCGCTATTGAAGCCGACTGCGAACGCGGACTTGGGCGTCCTGAGCGAGCGATTGAAATCATTGACCAGACGGATACCTCTCAGCTCGACCTTGCAGAGCAGGTTGAGTTGGTTCTCGTCTCCTCAGGTGCGCGCGCAGATTTGGGGCAAAATGAAGTCGGCCTCGTTATTGTCGATGACGCGATTGCTGCTCTTGGCGAGGATGCTGATCCCGAGTTCCTTCGCCGCCTGATGTCGGTTCAGGCAGATCGCTTGCGCGAACTTGGCCGCGATGAGGAAGCTGATCAGGTTGAGGCAAACATTCCTGAAGAGGAAGAAGATCCCGACATTGTTGACGTTGGTCTTTTTGCCGATGCAGATGTCGATGATCGTCGTTCACCGCTGAAAGGCTCGAAGGGAGCGCTCTACACGAACTTTGACGCAGCTCTTCTGGATCTTGACGGTACTGCCTACTCTGGCAAGCTTCCTATCGAACACGCAGCTACGGCCGCTGAAGAAGCGCGCGAAGCCGGCCTGAAGATCGGTTTCGTAACGAACAACGCTTCGCGTACTCCGCTCACTGTTGCCGAACAGCTCAAGGAACTGGGCTTCAAAGCCGAGCCGAAGGACATCATGACCTCGGCGATGGACGTTATTGCTGTGATGAGCGAGCACCTCGACGAGGGAGCATCGGTATACGTGGTTGGCGGAGAAGGCTTGCGTCAAGCACTCCGCGAAGCTGGCTATGTTCTCGTTGACAGTGCTGACGAGGAACCCGCGGCGGTTGTCCAAGGCTTTGATGCCTCGGTGACCTGGACTCAACTTACTGAGGCCGCCTTTGCCTTGCAGCGTGGCGCGCAGTATTTTGCGACGAACCTCGACGCAACACTCCCGCAAGAACGCGGATTCGCACTTGGAAATGGCGCGCTTGTGCGTGCGGTGAGCTACGCGACCCGGAAGCGCCCGGTTGCTGCAGGCAAGCCTGAACCCGGTATCTATCAGCGCGCTGCCGAGCTCCTTGATAGTGAGAATCCAATTGCAGTCGGAGACCGCCTCGAAACTGATATTCTCGGCGCTGTTGCGGCCGGAATCCCGGCACTGCATGTTCTTACCGGTGTCCACGACGCTCGCGCGGTAATTTGTGCGCCCAGGGGTCAGCGCCCCAGTTATCTCGCAATGGATATGCGCGGATTGCTTGAAGAACACCCGTCGCCGAAGCACCACGCGGATGGAACGTGGACCTGCGGCGTCTCGCAGGTCGCGCGCCTGCGACGCGACGGCCATCTGACCCTGGATGACGTTGAATTGCGTGAAGGCGCAGTCATCACGATCGATTCCTATCGTGCGCTTGCCGCTGCAGCGTGGGATTCTTCTTCCGATCTTGACGTGGTTTGCCCGACTGTGACGGTCGTTGCCAACGATGACCCCTCTGGTGTCTTCGAGGCGCTCGAAGAAGAAACTGTTGAGGCGCCTGTTTCTATTGCTGAACAGACTGCGGAAGGCAAAGAGGCGCTTGAGTTTCTTCCCGGCGAAGAAGACCTCCAAGAACTTCTCGCAGAGACCGCTGATCTTGAAGAGCAGGACGACTGATTATGCCGTCTGAAGTGAGCGAGACGGGGAGTTCATCCTTGCCCGATAACTTCGATGAACTCCCAGTCGCGCAGCAGATCGAGTTGCTTGAACAGCTAGATCTGCGCCTTCGGCGCAAGCTTGAGGAGCGCATTGCCCCATGAAATTGCGTCGTATCGATTCAGAACTTGTTCGGCGGAACATGGTGCGCTCGCGTTCTCACGCACAAGAGTTGATTGCGCAGCGACGCGTCCTTCTTGACGGACAGGTTGTTGAAAAACCCGCACGCCAAATGGATCCGGCGCAGGCTTTGGTCATCACTCAAGGCGATGATCCGGACTACGTCTCTCGAGGTGCATTTAAGCTTGCAGGTGCCCTCGATGCCTTGGCAGATCGTGCACCTACTGTTGAAGGACGGCGATGCATGGACGCGGGGGCCTCGACTGGTGGCTTTACTGACGTCCTGCTTCGTCGAGGCGCGGCGAGTGTCGTTGCAGTTGATGTCGGATACGGTCAATTAGCTTGGCGTCTTCAAAGTGATCCCCGTGTGGAAGTCATGGACCGAACGAATGTACGGCTCATGAAAACGGGAGATATCGACCCGGCACCGCAGTTGGTCGTGGGGGATCTTTCATTTATTTCTTTGACCCTCGTGCTTCCTGCCCTGGTTGCTGTAGCGGATCCGCAAGCAGATTTCCTACTCATGGTTAAACCGCAATTCGAAATTGGTAAAGACCGTCTCGGAAGTGGTGGAGTGGTGAGGAATCTCGATCACCATCGAGAGACCATTGCCAAAGTAATCGAGTGCGCGCGAAATCTGGGCCTTGGGATCGCCGCCGTTGAGGCCTCGCCGCTTCCCGGACCTTCTGGAAACGTCGAGTATTTTGTTTATATGCGCGCTGACCATCCCAATGCTCTTGAAGAAGACCAAATTCCAGGAGCTATCGACAGAGCAGTCCTCGAGGGGCCTGCTGGACGCACGCGCGCGGCGCACTCCGCTCACGATGCGCAGGAGGGAACGGCCTCGTGAAGAAAATTCTCTTAGTTCGCCACGTTCAACGCCCTGCTGCCATTGCAGCAACTGAAGTCGCAATGCGCGAGTTGGAACAGCTCGGTATCGCGGTTGTGAGCGAAGACCCGCTCAAATCAGAAGTAGCAGACGGCGATTCTCCCGAACTTGTTTTGGCGATGGGCGGCGATGGAACGATTCTTGCCGCGGCAGAAAGTGCTCGTCGCTACGACATTCCTCTTTTGGGAATTAACGCCGGCCATATGGGCTTCCTTGCCGAGGCCTCTCCCGAGTCGATACCGAAGCTCATGCATCGTCTTGCTACGGGTGATTTTGACGTTGAAAAGCGCTCAACACTTGATGTCTCCATCAAGCTTCCCGGCGATAACACCATCGAAGACTGGGCACTCAACGACGCAGTCGTGAAGCACACCGATCCAGCGCACCCGGTTCATCTGATTCTCGTTGTCGACGGACAGGATGTTTCTACTTACGGTGCTGACGGCATGATCTTGTCAACGCCGACTGGGTCAACGGCCTATTCCTTCTCTGCAGGCGGCCCGGTTGTCTGGCCAGATACTGAGGCTGTTGTCATTTCTCCGATTGCAGCGCATGGTCTCTTCACTCGTCCTCTTGTCGTCGGGCCTAGTTCGACAATCGAAGTATTCATCAATGAAGAGAATTGGAGCGCACCGGAAGTGTGGTGTGATGGGCACCGGCGTACCGTGGCTCCTTCGGGAACATCTGTCATTGCCAAGGTTTCGGCGAACCCGGTTCGCTTGGTCCGGATGTCACACACTCCTTTTTCTGAGCGCCTCGTGACTAGGTTTAACCTGCCCGTGCGGGGGTGGAGAACTCCGGAGGGGAACGCTTCATGATCGAGTCATTGGACATTGACAACCTCGGCGTCATTGAAAGCGCACACGTTGACTTTGGCTCGCGCTTTACGGTGCTCACGGGGGAAACCGGTGCTGGTAAAACGATGGTGCTGACCTCCCTCAATCTTTTGCTGGGTGGGCGCGCTGACCCGCAGATGGTCCGCCGAGAAGGGGAGGACGAGAGCGCTGCACGGGCGAGCGTCGACGGTGTTTTTTCAGTTCCTCCATCGATCGCTCAAGAAATTGACGAGATGGGCGGGGCGGTTGATGACGGTCTTTTGTATGTCTCTCGTACCGTTCCGTTGAACGGGCGTTCTCGGGCTGCCTTGGGTGGGCGCGCAATGCCGGCCTCAGCGCTGTCACGAATTGTTGGCTCTTTGGTGACGATTCACGGCCAATCTGATCAGCTGCGTCTGCGCTCGCAATCAGCTCAGCGAGACGCTTTGGACTCCTATGGAGATGCTCAGCATAAAGAATTGCTGGCCTCCTACGGGCATGCGTGGAAGAAAGCGGTGGAGATTGCCAATCGTCTTCGTGAGGTGCGCCGCTCAAGTATCGAGCGGGAAGAAGAGATTGCCCGCCTGAGCCAGGCTCTGGAACTTTTCGATGCCCTCCGCCCACACGAAGGCGAAGAGGAAGAAATGGTTTCGCAGATCCAACGCCTGACGAATACGGAGGACCTGCGTCGCCATGTTGGAGCTTCGCTTGCCTTCTTAGAAGGAGACGAGGACACGGATGGGGTTATTGATCTCATTGGACGGGCACTGGATTGCCTACGTACGGCGGCGCGTTTCGATCATTCGTTGACCGCTATCGGCCAGCGCTTTAAGCAATCCGCCCTTGAATTATCGGCAGTACGTGACGATCTTGCGCACTATCTCTCTACCGTCGAGGCCGATCCTGAAACGCTAGCGGCACTACACGCTCGTCGTGCGTCTTTACGCCAGTTGATGGAAGGGCGAGCAGCAGATATTAGCGGACTTCTTGAATGGGAGAAGGAAGCTCGTGCCCGCTTGCAGGCGCTAACCGGTGAAGATGATGACCCCGAATCCCTTGAGCGGGCTTTAGCGCAGGCTCAAACAGCTGTTCTTGAATGGGGCGACAGACTCGCTGCATCACGCCGACAACTTGGCGCGGAANACCTGGAAGCTAAGCCCGCAAGCGCCGATGGTACTGCACCTGGGAGGGTGTGGGAGAGTAGGACACCGCCACAACACACTCAACGGCTTGGCCCCGGAACCCACACGGTCCCGGGGCCAAACCTTTATATACTGATGCTCGCAAGGCGAGCGAGCGGCCGACTACCGCGACGATGCCTAGGCTGGGTGATACGACACCCAGATACGATTTACGCAACGCGGTCGACGAGGCCAATCCCACAGTTTTTGGCAATCCACAGGTTGTCAAGCGCGCTGGCTTGTTTGCTACTCGCCCATTATGCTGGATGCGTTCATAGTTTTAATTCAAGATAGGTGCGGTCGAAGGGCCCGAAGAAAGTAGGAATTGTGGCAGATAGGTTTGACTCCTCGCAGCGTCGCGGACGTGGATCAAGGGGAGACGGCGGTTCATACTCTCGCGGCGATTCTTCTCGTGGACCGCGCCGTTTCAATTCTTCCGATCGACGTTCCTCGCGTGATGGTGGGCAAGGTTTCGACCGTCAGGGACGCTTCGCCGATCGCGACCGTGGCAATTTCGATGGTCGTCGTTTTGATCGTGATGACCGTCGTGGGGGTGAGCGTTCCGATCGTTCGCGTTTTGATCGCGGTGATCAGCGCGATGGTCGTCGTTTTGACCGTTCTGAGCGTGATTTCCGTTCTTCTGATTCTCGTGAGCGTCGCTTTGATGGTGAGCGTTCGGGGCGTTTTGACCGGGATTCTAGAGACCGTCGCTTCTCAGGGCGCGACGACGGCCGGGGGAGTCGTCGTTTTGATCGTGATGACCGTCGTGGGGGTGAGCGTTCCGATCGTTCGCGTTTTGATCGCGGTGATCAGCGCGATGGTCGTCGTTTTGACCGTTCTGAGCGTGATTTCCGTTCTTCTGATTCTCGTGAGCGTCGCTTTGACGGCGAGCGCTCGGGGCGTTTTGACCGCGATTCTCGCGACCGTCGCTTCTCAGGGCGCGACGACCGCCGAGGCACAGGACGCGATTTCCGAGATACGAAGCGCAGCAGCGCACCTCGTTCGCGCGACGAATACACCGCACCCAACGGAGATGAACCAACTATCCCCGCCGGCGTATCAGCTGAAGAACTGGATAAAGATGCGTTGCGTTCCCTGGCAACGCTATCGGGGATCAACCGCGACATTGTCGCTCGACACCTTGTTATGGCCGGTCAGTTGATCGACCTCGATCCTGAGCTCGCATACAAGCACGCTAAGGCTGCAGCTTCTCGCGCGGGCCGTGTCGACGTTGTCCGTGAGGCCTCGGCGCTGACGGCTTACGCTGCAGGACACTACGAAGAAGCACTGCGTGAGGTGCGTGCGATGCGTCGTTTGCGCGGAGACCTCTCTTTGCGCGCTATTGAAGCCGACTGCGAACGCGGACTTGGGCGTCCTGAGCGAGCGATTGAAATCATTGACCAGACGGATACCTCTCAGCTCGACCTTGCAGAGCAGGTTGAGTTGGTTCTCGTCTCCTCAGGTGCGCGCGCAGATTTGGGGCAAAATGAAGTCGGCCTCGTTATTGTCGATGACGCGATTGCTGCTCTTGGCGAGGATGCTGATCCCGAGTTCCTTCGCCGCCTGATGTCGGTTCAGGCAGATCGCTTGCGCGAACTTGGCCGCGATGAGGAAGCTGATCAGGTTGAGGCAAACATTCCTGAAGAGGAAGAAGATCCCGACATTGTTGACGTTGGTCTTTTTGCCGATGCAGATGTCGATGATCGTCGTTCACCGCTGAAAGGCTCGAAGGGAGCGCTCTACACGAACTTTGACGCAGCTCTTCTGGATCTTGACGGTACTGCCTACTCTGGCAAGCTTCCTATCGAACACGCAGCTACGGCCGCTGAAGAAGCGCGCGAAGCCGGCCTGAAGATCGGTTTCGTAACGAACAACGCTTCGCGTACTCCGCTCACTGTTGCCGAACAGCTCAAGGAACTGGGCTTCAAAGCCGAGCCGAAGGACATCATGACCTCGGCGATGGACGTTATTGCTGTGATGAGCGAGCACCTCGACGAGGGAGCATCGGTATACGTGGTTGGCGGAGAAGGCTTGCGTCAAGCACTCCGCGAAGCTGGCTATGTTCTCGTTGACAGTGCTGACGAGGAACCCGCGGCGGTTGTCCAAGGCTTTGATGCCTCGGTGACCTGGACTCAACTTACTGAGGCCGCCTTTGCCTTGCAGCGTGGCGCGCAGTATTTTGCGACGAACCTCGACGCAACACTCCCGCAAGAACGCGGATTCGCACTTGGAAATGGCGCGCTTGTGCGTGCGGTGAGCTACGCGACCCGGAAGCGCCCGGTTGCTGCAGGCAAGCCTGAACCCGGTATCTATCAGCGCGCTGCCGAGCTCCTTGATAGTGAGAATCCAATTGCAGTCGGAGACCGCCTCGAAACTGATATTCTCGGCGCTGTTGCGGCCGGAATCCCGGCACTGCATGTTCTTACCGGTGTCCACGACGCTCGCGCGGTAATTTGTGCGCCCAGGGGTCAGCGCCCCAGTTATCTCGCAATGGATATGCGCGGATTGCTTGAAGAACACCCGTCGCCGAAGCACCACGCGGATGGAACGTGGACCTGCGGCGTCTCGCAGGTCGCGCGCCTGCGACGCGACGGCCATCTGACCCTGGATGACGTTGAATTGCGTGAAGGCGCAGTCATCACGATCGATTCCTATCGTGCGCTTGCCGCTGCAGCGTGGGATTCTTCTTCCGATCTTGACGTGGTTTGCCCGACTGTGACGGTCGTTGCCAACGATGACCCCTCTGGTGTCTTCGAGGCGCTCGAAGAAGAAACTGTTGAGGCGCCTGTTTCTATTGCTGAACAGACTGCGGAAGGCAAAGAGGCGCTTGAGTTTCTTCCCGGCGAAGAAGACCTCCAAGAACTTCTCGCAGAGACCGCTGATCTTGAAGAGCAGGACGACTGATTATGCCGTCTGAAGTGAGCGAGACGGGGAGTTCATCCTTGCCCGATAACTTCGATGAACTCCCAGTCGCGCAGCAGATCGAGTTGCTTGAACAGCTAGATCTGCGCCTTCGGCGCAAGCTTGAGGAGCGCATTGCCCCATGAAATTGCGTCGTATCGATTCAGAACTTGTTCGGCGGAACATGGTGCGCTCGCGTTCTCACGCACAAGAGTTGATTGCGCAGCGACGCGTCCTTCTTGACGGACAGGTTGTTGAAAAACCCGCACGCCAAATGGATCCGGCGCAGGCTTTGGTCATCACTCAAGGCGATGATCCGGACTACGTCTCTCGAGGTGCATTTAAGCTTGCAGGTGCCCTCGATGCCTTGGCAGATCGTGCACCTACTGTTGAAGGACGGCGATGCATGGACGCGGGGGCCTCGACTGGTGGCTTTACTGACGTCCTGCTTCGTCGAGGCGCGGCGAGTGTCGTTGCAGTTGATGTCGGATACGGTCAATTAGCTTGGCGTCTTCAAAGTGATCCCCGTGTGGAAGTCATGGACCGAACGAATGTACGGCTCATGAAAACGGGAGATATCGACCCGGCACCGCAGTTGGTCGTGGGGGATCTTTCATTTATTTCTTTGACCCTCGTGCTTCCTGCCCTGGTTGCTGTAGCGGATCCGCAAGCAGATTTCCTACTCATGGTTAAACCGCAATTCGAAATTGGTAAAGACCGTCTCGGAAGTGGTGGAGTGGTGAGGAATCTCGATCACCATCGAGAGACCATTGCCAAAGTAATCGAGTGCGCGCGAAATCTGGGCCTTGGGATCGCCGCCGTTGAGGCCTCGCCGCTTCCCGGACCTTCTGGAAACGTCGAGTATTTTGTTTATATGCGCGCTGACCATCCCAATGCTCTTGAAGAAGACCAAATTCCAGGAGCTATCGACAGAGCAGTCCTCGAGGGGCCTGCTGGACGCACGCGCGCGGCGCACTCCGCTCACGATGCGCAGGAGGGAACGGCCTCGTGAAGAAAATTCTCTTAGTTCGCCACGTTCAACGCCCTGCTGCCATTGCAGCAACTGAAGTCGCAATGCGCGAGTTGGAACAGCTCGGTATCGCGGTTGTGAGCGAAGACCCGCTCAAATCAGAAGTAGCAGACGGCGATTCTCCCGAACTTGTTTTGGCGATGGGCGGCGATGGAACGATTCTTGCCGCGGCAGAAAGTGCTCGTCGCTACGACATTCCTCTTTTGGGAATTAACGCCGGCCATATGGGCTTCCTTGCCGAGGCCTCTCCCGAGTCGATACCGAAGCTCATGCATCGTCTTGCTACGGGTGATTTTGACGTTGAAAAGCGCTCAACACTTGATGTCTCCATCAAGCTTCCCGGCGATAACACCATCGAAGACTGGGCACTCAACGACGCAGTCGTGAAGCACACCGATCCAGCGCACCCGGTTCATCTGATTCTCGTTGTCGACGGACAGGATGTTTCTACTTACGGTGCTGACGGCATGATCTTGTCAACGCCGACTGGGTCAACGGCCTATTCCTTCTCTGCAGGCGGCCCGGTTGTCTGGCCAGATACTGAGGCTGTTGTCATTTCTCCGATTGCAGCGCATGGTCTCTTCACTCGTCCTCTTGTCGTCGGGCCTAGTTCGACAATCGAAGTATTCATCAATGAAGAGAATTGGAGCGCACCGGAAGTGTGGTGTGATGGGCACCGGCGTACCGTGGCTCCTTCGGGAACATCTGTCATTGCCAAGGTTTCGGCGAACCCGGTTCGCTTGGTCCGGATGTCACACACTCCTTTTTCTGAGCGCCTCGTGACTAGGTTTAACCTGCCCGTGCGGGGGTGGAGAACTCCGGAGGGGAACGCTTCATGATCGAGTCATTGGACATTGACAACCTCGGCGTCATTGAAAGCGCACACGTTGACTTTGGCTCGCGCTTTACGGTGCTCACGGGGGAAACCGGTGCTGGTAAAACGATGGTGCTGACCTCCCTCAATCTTTTGCTGGGTGGGCGCGCTGACCCGCAGATGGTCCGCCGAGAAGGGGAGGACGAGAGCGCTGCACGGGCGAGCGTCGACGGTGTTTTTTCAGTTCCTCCATCGATCGCTCAAGAAATTGACGAGATGGGCGGGGCGGTTGATGACGGTCTTTTGTATGTCTCTCGTACCGTTCCGTTGAACGGGCGTTCTCGGGCTGCCTTGGGTGGGCGCGCAATGCCGGCCTCAGCGCTGTCACGAATTGTTGGCTCTTTGGTGACGATTCACGGCCAATCTGATCAGCTGCGTCTGCGCTCGCAATCAGCTCAGCGAGACGCTTTGGACTCCTATGGAGATGCTCAGCATAAAGAATTGCTGGCCTCCTACGGGCATGCGTGGAAGAAAGCGGTGGAGATTGCCAATCGTCTTCGTGAGGTGCGCCGCTCAAGTATCGAGCGGGAAGAAGAGATTGCCCGCCTGAGCCAGGCTCTGGAACTTTTCGATGCCCTCCGCCCACACGAAGGCGAAGAGGAAGAAATGGTTTCGCAGATCCAACGCCTGACGAATACGGAGGACCTGCGTCGCCATGTTGGAGCTTCGCTTGCCTTCTTAGAAGGAGACGAGGACACGGATGGGGTTATTGATCTCATTGGACGGGCACTGGATTGCCTACGTACGGCGGCGCGTTTCGATCATTCGTTGACCGCTATCGGCCAGCGCTTTAAGCAATCCGCCCTTGAATTATCGGCAGTACGTGACGATCTTGCGCACTATCTCTCTACCGTCGAGGCCGATCCTGAAACGCTAGCGGCACTACACGCTCGTCGTGCGTCTTTACGCCAGTTGATGGAAGGGCGAGCAGCAGATATTAGCGGACTTCTTGAATGGGAGAAGGAAGCTCGTGCCCGCTTGCAGGCGCTAACCGGTGAAGATGATGACCCCGAATCCCTTGAGCGGGCTTTAGCGCAGGCTCAAACAGCTGTTCTTGAATGGGGCGACAGACTCGCTGCATCACGCCGACAACTTGGCGCGGAATTGAGCGCGAAAGTCACGAGTGAACTTCACGCACTTTCGATGCCGGATGCGAATTTCACTGTGTCATGGGAGGAGCATTCGCCCTCATCCACCGGTTTGGAAGATCCGGTCATGCTTTTGCAACCCCACCCACAAGCACCGCCACGCCCTCTTGGCGTGGGGGCATCCGGCGGTGAGCTCTCGCGAGTCATGCTGGCTTTAGAAGTGCTTTTGGGTGAATCTGACTCCGATGTGACCTTTATTTTTGACGAGGTCGATTCTGGAATCGGCGGGAAAACCGCTGTAGAAGTGGGAGCCCGTCTTGCGCGTCTTGCTGAGCATCATCAAGTCGTTGTCGTCACCCACCTCGCACAGGTTGCTGCTTATGCGGATCACCATCTTTTAATTGAGAAGAATGATGGACGTACGAGTATCCGCGTGCTCGAAGGAGAAGAGCGAGCAGGGGAGCTTGCGCGGATGATGAGTGGGGATGCGCACTCTGAGGCGGCGCGCCGGCATGCTTATGAGCTCTTGGGGCTGGACATGCCACAATCGGAAGCGTGAGCCAAGAAAAATCAGGACTTTCAGGTAGCAGGAGTACCTCGGTTGAGGGCCGCGTATGGATTGCGCGCGATCTCCATCAGAAGATTCCGACAATTGATGAAGGCGATTTCCTGCTCATCGAGGATAACGATCTTACACAGGCAGATGCCGAGCTTCTCATTGAAAGTGGCGTTCAGCTCGTCATCAATGCGGCGCTATCGGTCACTGGACGCGTGCGTAGTCGAGGCCCTCAGACACTGATCGATGCGGGTATCGTTCTCCTCGATGATTGTGGATCTGATGTCTGGGCGCTTAAAGACGGTGATTCGATTACGGTCAAGGGAACGGACATCCTACGAGAAGGCAAGCGAGTTGCTCAGGGGCACCGCTATGAGTCGCTGAAGGATCTTCCCTCAGACATTCCTGATGCGGATCAGGCTCTCTCCGACCAACTTCAAGCTTTTGAGGCCTCGACCTCGACATTCTTGGAATATGAAGGTGCGGGCGTCCTACGAGGGGAGGGCTACCCGGAGCTTGCGACGCAGGTTAGTGGCCGTCAGGTCCTGCTCGTCTGCGATTCCCCGCGTGCGAGCCAGCAGTTGCGTGATCTTGGCCAGTGGATTCGCGATACGCAACCGCTTGTGGTGGCAGTTGAAGGCGGCGCATTGCGCGCAAAGCGTGCGCATCTTAAACCCGCCATTATCGTTGGAGACATGACCGAGGTGCCTGACAAGATCATTCGTTCAGGTGCAGAGATTGTCGTTCCTCGTGCACATGAAGGAGATCAGGGGCGCGACCGTTTGAATCGTATGGGGATCGACTACCATCAGATCGATCTCAGTGCCTCGGCTCAAGATGTCGCAATTAGTCTTCTGAGCTTTATGGATCCCGCAGCGATTGTCGTCGCTGGCGATGCGCGCGAACTCGAGGACTACCTTGAACTGCCTCGTTCCGTCGTTACTCCCGCTTTTTTGATTCGCTTGCGAGCTGGTGATTTGTTGATTCCAGCCCATGCAGTGAGTGCAACATACCGGAGTCGTATTCGAGGCGGATGGCTCTTCCTCCTTGCATGCGTGCTTTTCGCGTCGATGGGAGTGGCACTTTGGGCTACTCCGTGGGGGCATGACCTCTACATGAGTGTCTGGAATTGGATCTCGCAATTGTGGTCCCCGTCGAATTCTGCTAGTTCCGATCTAGTCCACTGGACTGAAACTGTCACGTTCTAAGGAAGAAAACATGGTCAACTTTCGCTATCACATCGTGTCTTTGATCGCGGTTTTTGTTGCACTGTGCTTGGGGGTTGTCCTGGGTGCAGGGCCGCTGCAATCGCGTATTTCTTCCGGTTTGACGCCCACTACCTCGACGGCCTCGTCAAATGAGGCACTGGCGCAGGCTCAGAACAATAGCAAAATTGAAGCTCGCGCTGTTGCAGAGCTCGCCCAGGGGCGCCTTGCAGGATCGCTCAACGGCGTTTCAGTTGCGATCGTGACTGTTCCTGGAAGTGATAGCTCAGATGTTGCTTCCATGCGAGATACGCTTGGAACTGCAGGCGCTCAGGTCGTTGGTGAGGTTGAGCTTACCAACACGTGGCTCAGCGCCGACTCTGCAACTTTCCGCAACACCCTTGCAACTCCTTTGGCTTCGCACCTGACCGGTCTTGCCGGTGATGCCGGTGCAGAGGCAGTCATCGGACAGGCGATCGTCACCTCTCTGACTCAGAGCGGATCTGAACCTGATCTTGTCAAGCAGATTCTTACCGGGGGAGATACTCCCGTTATGCGCATGACCAAGGATCCGCAGGGCGGTGCCCAGGCTATCGTTGTCGTCGCACCTCGTGGCAACACTAGTGCAAATACGCAGACGGCAGATCCTTCCTCGCTCGCATCACAGGCATCATGGGAAGGCCTGGCAAAGACTATTGGGAATGCGCCTGCCGGTGGCCTCATCTTGGGTGATGCTTCGACTGATCGTTCTACTCTCACAGCTCTGCGTCGCGGGAATGTTCCGGCAACAACCGTTGATCAAGTCGGAACTACGCAGGGAACAATTTCGGCGGTTTTGGCGCTGAAAGATGCCCACTCAAGCGCACGTTCCTTCGGTGTCGGTAGCGGCGCAAGTGCAATTTTCCCTCCGGCCCAGTGAGGAATGACCATGACTGAGATTCGTGACCAACACGTTCCCGTTCAGACTCTTTCGTCGCGCGAGGTTTTTTCTGGAAAGGTTTTCGGTATTCAGCGCGACGAATTAGTCCTGAATGAAGCACAGGAACCGATCCTTCGCGAGTACATGTCTCATCCGGGGGCGGTCGTTATCGTCGCTCTTCGCGGTGACGGGGGAGAAGAAGAGATTCTCCTCGAACGTCAGTACCGTCACCCGGTCGGCGCCAAGCTATGGGAAGTACCGGCTGGACTCCTCGACATTCCGGGAGAAGACCCGCTGGTTGGAGCTCAGCGAGAACTCGCCGAAGAGGCAGACCTTGTTGCGGAGCAATGGGATGTTCTCCTGGATATCTTTAATTCCCCGGGCTGCTCGTCGGAATCGATCCGTATTTTCCTCGCACGCGAGCTCTCACAGACACAGACTCCCTTCGATCGAGAAGATGAAGAGGCTGATTTCGAATATCAGTGGGTCAAGCTCGATGATGCCGTCACTGCGGCATTGCAGGGGCGTTTGCACAACGCCTCGACGGTCTGCGCTGTTCTTGCAACCGAAGCAGCACGCAGGCGCGGATGGGAACTCAGAGGGGTATCATCCCCTTGGCTTCGATAGATTCAGGACCTTCGGCCCAAATTCTGTGACATGAGTCGCCTGTTCTACCGGGTATTTCGCAACGAAAATGTTGCTTAAAGAGCGTATGATTTTCCTGAGATTCAAGAGTTGTGAATGTAGATTCGCTTGGAGGGCAGCGTGGAAATCAGTGATGCGCGCACCCGGCAGCAGGTGCGTGATCTTGTTGTCGAAAAGGGGCCCGTCACAGCATCAACGATTGCACGGATCCTTGGGTTGACAACCGCTGCGGTGCGCAGGCACCTGACGATTCTGCTTTCCGACAGTGAAATTGCAGAGCATGAGTTTGCTCAGGTTGGTCGCCGCGGCAGGGGACGTCCGGCCCGTCATTACGTCGCAACCGCGCGTGCTCACGAAAAGCTTTCCGATAGCTACTCTGACCTGGCCGTCAAGGCATTGGGTTATCTCGGGCAAGTTGGTGGGGGAGAAGCCATTGACTCTTTTGCCGCTGCTCGTTCGCGCGAAATTGAAAGGCGCTACGCCTCGACTGTTCGCGAAGCTGGACATGACCCTCGCTTGCGCGCTCAAGCGCTTGCTGACGCCCTGACTGCTGATGGCTACGCTGCAACAGTGCGAGAGATCGGCGGAGGCGGATTTGCAGTGCAACTGTGTCAAGGTCACTGCCCGATCCGGCAAGTTGCCGGTGATTTTCCGCAGCTCTGCGAGGCTGAAACTGCCGCTTTCTCGCGACTGCTCAATGTTCATGTCCAACGACTTGCAACCCTTGCAGGCGGAGAACATGTGTGTACGACCCACATTCCTGTGGCAACGCCCGTGATCTCACCCGCAGCGCGAGCCGCTCTTCGCAAGTAGCTCGCACTCCAGAAATAACCGAATTGACGAGGAAAAATATGACCCAGTCACCACCGGTCACCGACGCAACTACTCTGAGTGACGATGAGATCATCAGTTCCATCGGCGCCTATGAGTATGGGTGGCACGATAACGATGACTATTCGAAAGACGTCCCTCTTGGGATCAACGAGTCGGTCGTTCGTTACATCTCCGATGTAAAGGATGAACCTCAGTGGATGCGTGAACGCCGCCTCAAGGCGTTGGAACTCTTCGAACGCAAGCCGATGCCCACCTGGGGTCCGGATTTGTCGCACGTTGATTTCGATGCATTCAAGTACTACGTGCGTCCGACTGATCGTCAGGTTAATGACTGGGAAGACCTTCCTGAAGAAATTCGCGATACCTACGATCGTCTGGGCATTCCAGAAGCCGAAAAGAACCGCCTTGTTTCGGGTGTCGCGGCTCAGTATGAGTCCGAGGTCGTCTACCAGCAGATTCAAGAAGATCTTGAACGTCAAGGTGTGATTTTCACGGACACAGACACTGGTTTGCGTGAACATCCCGAAATCTTCGAAGAATATTTCGGTAAGTGTGTTCCTTCCGGTGACAACAAGTTCTCTGCACTCAACACAGCTGCGTGGTCGGGTGGATCTTTCGTCTACGTTCCGCCGGGTGTGCATGTGAACATTCCTCTGCAGGCCTACTTCCGCATTAACACTCAGGCAATGGGACAGTTCGAACGAACGCTCATCATCGCGGACGAGGGTTCTTACGTCCACTATGTTGAGGGTTGTACCGCTCCGATTTATGACGAGAATTCCTTGCACTCCGGTGTCATCGAGATTTTCGTTAAGAGGGGCGCTCGCGTTCGCTACACGACGGTTCAGAACTGGTCGACTAACGTCCTTAACTTGGTGACTCAGCGTGCCATGGTTGAAGAGGGCGGGACCATGGAATGGGTTGACGGCAATATGGGTGCCGCCATCACTATGAAGTACCCGGCATGCTTCCTCATGGGTGAACATGCCCGCGGCGAGACCTTGTCGATCGGCTTCGCCGGTCCCGGGCAGCAGCAAGATACAGGCGCAAAGATGGTGCACATGGCGCCGCATACGTCTTCTTCGATCGTCTCAAAGTCGGTCTCTCGCGGCGGTGGGCGTACCTCCTACCGTGGCCTCGTGCAAATCAATGCGCGAGCACGTCATTCCAAGTCGAATGTTCTGTGTGATGCGCTTTTGGTCGACAAGGTTTCGCGTACCGATACCTACCCCTATGTCGACGTGCGCACGGACGACGTTGAAATGGGACACGAGGCAACGGTCTCTAAGGTGTCTGCGGACCAGCTTTTCTATCTGATGAGCCGCGGCTTGGATGAGAACGAGGCCATGGCGACCATCGTGCGCGGCTTTGTTGAGCCGATTGCCAAGGAACTTCCTATGGAATACGCCCTCGAATTAAACCGACTTATTGAATTGCAGATGGAAGGATCTGTTGGCTGATGACGACCCAAGAGACCATGGCCCGTCCGCATTCTCATGGAGCGGGAGCCCCGGTGGCACATTCCTCGCGTGGAGATCGCCCGACCTCGTTTTCGCTGAGCGATATTGCCGTCCCTCACGGACGTGAAGAAGACTGGCGTTTTACTCCAATGCGTCGCATTGAGAAACTCTTCGAAACTCAGAACTTTGAGTCTGAATCTTTGGGTGTGCGTATCGATGCTCCCGAAGAAGTCCTTGTTGAAGAAGTTACTCGTGATGATCAACGTCTTGGTAGCGTGCTTGCGCCCGGAGACCGTACTTCGGTTGTGGCATGGAACGCCTTCACAAGCGCACAGATTGTTACGGTTCCGAAGAAGACCGAGCTATCGGCTCCGATCATGATTGACATTGATGGAGACGAGGCGACTCGAGTCCAGCATCTAGCCCTTCGCGTCGAGTCGCAATCGGTCGCCACCATTGTCATGAATCATCGAGGCGGCGGGCATGGCGCGCTCAATCAGACCGTTGAGATCGAGGCAGGTGACGCCTCGGACCTTACGATCGTTTCCATTCAAGAATGGGATGATGAATTCCTGCACGCCTCCAACCACCGTATTGCGATCGGACGCGACGCGAAGGTCCGTCACATCATCGTGACCTTGGGTGGCGACTTAGTGCGTATCTGCTCCGACACCGATTACCGAGGCCCCGGTGGCGAGCTCACCATGCTCGGCCTGTACTTCGTTGATTCGGGTCAGCACTTGGAACACCGAGTCTTCGTTGATCATTCGCAGCCTAATTGCTACTCTCGCGTGACCTACAAGGGTGCGTTGCAGGGGAAAGACGCTCACTCGGTGTGGATCGGGGACTGCCTCATTCGTGAAGCTGCCGATGGAACCGATACCTACGAGCTCAACCGCAATCTTGTGCTCAGTGAAGGTGCGAAGGCAGACTCTGTCCCGAACTTGGAGATCGAGAATGGTGAAATCATCGGAGCAGGCCACGCCTCGGCAACGGGACGCTTCGATGATGAACAACTCTTCTATCTCATGAGCCGCGGAATTGCCGAGGCCGATGCACGACGTCTGGTCGTGCGAGGCTTCTTTGCCGAACTCATTGAGCAAATCGGCGTGCCCCAGGTGCAGGAACACCTGATGAACGCCATCGAAAAGGAACTGGAACGCGCCGCTCTTGGCGCCTGAGGCTACACGACAGTAGTACGAGAACTACAGTGCGGCGTCTAGCGCCGAAGAGGAGAAAAACAATGTCGACTTTGACGATTAAAGACCTTCACGCATCGGTTGAGACCGCTGAAGGACCGAAGGAAATTTTGAAGGGCGTTAATCTGACCATTAACTCCGGTGAGATTCACGCAATCATGGGCCCCAATGGCTCTGGTAAGTCCACCTTGGCTTATGCTCTCGCGGGGCACCCCGCCTACGAGATCACCAGCGGTGAAGCCTACCTCGATGACGCCTCGATCCTTGACATGAGCGTCGATGAGCGCGCCAAGGCGGGCCTCTTCTTGGCAATGCAGTACCCGGTCGAGGTTGCGGGTGTTTCCGTCTCGAACTTCCTGCGTACCGCCAAGACCGCCATCGACGGCCAAGCGCCTCAGCTGCGTCACTGGGTCAAGGACGTCAACCAGGCAATGGAAAACCTACGCATGGATCCCAGCTTCGCCGAACGTGATGTCAACGTCGGTTTCTCCGGTGGTGAAAAGAAGCGCCTCGAGATCCTGCAGATGGAGCTCCTCAAGCCTTCCTTCGCGATTTTGGATGAGACTGACTCCGGTCTTGACGTTGATGCCTTGCGTATCGTCTCTGAAGGCGTGAACCGCGTCCATGGAAACACCGGTTGCGGCGTCATGCTCATCACCCACTACACTCGCATTTTGCGCTACATCAAGCCCAGCCATGTTCACGTCTTCGTGAACGGTCAGGTTGCTGCGCAGGGTGGTCCTGAACTGGCCGATGAGCTTGAAGAGAACGGCTACGATTCCTACTTGGAGAAGTGACCCTGATCCGTGTCTGAAGATTTTTCGCTTCGTGAGCTGAGCCGCCTGCGTGCCGACTTTCCCATCTTGGGACGTGTCGGCCGCGGCGGCCAGGCGATCGCTTATCTCGATTTCAGTGCGACTTCACAAAAGCCGACACCAGTGATTGAAGCGATCACTGAGTTTTATCGCTCGACTAATGGGGCAGTGCATCGGGGGACTCACCTCCTTGGCGATGAATCAACTGCCGCTTTTGAAGAAGGTCGCTCGGTCCTTGCCAGCTTTATCGGTGCGCGAGCCGACGAAATCGTGTGGACGAAGAATGCAACCGAGGCGATTAATCTTGTGGCCTTGGCGATTCGCAATGCGACTGGGCCGGGGGAGAGCGCAGGCAACCCTCTTGCGCTCGCTCCGGGGGATCGCATTGTCGTAACTAGGGCTGAACACCATGCGAACCTTGTTCCCTGGCAGCAGTTGTGTCAGGCAACCGGTGCCGAACTGCGCTGGCTTGATTTGCATGAGGACGGACGAATCGATACCGATACACTCGATGTCATCAACGAGCGTACGCGACTGGTCGCCTTTACCCATGTCTCAAATGTGACCGGTGCGGTCTCACCCGTGAACCAAATTGTTTCTCGGGCACGCGAGTGCGGTGCTTTGGTTCTCTTGGATACCTGTCAGTCCAGTGCACACATGCCAATCAACGTTCGCGACTTGGGCGTCGATTTCGCCGTCTTTTCGTCGCATAAGATGCTCGGCCCAACGGGAGTCGGCGCGCTTTGGGGCAAGAGAGAGCTCCTCGACGCGATGCCTCCGGTTCTCACCGGTGGTTCAATGATCGAAAACGTCACTATGGAGAGCTCGAGTTTCATGCCGGCTCCTGAACGATTTGAAGCTGGTAGCCAGCCCATCGCTCAAATTGTTGGCTGGAGTGCGGCGCTGCGCTACCTATCCGCTATTGGCATGGACCGCGTTGCCGAACACGAGCGCGTTTTAACCGCCTACATGCTTGACGGAATTAGCGGAATCGACGGAGTGCGTGTTCTTGGGCCCGGCTCAGAATTTGAACGTATCGGTGTTGTTGCTTTCGCCGTTGATGGAGTTCATCCTCATGATGTGGGTCAAGTTCTTGATTCTCATGATGTTGCGGTGCGAGTCGGCCATCACTGCGCGATTCCGCTTCATAGCTTCTTTGGTGTTCGTTCTTCGTCGCGCGCGTCAATCGGGCCGACGACTTCGCGTGAAGAGGTCGACCGTTTTATTGATGCACTTGGCCAGGTTCGTTCCTATTTTGGAGGTTGCTGATGTCAAGCTTGGAACAGATGTACCAGCAGGTGATTCTCGATCATGCTCGCGAGCGTCACGGCTGCGGTAATCCCACTGAGTTATCCGCCTCTTCTCATCAGGTCAACCCGACCTGCGGAGATGAAACGACCTTGGGCGTGACACTGAGTGACTCCGGTGTCATCGAGTCCTTAGCGTGGGATGGGGACGGCTGTTCGATCTCTCAGGCATCCCTCTCGATGCTCTCTGACATGGTTGCAGGTGCGGATCTTGCTCGAGTACGTGAGCTCTATTCCGCGATGGAAACAATGATGCATTCACGAGGGCAAGGCGTGGATGATGACACTTTGGACCTATTAGAAGACGCGGCTGCCTTGGAGGGAACTTCTCAGTTCCCCAATCGTGTCAAGTGCGCGCTTCTTGGTTGGTATGCGCTGCGCGATGCTCTCGCGCAGCTTGGAACCGATATTGCAGGAGAAAACGAGTAATGGATACTTCTTCCAACCCGATGGCACAAAACGATGCCGTTGAGCAACGCTTTGCTCCTGCGGCCTCGACTCTGCCAGAGTCAGCTGCTTCTCACAGTGATGCACCCGCTCCTGGGAACGTTTTCAATATTGAGGGCACTGATATCAGAGAAGATGGGACTATCGCTGGAGTAGATGTCCTCGAGGCGCTCAAGGATGTCATTGACCCCGAACTTGGGATCAATATTGTTGACCTTGGCCTGGTCTATGGGATCAACATCTCGTCCAATGATGCCGTTGTCATTGACATGACGCTGACCTCCGCTGCTTGCCCCTTGACCGATGTGATCGAACGTCAAGCTCAGATGGTGTTAGCTCCGCTTTCCAACGATGTTCTGATCAATTGGGTCTGGATGCCAGCCTGGGGTCCAGATCGAATCACCAGCGATGGACGTGAACAGCTTCGCGCGATCGGCTTTAACGTCTGAGCGCGTAGTCCCCTGTGTGTGAACCCCTTCCGCTATGCTGGAGGGGTTCACCTCTATCGAGCGAAAGAGAAACGATGACTGTGGCCGACGCTCCTGTGCAGCCTGTTCTTTTGGGCGGAGATTTTGGAGTCTACGCTTTGGCGCGTTCTTTCCACGAGGCCTACGGAGCTACTTCGATTGTCCTTTCCCATGCTCCGACGGTTTCAATCGCGCGCTCGTCGTTTTGCCATGTCCAGCCGATCATTGCGCATGCCTCAGATGAGGTTTTGCTTGAGACTTTGATGCGCATTGCATCGACCTATTCCGATCGTGCTTTGGTTCTGGTCGCCAATCATGACCTCCATTCCGAGTTCGTCGCGAGGAATTGGGATGCGCTCAGCGCTCATTACGCATTGCCCTTCCCCTCCATGGAAGTCATCGACTATGTGACCGACAAGGGGGCATTCGCTCGCTTATGCAATGATTTGGGCGTTCCTACACCGGCAACCGTCGTTGTTTCTTTCCGAGATTTCTCCACTGCCGAGGCCTGGGTTGCGCCTAAGATTCCCTTTGCCTTTCCCGTGGTCGCTAAAGCTGCTCGAGGTAATGACTACGACGGGCTGGAATTCGAAGGAAAGCGCAAGATCTGGTTTGTCGAGAGTGCCCAAGAACTCGATGAACTGTGGGCACGTTTGGGAGAGGTCGGTTTTAAGGGAGACTTCGTTGTTCAGGAGCTGATTCCTGGTGACAACACGCAGATGCGCTCGGTGACCGCGTATGTGGACTCGAAGGGACGCATGACGCTGATCGGGTCAGCGCGCGTGCTTCTTGAAGACCATGCTCCGACCATGATCGGTAATCCGGTTGCCATGATTACTGAATCTTTCCCACAGTTGTGGGCGGATGCTCAGCGTATTCTCGAAGCTGCCAACTACCGTGGGTTTGCGAATTTTGACGTGAAAATTGATCCACGCGATGGACGGGCGCTCTTCTTCGAAGTCAATCCGCGAATTGGTCGTAACAGCTGGTACATGACCGCCGCTGGGCACAACCCAATGATTCCGATGGTTGACGACTTAGTTAAATGTCTTTCACGGGAGCGCGATGAGGTCCACGAGGAGATCTTGTACTCGATGGTTCCCGATCGTCTGCTCATGCGCTACCTACGCGATCCCGAGCTCGCGAAACGGGTGCGTGGTTTGATTCGCAGTGGAAAGCGATTTGACCCGCTGTTCTACTCGCGTGATAGGGATCTTCGCCGATCGATCACTTTGCATCTGCAAAAGCTCAACCACTATCGCAAGTTCCATCGGTATTACCCTCAAGCGAACGATCGTTCATTCTAAGGGGATTTTTGTCATGTCACAGGTACAGCTCCGCTCGATTACAGCCGAAGAAATGCGTATCGGCGCTGCCGGCGTAACCCCGCTTCCGGTTGAACAATCTGCAATTTGGGAGCAATACGAAGCTGTTGAAGGACGTAAACTTTGGGGTCGCCTCGAGTATTGCGAGGAAGGAAAGCGAATCGCCCTGGTTGCGCTCTACGAGTACTCAATGCGAGGAGCGCGCTATCTGTGGGCGAAACACGGCCCTGTGTGGCTGAAGGAAGCAACCCCTGCACGTGAGCGCGCATTCCGCGATGCTTTGGCCCGCTATGTTCGCGAAAAAGACTCTTCGGTTGTCTTTATTCGTTTGCATGCGACTTTCTCCGCAGACGATCTTCGAGATGTCATGCAGATCATCACCTACGATCGGACGGTCATCATTCGGTCCCACGGTGGTGATGAGGAGAAGATTCTTGCTGATATGACGAAGGAAGGCCGTCGCCAGCTTCGACGTTCCCGAAAGGCCCTTGCGCAGGTCGAAACCAGCATTGCTGACGAACGCGAAGCCGCCGCACAGGACTTCAGTGAATACTACGAAGTTTTGAAGGAAACCGCGCAGCGCGACGGTTTCCACCCGCATCCTCCCGAGGTCTATGCAACGATGCTCAAGGTTTTGGGCGAACAACATTCGCACCTATATGTCCTTCGCGTCGATGGCAAGGTTGCCGCGTGGAACCTCATTTTGGTGAACGATCGTCAGGCCGAATGCTATTACGGTGCAACGACAGCGCTGGCGCGCAAACTTGGCGCGATGCCAGAGCTGGATGTTCAATGCGCACTCACTCTTGGCCCCGATCTTGATCCGCAGGGTGGTATCGATCTTATGGGCATGCACTCGCCTCGCGTGCCGGAGCTTTTTACCGTTGGCAAGTACAAGCTGAACTTTGCCAAGGGCTACACGGATGTCCCCGGAGCGTGGGATCTTCCTTTGCGCCCGCGACTCTACGCGGGGCTGCGTAACTTGCTTTCACTCAAGCGCGCACTGCGTTCGTGACATTGCCGCCTCGGCGGCTACGATAGAAGGGTCCAAGCCTGTCGATTCTCGATAAGAGCGTTTGACGCGCCTTCGTATGCGTGCAGTTGACAGGTAGAGATGGCGCTTGTCGCCAGAAACCCGAAGGAGCACAGCTCGTGCCTGTTATCAACGTAACTATTGATGGCGTTGCTGTAGAAATTGAAGAAGGCTGCACCGGTTTGCAGCATTATGCCTCGCGTAGCGACGTCGTCGCTATGACAGTCGATGGAAAAGCATGGGATCTCTCCCGTGAAATCCCATCCGGCGCAACGGTGGAAGCAATTACCCTGAACTCTCCAGCCGGTCTGGAAATCCTGCGTCACTCCTGCACACACGTCATGGCTCAGGCGGTTCAGGAAGTGTTCCCGGACGTGAATCTTGGAATCGGCCCCTTCATCACCGATGGTTTCTACTATGACTTCGGGAATATCGATTCGGTCACTCCTGAACTCATGCGCGACCTGGAAAAGCGCATGAAGCGCATTGTCAAAGAAGGCCAGACCTTCCGTCGCCGCGTGGTCAGTGAAGACGAAGCCCGCGAAGAACTTGCCGATCAGCCCTACAAGCTTGAGCTCATCACCACTAAGGGTGGGGGAGCAGAGGATGCTTCTGTCGAGGTTGGCGGCTCTGAACTGACAATCTACGACAATGTGCGCCGTGACGGCACAACCGCTTGGAAGGACCTGTGCCGCGGCCCCCACCTGCCTTCAACCAGGCCGATCGGCAACGGTTTCGCGCTCACCAAGTCGTCTTCCGCATACTGGCGCGGCGACCAAGCCAACGACCAACTGCAGCGAATTTACGGAACTGCGTGGGCCTCGAAGGAAGATCTTGTCGCCTATCAAGAACGACTCAAGGAAGCTGAGCGACGTGATCACCGTCGCCTCGGTGCTGAGCTTGATCTTTTCTCCTTCCCAGAGGAACTCGGCGCTGGTCTGCCTGTTTTCCACCCCAAGGGCGGCGTCCTCAAGCGTGTCATGGAAGATTACGTGCGCGAAGCCCACATTGAGAACGGATTCCTCTACGTGGGTACTCCCCACATCTCAAAGGAAGATCTCTTCCATACCTCGGGTCACCTTCCCTACTATGCGGACGGGATGTTCCCGCCCATGGATGATGACGGTCAGCTCTACTACCTCAAGGCCATGAACTGCCCGATGCATAACCTGATCTTCAGGAGCCGAGGCCGTTCTTACCGTGAACTTCCGCTGCGCCTCTTCGAGTTCGGTACCGTCTACCGCAATGAGAAGTCCGGTGTTCTTCAAGGACTCACTCGCGTTCGCTCTATCACTCAGGATGATTCGCACTCCTATGTGATGCCCGAGCAGGCCGGTGATGAAATTAAGCACCTGTTGAACTTCATCTTGACGCTTCTTCGCGATTTCGGTTTGAACGACTTCTACCTCGAGCTGTCTACCCGCGACACCGATGGAAAGAAGAAGGACAAGTTCATCGGAACCGATGAACAGTGGGAGGAAGCCACCGAGATCTTGCGTCGCTGCGCAGAAGAAACCGGTTTGGATACCGTTCCCGATCCGGGCGGTGCTGCATTCTACGGCCCGAAGATTTCCATTCAGGCGAAGGACGCAATCGGACGTACCTGGCAGATGTCGACTATTCAGTACGACTTCAACCAACCGCACCGTTTTGGACTGGAATACACCGCTCCTGATGGAAGCCACCGTGAACCGGTCATGATCCACTCGGCGAAGTTCGGCTCGATCGAGCGCTTCATCGGCGTGCTGACCGAGCACTATGCAGGAGCATTCCCCGCGTGGCTTTCGCCCGTGCAGGTACGACTTGTTCCCGTTGCCGAGGCCTTTGATGAGTACGTGGATACGGTTGCTCAGCGTTTGCGAGAGCGTGGTATTCGCGTCGAAGTTGATCATTCCGATGATCGCTTTGGCAAGAAGATCCGTAACGCCGCAAAGCAGAAGGTTCCCTTCACTTTGATTGCGGGCGGGGAAGACCAAGAAGCGCAGGCAGTGTCCTTCCGTTTCCGCGATGGCTCCCAGCTCAACGGTGTTCCCGTCGACGAGGCGGTTGAGCGTATCGCGCACCACATCGCGACCCGCAATAACGCTGATCCTAGCGCTGAGGACTGACAATGAGTGACACTCTTCCGACCGAGGATTCACGGGCACTTGCTGGTGTTCCCGACGGTTTTGATCGTTTGTGGACGCCGTATCGGATGGCCTACATACATGGCGATCACAAACCCGCCGATTCCTCGTCGGAAGAGTGTCCTTTTTGTGCTGCGCCATCGCGCACTGACCAAGAAGGGCTCATCGTTCACCGCGGGGACACGTGCTTCGTTTTGATGAATCTCTTCCCTTACAACTCTGGGCACCTCTTGGTCTGTCCCTATCGCCATGTCTCTGACTACACGCAGCTGAGCGACGAAGAACGCATTGAATTGGGGCGCCTGACCGCAACGGCAATGCGAGTGGAACGCGAAACCGCCAACCCCGCTGGATTTAATTTGGGGATGAACCAAGGCGAGGTAGCGGGAGCGGGGATTGCTGCTCATCTCCACCAACACATCGTTCCCAGGTGGGCAGGAGACGCGAATTTCTTCCCCATCATTGCGCGCACGAAAGCTGTGCCTGAACTACTTGAAGACGCGCGTGCGCGTCTAGCGGCGGCTTGGCCAACGTCACAGGAGAACTAGTGCTCGGAAACCACGGACGTTCAATTACCAAAACGATCTTCACTCCGCTTGCCAGGCTTCTGCTGGCAGCACACGTGACACCAAATATGGTGACCGTTACGGGGACTCTCGTCACGATCGCGGTTGCAGTTTCTACTTTGCCAAGGGGCTATCTCTGGCAGGGGGCGCTCGCGTTGGGAGTCGTTCTATTTTGCGATTCTATTGACGGAGTCCTTGCACGAATGAGTGGGACCTCTTCGCCTTTTGGTGCTTTCCTTGACTCGACGATGGATCGCCTGGGCGATGGCGCTGTTTTTGCTTCTCTTGTTGCTTTTGCCGTCTTCACCATGGAGCCTTCGACAACTCGAACAGTGGCGATTATCGCGGGCCTGATTGCGATTGTTGGCGCGGCGACCGTTCCCTATGCTCGTGCGCGCGCAGAGTCTGTCGGTGTTATTGCCAAGGTTGGGATTGCCGAGCGTACTGATCGATTGATTATTGCTTTATTGGGAGCCGCTCTTTACGGTTGGGGTGCTCCAGCCTTCTTCTTTGCCGCAGGTCTATGCTGGGTTGCTTTCGCTTCTCTGGTGACCGTTATTCAACGCGTGCACTTCACCGCTCGCCACATTGAACAACCCACGGAGTCATGATGTCGGGTCGCGGCCTTGTGTGGGCGTTTAAAGTCGTTCCACATCTTCCTTTTGGATGCGTCCGATGGCTTGGCCGTCGCGCGGCGGATCTGATGTGTCTTCTCAACGGTTCGAGCGTGCGAAGAATGCGCGCAAACCATGAGCGTTTATTAGGACACCCAATTTCGCGCGTCCAGTTGCGCGAAGCTGTGCGTTCACACGTCAACGCCTACGTCGAACAACTTAGTTTTGGCGGACGCATCGGCGAAGCGCTGCGCAGCCGCGTTGATTTAAGTCAAGCCCAAGGGCTGATCGAACTGAGTTCCTCCGGTCCGGTCGTGCTTGCTCTTGCGCATTCGGGGACATTCGATCGTGTAGGTGCAGCGGTTTGTGCTCAGGGACTGGGGATTCTTACCGTTGCAGAAAAACTGAATCCACCAGAACTCTTCGATGCCTTCGTCAACCTGCGGAGCAATGTTGGCATGGAAATTATCGGTGTGTCGCCGGGGGATAGCGTCTTCCACACCCTTCGTGATCGGGCTGAAGGACGCGCAGGCCTCGTTGTCCCGCTTCTTGCGGATCGCGATATTTCCGGATCAGGGATCGAGGTGGACTTCGGTTCCCGCAAAGCGCTTGTCGCAGCCGGTCCTGCGGCGCTTGCTCGCGCGCTACGAGCACCCTTGGTTGCCGGGGTTGTCTCCGATGTCGATAATTCGGGCCGCCCAGAATTCGTTCGTTTGGAAATTACCGAAAACCTCTACGATCCAGATACCGAAGATCCCGACGTTCCCGAACTGACCCAGCGATGGGTGAATGCGTTAACACCGATTCTTCAACGTAGGATTCGCGAGTGGCATATGATGCAAGCAGTCTTTGTTGAGGATTTAGATCCGGAGCGGTTGGAGAGAGCGCGTCAGCGCGCAGCGCAGAAGGGGCACTAGGTGAAGATCGGAATAGTTAATCCCTACTCCTGGGACGTTCCCGGCGGCGTTCAATTCCACATTCGCGATTTCGCCCTTGAACTGCTTGAACGCGGCCACGAGGTCAAGGTTCTTACCCCGGCGAAAAATACAACGGATTTACCCGAGTGGATCACCGCGGTTGGGTCATCCGTCGCTATTCCTTTCAATGGTTCCGTTGCGCGTCTTTCTTTCAGCCCCATTGCGAATGCGCGAACAAAGAAATGGCTTGAAGAAGGCGATTTCGACGTACTTCACGTTCACGAGCCCGAGGTTCCATCGATTTCGATGCTCGCTCTTCGAGCCGCAACCGTTCCTGTCATTGGGACATTCCACGCGGCGCTGGACTATTCTTTCTCGCGCTCAGTTTCTTCTCCTGCTCTTGATCCGCTTCTTGAGAAGCTTGCCGCGCGAATTGCTGTTTCTGCCGAGGCGCGTCGCACCCTTGTAGAACATCACGGTGGCGACGCTGTGATCATTCCCAACGGTGTCGACACCTGCTTTTTTGCCGAGGCTGAGCCTAAGGAAGAGTGGGCTGCAACGGTCGATCGCCCGGTTGTTGTTTTCCTGGGACGCCTAGACGAACCGCGTAAGGGCCTTCCTGTTTTCGCCGATGCAATCGACGCGGTCCTTCAGGAAGTCCCCGGGGCTCGTTTCTTGATCGCTGGGCGAGGCGGTGCTCACGAATTCCAAAAACAACTGGAGCGCTTTGGCGATTCAGTCGAATTCCTCGGGGGAGTGAGCGATGAAGATAAAGCCTCACTTCTCAAAGGCGCGACTGTTTATGTCGCACCGCAGACTGGTGGTGAGTCTTTCGGGATCGTTTTGGTCGAGGCGATGGCGGCGGGCTGTACCGTTCTTGCCTCTGATCTCGAGGCATTCCGCGCTGTGCTTGACCAAGGCGAATCAGGAGCGCTATTTGCAACGGGTGATAGCGCTGATCTTGCTCGCCAGCTCGTTGCACTGCTCAAGGACTCTGAGCGCTGTAGTGCACTTGCGCAACGCGGCCTGAATGCAAGCCGTCGCTATGGATGGGATACCGTGACAGATCAGGTTCTTGCTCTCTATCAGACCGTTTTGGTCTCAGCTCAGGGACAACCTGCTGATCCATCGGCTTTAGATTTGCTCCGGGGCCGAAACGGGGGAGATGACAGTGAATAACCCACTCATGCTCCTTATTGCGATCCTTACTGTCGGCTGCGTTGCTCTCGTCATTCGTCAGTCTGCGATTCTTGCGACTCGTCTGGATCGTCTACATTGGCGTATTTTGACGACGCGGGATTCACTTGCTCTTCTTCTCGATGAACGAGCTCGATACGGGCAAAGGATTGCCGAGTATCCCGACTTGCCTTCAGTGGTATCGGCCGAGCTCTCTTCGGCTGCTTGCGCATGTGTGCGACGTGAGGATCTTCCTCTAGTCGCTGATGGCCTCGATAGAAGAAGTACTGAAGCAGCAGCAACAGACGAAGAAACACGAACTCAGTCATTGGCTTACCTTGAGGCACAATCAACGCTTTCACGTGTGCTCCGTAGTGCGATCAATACCGAGGTCCGTGCGGCGATGGAGAATGATCCCTACTGGTCTCGCGAACTTCACCAGCTCGATCAGGTATCGTACAAAGTGCAATTAGCGCGTTCAATGCATAACCTCTACGTCAGTCAGACACGTAAAATTCGAGAGCGTACCTGGGTCAGGCTGGCGCATTTGGCTGGACATGCTCCCTATGCTCTGAGCGTCGACTTTGATGATGACACCCTTGAAGATGGACTTGGCTATTAAATGAGTGACACTACTGCGCGTTGGGGTGGTCCGGGGGAGGACTACCGTCTGAAGAAGATTAGAACCACGGAATCGGAACTCATTCGGCCTGAAGACCCCGCTCCTGAACTTGCCCCGAGTTGGCATATCCCGCAGCGAGTGAAGACCCTGCCCTATCTGGAAATTATCTTTACGCTGCTGGGAACCCTCGGTGTCATTGTTCTTATGGCGACATATGTCAGCACCGGAGGTGTTGTATCCGCTGCAACGATGACTCTTCTTGCCCTGATCCCGCTTGGAATTGTGCTTGGCGTTTTGAATTACCTCGATCGTTGGGAGCGAGAGGGCTGGAAGGCAAAATTCTTGTGCTTCATCTGGGGGGCGGGCGTTGCTACGGCGTCATCTCTTGTCGTCAATAGCACTCTGAATCTTGATCTTGCACGCACTTTGGGAGACGCGAATATAGCGACGGTACTGGTCGCTGTGATCGTCGCTCCTTTTGCTGAAGAACTCTTCAAGGGCCTCGGCGTCATCATCTTTATTGTTGCCCGAAGAAACTCAATTAATTCTCGGCTCGACGGATTGATTACCGGTGGTATCGTCGGTGCCGGATTTGCGTTTATTGAAAATATTCAGTATTTCCTGAAGTCCAGTTCATCAGGCAGCTTGATGTTGACTTCGACGGTATTTAACCGTGGAATCCTTTCGCCTTTCGTTCACCCGATGGCAACCTCTTTCACGGGAATGGCTATCGCCTTGGTGATTATTCGCTGCTACGGTCCGCTGTGGAGCACAATCCGCGTATTTCTCGGATACCTCACCGCAGTCTTCTTCCATGCCTTCTGGAATTTCCTTGCAAGCGTGAACGATCAAGGAAGCTGGTATGTTGCATACCTGTTCTTTGAAGTGCCCCTTTTCGTCGCCTGGTTTGTATTCCTTCTGATCCAATACTCCCGAGAATTGTCGAATATTCAGCGAGGCCTCATTCCCTATGTCGTCGGAGGCTGGGTCCTGCCCGTTGAAGTGGGTATGGTGAGCGATCGCGCTCAACGACGGAACGCGGTTGAGTGGGCCGCGAAATCCGGATCGGAAGCTCGCAAGTCCATGGATCGGTTCTTGAACGCGCTTGCTGCCGTTGGCCTCGATGAAGCGAATCGCGAAAAACGTCGCCGGCCGGACCCCGGGCGTGATGCTTACGACCGCGCCCTCCTCGACAAAGCGATCCAGGAACGGAGTCGATTCCTCTCATTGACGCAACTGTCCCAAACGGCAGCCCAGGTGGGGGCGTGAGCGCGCACAATTGGCCTCGGGACGCGGAAGGAATCCCGCATAGACGTGCGGCGCGAGTCATTCTTTTTGATGAAGAAGACCGTGTGCTTCTGGTCCGAGGCCACGACGCGGACAATCCCGAGCGCTCGTGGTGGTTCACCGTTGGCGGGGGAATCGAAGATGGAGAAAACGCTCGACAATGTGCGTCGCGCGAGCTTTTTGAAGAAACTGGAATCCGCTTAGCCCCGGAATTATTGATCGGACCTATCGCTCGTCGCCGTGCAGTTTTTGATTTTGAAACAGTCCTTGCGCGTCAAGACGAAGAGATCTTTTATGCGCGTACGCACCGCCAGCAACTGAGTGATTCCCGCTGGACCGAAGAGGAACAACGCGTCATTGATGAATACCGCTGGTGGGATATCCATGATTTTGAGGCTCAATCAAATGACTATGAATTCTATCCAACCCAGCTCATCGAACTGATTCGCGTCTGCCTTGCTGGTTGGGATGGAAGGACTCTCGTCGTCGAATAACTTTACTGGCCTCCGAACATTACCTTCGGAGGCCAGTAAACGTCTCATGCGCAGCTCTTAGCGAGTAACGACGACTCCCTTGGGGACGACAGTAATACCCGATTCGGTGACTGTGAAGCCACGTTCGAGGTCGTGCTCGAGGTCAACACCGACAACCGCTCCCTCTTCGACGACAACTCCCTTATCGAGAATCGTCTTCGAAACGATTGCATGACGGCCCACTCGGGTGCCGTTCATGATGACCGAATCCGTCACCTGTGCCCACGAGTGGACGTAGGTGTTGGGAGAAATGATCGAGTGGTAGACCTCGCCACCGGAGATAATCACACCGGGGGAGACGAAGGAATCCACAGCGTGACCCATGCGGGAATGCTCGTCGCCATAAACGAACTTTGCAGGAGGCAGGGAACCATCCAAGAGGGTCATTGTCGGCCAATCCCTGTTGTACAGGTTGAAGACCGGGTGAACACTAATGAGGTCCATATTGGCCTCGTAGTAGGCGTCCAGGGTACCAACATCGCGCCAATAATCGCGGTCACGATCGGTAGATCCGGGGACGTCATTATCCTTGAAGTCGTAGTAGCCGCACATACCGCGCTCGACGAACCAAGGGATGATATTGCCACCCATGTCGTGCTTGGAGAGAGGATCTTCTGCGTCTTCACGAAGCGCGGCAATGAGTTCTGCCGTTGTGAAGACGTAGTTACCCATGGATGCAAGGACCTGATTGGGGTTATCGGGAAGGCCTTGCGGGTTCTGCGGCTTCTCAACAAACTTATCGACGTGCCCGTCCTTACCTTCGATGACACCCAAAGAAGGCGCTAGCTCGATGGGCTGACGGATACCGGCCACGGTTGCAGGAAGACCCGACTCGATGTGGTGCTCGACCATCTGTGAGAAATCCATGCGGTAGATATTGTCGGCACCTGTAATCACGATGTAATCGGGATTTTCATCGTCGACGATGTTGAGCGACTGATAGATCGCATCGGCGCTTCCCAGGTACCAGTGCGGGCCGCGACGCTGCTGAGCGGGCACAGGTGCAATGAAGTTACCGAGGAGAGGAGAGGTATACCAAGTTCGCGTGACGTGGCGGTCAAGCGAGTGTGACTTGTATTGAGTCAGGACCACGATTTTCATGTATCCCGAATTGACCATATTCGAGAGAGAAAAATCGATGAGACGGAAGTGACCACCGAAGGGAACGGCCGGCTTTGCCCGATCCATGGTCAAGGGCATGAGCCGTTTACCCTCGCCTCCGGCTAGAACGATCGCAAGAACATGATTTTTAGCCATGACACAAGAGTATGCGTAAACGCACACTTTTGGTGGCCGATTTTAAAACGTGGCGAAGAACATAGTTCACGCAACATTTCCGCTAAGCTAGAGACATCCGTGCGTCAAAGGAGCTCACATGCGCGTTGATTTGCTGACCCGAGAATACCCGCCACATGTCTACGGGGGAGCGGGAGTCCACGTTACCGAATTGGCCAAAGTTCTTCGCCCTCGGGTTGATGACCTGCGGGTTCAGGCTTTTGATGGTCCTCGCGAAGGAGAAAAAGGCGTCTTCGGCTACGAGGATCTGCCTCAACTCGCACAGGCAAATGCTGCGCTTCGTACTCTTGGAGTTGATCTTGAAATCGCAGCCCAGACGGTTGGCGCTGACCTTGTGCATTCTCATACGTGGTATGCAAATTTTGCCGGACATATTTCGGCTTTATTGAACGATATTCCGCATGTGATTACCGCACATTCCCTTGAGCCTTTGCGTCCGTGGAAAGCTGAACAGCTCGGTGGCGGTTACCGCGTGTCTTCTTTCATTGAGCGTTCCGCCTACGAGGCCGCAGCTGGGGTGGTTGCTGTATCGCACGGAATGCGTGAAGACATTTTGCGCGCTTATCCGGCGGTTGATCCCGATCGTGTGCACGTGATCCACAACGGAATTGATCTGTCGCAGTGGCATGTGCCCACAACGCCGGAAGAAAAGGAACATCAGGCGAAGGTCTTGGCCCAGTGGGGAGTGGATCCCAAGCGGCCGTCGGTGATCTTTGTTGGTCGCATTACTCGCCAAAAGGGACTCCCGTACTTCTTGCGCGCTGCGCGTTTGCTTCCCGACGACGTTCAGGTCATTTTGTGTGCTGGAGCTCCCGATACCCCACAGATTGCAGCCGAAGTTGAAGGACTCGTTGCAGAGCTTCAAGCCACTCGCAATGGTGTCATTTTGATTTCAGAAATGCTTCCGCGCGCCGACCTCATCGCACTCTTGGACTGTGCGACTGTTTTTGTCACTCCCTCGGTCTATGAACCTCTTGGAATCGTCAACCTTGAAGCTATGGCCGTCGGCTTGCCCGTCGTGGGAACCGCAACGGGAGGTATCCCCGATGTCATTGTTGATGGAGAGACGGGATACCTTGTCCCGATCGAGCAACTACACGATGGGACCGGAACTCCCCTTAACCCGGAAGCTTTCGAGCATGATATGGCTGAGCGTTTGATTCAAGTCTTGGCTTCGCCCGAAAGAGCTCGAGAAATGGGACATGCTGGGCTTGTACGCGCGCGGGAACATTTCTCGTGGGATGCAATCGGTGAAAAGACGGTTGAACTCTATAAACAACTCGTTCACTGAGCCTGATTGATTTGGAAAAGACACACTGTATATCCTGCGAGATACTGAAACAATGGATACCGTGATTGAGCTCAATGATGTCAGCTTGACCCGTGGCGAGACCGAGATTCTTCGTGAAGTTTCTTGGCGTACCTCGCGCCAAGAACAATGGGTAGTTCTGGGGGCAAACGGAGCAGGGAAAACATCCCTTGTTCGCGTCGCCAGCGGAAAAGTTGCGCCATCTTCTGGGCACGCATGTTTTGATGGTGTTCCACTCGAATCATGCCAACCCCAGGAACTGGCAGCTCGTTGCTCTTTGGTATCTCTTTCGAGTACACAACGGCTGCGCCCAAGTACGCGAGTGATTGATGTTGTTCGATCTGCCGCGTGGGGCGTTTCATCGCCTTTTGGCGAGGAATACGAAGACGTTGATACCGCGCGCGCACGTGACCTGCTCGCTCTCTTCAGCGTTGCCCAACTTGAAGATCGCCCATTCCATACTCTTTCCGAGGGGGAAAGGCAAAGAATCGTCCTTGCCCGCGGACTGATGTCGGATCCAGAAGTTTTGATTCTCGACGAGCCCGCGGCGGGACTCGATTTGGGCGCGCGAGAATTGCTCATCGCTGCAATGGCCGAGATCATCTCTGGCCGCGCTGCCCCTCAGGTCGTCTTGGTGACGCATCACCTCGAAGAGATTCCTCAGGAGATTACGCACGCACTGGTTATGAAAGCCGGTGAAGTCTTTGCCGCTGGCCCTGTTGAGGAAGTCCTAACCGGACGAGTTCTATCTGAAGCCTTTGAACTGGCGCTGAGCGTAGAAAATGACCACGGTCGCTGGTTTGCGCGCGGCCTACCTCGTTGAGTACTAGCTGACTGGAAGGAGAAACAATATGACGTGGTGGATGTGGCTGCTGGCAGCCCTACTCCTTGGAATCATTGAAGTTCTCAGCATTACTTTCGTGTTCCTGATGTTCGCCATTGGAGCCGTTGCTGCGGCGATTACCGCATTTTTCGGTGGTGGCCTCATTGCGCAAGTCGTAGTTTTCGTTGTGGTTTCGCTTCTCTTGCTCATCGTCATGCGCCCGCTCATGAAAGGACGTATCCAACGATCGGGTGATGACGTCCGAACGAATGCGGATGCGCTGATCGGAAAGAGCGGCTACGTGACGCAACTCGTGGGGGAACGCGATGGTCGCATTCAGTTCTCCGGAGGCGAATGGAGCGCACGGAGCACAGGCGAGCTTATCCCCGTGGGTACTCAAATTGAGGTTGTCGCTATTGAAGGCGCAACCGCGGTTGTTCGTCCACTGACAAATCAGCCATTGAATTAATCAAAATATTTCCAAGAAAGGAGTGTGGATTATGGCAGACGATTTTCTCGGATCCGTAGTTGCGATCGTCGCAGTAGTCTTCGTCCTCTTTGTAGCAATTTCGCTGCTGAGAGCCGTCCGAATTGTTCCCCAGTCTGAGGCTTTCGTTGTTGAACGCCTCGGTCGTTTCCGCTCAGTTCTACACGGCGGTTTTCACCTTCTGGTGCCTTTTGTTGATCGTGTCGCGGCACGAATCGACCTGCGTGAACAGGTGGTGAACTTCCCCTCACAGTCGGTCATTACTGCAGACCAGGCTATGGTCGAGATCGACTCTGTGATCTACTTCCAGATCACTGATCCTCGGAGCGCGACCTACGAGGTTGCTAACTTCCTCCAGGCGATCGAACAGCTCACCGCAACAACCCTGCGTAATCTCATCGGCTCCTTGGACCTGGAAGAAACCCAGACCAGCCGCGAATCGATTAACAAGCAACTCCGTGGTGTTCTTGACGAGGCAACCGGCCCCTGGGGTATTCGCGTGACACGCGTTGAACTCAAGTCGATTGAACCGCCGCCGAACGTCTTGTCCGCTATGGTGCAGCAGATTACTGCTGAGCGTACGAAGCGTGCAACGATTTTGACTGCTGAAGCAGAGCGTGAAGCGCAGATCAAGAAGGCTGAAGGTGCAAAGCAGGCTGCCGTCCTCGCGGCCTCGGCACAGCAGGAAGCGCAAGTGCTGCAGGCTCGGGGTGAGAAGGAAGCCCTCATCCTCCAGGCTGAAGGTGCTCGCCAGGCACAGATCCTGCGTGCACAGGGCGAGGCGGAAGCCATCTCTGTCGTGTTTACGGCCATTAACCAGGGACAGGCTACGCCGGAACTGCTCTCCTACAAGTACCTGGAGATGCTGCCCCGTATTGCAAATGGTCAAGCCTCGAAACTGTGGGTGCTGCCCTCAGATCTCACCGGTGCCCTTGACGCGATCTCAAAGGGCTTCGGTCGTTCCTAAGGAAGACAGATGAAACAGCATCAGGAACAAGTCCTTCGTAGCGTTGCTCAAGAAGACATTCGTCTGATTCGTTTATGGTTCACGGATGTCGCAGGCGTTCTCAAATCGGTCGCCATCGACCCGGGAGAACTCGAAGAGGCATTTGCTGAAGGGATCGGATTCGATGGTTCTTCAATCGAAGGACTGACTCGTGTCTACGAATCCGACATGCTTTTACGTCCTGATGCTGCAACCTTCCAACGGTTACATAACAAAGGTGAGGGCGACGTCCACGGAAGAATGTTCTGCGATGTTCTGACCCCCGATGGGCTGCCCTCTCCCGCCGATCCCCGAGGCGCGCTCGAACGCGCGGTTCAGCGCGCCTCGGAGATGGGGTTCTCGGTTTTTGCGCATCCAGAGATCGAGTTCTATCTTTTACGCCAGCCCGTGGATATCAACCACCTCGAACCCGTTGACCAGGCTGGCTATTTCGACCATGTCACGCGCGGGCTCTCCAACGATTTTCGCCGCAAGATTGTTCATGCCCTGGAAGATACGGGAATTCAAGTCGAGTTCTCACATCATGAAGCGGGTCCTGGACAAAATGAGGTGGATTTGCGTGCGGTTGACGCGCTGCGTGCTGCTGACAACATTATGACGGCGAAGACCCTCATCGAAGAGGTCGCACTCTCGGAGGGAATGCTCGCAACCTTTATGCCCAAGCCTTTTGCCGATCAGCAAGGTTCGGGAATGCACACGCACCTCTCGCTTTTCGAAGGTGATGAGAACGCCTTCTATGATCCTTCGGGACGCTACCAGCTTTCCGAAATTGGGCGCTATTTCATCGCTGGCTTGCTTCACCACGCGCGTGAGATTGCAGCAATTACCAACCAACACGTGAATTCCTATAAGCGATTGTGGGGCGTGGGAGAAGCGCCTTCCTTCATCTGCTGGGGACACAATAATCGCTCGGCACTCGTTCGCGTTCCGGCATATAAGCCCACGAAGACCACCAGTGCGCGCATTGAATTCCGAGGCCTCGATCCAGCTGCCAACCCCTACCTTGCCTTCGCTGTACTTATTAGGGCCGGACTTGATGGCATTGAGAAGAAAATGTCACTCGCCGACGAGGCCGAAGACAATGTCTGGCAGCTCAGTGATACCGAGCGACAGATTTTGGGAATTCACCCGCTGCCTTCTTCTCTTTCTGATGCTTTGCGTGCGATGCGCGAATCAGAACTTGTCGCTGATACTTTGGGTGAGCAGGTTTTTGAGCACGTTTTGCGTGAAAAAGAGAGTGAGTGGCGCGAATACCGTCGTCAGATTACCCCCGGGGAATTGCGGCAATTCCTTAAGGTCAATGGATGATCTCTGACCAGGATCTTCGTCGCTGGGGCGTACATCAACCCGAGCGCGTCCGTGCGCTTCTCGACGAGAGTGGTCTGGTTATTGAAGATCTTGGCCATGCTCTTGAAAAGTGCGCGGATATCGAGCAATTCGCGCTCGTGTGCGCGCGTGCTGCTGATCAGTGCCCGCAACTCATCGAGGCCTTGAATTCTGATGCCGAGGCCGCGTGTCGATTTGCCGCGGTCATAGGCTTTTCCTCGTGGTGGGGTGACTACCTCCTACAGCACCCCGATTTTTTGACGATGCCGCCACCGCCGAGCGGCCTCGGGATGGTTGAGTATCTGCGCCAGGTACTTCCGCAAGGATGGGAAGAAGATTGCGCAGGCGAAGACTCAAACGCGTGGAGCTTTGCGGCGTGCGCCATGCGTAGCGCTTATCGGCGCGCACTCTTTGAGATCGTTGCCGACGATCTCTTGTCCCCAGATCCCTGTGCTCCGCAGCATTTCCAATCAGTTGCTCGTCGGATTTCAGATCTCGCAGATGCTGCCCTTGAAGCTGCTCTCTACATCGCGCAATGTCTTGAAGACAGGTGCAGGCAGATCCCTCTATGTGTCATTGCAATGGGAAAAACGGGGGGACAGGAACTCAACTATATTTCCGACGTTGACGTCATGTACGTCCTCGGTGATTCTCCCGCTCAACAAAACGGGGGAGAGCCACAAAGTGCTGAAATGCTTGAACGTGCGACCAAGATGGCCAATATCATCAACGCAGTGTGCTCAAGTCCGGCCAGCGAAGCACCCCTGTGGAGTTTAGACGCAAATCTTCGTCCAGAAGGGCGCGATGGTGCGCTCGTGCGTACCCTCGATTCTTTCCATAGCTATTGGAAACGTTGGGCTCAGAACTGGGAATTTCAGGCTCTTCTTAAAGCGCGTCCCTGCACGGGGGACCAACGCACAGGTGAGGAATTTCTACGGCTTGCCTCTCCCTTCATTTGGGAGGCGTCTGCGCGTGACGGATTTGTTGATGAAGTTCGCAGCATGCGCCTGCAGGTCGAGCGTTCCGTTCCAGAAAAGAACCGGGATCAAGAACTCAAACTCGGCGTCGGCGGATTGCGCGATATCGAATTTTCTGTTCAATTTTTGCAACTGGTCCACGGCAGAAACGATGAGCGTATTCGCCAAGCCTCAACACTAGATGCGCTCGAAGCACTGAGTGCCGAGGGATACATTGCCCGCAGCGACGCAGCAAGCTTGTGCGAGAGCTATGCCTATCTGCGTACTCTGGAACATCGCTCGCAACTATTGCGTATGCATCGAACGCATAATCTTCCGCATTCTCAATCTCAACTTGAGCGCCTTGTGCGATCTTTATATGGCACTGATACAAGCACGCATGATCTTCACGAGCATTTGCGTTCACTTCGCCAACAGGTACGCGCTCTTCATCATTCTGTCTTCTTCCGGCCGATTATTGCAGCCAGCGCGCAGGCCGATGATGACCTGATCCGTTTGGATCCGCAACAGGCTATGGAACGTTTGCGGGCACTCGGTTATCTGGACCCACGTAGCGCTATGGGGCACATTCAATCTTTGAGCACGGGAACCAGCAGACGTGCGATGATTCAACGCCACTTGCTTCCAGTGCTTTTATCGTGGATTGCCGATGGGGCAAACCCCGACATGGGTTTATTGAACTTTCGTGTGCTTTCCGAAGAAATCGGCGATTCGCACTGGTATTTGGCGCTTTTGCGAGACAGTGATTTCGCTGCGTCGCAGCTGTGTCGAGTTCTTTCTGCTTCCGAGTGGCTTGGTGCGCTTCTTCGTCTCTTTCCCGAGGCGGTGTCCTGGCTTGATTCGCCAGAGTTACTGGAGACTCCATCTCAAGAAACCCTTCGCGGACAGATGCTTGCAACCGCAAGGCGCGCGGCCAGCACCGAGGACGCTGTCGAAAAAATCCGTTTAATTCGGACTCGAGAAGTACTTCGAATCGCTTTGAGGGAAGTTACGGGCAGCAGTTCAGGTATCGGTCAAGCACTATCTGACGTTGCTGATGTGTGCCTTCAATCCTCGCTTGAAACACTGATCGAACGGGAAGCAGATGAGTGTGGGGTGCACGGCCTAGAGCTGTGTGCTCTGGGGAGCTACGGTGCGCAAGAATTAACGTACACCTCTGACCTTGATGTCATCGCAATCATGAATGACGAGGCCAGTAGTGAAGAGGCGAGTGTAGCTCACACTCTTTTGACTCGACTTAAGCAACTGCTCGCGCGTCCCAGCAGGGCACTTACTGTGGCCCTTGATTTCAACTTGCGTCCGGAAGGAAAGAACGGCGCCTTAGTTCGCAGCTGCGATTCCTACATTGATTATTACCAGAAATGGGCGCAAAGCTGGGAAAAACAAATGCTCGTGCGCCTTCGTCCCCTTGCAGGTGGGCCGAACGCACATCGTTTATGGGAGTTCGTCCAAGATTACTGTTATTCGAGTTCTCTGAGCGCTGCAGAGAGACAAGAAATTCAGCTCATGAAGGTGCGCGTTGAACGCGAACGAATTCCCGGTGGAATCGATCCGCGAATGCATGTAAAGCTCGGGCCAGGTGCCCTATCGGATATCCAATGGCTCGTGGAGCTCTTCCAACTGCAATGGGGATATGACGATCCTTCTCTTCGAGTTGCTTCAACCAAATCTGCCCTTGATGCATTGTGTAAAGACGGACATCTATCTTCTCAGTCCTACAATCTCATCGAATCAACATGGACGATGGCACAGCGTCTTCGACGCTTGAAAGTAATCGCAACAGGCCCATCGGCTTCCAAGAATGATGTCCTGCCATCGAATGCTGATCAACTCGTTGCTTTGGCAATGCTCATGGGATATTCGCGTGAGAGTCGCTCTCAGATGATTGATCAGTGGCTGGCCGCCTCACGCAAAGTCCGCACGCTTTTTGAGAAACTGTTCTGGGATATCACCTAGGAGAAGAGAAAACGCGTGAAGTTAGTACTTATTCGGCACGGACAAACAGCAGCCAATCTCTCGGCGGCATTGGATACGCGGCTTCCCGGACTTCCCCTGACAGACCTCGGGCAATCACAAGCCCAATCGCTGAGCGAACGCTTCTCCAAGGAAGTTGGCGATCGCCTCGATGCCCTCACAGTTTCAGCAATGACGAGGACGCGGCAGACCGCAGCGCCCCTTTGTGAACGCTATGGTGTCAAACCCCAGGTGAGCGCGCAGATCCGGGAGGTCTCTGCAGGGGACTTTGAGATGTCGTCTTCCCCGGTCGCGATCCGTGTTTATGTTGAAGCCTGCTATGCATGGATGAACGCCAACTTTGCTCATCGCATGCCTGGGGCAGAAGACGGATACGAATTTCTTGGTCGCGTCGTGCCGATTATCCGTGATGTCATGGAGCGTGCTTACCTCTCCGGGGGAGACGAGGGAGTAGGCGGCATCGTGGCGCACGGCGGGTTAATCCGAGTTCTTTCCGCCGTGCTGAGCGAAGATATTCGCCTGGGTGTGAGCCCCACCCAGTTCATGTCAAATACTGGAATGGCGGTTTTTGAGGCCAGTATTCATGAGTTTCGTCAACTGGGAGTCGGTGAAATTGCCAATCTGAAGGCGCTGAGCTGGGACGGGCATCAACTGGGCTAAAGTGCACAACCCCTCCACGGCCTCGGCAATTACTCTTCGCGGGTGGGGGAATCTGAAGGCATCGGGGAGTCAGAGAAAACGCTGACCTCGTAAGGGAAATTTCTGTATCTGAGATAGTCCATGAGGAACTGCCTGTGATCTGCGCACGCGAGCCACTTTTTCGTGCGGCCGGTGTGAATCTTAGGATTCGACCACTCAATGAGAAATTCCGCGGGATTCTCACACTCTCGCGTTGAGCACACCGAGTGCTCAATACCGTGTCCCAAAGCCATGGCGAATCCTCCCACGATGATGCGTCTGTTTCGCAGTGCAAGTCCACTGACAGATCTGTGGCATTGTCCCATAAAACGCGTGCCCGGTGGGGAAGTTTGTAGATGCGCTGTAGACTGACACAGTATTAATCCAGCCCAAAAGGGAGAAGTAATGTCGGGACACTCTAAGTGGGCGACTACCAAGCACAAGAAGGCGGCGATTGACGCCAAGCGCGGTAAGCTCTTCGCACGACTCATTAAGAACATTGAAGTTGCTGCTCGTACAGGTGGTGGCGATCCTGCTGGTAACCCCACCCTTTTTGACGCTATTCAAAAGGCGAAGAAGAACTCTGTTCCCGCAGACAACATCGAGCGCGCCATCAAGCGCGGTTCGGGTGCAGAAGCAGGCGGCGCAAACTACGAGACCATCATGTATGAAGGCTACGGCCCCAATGGTGTTGCTTTCCTCGTGGAGTGCTTGACCGATAACCGTAACCGTGCAGCATCCGATGTTCGCCTTGGTTTCACGCGTCAGGGCGGTTCTCTTGCCGATCCCGGATCTGTTTCCTATCTCTTCTCAAGGCGCGGTGTCATTGAGGTTCCTGCGGCTGAGGGCGTTGATGAAGACCGACTGATGGAAGTTGTTCTTGACGCTGGAGCAGAGGAAGTTGAAGACCTCGGTGAGGGTTTCGTCATCGAGTGTGATCCCAGTGATGTCGTTGCGGTCCGCACTGCGCTGCAGGAAGCCGGTATTGACTACGATTCGGCCGAAACTCAATTCGTTGCCTCTACCGAGGTTGAACTTGACCTCGAAGGCGCTCTTAAGGTCAACAAGCTGATCGATGCACTCGAAGACTCAGACGACGTGCAGAACATCTACACGAATATGTCTCTTTCCGACGAGGTGCGCGCCCAGCTGGAAGAAGAGGAGTAAAGGATGACTGAGCAGACGACCACACGCGAGGTCGGAACTCCGCAGGTGAAGCGGGGCATGGCTCAGATGCTCAAGGGCGGCGTCATCATGGACGTCGTTACTCCTGAGCAGGCAAAGATTGCCGAGGACGCCGGTGCAGTTGCCGTTATGGCACTTGAGCGCGTTCCCGCTGACATCCGCGCTCAAGGTGGCGTTGCCCGCATGTCTGACCCGGATCTCATCGACGGCATCATTAATGCCGTTTCGATCCCGGTCATGGCAAAGGCCCGCATTGGCCACTTTGTCGAAGCTCAGGTTCTTCAGTCTTTGGGCGTCGACTACATCGACGAGTCAGAAGTTTTGACCCCCGCGGACTACTCCCACCACATCGACAAGTGGAACTTCACGGTTCCCTTCGTCTGTGGTGCGACCAATCTTGGCGAGGCTCTTCGTCGTATCAACGAGGGCGCCGCGATGATTCGCTCCAAGGGCGAGGCCGGCACCGGCGATGTATCGAACGCGACTACGCACATGCGCAAGATCCGCGACGAAATTCGCCGTCTCACCTCACTGCCTGAAGACGAACTCTACGTTGCCGCGAAGGAACTGCAGGCTCCCTATGAGCTGGTCGCTGAGGTTGCTCGTGAAGGACGCCTTCCCGTGGTTCTTTTCACCGCTGGCGGTATTGCTACTCCCGCGGACGCTGCAATGATGATGCAGCTCGGCGCAGAAGGCGTTTTCGTGGGCTCCGGCATCTTTAAGTCCGGCAATCCCGCGAAGCGTGCGGCCGCAATCGTCAAGGCAACGACCTTCTACGATGATCCCGCCGTGATCGCTGAGGTTTCCCGAGGCCTCGGTGAGGCAATGGTTGGCATCAACGTTGACGATCTTCCTGTTGACCATCGATTGGCTGAACGCGGATGGTAACGGTCGGCATCCTTGCCCTTCAGGGCGATGTCGCAGAACATGTGCGGGCGCTGGAAGAATCCGGCGCCCGCGCTGTCCTTGTGCGACGTCAAAGTGAACTAGACGCTGTCGACGGCCTCGTTATTCCCGGCGGGGAATCGACGACCATGTCGAATCTGCTTCTGTCTTTCGGCCTCTTCGATCCGCTATCGAAGAAAATCGCGGATGGGATGCCCGTTTACGGGACCTGCGCGGGAATGATCATGCTCGCTACGCATATCCTTGACGGCCGAGACGACCAGCGTTCCTTTGCTGCGATCGATATGGTTGTGCGCCGCAATGCTTTTGGGCGGCAGGTCGATTCGTACGAAGAAGATCTTTTCATCGACGGGATTGAAGGCGCGCCTTTCCCGGCGGTCTTTATCCGTGCTCCCTGGGTTGAGTCGGTCGGCAATGACGTGAAGGTTCTTGCCCGCGCGGGGAATCTGCCTGATGGCCCCATTGTTGCTGTTCGCAGCGGCCACGCCATGGCAACCTCTTTCCATCCAGAGATCGGCTCAGACTCACGATTCCATGACCTTTTCGTACGGATGATCCGCGGAGAAGCCTGAAGATGCGGGTATTGGGTATTGACCCAGGTATTACGCGGTGTGGACTCGGCGTTGTAGACGTCGATGCGACTCGTCGGGCCTCGATGGTTTTCGTTGGTGTCGCGCGTTCGTCAACTGAGCTTGCTCAGCATTTTCGCTTGGCGAAGATTGCCGATGCGATTGATCGCGTCATTGGGCTCTACCATCCTGAAGTGGTTGCCATCGAGCAGGTTTTTGCACAAGACAATTTGCGTTCCGTTTCGACAACAATGCAGGTTATGGGCGTAGCCCTTGCTGCAGCGGGGCGCGCGGGGCTGCCGATGGCGATCCATACTCCATCCGAAGTGAAAAGTGCCGTCACGGGAAACGGCAATGCCGACAAAGCGCAAGTCCAGCATATGGTTGCTCGTATTCTCGGATTAGATAAGCCGCCCAAGCCTGCAGATGCTGCGGACTCCCTCGCGATAGCGATCTGCCATGCGTGGCGGGGGACCGGACTTCTTGGAGCTCGATCGGATTCAACGGTTGCAGTTTCCTCTTCAGGAAAGCTCTCTGCGCGCGGACAGCTGACTCCCGCACAAGAAATGTGGGCACAAGCGCAAGCGGCTCAGCGCCGCACCGGCGCGGTCGATCCCAGGCGGCGGCGCAGCTAGGGTATCGTACGTATGTTTGGTCCCATCGATTTGAGGTGAAGTCATGATTTCCAGAGTTCTCGGCACAGTGGCGCAAGTTGGCGTCGACGATGTTGTCGTGGTCTACGGGGGACTTGGCTTTAAGGTCTTCATTGTTCCGCCCTTGGCAAGCGAGTTGCACAAGGGAGATGAGGTTGAGCTCTACACCCACTTAATTGTTCGCGAAGACGCATTGACTCTCTATGGTTTTAAGACCGAAGAAGAACGAAAAGTCTTCGAGATTCTCATGTCTGTGACCGGAATTGGACCTCGAATTGGACTAGCCGCTCTGTCTGTCTTCAGCCCGAATGATCTGCGCCGAGCCGTCGTTGACCAGGATGCGGCAACGCTTTCGCGCATTCCGGGAGTTGGAAAGAAAGTTGCCTCGCGAATGCTCGTTGAATTGGGGGACAAACTGGGTCTTCCCGCGCAGCTTCCCGAGGCCTCGGCGCCCTCAGCCGGGGTGGTTGAAGCAGAAGTGAAGGCCGCGCTCATCGGGCTTGGATGGAATGAAACAAAGGCGGAGAACGTCCTGTCTGAGCTCGGTGGAAACGGGCTTAACGCTTCCGATCTTTTGCGGGCTGCACTCATGAAGCTGGGAGGCGCTAATGGCCGATGAATTTGAGCCCTCGATCAACATTGTTGCTCCGGATGCCGGAGAACTCGAGAGGGCTGCCGAGGCTGCACTTCGCCCCAAGCGTCTCAGTGAGTTTGTGGGTCAAAGTGTCGTGCGCAATCAGCTTCAACTGGTGCTCGATGCTGCTCGTGCACGAGGCGCGAGCGCTGACCATGTGCTTCTTGCTGGCCCTCCCGGGCTAGGAAAAACGACCCTGGCCATGATTATTGCAGCGGAGATGGGAACCTCACTGCGACTGACTTCTGGTCCCGCCATCCAACATGCCGGTGATCTTGCGGCGATTTTGTCCGGCCTCCAAGAAGGCGATGTCCTCTTTATTGACGAAATCCATCGTCTTGCGCGCACAGCCGAGGAAATGCTCTACCTGGCGATGGAAGACTTCCGCGTTGACGTGGTGGTAGGAAAAGGACCCGGGGCAACCTCAATTCCTTTGACCCTTCCCCCCTTCACTGTCGTCGGAGCAACGACGCGATCGGGGCTTTTGCCGGCGCCTCTTCGCGATCGTTTCGGCTTTACGGCACATCTGGAGTTTTATTCGACTGAAGACCTAGAGATGGTTGTGAAGCGTTCTGCTGATCTCCTCGCTACGCCCATCGATGCACAGGCTGCCCATGAAATTGCCTCACGCTCTCGAGGCACTCCCCGTATCGCAAACCGTCTACTGCGGCGAGTCGTCGATTTTGCGCAGGTACGTGGAAATGGGCAGCTCACTCTTGAGGCCGCTCGGGGAGCTCTCGAGCTTTTTGAAGTTGATGCCTTTGGTTTGGACCGACTCGACCGCGCCGTTTTGGATGCGATGTGCCGTCGTTTTGCCGGGGGACCGGTGGGACTGACCACTTTGGCTGTCACGGTTGGAGAAGAAGCAGAAACTGTCGAGACGGTTGCGGAGCCCTATTTGGTGCGTGAAGGCTTCATTTTGCGGACGACACGCGGGCGCATGGCGACGGCGAAGGCTTGGAAACACTTAGGGCTTACTCCGCCGCCTGAATCGACGCTTTTTGAGTGATTTTTGTGAACCCGGACGGTATGTCACCGAAAACCAAGCGTAGCTATTAGACTGTATGCGGATAGTTATCGTGCGTATCTGCCCCTAGAAGAAAGACACACCGTGGATTATAAATTCCTGCTCTTCCTTGCCATCGCAGTCGTTGCCATGTTTGTGATGAATGCTCGTGCCCGCAAGCGCATGATGGAGCAAGAAAAAGAAGCAGAACGACGTCGCAACGAAATGATGGTTCCGGGTGCGTGGGTTCGCATGCGCTGCGGATTCTGGGGACGCTTTGTTGACAAAGACGGCGAGATCATCATTCTTGAAACTCCCGGCGGCTCCGAAACTTACTGGGATCAGCGCGCAGTTCTTGAAGTTGCTGAAGAACTTCCCTTCCAAGGCAGTGAGTCTGACAACCAGGACGATACGCAAGAAGAGCCGGAAGAAGAACCTATCCTCGGCTTGGATTCGCAGGAAAACCCCACCGACACGAAGTAATCCCCTAAGGGACCCAAAGGCAGCCCATCGTGAAAACTCAAAAGCGCCATCCATGGCGCGCACTCTTTACTCTCATCTTTATTTTTGTTCTCGGGACAGCCTCGCTTGTCGTCGGAAAACTGACGAATAAGGGCGCTTCCTACACGCCTTCCTTGGCTCTGGACCTGCAAGGTGGAACGCAGCTTATTTTGACCCCAGTTTCGACGGGACAGGGCGATCGAGAGGTTACTGAAAGCGATATCACCGAAGCGATCAACATTATTCGCCAGCGTATTGACGCATCCGGTGTGTCTGAGTCTGAAATCTCTTCTCTGGGGTCGAGCAATATTTCTGTGTCGATCCCCGGTACTCCTTCCCAGGAAACCCTGGACCTGATTCGTTCGTCTTCGCAGATGAACTTCCGTCCGGTTCTGGCGATGCTTCCTGCAGTGACGCAGTCGCAGGGGACGCCTACGCCCTCGGCGAGCCAAGAAGCGAAAGTGACGAATCCTCAGAACAGTGAGTCTCCTTCTCCTTCAGAGTCTGCATCGGCTCCTGAGAGTGCTTCTCCTTCAGAGAGCGCATCGCCGTCGGCGTCTGCAAGCCCGAGCTTGGTCACTACCGCACTGAGCGAAGAGCGCGCTAAGGAGCTTGCTGATATCAATAAAGACGGCGTTCTTTCTGATACACCCAGTGAGAATCCCGAAAGTAACTCGGATCTGAAGTGGGCCACGGAGCAGGCTCGCTATGACCTTTTCACTTTGGACTGCACCACTGCTCGTGGCGGACGCACCGAAGCCCCCGCGGATAAGCCCTACGCTGCTTGTGACGCGGATGGGAACATTAAGTACCTTCTTGGTCCGGTTGACGTTTCGGGTGCCAATCTTGCCGATGCAAGCGCCGGAATGGGCGTGAACCAACAGGGGCACACGACCGGTGAATGGATCGTCAATCTGACGTTCAACGACGAGGGCGCGAAGCAATTCGCTGAGGCATCGAAGCGGCTCTACGATCTCAGCCAAGATACTGAGGGCGGTAAGAGCTACGGCAAGCCTGATCGCAACCACTTTGCAGTGGTGCTGGATGGACAGGTGATTACTGCTCCCTCGATGAACGCTGTGATCACAGACGGAAAGGCCCAGATTTCGGGTAACTTTACCGCGAAGACCGCTTCAGCTTTGGCGAACCAGTTGCGCTTCGGTTCTTTGCCCTTGAACTTCGAAGTTCAATCGGAACAGCAGATTTCTGCAACGCTCGGCTCTGAGCATCTTGAAAAGGGTCTGTGGGCTGGCCTCATTGGTCTGCTTCTCGTTGTCCTCTACATGATTTGGCAATACCGTGGCCTTGCCGTTATTTCAGCAGGTTCGCTGCTCGTCGCAGGATGCCTAACCTATCTGGTCATCACGGTTCTTTCATGGGCCGTTGGTTATCGATTGTCACTTGCTGGCATTGCGGGCTTGATCGTTTCTGTCGGTGTTACTGCGGACTCCTTTATCGTCTACTTCGAACGTATCCGAGATGAAGTCCGCGATGGACGTCCACTCAGTGCCGCGGTTGATGAAGGCTGGGATCGTGCGAAGCGAACCATTTTGGTCTCCGATGCGGTCAACCTTGTTGCAGCTGTTGTTCTCTACGTCCTCGCTGTCGGTGGTGTTCAAGGCTTCGCCTTCACCCTGGGCGTGACAACGGTCGTGGACTTGGTCGTGATCTTCCTCTTCACGCACCCCATGATGGAGCTTCTCATTCGCACCGAATTCTTCGGTGGAGGACACAAGCTCTCAGGTCTCGATCCCGAGCACTTGGGTGCGCGCTCGGCAATTACTTATGCCGGCCGAGGCCGTGTGGTTGTTTCAGCGCAGGGTTCCGAATCTGAGCAATCGGGCGCAGATGGTGAAGTCATGTCACTTGCCGAGCGCAAACGTGCTGCCCGTTTGGCGGAGCAAGAAAAGGCGGAGGCAACTGCCACACCTGAGGTTTCGGACAAGCAGGAGGGAGAAGACCAATGATGAGTTACGCGCAGTGGGGCAATGCCCTGTACTCGGGTGAGAAGTCCTATGCGATCGTTCCTAAGCGTCGGATCTTTGTCCGAGCTGCTTACGCCGTTATTGCTGTGTGCATCGTGTTGATTGCCATTCTTGGCCTCAACCGTTCATTCGAATTTACCGGCGGTTCGCAATTTACACTGACCGGTCTGACCAACACCTCACAGCAGCCGGCATACGATGCAATCCAGAAGGCCAACTTGGCCTCTGAAGTTCGCGTTTCCTCGGTGGGCGTCGACGGTATCCGTGTTCAGACGGAATCCTTGGATTCTCAGAAGACTCTTGCGGTTCGCGAGGCCTTGGCTCAGGCGTACAGCGTCAACGCCAGCGATGTTCAATCCGCTTCGATTGGCCCCTCTTGGGGACGTGACGTGACGGCGAAGGCTGCTCAATCACTGATCATTTTCTTGACTCTTGTTGCCGTTTTGATGACGGTTTACTTCCGGTCATGGACAATGTCGGTTGCCGCGATTTTTGCGCTCTTCCACGATATTGCAATGACTCTTGGCTTCTTCGCGGTTACCCGCGTTGAGGTTTCGCCGGCAACGGTCATCGGCTTCCTGACAATTTTGGGCTACTCACTTTACGACACCGTCGTGGTTTTCGATAAGGTTCGTGAGCTTACCAAGGGAATCAATGATCAGAACCGCTACACCTATGGCGACATGGTGAACTTGGCTGTGAACCAGACGATGGTTCGTTCACTGAACACCTCCATCGTTGCCTTGCTCCCGGTCGGATCCATTTTGATTATTGGATCTTTGCTTTTGGGAGCGGGAACGTTGACCGATATTTCACTTGCACTGTTTGTCGGAATGATCGTCGGCACGTACTCGTCAATCTTTATCGCTTCGCCTTTGCTGGTCTTGCTTGAAGAACGCCGTGCCTCTACAAAGGAACACAATGAAATTGTTGCCCGTCGACGTGAACGCGACGGCGGCAGCAGCGACCATGTCCGCGTTGCACCGGTCCAGCCCGGTCGACGCCTCGCAAATGATGCCCAACCCAAGAGGAAGAAGGCCCGCCGATGAGCGCTGAGCTCGGCACAGTTGTCAGTGATTTGGTCTTGAGCCACCTGCGAGAGGTTCAAGACTTCCCCGAGGAAGGTGTGCTGTTCCGCGACATCACACCGCTGCTTGCAGACGGAGAAGCCTTTGCGAAGCTCATCGAGCTCCTCGCAGATCACTACCGCGGTCGTATTGATGCAGTAGCAGGCTTGGAATCACGAGGCTTCATCCTCGCTGCTCCCTTGGCTACCGCTCTTGGAATTGGGATGATTACGGTCCGAAAGGGAGGCAAGCTTCCCGGTCCGGTGATCGGTATCGACTACGATCTCGAGTACGGAAGCGCACGTATGGAGCTCAATCCGGGCCTCGTTCGTGAAGGTGCACGTGTTCTTGTCGTCGACGACGTGTTGGCGACGGGTGGAACTGCAGCGGCATCTGTGAAACTGCTTGAGCAGTGTGGCGCGAAGATTGAAGCCGTTGCTATTTTGCTTGAGCTTGAGGCGTTGAAGGGACGTACAAAGCTGGAGCCTCACGTGAAGGTTGAAACTGCTGTCGTTTTCTAATTCGGGCCTTTCATTCCCGCAGATCACTTGTATCATTGAGGAATGAGTGAGCAAAAAGACGATGTGACCCGGCCGCCCGCGGCCGGGTCACGTGTGCGTTCAGGACTTGTATGGTTCGGTGCTCGTTCAAAGACGACGACACCCGAGATTGAACCTCTGATTCGTGCTTTACGTGCAAATCACCCGAAAGCCGATATTTCACTGATCGAGCGAGCGTATCATACGGCAGAAAAAGCCCATCGCGGTCAAATGCGTAAGAGCGGGGAACCTTACATTACTCACCCGGTAGCCGTCGCCACGATTTTGGCTGAGGTTGGTATGACCTCGCCAACGCTTGCTGCGGCTCTTTTGCACGACACTGTTGAAGACACCGACTACAGCTTGGAACAACTCACCGCAGATTTTGGTCCCGCAATTGCACAGCTCGTCGACGGCGTGACAAAGCTCGACAAAATCCGTTACGGAGCAAACGCCCAGTCGGAGACTCTGCGCAAAATGATCATCGCGATGAGTCGTGACATCCGTGTTTTGCTCATCAAACTTGCTGATCGCCTCCACAATGCCCGCACGTGGCGTTTCGTACCTGTCGAATCCGCGAAGAAGAAGGCGCGCGAAACGCTTGAGATTTACGCTCCGCTGGCACACCGCCTCGGAATGAACATGATCAAATGGGAGCTTGAAGAACGCTCCTTCAAGGTCCTCTATCCCGAAATCTACGAGGAAATCGATCATCTCGTTGCCGAGCGCGCTCCCGAGCGAGACGTTTACCTACGCGAAGTAATCACCCAGATTGAAGAAGATCTACGCAGGTCCGGAACTCAAGGTACCGTGAGCGGGCGACCTAAAAACCACTATTCGATCTATCAAAAGATGATCGTTCGTAATAAAGCCTTCGATGAGATCTTTGATCTGGTCGCGGTGCGCGTGCTGGTTGAGACAGTTCGCGACTGTTATGCGGTTTTGGGAGCGCTTCACGGCCGGTGGAACCCTATTCCCGGGCGTTTCAAAGACTATATCGCCATGCCAAAGTTCAACTTCTATCAGTCGTTGCATACGACGGTGATTGGTCCCGGTGGGCGTCCGGTCGAGATTCAGATCCGCACCTACGAAATGCACGAGCACGCCGAGCACGGCGTTGCCGCACACTGGAAGTACAAGCAGAATCCGAACGCGAATTCGCTTGAGTCGGATCGAATGAGTGCTGACGAACAGATGAACTGGCTTCGTGCACTCGTCGATATGGAACGGGAAACCGGCGATCCCGAAGAATTCTTAGATTCTCTTCGCTACGAGATTTCCGGCGAAGAAGTTTATGTCTTTACCCCCAAAGGTGAAGTCGTTGTCCTTCCGCGAGGGGCAACACCGGTTGATTTCGCCTACACGGTGCATACCGAAGTCGGCCACCACACGGTCGGTGCGAAGGTCAATGGGCGCCTCGTGCCTCTTGACACGCGACTTGAATCGGGCCAGACCGTTGAAGTTGTCACTTCAAAATCTGATAAAGCGGGTCCGTCGCGAGACTGGTTGGCCTTTGTTGCATCGCCACGAGCACGCTCAAAAATCAAGGGCTGGTTCTCGCGTGAGCGTAAGGAAGAGGCCGTCGAGGCGGGCAAGGAACACATTGCGCGTGCTATGCGTAAGCAGAACTTGCCTCTGCAACGTTTGATGAGTCATGACTCATTGCTCTCTGTTGCTACGTCTTTGGGATATCCCGATATTTCTGGACTCTATGCAGCGGTTGGCGACGGCCATATTTCCGCACAAAGCGTCGTCACGAAGCTCGTTGAAAACCTTGGTGGGGGAGACGGAACAGAGGAGACTCTCTCCGAGGCAATCACCCCCGGAAGCCATCGTTCGACAATTGGCGAGTACAGCGCGAAGGGACAGGGCGTCTCGGTCGCGGGCATGAATGCCAACGACGTTTGGGTCAAGCTTGCGAGGTGTTGCACGCCAGTACCGGGCGACGAGATTATCGGCTTCATCACCCGCGGCCAGGGCGTGTCAGTTCATCAGAGTTCATGCCCCAATGCGATCCGTCTCCAGGGGCTGCATCCGGAGCGCTTCGTGGAAGTGTCATGGAGCGGTGAACACTCACAAGCCCAGTATCTCGTTCAGATTCAGACGAAAGCCTTGGATAGGCCAGGACTCCTGGCTGATATGACGAAGGTCATGACCGATTATCGCGTGAACATTCTTTCGGCATCGACGGTGTCTACGCGAGATCAAGTTGCAACGGCGCGTTTCAGCTTTGAATTGGCAGAGATCAGTCACCTCAATGCCGTGCTATCTGCTTTGCGTCGGGTTGACGGGGTTTTCGAAGCGGTGCGAGTATCGACCTCGGCGGCACAGTAACTGCGTATCGCTTCGTGGAATCCTAGTGAAACGTCACACCTTTTTTTATGAGTTTGGCGGCTATTTCATTTAGGATGGATGCGTACCGTTGAAGGTATGCCTGTGTGGAGCCCCCACGCACCGCGTCGGATGGGAAACTGTCCCAACCTCTAAGGAATATCGTGACCACTTCGCCTGAACCGCAGGCCGTTGAGCCTGAAGTTGCCGCTGCACGTACTGTCGAACAACCAGGAGTCCCGGAAATGTCGACCGATTTTGGTCGGATTGACTCGCAGGGAAATGTGTGGGTTAAGGACGGCGAAGAAGAGCGCATGATTGGCTCTTTCCCCGAAGGCCTGCCTACAGATCCCTTTGCTCTGTATACGCGTCGTTATGCGGATCTTGAAGCTACGATCAAGCTTTTTGAAGATCGACTGGCTTCACTTGGTCCCAAGGAAATCGACCAGACTTTGGCGACCCTCAAGGAGGCTGTTGCCCTCCCTAACGCAATCGGTGATTTGCCTGCATTGCGCGCGCGCGTAAATGCTGTTGAAGAGCGCGCCCAGGCGCGTAAGGAAGAGGCGAAGGAAGAACGTCGCCTTGCAAAGGAACAGGCACTTGCCGAACGTACCTCGCTGGTCGAGCGCGCTGAAGCGATTTTGGCCAAGGAATCTTCGAAGATTCACTGGAAACAATCAGGTCAGCTGCTTCGTGATCTCCTCGAAGAATGGAAGCAGATGCAGCGCAGGGGTCCGCGCCTCGATAAGAGCACTGAGGACGAACTATGGAAGCGTTTCTCGGCAACCCGTACGCAGTTCGACCGCCGACGTCGTCAGTACTTCTCTGAACTTGATGAGCGTCAAGGTCAAGCCAAGCGCGTGAAGGAAGAGATTATTGCTCGTGCCGAGGCGCTAAAGGATTCCACCAACTGGGGTGAAACTTCTGCTGCCTTCCGTGATCTGATGGAACAGTGGAAGCGCGCTCCGCGAGCATCCCGCCGCGAGGACGATGCACTGTGGGCGCGATTCCGCTCCGCACAGCAGGCCTTCTTTGATGCTCGTCACCGTAATGACCTTGCGGTTGATTCCGAGTACCAGGCGAACTTGAGTGCAAAGGAAGAGCTCCTCAAGGAAGCTGAGGCGCTGCTTCCCATCACGAACCACGAGGAAGCCAAGTCCACGCTTCGTTCGATTCAGGATCGTTGGGCAGAGATCGGTCGTGTTCCTTCTGAGTACTTCCGAAAGATCGAGTCTCGACTGCGCGCCGTTGAAGATGCTTTGCGCCAGGCGGAAGAAGCTGAGTGGCGTCGAACGAACCCCGAAACTCGTGCGCGTGCAACGGGAATGCTTGGACAGCTTGAAGAACAACTTGAGCAGTTGCGTGAAGAACTCGAGGCCGCAAAGGCTGAAGGCGACGATGCTCGCGTTCGTGAGTTGACGCAGGCCTTGGAAACCAAGAAGGCATGGTTCGATCAGATTTCCTCGACGCTCTCGTGAGCCAGGGAATTCGGATCCATGTGATCCCGACGCCCTTCTATGGTGCGAATTGCTATGTCATTTCGCCCAGAAGCGAAGGTAACGAACCGGTTCAATCTCTTGTTGTCGACCCTTCTTTTGGTGCTCGCGAAAATATTCGAGAGGCGCTGGAAGAAGATAACGCCTACGTGGGTGCAGTACTGGCGACACACGGTCATGCTGACCATGTCTGGGATTGCGCAGAGATCGCCTCGTGGGCACCAGATGGTCCCGCTCCGGTGTGGATCCCGGGTCCTGACGTGTACCGTTTGGATGATCCGGCCTCGCATGTGAGCCTTCCGCTTCCTGAGGAAGTGAATGCGCCGTGGGTGAAGCCCGCGCTCGTTAAGGAATGTCCAGTCGATACTTTCGAGTACGTTCGCGGTGTTTACTTGCGTATGCTTCCCGCCCCTGGGCACACCGAAGGTTCGGCGCTCTTCTTGAGCGCATCGGAACTCACTGTGTTCTGGAACAGCACTCGTGCGCTCGATACCGAGGTTGTTGTTCCTTGGGCGCTCAGTGGTGACGTTATTTTCGCGGGCTCTGTTGGCAGAACCGATATGCCCGGCGGTGATGAGACCCAGATGCGTCACTCCTTGCGTACGCTCGCCAATGTGATCGATCCGCAGACAATCCTCTTCCCAGGGCACTCGGTTGCAACGACCATGGGAGATGAGCTGGAGACGAATACCTACATTAGGCGCGCTCGAAGCATCGGTTAGTTACTTGCGCCGACATGTGAGCCGGCGCGTGAAAGAATAGGACTCATGGCACGTACTTCACTTTCAGGTTTCCCGGAGTGGCTCCCGCAGGGGCGGATCGTTGAACAAGCGATTTTGGACCATATTCGCTCGGTTTTTGAGCTTCACGGATTTGCGGGAATCGAAACTCGCGCCGTTGAGACTCTTGAGCAGCTTCAATCCAAGGGTGAAACCTCGAAAGAAATCTACGTCCTGGACCGTCTTCAAGCGCTGAAAGAAGAAGGCGGACGTTCCTCAAAGGAACGCCAGATGGGCCTTCACTTTGACCTGACTGTTCCTTTCGCGCGTTACGTGATCGAGAACGCCAACGAGCTCGATTTTCCGTTTAAGCGGTATCAGATCCAAAAGGTCTGGCGCGGTGAACGCCCACAGGACGGTCGCTTCCGAGAGTTCACTCAGGCAGATATTGATGTTGTCGGCCTGGGGGAGCTGCCCTTCCACTATGAGGTGGATCTGCCCTTAGTGATGGCTGAGGCTTTGATGTCTTTGCCGATCCCTCCCGTTCATGTCTTGGTCAATAACCGCAAGGTTGTCCAGGGGATTTGTGAGGGGCTTGGCGTCGATGATGTTGAGTCTGCACTACGCGGCCTCGATAAACTTGACAAAATTGGGCCTGAAGGCGTGGCTGAAGAGCTTGCCGAGGCCGGGCTTGAACAGCCGCAAATCGACGTGCTCTTGCGCATGGCAAAGATCCGTACCGAGGATTCAAAGCATCTTCGCTCGGAGGTAGACGCACTTGGTGTATTGAGTGAAACACTGACCCAGGGCTTGGATGAACTGTGCGCATTGGTTGAGCAAGCCGGGGAGGCTATGCCCGGTGTTGTTCTGGCTGACCTGAAGATCGCTCGTGGACTGGATTACTACACGGGTTCCGTTTACGAAAGTGAAATCGTTGGTCACGAGGACTTGGGGTCGATCTGTTCGGGCGGACGTTACGATTCTCTTGCCAAGGACGGAAAACGAAGCTATCCCGGTGTTGGCCTCTCTATTGGTGTTTCTCGCCTGGTGTCACGGATCCTTTCACAGGACATAGTGACAGCTTCTCGTAAGGTGCCTACCTGCGTTGTTATTGCAGTCGCAGATGAGGAACAGCGCCAACACTGCAACGCTCTTGCGACGATCTTGCGTAAGCGCGGGATTCCCACCGATGTTGCCCCCAGCGCGGCGAAGTTTGGCAAACAGATTAAGTTTGCTGACAAGCGCGGGATTCCCTTCGTATGGTTCCCAGGAAGCGAAGGCGAAGCGGATACCGTCAAAGACATTCGTTCAGGTGAACAGGTGCAAGCTGATATCTACAGTTGGCAGCCTCCGGTAGAGGATCTTCATCCCTCGGTCGTTCCTACGCACGACTCGAACGACTAAGCTTCAGGTGCCTTCGGTGTGCGATCTCACCGAAGGCACTACTGTTTCTAGAGCATTGACCTGATAGCCTTGCTAGGCAACGAGGCGCTACCCAATGGTGGTCGGGCATAGCCTCGGCGGTGAAAACGGTGTGGGGTCGCGCTTCATCCGTGAAGTCGACTCTGAGCGACGCTTACTTGAAGGAAACTTGTGTCCACTGCACCCGAAAACCCCACTGAAACGACCTTTGCTGATCTCGGTCTTCCCGATGATCTTCTCGCAGCCATTACCCAGATGGGGTACGAAGTTCCCACTCCGATCCAAGCCGAGGCAATTCCTGCACTTCTTGAGCTTCACGATGTCGTTGGAATCGCTCAGACCGGGACCGGAAAGACGGCCGCATTCGGCTTACCTCTACTTGCCCTGATCGATTCGGATGAACGCCATGTGCAAGCACTTGTTCTCGCTCCCACGCGTGAACTGGCGATGCAATCCGCACAGGCAATCTCGGACTTTGCTTCTCGAAGCCGCGATATTGATGTTGTCCCGGTCTACGGTGGTTCCGCCTACGGACCGCAGATCGGCGCGCTCAAGCGCGGAGCCCAGGTTGTTGTGGGCACACCGGGGCGCGTCATTGATCTGATCGAAAAGGGCGCCTTAGATCTGAGCCACGTCTCAATGCTGGTCCTTGATGAAGCTGATGAAATGCTTCGTATGGGATTTGCGGAAGACGTTGAAACCATTACGTCTTCGGTTCCTTCCGATCGCCTCACAGCGCTTTTTTCTGCGACTATGCCTGCCGCAATCGAAAAGATCGCCCAGACGCATCTGAAAAATCCCCTCAAGATCGCAGTATCTGAAGAGTCATCGACTGTTGATACTATCCACCAGACCTATGCGGTGGTTCCCTACAAGCACAAGATCGGTGCTTTGTCACGCGTCTTGGCGACGCGTGCGCAGCACCAGAGCACAGAAGAATCCGATGCTGCGATCGTTTTTGTTCGCACGCGCCTCGATGTCGAAGAAATTTCACTCGAATTGAATTCTCGAGGCTTTAAAGCGGCGGGTATTTCCGGCGATGTTGCGCAAACCGAGCGCGAGCGGATGGTCGAGCGCTTGAAGAACGGTTCTTTGGACGTTTTGGTTGCGACCGACGTTGCTGCACGTGGCCTCGATGTTGAACGAATTGGTTTGGTCGTGAACTTCGATGTGCCTCGCGAAGCCGAAGCTTACGTTCATCGCATTGGACGAACGGGACGCGCGGGACGCCAAGGTCGATCGCTCACCTTCTTTACGCCTCGGGAACATGGCCGACTTCGCAAGATCGAGAAGCTTACCGGTACCCCCATGGAAGAAGTCGAGATCCCTTCTCCCGCTGCGGTTTCCCAGTTCCGAGCCAGCCGGATTCTCGATTCGATTGGCGAGCGAATCGAAAAGGGCCGTCTGGATTTATACCGCACGCTTCTTGACGAAATTCACGATACAACCTCGCTTGAGATTGAAGATATCGCCGCCGCACTCTTGGCTAATGCTGTTGGTGATGAGGGGCCGAATGCACGAATTGCTGACGACCGGCGAGGAAACGGCAAAATTCGCCGCGAAGAAGAACTCGATGAGTCCGGTGAATTTGCCAGGGCGAGCTTTGAGGGCGGCCGTGATCGTGAGCGTCCGCTTAAGGGGCGTAAGACTTCGACAACGCCTCGTCACGCGGTGGGAACCGGCACTCGCTACCGCATTGAGGTTGGTAAGAAGGACCGCGTCAAGCCTGGTGCCATCGTTGGTGCAATCACCGGTGAAGGCGGCATCTCGGGCGCAGATATCGGCCACATTGATATCTACCCGACTTTCTCTTTGGTTGAGATCCATACAGATCTCACTGCAGATTCTATGACGCGTATTTCCAAGGCTCATGTTTCTGGACGTGCCTTGCGAATCCGTGTCGATGAGGGGCCCGACGGTAAAGCACACGCGCCTAAGAAGAGTCCAATTGCACGTAAGGAATCCCGTGAGGGGAGCCACCGCCTCGACCGGGGACGCGGGCGTCATCTTCCTCACTCCGAAGAGCGTCGTTTTGATGATCGCCGAGGCGAGCGTCGCTTTGGAGATCGCGAGCGTTCGACGCGCGGTGGTCGCTTTGCGCAGCCGCAGCGTAAGTCGGCCTCGAAGAAGGTAGCTAAGCGTCGCTTCGGTCGCTGAGTCGCACGAGCAACTTACACGGACGCGCGGGGGAGGAGATCTTCCTCGCGCGTTCGCACTGCTGCGAAGACTCCCACGACAGCGATCGAAAGTGCGATGAAGGTTGCGGGGAGATAAGCAATGGGGCCCGTGAATCCGAGAGCACTCCAGAGAGCCAGCGCAAGAGAGACGAAGGCAAGCTCGACGGCTGCGCCGGCTGAATCGGCAACCTGAAGCCACGAGGATGCTCGTCCATGCATTGAGGGATCGGTTGAACCCAAGGTGAAGTCAGAGATGGTTGAGTGCGTGAAACCAACTCCGATACCGGACAACAGCCAGGCAATGAAGACAGGCCATTTCGGGAGGGACGGGTTGAGGAGCATTGACAGCGGAGCAAGACCGATCACGATCATGCAGGAACCAATTTTGGGAAGTAGAAGGCGCACGCGTCGATTCTTGAACTGCGACTGAATGAAAGCGCCGCTCGCCCACGAAAGCGTTGCGATAGTGACGGCAAGTGAAGCTCTATTCGCACTCCACCCGTGGATGCGCTGGAGTAGAAGAGGCATGACGACTTCCGCACCAGTCACTGCTCCCATCATGAGCAGACGCGTCATGACAAGAGCGGGGATTCCGCGCTTGAGTTTAAAGGTTCCCTTCGGAAGCAAGTGAGGCAGGGTGAAGATTGAGAGCACGAAGCCGAGGGCTCCAACCGCTGACATTGCCCACACCGAGTGAAAAGTTCCCGAGATCTGCAAGAGGAAGACACCCAAACCTGAACCCAATGCCAAGCGAAGGAAACGCGCAGAGGGCAGATGCCCGTGAGGCGTACTGACCAGTCCCTTGAGAACAGAGTGTAAGGGGATAGCTCCAAAAATTGCGAGGAAGGGTGCGACGCCGAAAACAATTCGCCATCCCCAATAAGTTGCGACGAATCCGGCAAGAGCGGGCCCGACGAGGGCAGGGAACACCCACGAGAGTGAGAATGCTGCAAAATAACGCGGACGGTGCAGGGGAGTGGCTATCGCACCGACAAGGACGTAAAGGGGGACGATGATAAATCCTCCTCCGAGGCCCTGGACGAGACGGCCAAGAACGAAGACCGCGATATGCGGCGCGAAGGCGCTGATGAGTAATCCGACGCAGAAAAGTATGAGTCCCCATGCAAACACTCTTTTGACGCCGATTGCGTCGGAGAGTCCACCGGCAAGAACGTTGGCGATGAGGTTCGTAATGAGTGCGGTTCCCGAAGCAACTGAAAACCAAGAGTCTGCATGGAAAGACGCAACGACGTTCGGCATGATCGTCGTTGTTGCAAGCGATTCAAAAGCGGAAAGCGTAATCAAAATGACTGCGGAGAGCATGAGCCCTTTTTCGGCACTCGACCACGCCTGAGAATCGGAGCGTGAACCCATAGCAACACACGTTACACACTTTCGAGAGTCACTTCTACAATGCTTGCCTGATCAACTACGTGTGGACGCAGGTATTTTCCCGGCTCAACGGCGTGAAAGGAGTATGATGTCCGTGCCGCCGCTCGTCTCGCGGATGGTACCAACGAAAGGAAAAACAGTGCTTCGCACTCACAATATTGGAACGCTTGGCCTTGACCTTGTCGGCCAAACCGTCACCCTGACCGGATGGGTCGATCGACGTCGTGACCACGGCGGTGTTGCATTCATCGATCTCCGTGATGCTTCGGGAATTGCGCAGGTGGTCGTTCGCGATGAACGCGTTGCCCACGAATTGCGCAGCGAGTTCGTTTTGAAAGTGACCGGAGAGGTCTGCGCTCGCCCCGAAGGCAATGAAAACCCGAATCTTGCAACGGGTGCTATTGAAGTCATGGGCGACGATATTGAGATTCTCAATACCTCGGCACCTCTTCCTTTCCAGGTTTCTTCCAACGCTGAAGATTCAGGCAACGTTGGTGAAGAAACTCGTCTGAAGTACCGCTACCTTGACCTCCGCCGCGAACCGGAACAATACGCGCTACGTTTGCGCTCGAAGGTTTCACGTGCGGCCCGCGATACTCTCTACGCTCACGATTTCGTCGAAATCGAAACGCCGACGTTGACACGTTCCACCCCTGAAGGTGCACGTGACTTCATTGTTCCTGCACGTCTCGCGCCCGGTTCGTGGTACGCACTTCCCCAGTCTCCTCAGCTTTTCAAGCAAATGCTGATGGTCGCTGGAATGGAGCGCTACTTCCAGATCGCGCGTTGCTACCGCGATGAGGACTTCCGTGCTGATCGCCAGCCAGAGTTCACTCAGCTCGACATCGAAATGAGCTTCGTTGACCAGGACGATGTCATCGCAGTTGCCGAAGAAATCATGAAGAACGTCTGGGCCCTGATCGGCTATGACCTTCAGACTCCGATTCCTCGCATGACCTTCAAGGACGCGATGGAGAAATATGGTTCGGATAAGCCGGACCTGCGTTTCGGCCTGCAGCTGGTCGAACTGACCGACTACTTCAAAGACACGACTTTCCGTGTTTTCCAGGCCCCCTACGTCGGTGCGGTTGTTATGCCCGGTGGTGGCTCGCAGCCTCGCCGTACCTTCGACAAGTGGCAGGAATGGGCCAAGGCGCGCGGCGCAAAGGGCCTGGCCTATGTCACGATCGACGATGAAGGAAACCTGGGCGGTCCCGTTGCAAAGAACATTACCGACGCCGAACGCGCTGGCCTCGCCGAGGCAACTGGCGCCAAGCCCGGTGACTGCATCTTCTTTGCTGCCGGTAAGCCTACCGCCTCGCGCGAGCTGCTTGGCGCCGCTCGTTTGGAAATCGGTAAGCGGTGCAACCTCATTGATCCCGATGCGTGGGCCTTCACCTGGGTTGTTGACGCGCCTCTGTTCAAGCCGACCGGAGATGCCGAGGCCGAAGGCGATGTTGCGCTTGGACACAGTGCGTGGACGGCAGTCCACCACGCCTTCACTTCGCCAAAGCCCGAATGGCTCGACACCTTTGACCAGGATCCTGGAAACGCACTGGCTTACGCTTACGACATTGTCTGCAACGGCAACGAGATTGGTGGCGGCTCGATCCGTATTCACCGTCGCGATATCCAAAACCGCGTCTTTAAGGTCATGGGAATTGGAGAGGAAGAAGCACAAACACAGTTTGGGTTCCTCCTCGATGCCTTCAAGTTTGGTGCTCCGCCGCACGGCGGCATCGCCTTTGGGTGGGACCGCATCGTGTCCCTGCTGACTAAATCCGAATCGATTCGTGACGTGATTGCCTTCCCGAAGTCGGGAGGCGGCTACGATCCGCTGACCGATGCTCCTGCGCCCATTACTCCTGCACAGCGCAAGGAAGCTGGCGTTGATGCTAAGCCAAAGAAACGAGGCGAAGAAGATACTCAGGCGTCCAGCGAAAAGTAGGACGTCTCAGGGATTTTTCTCTGTATGATTTTGGGGTGGATGATGCGCATCATCCACCCCAAAACTTAGATGAATGCGAATAGGCACAAGGGCTTAGAAGGGATTAGGCTAGTCCTTCAGCAGGACCCGATGCCGATTCCCAGGAGTGATACGAGATGGCTATTCTTCCCCCGCATCTTTTGCCTTCCGCTGTAGTAGCACCACCTTCTCAACAGGTGGTGAGCGGGACGTGCTGGAGAATTCAGGTCCTCTCAGACACAGTGATTCGCCTTGAATGGGATCCGCAGGGAAACTTTGTCGATGGGCCGACACAAATGATGGCTCAGCGAGAGTGCGTTACTCCGAAAGTACTGCGAATCGACCGTGACCCCTGCGGCTCGATCAGTATTGAAACTGCGCATATGCACTTTCACTATGACGGCGAGGCCCCCAGCTCTAATGGACTCTGGGCACAGGTACGCGAAGAAGACAGCTGGGGGGGAACCTGGCGATGGGGGACAGACCGGGAGTTTCCCTGGCTTCAAGGCCGGAACTTGCGAGGGACTTGCCGCACTCTTGACACGGTTGACGGCAGATGCGAACTCGACCGCGGGGTGGTCGATGGCCGCGGAATCGTCTCACTTATGGATGACACCTGCCCGGTAGGTGAAGACGGTAACTTCTTGCCTTCGCGGCCCGAACATACAGATATTTATATCTTTGCCGCAGGCGAAGACTTCCCTGAGGCGGTTCGTTCCTTCTATCGCCTGAGCGGGCCTCAAGCGATTCTTCCCCGCTTTGCCTTGGGTAATTGGTGGAGTCGCTATCACCGATACACCGAGGAAGAATATCTGCGGGTCATGGACGATTTTGCTTCCCGCGCGGTCCCTGTATCTGTCGCGGTGATCGACATGGATTGGCATATCACTGAGCCTCCGGAAGGAGCAGGATCTGGGTGGACTGGATACACCTGGGATCCGCAGCTCTTCCCAAATCCCGAGCGTTTCCTCTCCTCTCTTCATGCGCGTGGCCTTCACACTTCGCTCAACCTGCATCCAGCGGATGGAATCCGCTATTTCGAAGAAGGATACAAGCGTCTTGCGACTCGCATGGGAATTGATCCCGAGTCTGGTCAGACGGTGCTTTTTGATCCTGCAGACCCAGAGTTTATGCTCGCCTATTTTGAAGAGATCTTGCATCCTCTTGAGGATCAGGGAGTTGATTTTTGGTGGGTCGATTGGCAGCAGGGAGAACACAGTTCAACGCCTGGCCTCGATCCGTTGTGGGTACTGAACCACTACCACTATCTCGATAGCGCGCACCGCCGTGGACGAGGACTCACCCTTTCGCGCTACTGCGGTCCGGGTTCTCAGCGCTACCCGCTGGGCTTCTCCGGCGATACCTACATTACGTGGGACTCCTTGAACTTCCAGCCGGAGTTTACTGCGACCGCTTCGAATATTGGATACGGCTGGTGGAGCCACGATATTGGCGGCCATATGCTTGGGCGTCGTGATCCCGAATTGGAGACGCGTTGGGTGGAGAGCGGCGTCTTTAGCCCGATCATGAGGCTTCACTCATCGAATAATCCCTTCACTCGCAAAGAACCCTGGGTCTTCGATGAGCCGCACTGCGATATCCAAGAGGAATACCTGCGCTTGCGACACCGCTTGGTCGGGTACTTGCATTCCGAGCAGCTTAACGGACGTGAAGAACTGCTCCCGCTGATCCGCCCGATGTATTGGGAACATGATGGCCATGAGCAGTCATGGGAAGTTCCCAATTGCTTCCGTTTCGGTAGCCAGATGATTGTCGCCCCGGCGACGTCCCCCTCTTACGAGGCCACCGGTAAGAGCGTAAGCAACGCTTGGTTACCAGAGGGAACCTGGGTTGATTTGATGGCGAATCTCGCCTATGCGGGAGATCGAAAGATCGCGTGTTGGTCCGATCTGGGGCGCACTCCGCTTTTTGCTCGGGCGGGAAGTGTTATTCCCCTGTGCGGTCGCGCAGCGAAGCCTGAATCGGACGGCGTTCTTGGAGCCTTGGGACGCCAAGCATATGTCGGCGTTGAGAATCCTGATGCTCTTGAGATCTTGGTTGTAACAGGTGCCGATGGCGATTATGAATTGCTCGAGGACCGTGACAGTGATGAGAGCCTCGTTCGAACAAAGATTCACTGGAATGATGATGAGGGAATCTTGCGAGTCGAGGCAGCTGTGGGAGATTTGGGTTCTCTTCCCCAACAGCGAGAACTGTCGCTTCGTCTTCTTGGCCCGAACGTCCGCGCCGAACTCATAGAGTTGGGGACTTTCCTTCCGACGCAGGGCGCTCAATTCCTGGTGACCCGTGAGGCTATGAGCGAAAAAGACAAGCGTACGCGCGAAATCCATCGGATTTTGACACACGCCCGCTGTGAGGTTGAACTTTTGACCCGCTTGGACTCATGCTGGAACCAAGGGCTTGGCAGTTTCCTTGCAGCTCTTAATCATGAGGATATTCCGCACGATCTGCGCGATGCTTTGACTCAGATTGCCATTGCGTCAGACCTCGAGTGAATGAAGGAACATCATGTCTTTTGTTGAAATTCATCCCGAGAATCCGCAGACTCGCCTTGTTGATCGCGTCGTCGATGTGCTCAACTCCGGTGGGCTAGTTGCTATACCGACAGATTCGGGTTACGCGCTCGCGTGTGTACTGGGAAATAAATCTGGAATTGATCGTATCCGCGTCATTCGTCGCCTTGACGAGAAGCACAATTACTCACTTCTTTGTGATACTTTTGCGCGCCTTGGTGACTTGGTCATTATGGACAACTCGCAGTTTCGTGCGATGAAGGCCTCGACTCCGGGGCCTTATACCTTCATTCTCCCTGGAACTAAGGAAGTTCCCCGAATGACGCTTAACAAGAAGAAGCACACTATCGGTGTGCGTATTCCAGACCACCGCGTTGTTCAAGCAATTCTGTCTGCCCTCGGTCAGCCCTTGGTTGCCTCATCGCTGATTCTTCCGGGGCACAGCGAGGTCATGAGCGATGGCTTTGATGTTGATGACAAGATTGGCTCTCAAGTTGACCTAGTCGTTGTGGCACCGGTCGGCGGTGACGAGGCGACATCGGTTATTGATTACACCGATGGCAGCGCGCGTATCGCTCGGCGCGGAGCCGGAGACTTGAGTTTGTGGGAGTAAAAGCACATCTCTTCTGAGCGCATTATTGCCGGAATCGACAGTGAAAACAGATAGCATGAGGGGGTTATGAAAAAGCTATCCCTCAAACTGTCGGTCCTCTTAGGATTCGCGGTTGTTGCCCTTATCGCTCTTGGCGTGTCTGGGTGGTTCTACTCAGCACACGCACTTCCGCGTACGTCCATAGCGGGGCAATCGATCTCTTCTTTGTCTAAACAGCAGGTTGAAGATCAACTGCGTCAGAAGGTTGATTCTGCAAAAGTGACCTTGACTGTTGCAGAGCAGACGCGTGAAGCTTCTCTGTCAGACTTGGGAATCGCAGTCGATATTCCCGCAACGGTAGATGCTGCGTTTTCTGAGAACCGAAATCTGTTTTCGCGTTTTCGAGGAATCTTTCGATCGCGTTCGATTACTCCTGTCGTGAACTTTGATCAATCAAAGCTCAATGCTTTCGGTACTGCTTTGACCTCACAGGTGGGAACGCCAATGAGCGACGCTCATCTCAAGGTCAGCGATGACGGTACTACCTTCGAAGTCGTTCCCGCGCAAGAGGGAATTACCATCGAGAGCTCCGAACTGACGAAAGTTCAGCAAGAAGTTGCCACCGATCTTGGGGCACAAGGACGTTCGATTCCAGTTGAGGTTCGCAAACCTCAAGTGACGACTGAAAGGGCTGAGGAAGCAAAGTCACAGGCGATGGCTTTGATATCTCCCAGCGTGACGATCACGGATGGCATCGATGACTTCACTGCTTCGCAACAGGACAAGATGAAGTGGGTCAAGGTCAGTGTCGAAGGAGACAAAGCGGCGGTGCTGGATTCACAAGCTCTTTCAGCTTGGGTGAATGAGCTTGCGAAATCAACGAACGTTGAATCCGAAAAGGGAATCCAGGGCGTCAATAGCCGTGGGGATGTCGTGGGCGTACTCAAGGCGGGTACCGTCGGTTACCGAGCAAATAACACTGAATCGGTAATTTCCGGAATCGAAGATGCGCTGAAGAACGGAAAATCCTACTCGGGCGACTTTGACTATGACAAGGTCGAGCCCGAATATGATCGCCAGGATATTCCTGACGGCTACGGTGACGATGTGTACCAAGCTGCTGCTGGTGAAAAGTGGATCGACATTGATCTATCGAAGAACACTGTTTCCGCTTATGAAGGTCGCACCATCGTTCACGGTCCAACTCCGATGGTTCCCGGTGCTCCTAATACTCCAACCGTTACGGGCAAGTTCCACGTTTATCTCCAGTATCAATCTCAAACGATGGAGGGAGAGAACGCTGACGGCACTCCCTACAAAACCGAAGGCGTTCCGTGGGTGACTTATTTCTACGGGGGATATGCGATGCACGGAGCACCGTGGCGTTCCTCTTTCGGTTGGTCGGGCTACGGAGGCTCCCACGGTTGTGTCAACATGCCCGTTGACGGTGCCCATTGGATTTACGAGTGGGCAGATAACGGAACCGTTGTTATCAGTCACTACTAAACAGGGTGGGCAAAGATGGACCTCTTTGATTCACAGGGAATCGAAGAATTCGGGACTCCTGTGGTTGATGAGCACGCTCCACTGGCAGTTCGGATGCGTCCCCAAAGTGTTGACGAGATCGTTGGTCAGCAGCATCTGCTCAAACCTGGATCCCCTCTGCGCAGACTCCTCACCCCGAGCAGTGACTCTCCCGCAGGCTTGAGTTCCGTGATTCTTTGGGGGCCTCCTGGAACGGGAAAGACTACTCTTGCCTACCTTATTGCACGTGCATCAGGACGTAGATTCTGTGAGGTTTCCGCAGTCACCTCCGGAGTGAAAGACCTTCGTGACGTGATTTCGCAAGCGCGCCGAGGACTGACTTCAACGGGAGAAGAGACCATCCTCTTCGTTGACGAAGTCCATCGCTTTTCCAAATCGCAGCAAGATGCCCTTCTTCCGGCGGTCGAGAATCGCTGGGTCACTTTGGTTGCTGCGACAACCGAGAATCCTTCCTTCTCGGTGATTTCGCCTCTGCTTTCGCGCTCGCTTTTACTGACTTTGTATGCGCTCACCAGCGAAGATCTTTCTCTTTTGCTTGATCGTGCTCTTGCCAGTGATACGGGCTTGAAAGCGCTCTTTGACCTGTCTGATGACGCTCGTGCTGGCCTTTTGCGCTTGGCTGGGGCAGATGCACGCAAGGCATTGACCCTCCTCGAGGCGGCCGCGGCCTCGCGGGCGGAAAAGAACGAAGAATCCGAGGGAAGCGCGCAGGGGCCTTGGATGATCGACGCCGAGGACGTCGCAAATGCTGCAAATCAGGCTTTGGTTCGTTGGGATCAAGATCAGCACTACGATGTTGCCAGCGCTTTTATTAAGTCCATGCGCGGTTCAGACGTCAATGCCGCGTTGCACTATCTCGCGCGAATGCTTGAAGCGGGGGAGGACCCGCGGTTCATTGCCAGACGTGTCATGATCTGTGCCGCTGAAGATGTCGGTATGGCTGCTCCCGAGGTGCTGACAACTGCCGTTTCTGCAGCACAAGCGGTTCAAATGATTGGTATGCCTGAAGCGCGGATCATTCTCAGCGAAGCGGTAATTGCCGTGACAGTTGCGCCGAAATCAAATCGCGCTTATCTCGCAATTGATGCTGCGCTGGCCGATATTCGGCAAGGCAAGGGAGGGGCGGTCCCTCCGCATCTGCGCGATGCTCACTACAGCGGAGCTTCACGATTAGGGCATGGCGTTGACTATATCTACTCTCACGATGCCCCTCACCATGTTGCGGCGCAGCAATACCTTCCTGACGACCTTGTTGGTACTTCATACTACGAGCCGACGACGAACGGCAATGAGGCTATCCTCACTAAACGGCTTGCAGTGCTTCGTGAACTATTAAAAGTACGCTAGACTGATCCGGTTGCCCGTAGTGGCGACAGCTACCTGGGGTCTTAGCCGACGGCATTATGCCTGGAGTTGACCCCGCATCCGCACCGCGGGTGCGACATCAGAGACAGGAAAGGTCATTTAATGGCTCACAATCGTTCACGCAAGCAGGTGCGCGAATCCCGCGCCCTTGGCTTCGCACTCACCCCGAAGGCAGTTCGCTACTTCGAGAAGCGTCCTTACGGCCCCGGTGAACACGGCCGTAGCCGTCGCCGTCAAGAATCTGACTACGCGGTTCGTCTGAAGGAAAAGCAGCGTCTTCGTGCACAGTACGGCATCCGTGAAGCGCAGATGCGTCACGTCTTCGAAGAAGCACGCCGCAGCGCAGGTCTGACCGGTGAAAACCTGGTTGAGCTCCTGGAAATGCGTCTTGATGCCCTGGTTCTGCGCGCAGGATTTGCTCGCACCATCCAGCAGGCTCGTCAGTTCGTCGTTCACCGTCACATCATGGTTGATGGCAAGATCGTCGATCGTCCTTCCTTCCGCGTGAAGCCCGGACAGACCATTCAGGTCAAGCCCAAGTCTCAGACCACCGTCCCCTTCGAGATTGCAGCCGAGGGCATCCACCGCGATGCGCTTCCTGCAACCCCCGATTACCTGGACGTTGAGATCTCTCGCTTGAAGGCAACGCTCGTGCGTCGCCCGAAGCGTGCAGAGGTTCCCGTCACCTGCGATGTGCAGATGGTCGTCGAACACTACTCGCGCTGATTGCGTTTAAGTAAAGCCCCGAGGCGCTGCCTCGGGGCTTTACTTTATTTGGTACGCGCGAATGACCAATACACGATTCTGATTGTTGTCCACTACTATGGGGTACTATGCGCACTTCTGAAATTCGTCAACGTTGGCTTGACTACTTTGCATCCCAAGGCCATGAGATTCGCCCGTCGGTGTCTCTTGTTTCTCCTGAGCCATCGATTCTCTTCACGATCGCGGGAATGGTTCCTTTTATTCCCTATATCATCGGTGTTGAACCCGCACCCTGGCCCCGGGCAGCATCTGTTCAAAAGTGCATTCGTACCAATGACATCGATAACGTTGGACGAACCACTCGCCACGGTACCTTCTTCCAGATGAACGGTAACTTCTCCTTCGGTGATTACTTCAAGGAAGGCGCGATCAGTTTCGCATGGGATCTGCTCACGGGTGATCAGTCTGAAGGCAAGTATGGCCTCGATGGTGAACGCATGTGGGTGACCATCTGGGAAAAGGACGAGGAAGCTTTCAACGTCCTGACGAAGCAGATCGGTATGGATCCTCGCCATATTGTTCGTCTTCCTCGCGAAGAGAACTTCTGGGATACCGGTCAGCCCGGTCCCGCCGGCCCGTGCTGCGAATGGCACTACGATCGTGGTCCTTCCTATGGCCCCGAGGCCGTGGGTGGCAACGTTGATCCGGGTGGAGACCGCTACCTTGAGTTGTGGAACTTGGTCTTCGACCAGTACATGCGCGGCGAAGGCGCTGGCAAGGATTACCCGCTGCTCGGTGAACTTGATCAGAAAGCTATCGATACCGGTGCAGGTTTGGAACGTCTTGCATTCGTCATGCAGGACAAGCCGAATATGTACGAGATCGACGAAGTTTACCCGGTAATTGCGGCCGCTGAAGAAATGAGCGGTAAACGCTATGGACTCGGTGCAGCTGGGCCCGAAGCAGGAGCGGCATACGACGATGACGTGCGCCTGCGCGTGGTCGCCGACCATGTTCGTTCCTCTCTCATGCTCATTGGTGACGGTGTGCGCCCCGGTAATGATGGTCGCGGATATGTTCTACGTCGCCTGATCCGTCGCGCTGTGCGTTCCATGCGCCTGCTGGGTGTTGATACGGCAACTATGCCGATTTTGCTCACAGCATCCAAGGATGCAATGAAGGCCTCGTACCCCGAATTGGAAACAAACTGGAGCACGATTTCCGAGGTAGCCTACGCCGAAGAAGAAGCATTCCGTCGCACTCTGAGTGCTGGAACGACCATTTTGGACGTGGCTGTTGAAGAAGCGAAGTCCGCTCCTGGTACGCCGATGATCTCGGGTGCGTCCGCATTCTCGCTTCACGATACCTACGGTTTCCCCATCGATCTGACCCTTGAAATGGCAGCTGAGCAGGGAGTCCAGGTCGACGAGGCGGCCTTCCGTGCGCTGATGGAAGAGCAGAAGGAACGTGCTCGTGCCGATGCGCGCGCAAAGAAGACCGGCCACACTGACGTTCGTATCTTCCACGACATCGAAAAGGAGCTCGGTGGCGGCTCGACCTTCGTTGGTTACACGGAAAATGCAATTGATGCCCAGGTCGTCGGCCTGCTCGTCGATGGCGTTCCGACTCCTGCAGCGAGCGCTCCGGCAGAGGTAGAGATCATCCTTGACCGCACGCCTTTCTATGCCGAAATGGGCGGTCAGCTTGCCGACCACGGCACCATTCGCCTCGCTGATGGCGGTGTGATTGAGGTCCATGACGTGCAGGCACCGATTCGTGGGCTGTCAGTTCACCGCGGAACTCTTACCGAAGGCAAAGCGACCTTGGGGGAGAAGGCATACGCGGAAATCGATACTGAGCGCAGGCTCGCAATCGCGCGCGCTCACACGGCAACCCACATGGTCTACGCAGGCTTGCGTCGCATTGTGAACAAGGACGCCGAGCAGGCAGGTAGCGAAAATTCGCCTTCGCGTCTGCGCTTCGACTTCACGAACTCGACTGCCTTGGGCGAAGGACAACTTAACGAGATCGAAAGCCTTGTCAACGAGAAGCTTGCGCAGGATCTCGCAGTGACCACAGAGATCATGTCGCTCGATGATGCCAAGCGCTCAGGTGCGATCGCACTCTTTGGCGAAAAGTACGGCTCCGAAGTTCGCGTTGTCAGCATCGGCGATAACTTTGATCGCGAACTGTGCGGTGGAACCCACGTTCCTTCGACCGGACATCTGGGCCGCGTGACTGTGTTGAGTGAAGGCTCAATCGGTTCGGGTGTGCGCCGTATCGACGCTCTTGTTGGAGATGGCGCCTACGCCTTCCAAGCAAAAGAACACGCTCTTGTGTCGCAGCTGAGCTCGATGCTTGGCGGGCGTCCCGACGAACTGGCTTCACGCGTTGAATCCATGATGGGCCGTCTGCGTGAGGCAGAAAAGGAGCTTCAAAAGATCCGTGAGCAGCAAGCACTCGCAGAAGCAGCACTGCTAGCTCAAAATGCTCGCAAGATTGGCAAATTTACCAGCGTCATCGCACCCGTGGGCGCTTTGGGATCGGCTGATGACCTTCGTGCAATGGCGACCGATATTCGTGAGCGCCTTGGTAATGACGGTCCCGTGCTTGTCGCACTTGCCGGCATCATTAACGGTAAGCCTATGGTCACTGTCGCGACGAATGATCTTGCTCGCCAGCACAGCGCACGTGCAGGACAATTCGTTCGTCGTGCCGCAAAGATTCTCGGCGGTGGCGGTGGCGGACGCGACGATCTTGCTCAGGGCGGCGGATCCAATCCGGAAGCTATTGAAGACGCTCTGAATGATGTGAATTCGCAGATCCAAGAGCTGTAATGCGCCCAGGAGTTCGTCTGGCAGTTGATGTTGGCACGGTCAGGGTTGGTCTCGCACGAAGTGATGCGGGAGCAGTCCTGGCCTTGCCTCTCCAAACGCTGACTCGTCAAGACGATGCCTCGGAGCTTGAAGAGATTACGCGGATTGCTGATGAGCTCAGCGCGATAGAAATCGTTGTTGGGCTCCCACGCCACATGCAAGGCGGTGAAGGCATTTCAGCGAAAGGCGCACGTAGGTACGCGAGGAAGATTAAAATGGCGTTACCTACGTGTCGCGTGTGCTTGGTCGATGAACGCTTGAGTTCACACGAAGGACACGAACGTTTGCTGCAAGCCGGTGTCGGACGACGCGAACACCGACAGATGATTGATCAAGTGGCGGCCTCGATTATTCTGGAGACAGCCCTGGAGATGGAACGAATGAGCGGACAAGCTCCCGGAAGGGAAATTGTCCTCGAGGAAGGACAGTGATGAGCGAGAGCACTCCCGAATATCCTTTCCCGAAGCGCGCGAGTATTCACCAACGCCGCTCGCAAGAAAACACTCCCGAGGAGGCACCCGAATCGCCTCAGGTACGTCGACCGGTCCTGCGTTCCTCGGCAAGTGCCCCAGGGGATTCTCTCCACTCATCTCCAGCGGGCGCACAGCCTCGTGAAGCAGAAGCCACTACGCGTGAAGCACAGCCTCTTCCCGAACACTTGCCTACGCGTCGCTCAAGGCGCGCTGCTCAGGAAGACACGGCAGTTGAGACGACGGGAATGCGCTCGCGTCGCCTCGAACAAGAACGGCGTTTGGTGCGTAAACGCAAGCGCCGCAGGGCAGTTCGAACGTTTTTTGTACTGCTGCTGACACTTGCCCTGATCGCGGGTGGTGCGTACTTTGCGTACACCCAATTGCGTGGCTCCTCATCGTCTTCAACAACCGCCGATGACTACCCGGGTCCTGGCAGCGGACAGGTTGTGGTGACGGTGTATGACGGTGAGTCTGGTCAGCAGATCGGTCAGCGCCTAGTAGACGCGGGCGTCGTCAAATCGCTCACTGCCTTCATTCGCGCATTTGATGCGAATAAAGCAGCCGTGAGTATTCGGCCCGGAAGTTACACACTCAAGAAAGAAATGAGTGCCTCAGGGGCAATCGCTGCGCTTTTGGATGATGCGAACCGCAGTGATAATACGGTGACGGTGACTCCCGGACAGACTAAGGACCAAGTCGCCGAGCAGATTTCGATGGTTGCCGATATTCCTCTCGACCAAGTGAAGTCCGCAATGTCAGATACGGCAGCTTTAGGCTTGCCAGCTGAGGCCAATGGAAACGTTGAGGGATGGCTTGCTCCGGGTTCCTATGAACTCGCAGAAGGTGCGACGGCAACCTCGCTGATATCTCAGATGATTACTCGGACGACACAGAGGCTTGACGGGCTGGGCGTTGCCGCCGCAGATCGCGAAAAGATCTTAACCAAGGCCTCAATTCTCGAGCGAGAAGTTCGTAATACGGAGTATCTTCCGATGGTTTCCCGCGTAATCGACAACCGTTTGGCAGATACAAATGGTGAAACCCACGGTTTGCTTCAGATGGATTCAACCGTCTTGTACGGCGTTGGTAAGACCGGCGGAATCCCGACTGCAGATGACCTTGCTGCTGAGAACCCCTACAACACCTACCGTAATCCGGGTCTTCCTCCTTCGCCGATTTCACAGCCATCAACCGAGGCAATTGAAGCTGCTTTGCATCCCGCTGAAGGCAATTGGCTGTACTTCGTCACAGTGAATTTGGATACCGGTGAGACGCTGTTCGCGGCTACTCATGACGAGCAAACGCAAAACACTAAGCGTTTGGAAGAATACTGTTCGACACATCAAGGAAAGTGCTGATGCCTTGGGCGGCAGTCATCGGCTCGCCGATTGAGCATTCCCTCTCACCTCTCATTCATCAAGAACTTTGGCGTAGCGCTGGAATTGCCGGATGGGAGTATCGAAAATGCGAGGTGGACGCCCAACGCCTACCTCAGTGGATCGCATCAATAGACCGCGAATGCATCGGGGTGTCAATCACCATGCCGTGTAAGAAGGCAGTGATTCCGCTCCTTGACGTTGTTGAACCACAGGCAGCTGCACTGAATTCTGTTAATACCCTTATTCCATCGGGTGGGGTTTTTTCCGGTTTTAACACCGATGTTTTCGGAATGAGTCGTGCGATTGAACTGAGTCGGCGCAACGCCGGCATGGATCTGGGCGGGCGAGCCGTCATTATTGGTTCGGGCGCTACTGCGGTTTCTGCCCTCGCCGCTGTCGTTTCCTTGGGATTTCGTCAGGTTGACGTTGTTGCTCGTGCTTTTAACGGAGGTAAACTTCCTGCCGATTTCAATCGCAGCGCGATGAACTTGGGAGTGACCTACAGCGGTCATGACCTCACTACGGCAGGTACTTTGTCTCGGTGTTGCCAGCAAGCGGATCTTGTCGTGTCGACTTTACCTTCGGGCGCGCTTGACTCCTACGTTGGCGAGCTCTCAACAATGCCATTGCGCTCGAGCTATCTTGATGTGACCTATGCGCCGCGTGAAACTGCTGCAATTTCTTGTTGCCTCGAGCGTGGTATCCCCGTGGCCTTCGGTGTAGAGATGCTGGTCTATCAAGCGGTTCTCCAGTTTAAGTTAATGACAGGCATTGAAGCTGATAGTCACGCGATCTCTTCGGTCTTTAAGTTGTTGGAGGCGAAGTAAATGATGGAACTCGTCCCCATATCGGCTGGTGGGTACTATTTCGCCCACGATTATGCCTTGGGAATGGGCGAGTGGAACCTGATTCTTTCTGTCATCGTCTGGCTCGCTTTTGCACTCTGGCTTTCCCGTTCGGGATGGGCAATCCAAAGGCGCTACTTTATCGAGGCCTCGCTAACCCCTCTTAAGAGAAACGGCGTCGTCTGGTCGGCTGTATTGGTAGGCGCGATCAGCCTTGTTGCTTCTCAGACGAGGCCTGCAGCGCCCGCGGTTGTCGCGCTGACCATGATGGGAACTCTTTTGGCGTATGTTGACGCTAAGACTCATCGTCTGCCTACTCCCTATGTCATTGCGCTTGCCTGCGGTGTCTTGTGCGGAGCGGGGGTGAGCGTCTATTTTCATCCCAACTCGATTCGCGTTCTTGTCGAGGCCGGGGTTGGTGCGTTGATTTGGACACTACCGCTGTGGCTGGGGTCTTTGCCGCGACGAGGCTTTGGCCGCGGTGATGTTCGTTTGGCTCCGATCCTTGGAGCAATGCTGGGTATTCTTGGTTGGCACGCGGCATTGTTTGGATTTGTTGTTGCCTTGGCATCCGCGGCGCTTGCGGCTTTGTGGATGGTCGTTAGTGGCCAGGCTGGCACACGATCGCGTATTGCGTTTGGCCCATGGATGATCGGTTCATCCTTGCTGACCTACCTCCTGTGGGGTGTCGCTATTCCAACCTCCCTGCATTTTTTCGGTGCCATGATCTAGCCTGCGAGCTGGCTGATTAACGCCTTTTGCCCGTGGGAGACTAGCATTTGAGATAGGTTCTCACGAGGAGGTGAAGGTGGCGGGACTCGACGCGATCATTGCTCACACGCAGCGGATGCGCGCTTTGCGCGAAGAGCGCGTGAGCCTTGATGAGCTCAAACGCGCGTGTGAGAGTGTTCCCGATCCCGTAAGACGTCCGGATGAGTATCTACGTTCGGATGGCGCTACCTCTGTGATTGCCGAGATTAAACGTGCTTCCCCATGGGGTGTTTACTCAGATATTGGGGATCCGACTCCTCTTGCTCAAGCTTTTGAGCTCGGGGGAGCGGCGATGCTTTCGGTCGTGACCGAGAGTTCGTTATTTAACGGTAGTTACGAGGACCTTTCGCGGGTGAGAGCTGCAACAGAGCTTCCACTTGTTTGTAAAGACATCATTCTCTCCGCCTATCAACTCTTTGAAGCCCGCAGAGCCGGGGCAGATGCGGTCTTGCTCATCGCGCAATTTCTCACGCAGCCAGCTCTGGAAGGATTGCTCGAGCGGGCACAATCGATGGGAATGTCAGTGGTCGTCGAAACTCACTCGCGCCTAGATGCTCTTCGAGCTTTAGAAGCCGGTGCTGTAATGATCGGCGTCAACGCCCGAAGTCTCAGTACGGGTATTGTTGACCGCCATGTGATCGATGAGGTCATTGATGTCATTCCGACGAATGTTCTTGCCATAGCTGAGTCCGGGGTGCGGGGACCCCGTGATGTGTTTGAATATGCGCGCGCTGGTGCGGATGCTGTGCTTGTTGGGGAATCTCTCATGCGCAGCGAGCAGCCGGCAGAGTTAGTCGCTGAAATGGTCAGTGCTGGTCACCATCCGTCTTTGCTTGCTGACCGGCGGATGCGTGTGCGCGCGGCACATAAGCGTGCAGATGGATCTTGGAACGATACTCGTCGCGAATAATCGATTAGAGTAGTACAGCAACCATCTTGATCCGCAAGGAATATTATTCATGCGCTTTTTAGCACTGCCGTCACCAAGTCAAGGGGTCTGGTACCTCGGGCCGATTCCGATCCGTGCCTATGGGCTGATAATCGCCTGTGCAATTCTGATTGCTGTTTATTGGGCCGCTAGGCGCTATGAGGTTCGGGGTGGTGACCGCGAGCTCTTCTATGACATCGCGCTTTGGGCTGTTCCAGGTGGAATCGTCGGCGCGAGAATCTACCACGTGATCACCTCGCCAGATGCCTATTTCGGTAAGAATGGCAACCCGATCATGGCCCTGGCAATCTGGAACGGCGGTTTAGGAATTTGGGGCGCGGTTGCTGGGGGAGCGCTCGCAGCTTGGCTTGTCGTGCGCCATCGCGGGCAGCGGCTCGGCCCTGTTGCAGATTCTCTCGCCATCCCGCTCCTTGCCGCTCAAGCGATTGGACGCTGGGGAAATTGGTTTAATCAAGAACTCTTCGGGGCTCCTACAACCTTGCCGTGGGGCCTGCGCATCGACGGCGCACACATGCCACTTGGATACGCCAGTGGAACCTTGTTCCATCCTACTTTCCTCTATGAATCGCTGTGGAACCTTGTGGGCGTCGCTGTTTTGCTCTTCATCGATAAACGGCGGTCTATGAAGTCCGGACAGCTTTTCTCCTGCTACATCATGGTTTATACCCTGGGACGTGTCTGGATCGAGATGCTCCGTATTGATGATGCACATCATTTCTTGGGTCTTCGTATCAACGTCTGGACTTCAATCCTTGTATTTATTCTGGGGGTCGTCTGCTATCTCTATGCAGGAAAGCGTGCAGCATCGACGACTCTCGCTGAGGCCGAAATCATGCGCGAGAGCGGCCTTGACGAAGAGGATGACGCGCAAACTCTGGAAACTGCCGAGGCCAGCGAAAACACCGTTGAGGACGGAGCCGACGGCAATGTAGATGGGGCCGATAGTCCCAAGGCCTCGGTAAGTCGTCCGGTCGAAGACCTCGAGGCGCGATAGGATAGAAACATGCGTCGAGCAAAGATTGTATGCACTATTGGACCCGCGACAGCCTCAGCTGAACAGATCCAGGCTCTTGTTGATGCCGGCATGGATGTCGCCCGAATTAATCGTTCTCACGGCACCGCTCAGGAACATGAAGAAGTTATCGAACGTGTTCGCCGAGCCTCTCAAAATTCGGGCCGTGGGGTAGCTGTTCTCGTTGACCTTCAAGGTCCGAAGATTCGTCTCGAAACTTTCGAAGAGGGCCCGCAATACCTCGAAATCGGTGATACTTTCACCATCACGACTCGTGACGTTCCCGGTACTAAAGAGCTGGTCGGAACAACTTTCAAGGGCCTTCCCGGTGACTGTGCTCCCGGTGATCGTTTGCTCATTGATGACGGCAACGTTGCGGTGCGCGTCGTTGAGGTAAGCGCAACCGATGTTGTGACCCGCGTTGAAGTTCCCGGCTATGTTTCGGACCACAAGGGATTGAACCTTCCCGGTGTTGCCGTTTCTGTTCCGGCAATGAGCGAAAAGGACGAGGAAGACCTGCGATGGGGTCTTCAAGTTGATGCAGACTTCATTGCTCTGTCCTTCGTTCGTTCCGCAGCTGACATTGACTCTGTCCACGCGATTATGGATGAGTACGGCAAACGTCTGCCGGTTATCGCGAAGATTGAAAAGCCTCAGGCCGTCGAAGCACTTGCAGAAATTGTTGACGCATTTGATGGAATCATGGTTGCTCGAGGTGACTTGGGCGTTGAAATGCCTCTTGAAGATGTCCCTCTGGTGCAGAAGCGCGCGATCGAACTCGCTCGTCGCGCTGCCAAGCCGGTCATCGTCGCCACCCAGGTCATGGATTCGATGATTAAGAATCCCCGCCCGACCCGAGCAGAAGCTTCCGACTGTGCAAACGCAATTCTCGACGGTGCAGACGCAGTTATGCTCTCGGGGGAAACCTCTGTGGGCGCTTTCCCCATTGAAGCGGTTCGTACTATGGCTCGAATTGTTGAGAGCACTGAGGAAAATGGTGGCGAACGTATTGCTGCGCTTGGACCCATTGAGCTGGATCGAGCCTCCGCTATCTGCGGCGCGGCTGCAGTTATTGCTGAAAAGCTTGATGCGCGCTTCTTGGTAACTTTCACTCAGTCGGGAACATCGGCACGTATGCTCTCGCGCTTGCGTACTCCAATTCCGATGCTTGCTTTCACTCCGCTTGAATCAACGCGTCGCCAGCTCGCACTGTCATGGGGCATCCAGGCTTATCGGGTTCCCGAGGTCACCCACACTGACGATATGGTCTGGCAGCTTGATCAGGTTGCGCAGAGCGCACGTCTCGCGGAAGTCGGGGACGAGATGGTCATCGTCGCAGGTATGCCGCCGGGAACTCCTGGTTCGTCGAACCTGTTGCGCGTCCACCGTCTAGGAGACGAGGTCGACTACGTGATCGGCGGATCGCGTGGAGATGCTTAAGTTTGAGTAAATGAAGGGGGTGGCAGGCCGTATGGTCTTCCACCCCCTCACATTTTGAGGAGTTTGACGTACCTTGACGACGTTGCCACGGTCAGCGAAAGAGGAAGAAGGGGCGAATTCTCAAAGCGCAGCCGGAGCAAAGCCCGCGTACTTAAGCGGGGTTAATGGCCTACGCGCGCTGGGAATTATCGCCATCGTTTTGTACCACGTACGCCCGACTTCTCCTGCGCAGGGTGGTTTTATCGGCGTCACTCTCTTTTTTGTGATTTCCGGTTTTCTTGTTTCGCGCTCGCTTCTTCGTGAGCTTGAGGGGGAGCGGGATATTGCGGTTGGAGTGTATATCCTCAGGCGTTTTGTTCGCCTGTGGCCAACGATGCTTCTCGTCACGGCTTTCTCGGCGATCGCTTCCTTCTTCTATGCGCCGCCGCTGCTGCTCAAGATGCACGAGGATGCGATTCCCGCTCTTGCTTTCTTTTCAAACTGGTTCTACATCTTCCGCGATGTTCCATATTTCGCACAGGCGGGTCTCCCTTCACCACTGACCCATTTCTGGTTCGTCGCCGTCATTATGCAGTTCTATGTGCTGGCGCCGGTTATCGTCCTCTTATTGCGTGAATTTTTCCGATCTCGAGGAAAGGCAGCTCTTGTTCTCCTGTTCTTCGCTGGCTGTTTTGCCTGCGAGATGGCTCTATTGTTCGAGCCTGGATCTGACTCATCACGGGTGTACTACGGCTTAGACACGCGACTCGCAGAAATTCTTGTTGGTGTTGCCCTTGCGTATGGAGAGGGCTGCATTGAGCGCCTCAATACTCTGCAAACAAGGCTGCTTCAGTGTGCATCCTGCGGCGGACTTGCTTACTTGGTTGCTGTGAGTATCTATGCACGCGGATACATGACCTGGCTGTACCGAGGAGGTTTCTTCGCCTCGGCGCTAGTATGTGCAATCGTCGTGAGCGGCGCGATTGTTCCGGGCGCGATGTCGCGCGTGTTATCGACGCGTCCGCTCCAGGTGCTCGCCTCGCGCTCGATGAGCGCCTACATGTGGCACTATCCCTTGATCCTGCTGATGAACCCTGCCAGGCGCACTTCTGCGCTTCCGTGGTGGGCTTGGGTGGTGGAAGCTGGCATTTTCCTCCTGATTACCGAGGCCAGCTATCGTTTTGTTGAGAAGGCACCCTCCTTTGCACATCAGAAGACTTGGCGTGCCTTACGAGGCGGCGCGAAGAATACTCGCCGAGTTCGGCTGTGCACATCGGTGCTGAGCTTTGCTTTGATTGTGAGCATTGTGATCGCCAGCATTCCTGGAGTCTTCCTTGAATCAGCATCGAAGAAAACCAACGAGATCTTTGCTTCGGCCGCTTCTAGTCCTTCCGCATCTGCTGCTTCTCCAAGTGATTCGCCTTCGCAAGAAATGACGACGACAAGCCCAGCGCCTCCCAGCTATCACGATGTGAAGGGGAAGGCGGTATACCCGAAGGCTGCAATTATTCCGAACAACTACGACACCTCTCAATGGTCATGCTCTCCAGAGGAAGGAACATGCACTGTTCCCTTGGTCTTGATCGGTGATTCCGTGTCTGAAGGAGCAAGCTACTACTGGATCCCAACCCTCTTCCCGCAGTCTTTTACGGATACGGAAGTTGGTCGTTCCTTCGAAAAGGGAGTCGCGGTATACGGTGAAGATTTAGCCCAGGGACATGACGGATCTCCGGTGATTGTTGCTTTGGGGGGCAATGGGCCGATTACATCGATGGATTCAGTGCAGCCCTTGATTGAAGCAGCGGGGGAGAGGCCTGTATTCTTCGTGACGATCCGTGCCCCTTACCCCTTCCAAGATGAGAACAACGCATTGATGCGCCAGCTTGCGCAGCGTTATCCGCAAGTGGGTATTCTCGATTGGTATAAAGCCAGTGAAGGTCACGATGAGTACTTTTACGACGACGGTCAGCACCTGACGGAAGAAGGTCGTGAAGCCTACGCGCGAATGATTATGACGGGACTCATGGGAGAAAATAACTAGACACATCGCAGTAGTGTGTGGAATAATTACCTGTTCATCCATGTTGGATGACTCGTAAGGGCTTGCCCTTACCGGCGTCTACAGTCTGGTTGCCTGCGCACCTTGAGCGCATACCGGTAGATGCAGAAGAAGGAAGAGGAGAAAGAAATGAATCAAATGAATACACAGATTTCGGTTCGTGCAGCGCAGGGTCGCTACCAGGCGCTCAATGTTCCGGTTTCGCAGCTGAGTGAGGCTGTCCGTCCTTGGTATCAGGATTGGACCGATCAGAAGATTCAAGAGGCGCTCAATGACTTGGAACGCCCTGAAATGCGTGATCGAGCTGCGGAATTCTTGGGCTTGGAGCTGATCCCCGCAGCCTGAGATGTGATTTGTCTCTCTAGTGTCAACTCCGTCAACTTTACTGGTTGGCGGAGTTGTCGTTTATTTGATGGATTTACGCTGCTGATGCGCATCGCTATTTCCGTGTCATCGCGCGAAAAAGTGGCTTTGAGATCACTGTGATCTCAAAGCCACTGACGAAAATGTGAAACATATTCGTACCCCGAGTGGGATTCGAACCCACAACAAGCCGGGTTTGAGCCGACCGCCTCTGCCAATTGGGCTATCGGGGCGACAGCGCAAGCGCGCTAATAAGGATAAGATATAACAGGTGCTAGTGACAAACTATCGTACAAGGAAGACGACATGAGTGAAGAAGTTGCACAGCCGCGCCGCGTTCTTGTTGCGGAAGATGAAGGCTTGATTCGCCTCGATATCGTGGAGACGCTCACCGGTGCCGGTTTTGAGGTTGTCGGGGAAGCTTCCAACGGTGAAGAGGCCGTCCAGCTTGCTCTTGAGCTTGAGCCGGACCTGTGTGTCATGGATGTCAAGATGCCGAAGATGGATGGCATCACCGCAGCAGAGAAGATTCTTGCTGAACTCTCATGTGCAGTCGTCATGCTCACTGCCTTTAGCCAGACAGAACTCGTCGAACGTGCTCGTGATGCTGGAGCAATGGCCTACGTTGTGAAGCCCTTCAGCCCCGCAGATCTTATCCCTGCAGTTGAGATTGCTCTTTCCCGCCATCAGGAAATCGAATCCCTTGAAGAAGAGGTTGCAGACCTCACTGATCGTTTTGAAACTCGCAAACGTGTTGATCGCGCGAAAGGTCTCCTCATGAAGAATATGGGGATGAGCGAGCCTGATGCCTTCCGCTGGATTCAGAAGACTTCTATGGATCGCAGGCTTTCGATGCGTGAGGTCGCCGATGCCGTGATTAACCAGGTCGAAGGCTAAGGACCACACTGAACTTCTCTAAGGGCGCGAGCATTGGCTCGCGCCCTTAGTTATGCAACACGCGATTCGATACGCGTGCCACAGCAAGGGTTTGATCGTGTTCATCTGTGATAGTCACAGTGTGAACAGTCGAGCTCTTACCCAAGTGGACTGCCGTAGCGCACGCGCGAACCCAGTCGCCTCGACCGGGGGAAACGTGTGAAATGCTCAGCTCAACGCCCACGGCGATGGCGGCCTCGCCATAAAGAGAATGTGCGTGAAGTTGAGCGGCATGGGAAGCTACTGTTTCTGCAAGTGCGGCGCTCGCTCCGCCATGCAGATAACCCTGAGGCTGAGTATTGCCAGCAATAGGCATTTCGGCAAGTACGTTTTGAGGGGAAGCCGAAATGAGACGAATGCCCAGACGCGACATAAGGGTGTTTGCCCAGCTATCCATCCGATGATTTTCTGCATTCAAGGTGTGCATCGTGCCCTCTCGCCGTAGTGTGTCTTCTATGAAGGAGACAATGCTTGTCATCGATGGCCATTCAATGGCCTTTCGTGCATTTTATGCCCTGCCTGCAGATAAGTTCGTGACAGCCCAGGGGCAGCACACGAATGCGGTCTATGGTTTTGCATCAATGCTCATCAAATTGTTGGAGAGCTATCAGCCCAGCCATATTGCAGTTGCTTTCGATGTCTCGCGTCATTCCTTCCGTACCGATGAGTACCCCGAATACAAGGGGACACGAGACGCAACGCCCGAAGAATTTAAGGGACAAATTGAGCTGATTCGAGACCTGCTGAGTGCGATGGGTATTCGCTCCCTCTCGCAGGAAGGCTTCGAGGCGGACGATATTCTTGCCACCCTTGCTAAGCGCGCGTCAGATGCGGATATGCGCGTCTATGTCGCTTCGGGGGATCGCGATAGTTTCCAAACTGTCACCGATAGCGTGACCGTTCTCTATCCGGGAATGAGCCCGGGTGACTTGCGTGAGATGACGCCGCAAAGCGTTGAAGATAAGTATGGGGTTCCTCCTTACCGATACCCGGAAATCGCTGCGCTCGTCGGAGAAACTTCCGACAACCTCCCGGGCGTTCCCGGTGTTGGTCCGAAGACTGCAGCACAGTGGATCAACCGTTTCGATGGCCTCGACAATCTCCTGGAGAACGCGGACAAAATCACGGGCAAGCGGGGAGAAGCGTTGCGCGAGCACCTCGAGGACGTGCGACGCAACCGCCGATTGAATCATCTGCTGACGGACATGGATCTTGAGTGCGACATTACGGACTTGCGCCGCGAGGTGACCGACCGTCAGGCGCTCAGTCAGCTGTGTGATGCTCTTGAGTTTCGTTCTCTGCGCTCTCGGGTCCTGTCGGTGGCGAAGATTGGTTTGGGGAGCGTCAGTGACAATGACGAGGCCGAAGCCCCGATCGCCGCTATTCAACCGCAGGTGTCGTGGACGATTGCTGATGGATCAACGTCTGTTGATCAGTGGCGCATTGAACATCCGGGACAGCTTGCACTCATGGTAGATGGCACGCTCAGCGTGAACGCTCCGGAAGCCAGTGTTGTTGCACTTGCGACGGCGACTGATGCGTTGATTATTGACACCGCATTGATTTCAGCACAGCAAGATCAAGCGCTTGCCAAACTTCTCAATGAAGACGGCCTGATCCTGCACGATCTGAAGGGTTGCATTCATGCTTTAGGCGCGCGTGGTTGGACGCTCGGAAGCGCGCGCACTGATCTTCTTCTTGCTGCCTATTTGGTGAATTCGGAACATCGCGGGTATCAACTCGACCAGCTTTTTGCTCGGTATTTGGGGGTCGATCCGCAAGAAAAGAAGGATAGTACGACTCTCTTTGAGGTTGGAATCAGTGATGAGCGCGCTCGAAAGCTTGCCGAAGACGCCGCGCGGATGCATTCTCTCGACGTCATCCTTGCTGACAAACTGAAGGAAAGCGACCAGTCGCATCTGCTGGATGATTTGGAAATGCCAGTTGCGGTCTTGCTCGCACAAATGGAGAAATGCGGAATCGGTGTTGATGAAGATTTCTTGACAGCCCTTTCTCATGAACTTGCTTCGGATGTTGACACGGCGCAGCGTGGGGCATGGGACGTGCTGGGGCACGAAGTTAATCTCTCATCTCCTAAACAGCTCCAAACCGTCCTCTTCGAGGAACTTGCTCTGCCCAAGACAAAGAAGACGAAGACCGGATACACGACTAACGCCGAGGCCTTGACGGAGCTTTTCGAAAAAACTGGAAATGACTTCCTCCGTCACTTGCTAGTCCATCGTGACCGCATCAAGCTCAAGCAGATGGTTGATGGCTTGATTTCGAGCGTCGGTGTTGACCAGCGCATCCACACGACTTTTTCGCAAACCGCTGCGGCGACGGGGCGTTTGGCCTCGTCTGAGCCAAATTTGCAGAATATTCCTGCACGTAGCGCTGATGGCCTGCGGATTCGTGGCGGGTTTGTTGCGCAAGAGCCGTATACGAATCTCATGAGCGCGGATTACTCTCAAATCGAAATGCGAATCATGGCGCATATGTCGCAAGACCCAGGGCTGATCGATGCCTTTTCTTCGGGGGAGGACCTCCACCGCACTATGGCAGCGATGGTGTTTGGAGTTGAGCCGGAAGATGTGACGGCTGAAGAGCGCTCGCGAATTAAGGCAACCTCCTATGGACTAGCTTATGGTTTGTCCGCCTACGGTCTTTCTGCGCAACTTCAGATTCCCGTTCACGAGGCCGCGGCCCTGCGTGACCGCTATTTCGAACGCTTCGGTGGCGTCCATGATTACCTCGAAGGTCTTGTTGACGAAGCTCGCCGATGGGGCTGGACTCAAACAATTCGGGGACGGAGGCGCTATCTTCCGGATTTGCATTCGGCGAATCGAACGCGACGGGAGATGGCTGAACGAGCCGCGCTGAACGCTCCGATTCAAGGAAGCGCCGCTGATATTGTCAAAATGGCGATGCTGGATGTGCACAAGCAGCTCAAAGACTCAGGTCTTAAATCGAGGATGCTGGTCCAGATCCATGACGAGTTGCTCTTTGATGTCGCGCCGGGTGAAGAGGAGAAACTGCGTCAACTTGTGCGCGAAGGGATGGAAGGCGTGATGTCTCTGCGAGTTCCTTTGGAAGTGGCAATTGGCTTCGGGCCGACGTGGAAAGACGCTGCGCACTAAGGTGGGTGGACTTTCGGCCCCAGTCTGTTAGAATGCTCAAGGTACTGCTGTGTGCGATAGCCATTTGCACCCTGCAGCCGCAATTGTCCATATCTAGTAATACGTCCGTTTCGGAGAACACAACTACATGACCAGCACCAACTCGCAGCCGGCAGTTTCAACGCCCCAGGTTGCAGTGAACGACATTGGGTCCCGCGAGGACCTGCTCGCCGCTATTGACGAGACCATCAAGTACTTCAACGATGGCGACATCGTCGAGGGCACTGTCGTCAAGGTTGACCACGATGAGGTCCTTCTTGACATTGGCTACAAGACCGAGGGTGTGATCCTCTCTCGCGAGCTTTCCATCAAGCACGATGTCAACCCGGACGATGTGGTTGCCGTTGGTGATCAGATCGAGGCCCTGGTTCTCCAGAAGGAGGACAAGGAAGGTCGCCTGCTCCTGTCGAAGAAGCGTGCACAGTACGAGCGCGCCTGGGGACAGATCGAGAAGGTCAAGGAAGAAGACGGCGTTGTTACCGGTACCGTCATCGAGGTTGTCAAGGGCGGCCTGATCCTAGACATCGGCCTGCGTGGCTTCCTTCCTGCATCCCTCGTTGAAATGCGTCGCGTTCGCGATCTCGCACCCTACATCGGTCGTGAGATCGAAGCCAAGATCATTGAACTGGACAAGAACCGCAACAACGTTGTTCTGTCACGCCGCGCATGGCTTGAGCAGACCCAGTCTGAGGTTCGCACCAACTTCCTGCACACCCTTCAGAAGGGCCAGGTCCGCAGTGGTGTCGTGTCCTCCATCGTGAACTTCGGTGCATTCGTTGATCTCGGCGGCGTTGACGGTCTGGTTCACGTCTCCGAGCTTTCGTGGAAGCACATTGATCACCCCTCAGAGGTCGTCGAGGTTGGCCAGGAAGTCACCGTCGAGGTCTTGGACGTCGACATGGACCGCGAGCGCGTGTCGCTCTCGCTCAAGGCCACCCAGGAAGATCCGTGGCAGACCTTCGCGCGCACCCACGCCATCGGCCAGGTTGTGCCCGGCAAGGTCACCAAGCTCGTTCCCTTCGGCGCATTCGTGCGTGTTGAAGACGGAATTGAAGGTCTGGTTCACATCTCCGAGCTCGCTCAGCGTCACGTTGAGCTGCCCGAGCAGGTCGTCAAGGTTGGCGACGAGGTCTTCGTCAAGGTCATCGATATCGACCTCGAACGTCGTCGTATCTCGCTGTCCCTGAAGCAGGCCAACGAGCGCGTCGATCCCAACTCTGAAGAGTTTGATCCTTCGCTCTACGGCATGGCCGCTGAGTACGACGAAGAGGGCAACTACAAGTACCCCGAAGGCTTCGATCCCGAAACCCAGGAATGGATGGAAGGCTACGAGGCACAGCGTGAGGCTTGGGAAGCTCAGTACGCACAGGCTCAGGCTCGTTGGGAAGCCCACAAGGCTCAGGTTGCAAAGGCTCTTGAAGAGGACGCCGAAGCAGCTCCCGCAGTTGAAGAGCAGGCCTCGTACTCGACCCCGGTCGACTCCGAAGGCACCCTCGCTTCTGACGAGGCACTTGCAGCACTTCGTGAGAAGCTGACCAACAACTGAATCGCAGCGCCTAAGCGCTCATAGTCAGTTCTGGGGCCCCGGTGAAAACCGGGGCCCCAGGTTTTTTGTTGGCATTGTGCGGCGATACCGCTGTCACTGTTCGGCCGGTGAATGGGAGAAACTGTTAGTGACGAGAGCGCATTACTTGATCCAGATTCTTCATTGAAGCGCAGGACGAAGCGTCCGCTAAGCTCTCTATACCAAAGAGTGTGGCCCGTCTCTTTCGAGACGGGCCACTTCAGTACCAGCGCGCGATAATTATTCCTGAGTGCGCTTGGATAAGACGATATCGGCGAGCAGACCAAGGAGAGCTGCGCCCAATGAGGGAAGAACCCAACCAAGCTGAAGATCCTGCCCGGGACTCCACGCAAGCACAGGAGAAGCGAAGGTCAAGATTCCCAGCGAGATCGCAGTGGTTAGAAGTGACCATAGGCTGGCAACCCAGACTCCCAGGCGGAATGTCCAATGAATGCGCATCGAGTAGCGCAGCGGATGCGTGACGATCGTAACGAAGATGATTGAAATTGCGATTGGGTAGAGGAAGGTAATAATCGGCACCGCAACGTTGAGCACTGCCTTGAGTCCGGCTGATGCCAAGACGAAGGAAATGATCGTGAACCCAACGAGCCAGGTTTTGTAGGGGATCCGCGGAATAAGTCGCTCGAAGAACTCCGAGGTTGCGGCAAGAAGGCCAACCGCAGTTGTCATGCACGCGGTGAGAACGATCAATCCGAAGACGACCTGTCCGGCAGTTCCCATGGTGATGCGTGAAGCGTCGGCCAAGAGTGCAGCCCCGTCGGAGTAGCTTTGACCGCTGGGAATGACGTGACCGATCAGGCCGAGTCCAACGTAGACTAGGCCAAGTAAAATGCCAGCGATTACACCGGCAGAGCTGGTCTTGCGAACGAGCTTGATCCCGCTGAGTCCGCCTTCTCCCTGATCGAAAGATGCAACAACGATAATTCCAAATGCAAGAGCTGCGATGGAATCCATCGTCATGTAGCCATCAAGGAGACCTGCGGTTAGGGGAGCGCTTGCGTATTGCCCAACCGGAGCAGCCTCTGAAGGCGGTAGCTTCGCCAAAGACAAAAAGACCAAGAGCACGAGTAAAACAAGCAGGACAGGGGTCAGGATTTTACCGAGGTGATGGATGATCTGTCTCGGGTTCCATGACAAGAACAACGCGATGCCGAAAAAGCATGCGTTGAAGACTAACGATGAAACGAAAGCGGTTGAATGAATGAGCGGTGCGACGGCCGTCGAGAAGGAAACAGCACCGGTTCGTGGCAGAGCATAGAAGGCGCCGATCGACAGATAAACCATGCATGAGAAAGCAATTCCAAAATACTTGCCTCCGCGGCCAGACAGATCACGCAGGTCACTTCCCGATAATGCGATTGCAATGATCGCAATGACGGGAAGCGCGACGCCACCAATGAGGAAGCCAATCATGGCTAAGTTAAAGTGCGTACCTGAGTTCGCTCCCATAATTGGAGGGAAAATCAGGTTTCCCGCACCAAAGAACATCGAAAACAGCGTGAGCGATGTTGCGATCAGCAAGCCCGTTCCCTGCGAGCGCCTGCTGTGTGTAGTCGTCGTCGATTCAGTCACAATAATGCTTCAAACCCTCTAGAAGTGATAAGTACTCCTGAGATTCTGTCATTTCATACCTCTTTAGCCAAGTGCTGTTCATTGTTCTACGCTTCAGATGTGAACACTCTCATTTGCTCAGGTTCATCGAGCGCTATTCTCTTACGAGCGATTCCCGAGGCGCATCCCTTGGGACCATCCCACGTGCTTGCTCTCAGCGGGGGAATCGGCGCCGGTAAGTCCACGCTCGCGCGCGCTTTACGAGGCCTCGGCGCGCACATTGTCGACGCGGACGAACTTGCGCGCGAGGTACTTTCCCCCGATCATCCCGTCTACGAGGCGGTGCTTGTGAATTTTGGGAGTGACCTTGTCGGAGCAGGCGGGGTACTTGACCGACAGCTCTTAGCCCAACGCGCTTTTTCTTCAGCCGAAGGTACAGCTCTGCTTAATTCACTTACTCATCCAGCAATCGCTGCTTTGGCGCAGGAACGTCTTGCGCAAGCTGGAGACGGGAAGCTCGCTGTCTATGATGTGCCACTACTGACAAGGCACGAAGATGCGGATGCATTCGATGGGGTCATCATGGTGAGTGCTCCGTTGGATGTGCGTCTTGACCGTTTGGAAAAACGCGGGATGAGTAGGCAAGAAGCGGCAGTGCGCATCAGCAGGCAAGTGAGTGACGAGCAGCGTCGGGGCATTGCCTCGATATGGGTCGACAACTCAGGCAGTGAAGAAGATCTGACAAATCTGACCCGTACCTTCGTTGCGCGTTGGCTGAGCCCCTCGGGGATTTAACCGAATATAGGCTTCAGTATTCGCCCAGTTTTCCCATTATTTCAATGGGAAATCTTCAACTATTAATCCGGAAATCACTCAGGAAAAACCAGGTTTACCTGCAACTATAGATTTGAACATGTAAGTAAACCGGTATCGGCCTGAGCGCCGGGAATCAGAGATTGCGCTGGTCCATTGATTTGGCAGCTTCTCGTACGTGATACGGGATGACCTCTGGTTTCGTAGTCGACATTTGCCGCAGAGTGAGGATAAATGGCACACGTAAAGACGAATCGTTTTTCGGGGAATAGAGCTGTGCGTACGCTTGGAACATTGGCGCTCGGTGCAGCGATGACGGTGGGAGGACTGTCTTTTGCAAGCGCAGGCGATGTTCAGCCGACTCCCAATGAAGTTCAAGCCCTGGGATACAACACTCTGATCTTTCAGGATGAATTCACCGGAAATGAACTTGACACTTCGAAGTGGGGATACGAATACTCCTGCTTTGACCCGAAAACGCGCTCACAGGCCCAGTACACCGATTCGAAGGAGAATGCGTCCGTCTCGGGTGGAAATCTCCATTTGACCGCGAAGTATGAGCCAACGCGTCAAAAGTATGACAGTCGCTCGCGTTCAATGATCACGGTCGACCGTGAATGCACTCGAACGGTCAATGGGCGCTCCGAAACCTACAAAGCTCCTTTCACATCAGCAATGGTTCAGACGCGCGACAACAAAGGCATAAAGTACGCCGCCTATGGCGACTTCTATGCTGAGGCACGTATCAAACTCCCTAGTGCCGTTGCATCGTGGCCAGCATTTTGGATGACCGGTATTGCCCCGGCATCTTTCCCGGCTCACGGTGAGATTGACGTCGTCGAAGCTAAAGGATGGGATCCGAACTTCCTACAAGCGAATGTTCATACACCTCGGGTCGGGAATCCTCAAAAGACTGAGCAGCACATGGGACAGCTCGGAGGCGATGGTACTTCGCAGACTCAGTTCCATACCTATGGTGTGGAAAAGAACGGGAACTCAATCACCTTCTATTTGGATGGGAAGCGGGGACACACCGTCACTTACGATCAAGTTAAAGGAGATAACCCCTTTATCAATGATGCCAATGGCATGGTGCTTCGTCTCAACCACATGGTTGGGGGTTCTTTCCTAGCCTCTGAGCGTGGTGATACGACGTACACCGATGCGATTAAGTTCAAGGAAGCCTATCAAGGTGCTGGTTCCGACATGCTCGTTGACTACGTCCGTGTGTGGAAGAAGAACAGCAATGCCACGAGCGAGCCAGCCCCGCTTCCCTCAACGGCTACCGCCGATCCAGAACCTAGTACTCAACCGACTGTGACGACGGCGCCTGCTCCCATGCCGACTACTGCGGCCCCTCAGCCTTCGAGTGAAGTAACAGTGCAACCGAGCGTGCCTGCTCAGCCCACAAGCGCAGCCCCCTCCACTCAGCCCACGGCCTCGGTCGCACCCATGCCGGTACCGACTGTTTCAGCGCCCACGCCTTCCGAAGATCCAAAGGCTACGCCGCGACCAACCACTGTAGCGCCCTCTACTCAGCCCACGGCCTCGGAACCGGTGGCGTCTGCAACTACGCAGCGTCCCCCGCGAGCTCGTCGAAGCAGCGATGCTACAGCGCCGGCTCAGCCTACGGAAGCAGCAAGCTCAACCCTACCTACGCGCCCAGAGGCGACGGCATCGGCGCCATCTGAAGCACCTGCGAATCCTTCGACTGAAGGAGCAGGAGACACATCGGTGAACCAGCCTGATGCCTCACCGTCCAATGAGCAACCTGCGCTTTCGCAGCTTCTTCCGCAACCCTCGCACGAACGTGAGATTGGTGCCGGTCAAAGCGCAATCACGTCCACCAATGAGGCGGACACGCAAAACGCCGTTGTCGCGCGAAACGCAGAAGCTGCCTCTGCTCAGAATCCAAATTCTGCACGCACACTCGCCGCAACAGGAAGTAACTCCATTGGGTTTGTGTTCGCTGGACTCTTGGCAGTAGTGGGAGTGCTGATGCTCGCTTGGCCGACGCCTGCAACTGCTCAACACATGAGCCCTCGGCGTAAATGAGGCATAGCTTCCTAACAACGTACGAAGCAGTGCACAAGGGGTCGGTGCAGGCAATCTTCATCTCGAAGAACGCCTGCACCGACCTTATGCGTCGTAAGTGAGGCCGACCATCACGATCCTCGAATCCTAAGTTCGCTATCTTTGCGGCGGTGAGCGCGCAGAACCTCCGAGAATTCCTTAGCCTAAGACTATGAGCGATACCCCCATCCTTCGTCAGGAATACCCCTTTGAAGTGATTTCTGAATACACCCCGTCGGGTGACCAGCCGAAGGCTATTCACGAGCTTGCCGAGAGACTTCGCGCGGGTGAACAAGACATTGTTCTGCTGGGGGCTACGGGAACCGGTAAGAGCGCGACAACGGCGTGGCTGATCGAGGAAATTCAGCGTCCAGCTTTGGTTTTGGAACCCAACAAGACCTTGGCTGCGCAGCTAGCTGCAGAGTTTCGCCAGCTGTTGCCCAAGAATGCGGTCGAGTACTTCGTCTCGTACTACGACTACTATCAGCCGGAAGCTTACGTTCCTCAGACCGATACTTTTATCGAAAAAGACTCGTCGATCAACGAAGAAGTCGAACGGCTACGTCACAGTGCGACAAATTCTTTGCTGACTCGCCGTGATACCGTCGTTGTTTCTTCCGTTTCATGTATTTACGGCCTTGGTACGCCGGAAGAATATGTCGCACGAATGATTGAGCTGAGTCGAGGAATGACGATTGACCGCGATGACCTCCTGCGGGCGTTCATTTCCATGCAGTATGCGCGAAACGACCTTGGATTCACGCGCGGGACCTTCAGAGTGCGCGGGGATACCGTCGAGATCATTCCCGTCTATGAAGAACTGGCAATCAGGATTGAAATGTTTGGCGATGAGATTGATTCTCTTGCTGTACTCCATCCTGTAACGGGCAATGTCATTAAAGAAGTCGATCATGTTTATCTCTTTCCTGCCTCGCACTATGTTGCGGGCGAAGAACGAATGAAACGTGCAATTGCTTCGATTGAGGCGGAGCTTGAAGAGCGTCTTGAATGGTTCGAATCACAGGGGAAATTGCTCGAGGCGCAGCGTCTGCGAATGCGCACAACCTATGACTTGGAGATGCTCAAAGAAATCGGGACATGTGCGGGTGTCGAAAACTACTCACGCCATATTGATGGGCGCGAGGCAGGTACTCCGCCTCATACTCTTCTCGATTACTTCCCTGATGACTTTGTACTCGTTATTGATGAATCGCATGTGACAGTTCCCCAAATCGGAGCAATGTTTGAAGGGGATATGTCGCGCAAACGTACATTGATCGAGCATGGCTTCCGCTTGCCTTCGGCAATGGACAACCGGCCGCTGAAATGGGATGAATTTACCGAGCGCATTGGTCAGACCGTGTACCTTTCAGCCACGCCAGGATCCTATGAACTCGATAGGTCCGATGGGGTAGTGGAACAGATCATTCGCCCCACGGGTCTTGTCGATCCGAAGGTTGTGGTTAAGCCGACTCAAGGCCAAGTTGATGACCTTCTCGAGCAGATTCGTGAGCGTGTCGAGCGTGACGAACGCGTTCTTGTGACAACGCTGACAAAGAAGATGGCTGAGGACCTGACGACGTACCTTGCCGAGCGCGGAGTGAAGGTTGAATACCTGCACTCAGATGTCGATACCCTGAGACGAGTTGAGCTTTTGCGTGAGTTGCGTTTGGGAACTTTCGACGTTCTTGTGGGAATTAACCTTTTGAGGGAAGGTTTGGACCTTCCGGAAGTTTCTCTCGTTTCAATCTTGGACGCAGACAAGGAGGGCTTCCTGCGTTCGACTCGTTCTCTCATTCAGACGATTGGGCGCGCCGCGCGTAATGTCTCTGGCGAAGTTCACATGTACGCCGATGACATCACCGATTCGATGCGTGCTGCAATCGACGAAACCGAACGGCGCCGTGAAATTCAGATCGCGTACAACACCGAACACGGTATTGATCCCAAGCCTCTGCGTAAAAAGATTGCAGATGTCACGGACATGCTCGCTCGTGAAGAAGTCGACACAGCAGAGTTGCTCGAGGGCGGATATAGGCGCGAACGCGTAGCCAGCGATATTCGCGCCGATGAGATGGCTTCGTTTGCGGGGCGTGAAGGCTTAACGCGCACACGCGAAGAACTTGCTCAGATGGCCGAAAGTGATTTGGAAGCACTGATCCGTCAGCTTTCTGATCGAATGATGGAGGCAGCTCAGGATCTTCAATTTGAGCTTGCGGCAAGGCTTCGTGATGAACTCAGTGAACTGAAGAAAGAACTTCGCGCGATGAAAGCCGCTCACTAACGACTTGTGGAAAGTGGTAGGTATTGCTCAGAGAAACGCTTAAGATAGGTACGTTCTTGTTCGCGACTTTGGGAGTCGATTGTGTCTACGACGGCGCACACGCAAACGCGTCCCGTTCCTTTTCATAAGCGTGCTATGGCATGGGGTGCTCACGCCTTCACTCTGACCGGTGTTCTCTGGGCAACACTTGCAACGATTGCTCTCTTCGAAGGGCATATCCGCCATATGTGGTTGTGGCTGGGAATCGCACTTCTCGTTGACGCCGTCGACGGCTCAATCGCGCGGGCAGTTCGCGTCAGTGAATACGCGCCTGGCTTCGATGGGGCAACTCTGGACAATATCGTTGACTATCTGACGTGGACTTTCATCCCTGCTCTGTTCATGGCCTTCCACCTTCCTTTTGGATCGCGGGCACTTGGTATCGGCATGGCCCTGTTGGTCTGCATCTCATCGATGTTCTGCTACTGCAATGTGTCGCTGAAAACCCCTGACCACTACTTCATGGGATTCCCGGCTGCTTGGAATGTCGTAGCTGCAATTATGTGGATTTTCCAGACTGGCGCGGTTTTCAACGTTGTTGCCACGGTTATTTTGGCGGTACTGACGGTCGCTCCGATTGCCTTCGTTCATCCATTCAGAGTCGGGCGTTTGCGTGCACTTAACATTGTGGCGGCACTGGTGTGGGTTGCTGCGACGGCAGCGCTCGTTGCCTACGCCCCTGTACGCCCAATCATCCTCACAGGAATTTGGTGGGTTGCCGGGATTTGGATCCTCGTTGTGAGCGCAATCCGTTCCATCCAGGGGATTCCTCAGGAGTTGCGTGACGCGGAGTAGCGTTTCACCAGTCGCGAGTTTTGGACCGAGCGCCACACTTCAGTTGCGATTGACGCGAGGATCATCAGAGCGACAATGACAACCACCGATCCTGGGTATCCGCGTCCGTGGATCCAAAAGTAAACGTATGGCGAGATAAAGGTCACCAGCGCGACGATCGCACCGGCGTAGCGCTCCAGTGGCCTCGAGGCGGTGATCATTGCGAGGATTCCCCAGGTGTAGGGAACTGCGGTCAGGACGTCGATCGACCACAAGACGAGGACTGATCCATGGAATTGTGGGACGAAGATCACCGGTAGGGCGCGCAATGAGGAGTACACAAAAACCACGAGGTAGACCCATACACGCGGATCTTTGAGGATTCGGGTGATCAGCGAACGCTTGTAGACCGTGACCCCGCTGGCTTCGATTTGGTGTACGAGGCCGTGTGGAGTTCGCGTTGCATTCATCCCCTGGAGAGCCTCACGAAAGCCTGGATCAGGGAGCAACTCGTGAACGAGCTTGCTGACTCTCAAGGCAAAGACTGTGCGCTCTTTGGAGTGCTCGGCCCCAACGTTAACAAAAAGATGGAACAAAGGACCGGCAAGGCGCTTAAGTTCCTCGCGATTGATGGGGCCGATGAGCCAGATAATTCCGCGGTGTTCCAGTGCGTTGCGTACTTCGGTAAAAAAGAGATCAGTGTTTGCAAGGACAGAAGGATCAAGTTCACGTACCTCACGTCTACCCAATTCAGCGAGACGTGAGACTCCGGCGGCGTGAGCGAGGCGAGTAGTATCAAATGCGCACGAGCGTACAACCGGGAGCTCAAAAGGGGCCTGGGTTGACCCGAAAAGGGTCTCCTTCAGGCGACGCAGTCGGGAAATCTGGGCTGCAGGGTCTTTAACGCTCACCCCATCGAGTTTAGAGCACTGCGGTGTGAAGCTCTTAACGACTTGGCATTCTTATGTAGGAGTGTGAGCAGAATCGTTGTTACTCTATGAGTGAGGGGAGTACTCCCACGAAGCGCACCATCGTCAACGCGGTATCGCCTCGGTACCCGGTGTTGCCGCCCAATAATGGGTGGGAAGAGACCTCAAGCCTCACTCCCTGAAAGGTCACTTGTGGACGTACACATCCTTGGCTGGATCGGCCTAGCCATCGTTGTTATTGCGCTGATTACGACCGATATTGTTGGACACGTACGTAAACCTCATGCACCATCGATGAAAGAAGCGACAGCGTGGACTTTGGGCTACGTTGCTCTTGCGGTTGCTTTCGGTGTTGCTATCTGGGCTATCTATGGTCCAAGCTTTGCCATCCAGTTCTACAGCGGCTACATGATGGAATGGTCGCTCTCGCTGGATAATCTCTTTGTTTTCGTCATCATCATGTCCTCCTTTAGGGTTCCTCGTGAATTTCAGCAGAAGGCATTATTGGCGGGCATCATTTTGGCGCTGATCTTCCGCGCTTTCTTCATCGTTGTCGGTGTCACGCTAGTCAATCGCTTTACGTGGATGTTCTTCTTCTTTGGTGCGTGGCTCTTGTGGACCGCTTATTCCCAGGCACGGGAGGGCGCCTCGGAAGAACAAGAAGAGGAAGAAGTTGAAGAGAATCGCTTTGTTCGTTTTGTCCGCCGTATCTTCCCGGTGACCGATGGCTATATCGGTGATCGCTTCTTTTACCGGCACAGCGGGCGCACTTCCGTTACTCCGCTCTTCCTTGTCGTTCTTGCATTGGGGTCGGCAGACCTCATGTTCGCACTCGATTCAATTCCTGCGATTCTTGGGCTCACCACGGAGTCCTATTTGGTCTTTGCCTGCAATGCCTTCGCTCTTCTTGGCCTTCGTCAGCTCTTCTTCCTCATCGACGGTCTTTTGGAGAAGCTTGTCTTCCTGAACTACGGCCTTGCTGTGATTCTTGGATTCATTGGCATCAAGCTTGTTCTTCATGCCATGCACGAGAACTCCGTGCCCTTCATTAACGGCGGCCAGCCGATCCACTCCGTACCGGAGATTGGTATTCCCATTTCTTTGGGCGTTATTGCCGGTACCTTGATCATTACCGTTATTACTTCGCTTATTCATTCTCGCCGCCAGAAGACCAGGAGCTAGCCCAAGTGACAACGAACACGCCAGAAACTACAATCACCGGCTTAACGAGGCAAGAAGTTGAAGCCCGACGCCAGGCCGGGCAGCTCAATGTCACGAAGTTGCCCTCTTCTCGCTCATTGGCCTCGATCATCCGAGCAAATGTCTTGACTCTGTTTAACGCGATCCTCAGCGTTGCGATGGTCATTGTGATTGTTTTCGGATCCTGGCAAGACGCAGTTTTTGGCGGAATCATGATCATTAATGCGATCATCGGAATTTTTTCCGAAGTGCGCGCGAAGCGGACCCTAGACAACCTCGCAATAGTCGATGCTCCGCGGGCACAAGTACGTCGAGATGGCCTCACTGAACAGATCGATGTCGACGATATCGTTCTTGACGATATCGTCGAGCTCCGTTTGGGTGACCAAATTGCGGCTGATGGCGAAATCCTCGAGGTATCCGGCCTCGAAATTGACGAATCGATGCTGACCGGCGAATCGCGCCCAGTCCTGAAACAACTTGGCGATCAGGTTCTTGCAGGCACATCGGTTGTCGCTGGTTCCGGATTGATGCATGTCCAAGCGGTGGGAGCTGACCTGTATGCGCAGGGAATCGCTCGCCACGCACGGACTTTCTCTTTGGCAACTTCTGAAATCCAGCAGGGGATCAATAAGATTCTTCGCGTTATTTCGGTCGCCCTGCCGCCGATTATTCTGCTGACCTTATGGTCACAGACTCGCATTGCCGGTGACGGAGTTCCTCATGCGTGGCAGCACGCTTTAGTCTTGGCTGTTGCGAGCGTCGTCGGAATGATCCCTCAAGGTTTGGTTCTCCTGACCTCGATGAATTTCGCAATTGGATCTGCAACTTTGGCCCGTCGAGGCGCGCTTGTTCAAGAACTTCCGGCTGTTGAGGTTCTGGCCCGCGTGGATGCTCTGTGCTTGGACAAGACAGGGACACTGACCACCGGTGGCATTCGTTTGCGTTCGCTCGAAGTTCTTGACACGCACGATTTCGATAAGGAACTGTTTACTGCTCTTCGCGTTCTTAATGATGATGAGACCAACGCGACTGCCCATGCGGTAAAGGAATACCTGGACTCAGATTCTTCCTTACCCTTAGAGCAATGCGCGGATTCCTGGACGATTCCCTTCTCTTCTGCACGAAAATGGGCAGCGTGGGGGAGTGCGGAGTCCTCGATCGTGATGGGTGCTCCTGAGATGCTCATCGATGGGATCGAGGAACTTGAAGGTCTTCGTCAGAAAGTCCGCCTGTACGCCGAGGAAGGATTGCGTGTCCTCGTCGTTGTTCGCTACGGCCAAAAAGTTCATGACCAGACACTTCCTGCGCATCCCTTGCCTCTTGCGTTGCTTGTCCTTGAGGAAGACCTTCGAGACGATGCTCGTGAGACCTTGGCCTATTTCCGCAGGCAAGGAGTGCGCGTTCGGATTATTTCTGGAGATAGCCCGACAACCGTTGCCGCACTGGCAGCTCAAGTTGGTTTGCAATCACCAGATGGCAATGCGCCTCAAGCATTCGATGCACGCCAGCTTCCGAGCGATCCGACCTCACCCGAATTCTTGGCGATCGTTGAGTCTACTGATGTCTTTGGGCGCGTGACTCCCGAACAGAAACGTGCATTGGTTAAAGCTCTTCAGACTCAAAAACACTGCGTCGCGATGACAGGTGATGGCGTCAATGACGCCCTTGCTCTCAAAGATGCGGATCTTGGCATTGCAATGGGTAACGGCGCCGCAGCGACAAAAGCGGTTTCGCAGCTTGTTTTGGTCGATCAGAAGTTCTCTGTATTACCGAGCGTTCTGGGTGAGGGCCGACGCATCATGGCGAATATGGAGCGCGTCTCTTCTCTGTTCCTCGCCAAGACAACCTACGCCACACTCTTTGTGATTCTGAGCGCGATTTTTGCATGGCGCTATCCTTTCCTCCCACGCCACTTCACCTATGTCGACACTCTGACCATTGGTATCCCCGCGTTCTTTATTGCGCTTGGGCCAAACAATAGGCGTTATGTTCCAGGCTTCCTCGTTCGAACCCTCTCTTTGGCTATCCCGAGCGGCATTGTCCTTGGCGTGAGCGCTCTTGCCGTCTATTCCTCGGTTGGAAATGGAACCACGCTCGGATCCACTGCGGCAGCTCTTACTGTGTTGATCGCGGGGCTGTGGTTGCTGTCAATTACTGCGCGTCCTCTTGTACCTTGGCGCATTGCACTCATTTGTACGATGGCCGCCGGGGGAGTACTCGGTGTCTTCATTCCCGTTGCCCGTCAATTCTTTGCTTTCGACTGGCCTTCAGCTTCCTTGTGGCCTGTTATCGTGTGTGCTGGCCTGTGTGCCGGTGCTGTGATTGAGGCGTTCTCACGTGTCCTCTATTTGGGTCGGCTTCGTGAAGCTGAAGAAGAAGGTCGCGCACGCGATTAAGAACACATGTTCGAGAAAAAGAACGTGTCAACACGTAAACTGATTGGGTGCATGATCAGTTAATTGTCCGCGGTGCGCGCGAGCACAATCTCAAGGGTGTCGATCTTGACCTCCCTCGCGATTCGATGATTGTCTTTACAGGATTGTCAGGCTCGGGCAAGTCCTCTCTCGCTTTCGATACAATTTTCGCTGAAGGACAACGACGCTACGTCGAATCTCTGTCCTCATACGCGCGGCAATTCCTCGGCCAGATGGATAAGCCCGACGTTGATTTCATCGAAGGACTGTCCCCGGCGGTTTCGATCGACCAAAAGTCGACATCGCGTAATCCTCGCTCAACGGTGGGCACAATTACCGAGATCCACGATTACCTGCGTCTGTTGTATGCGCGCGCTGGTATCGCCCACTGCCCAACATGTGGTGCGCGTATCCAAGCTCAGACTCCACAGCAGATTGTCGACCGCGTTCGCTCAATGCCGGAGGGCACGCGCTTCCAGGTACTAGCTCCTGTAGTTCGTGGGCGCAAGGGTGAATATCAAGATCTTCTTGAAGAGCTCAAAGCTTCCGGATATGTACGTGCGATTATCGACGGACAATTGATGCGTTTGGAAGAGGTTCCACCTCTCGAGAAGAAGCTCAAGCACACGATTGAAGTTGTCGTTGATCGCCTTGTCGTCCGCGAAGGTATGCGTCAGCGTTTGACCGATTCTGTTGAAACATCGCTGCGTTTATCCGATGGTCTTGTCGTGATTGATTGCATTGATCTCGATGAGGATGATCCCGAGCGTCGCCGCAAGTATTCAGAGAAACGTTCGTGCCCCAATGACCACCCACTCGCTTTGGACGAGATTGAACCACGAACCTTCTCATTCAACGCTCCCTATGGCGCGTGTCCGGAGTGCTCAGGGCTTGGGTCGAAGCTCGAAGTCGATCCTGAACTTGTTGTTCCAGATGAGGAGCTTTCCCTCGCACAGGGCGCTGTCATAGTCTGGAATTCGAATTTTAAGTACCACAAGCACCTGTTGTCGGCGCTTTCTCAAGAACTCGGATTTTCCATGGACACTCCGTGGAAAGATCTCCCCGCTCAAGTTCGTGATGCCATCCTCAACGGTCGCAATTATGAGGTGAAGGTTAAATTCCGAAACCGCTGGGGACGTGAACGTTCCTACACGACTGGGTTTGAAGGTGCGCTGACTTACATTCAGCGCAAAAAAGAAGAAACCGAATCACAGCTCGTGGTTGACCGGATGGACTCCTACATGCGCGAGGTACCCTGTAGCGCGTGTCATGGAGCTCGGCTTCGTCCGGAAGTTCTTGCAGTCACTGTTGGCGATCTATCAATTGCTCAGCTTTCGGATCTGTCGATTAGTCAGGCGAAGAACCATCTGGATCATGTTGAGTTCGAGGAACGCTCCTCGGTCATTGCCGCACCGATCTTGACTGAAATTCGTGCGCGCTTGAACTTCCTCGTGGATGTGGGTTTGTCGTATTTGACCCTTTCACGAGGCGCTGCCACCCTCTCCGGCGGGGAGGCGCAGCGTATCCGCCTGGCAACACAGATCGGTTCAGGTCTTGTCGGTGTGCTCTATGTTCTCGACGAACCCTCGATTGGTCTTCACCAACGCGATAACCGCAAGCTTATTGCGACCTTGGAAAGACTTCGTGATCTTGGAAATACTCTGATTGTTGTCGAGCACGATGAAGAGACGATTGAAGCAGCTGACTGGATTGTTGACGTTGGTCCTGGCGCGGGTGAGAACGGCGGCTGGATTGTCCACAGCGGAACGCTTGACGAACTTCGCCGAAATAAGCGCTCTCTGACCGGTCAATATTTAAGTGGCAAGCGTTCAATCGCCATTCCCGCCACTCGGCGTCCGCACGATCCTCAGCGACAAATTACGGTGAAGGGCGCTTACGAGAACAATTTGCAAAACGTGACGGTTTCCTTCCCGCTCTCAACATTTATCGCCGTAACAGGTGTATCAGGTTCAGGAAAGTCGACTCTGGTCAACCAGATTCTCTACCGTTCACTGGCGACGCGCCTCAACGGTGCACGCCTAGTTCCAGGACGGCATCGCTCGGTTACTGGAACCGATGAGCTCGATAAAGTCGTGCATGTTGATCAGTCGCCGATCGGCCGTACGCCTCGCTCGAACCCCGCTACCTATACAGGTGTGTGGGATCAGATCCGCAAACTCTTTGCTGAGGTCCCTGAAGCGAAGCTGCGCGGTTACGGTCCGGGGCGCTTTTCTTTCAACGTCAAGGGAGGTCGCTGCGAATCCTGCAAGGGAGACGGTACTCTCAAGATTGAGATGAACTTCCTTCCGGATGTCTACGTTCCCTGCGAAGTCTGCCACGGCGCTCGCTACAACCGCGAAACGCTGGAGATTTTGTACAAGGGAAAGAGCGTCGCTGACGTCCTCAATATGCCCATTGCCGAGGCCGCAGAATTCTTCGCGCCTATCTCGCGTATCGCGCGCCACCTGAACACTTTGGTGGAAGTTGGATTGGGCTATGTGCGCCTCGGCCAGGCTGCGACCACGCTGTCGGGCGGTGAAGCACAACGAGTGAAACTTGCCTCAGAACTCCAACGACGCTCAACTGGCCGCACTGTCTACGTTCTCGATGAACCGACAACGGGTCTGCATACGGAAGATATCCGCAAGTTGCTGCTCGTCTTGCAAAGCCTCGTCGATAAGGGCAATACGGTCATCGTTATTGAGCATAACTTGGACGTTATTAAGAGTGCTGACTGGGTGATCGACATGGGACCCGAAGGAGGCAGCGGAGGTGGCACTGTTGTTGCCGAAGGTACTCCTGAGGAAGTCGCGCAGGTCGAGGAATCCTTTACCGGCCAATTCTTGGCAGAAATCTTCAACGGGAAGTAAGCACTTCTCAGATGTGTGAACAAGTTGTGTGGGGCGGCTAGATCTTTTCTAGCCGCCCCACACAACTTCACTGAGCTTCGGGAGTAGTCCCGGATTCGTAGAGAGCCTCTACCTCATCGGCGAAGTCCGCCAGAACGCGACGTCGCTTGAGCTTCAACGATGGGGTCATGTAGCCGTTCTCCACCGTGAATGCGGCATTAACAATCCGATAGCGTCGAATTGACTCCGCGCGTGAGACTTTCTTATTTGCTCTGGCAATGGCGCGCTCCAAAGACTCGCGAACTGCAGGGAGTTCGGCTGCTTGGGCCGCGTCCACGATGGGCAGTCCATGCGAGCGTAGCCATTCGGGGAGCATCTCGGTATCTAATGAGATGAGCGCGCCGATATAGGGGCGGTTATCACCGACGACGATGATGTTTGCGATAAGGGGGTGCGTGGAAAGAGCATCTTCCAAAATTTCTGGAGAAACATTCTTGCCACCCGCAGTGACGATCAGTTCCTTCTTTCGGCCAGTAATCCTCACGTGGCCTCGGTCGTCAATTGAAGCAAGATCTCCCGTCTTGAACCAGCCGTCAACGAAGGCCTCAGCTGTGGCCTCGGGAAGATTATGGTACCCGCGCGAAACGGAGATCCCGCGGACAAGGAGCTCACCATCGGAAGCCAACTTTGCTTGGTTACCCGGCCACACGAAACCAACACTGTCCGGCGGGAAATCCTCAGGGGTCTCGACGGTGATCGGGCCAGTCGTTTCGGAAAGTCCATAGCCCTGCAAGAGCGTAATACCCAAACCACGGTAGAAATTCGCGAGATCGAGAGCTAGGGGAGCGCCACCCGAAATAATCGTGTGCAGATTGGGGCCGAGAATCGCCTTGACCTTCGAGAGGACCAAAGCGTCGGCGACTCGCCCGCGAATCTTAAGCAATGTCGAAGGGCCAGGTGAGGGGATTTCCGAGGCGTCAGGGACCGGCGTCGTGTCGGGGAGCGGACCTGCAACCAGGGATTCGGGTCTGGGGGTGTTCGCGTATGCGGTAGCTTGAGATAATGCTCGTGCTTGCTGAGCGGCCCACGAGAACATACGTCCCTTAAAGCCGCCGCCAGCTTTGGCCGACGCAGCATTGAAAACCTTCTCCAAAACACGCGGAACGACAAGGAGCATACTCGGCTTGAAGGTGGCGATGTCATCAACCAGATTGCGCGTATCAGGGGAAAAAGCAACGACCCCTTGTCCTGCCAGCAAACAGTACATGACGAAACGTGCGAGGACGTGTGCAACTGGTAAGAACAGAAGCGAACGAGAACGCGGGTCGTTGATGAGGAGAGGTAAGAAGTCATAAGCCTGAAGCATTGGGCTAATGAAATTACCGTGAGTGAGCACGACGCCCTTGGGAACACCGGTGGTTCCGGAGGTGTAGATGATTGTCGCTTCGTCCTCGAGTGTTACTGCGTCAGTGCGCTCTCGAACTTTCTCGATCGGTACTGCAATTCCGGCCTGAGCCAAGACCCTTTGAGCACCCTTGTCGATCGATAAGATCTGTCGGACACCTTCGGTGCGAACAGACTGGACAAGTTCGGCTTGTTGAGATGTCGCAGTGATGACAATGCGAACATCGGCGTCTTTGAGGATATGGGCAATCTGGACGGCCGAGTCTGTTTCGTAGATCGGTACGGTGATCGCTCCACACGATAGAGCGGCAAGATCAACGAGTGCCCACTCGTAGGATGTGGGTGCAAGGATTGCCAGATGCTCTCCCGGTTCAAGTCCAAGTGCGATCAATCCACGAGCAAGCGAGTCCGCATCAGCAAGGAATTGATCGATGGTAACCGGCCGCCACGCCCCGACCGGAGAGCGGCGTTCGATCGCTACCTGTGAGGGGTAGTTTTCAGCACGCAAGCGAAGCATCTTCGGAATATTCATTTCGGGAGTTGCCTGTCGCGTAGCCGGAGACTCCCACGAACCGTCTGCAAGCCTGCGTACTGTCATCTGTTTTCCCTTTCGGTAATTGTTGCGATGAGGCCGAAGACGTCAGCGCTCGCGTCGTCGGAAGAAGAACCTGCGGCGCGGCTTTTCAGTGGCTTCAACTGGTCCACCGTAAAGTTCATCAATCTCGTGCGCGTAGTCCGAAATGACTTTGCGGCGACGAAGCTTCATCGAAGGGGTAACGTATCCGTTTTCTACGGTGAAGCTGGCGTCAATAATGCGGAACTTACGGATAGATTCCGCGCGAGAGACAGCCTTATTTGCGCGCTCGATTGCGCGCTCAAGCGAGGCCTGAACTTCAGGAAGTTGTGCGGCCTCGGCAGGGGAGCAGCGGGGCAGCCCGTGCTTGCGAAGCCAATCGGGGAGCATTTCGGCATCCAAGGTAATCAGAGCGCCGATGAAGGGACGTTGATCGCCGACGACAATGACGTTCGCGATGAGGGGGTGCGTTGCGAGCGCATCTTCAAGGACCTCGGGAGAAACATTCTTTCCACCAGCCGTCACAATAAGCTCTTTCTTGCGGCCAGTGATGGAGAGCTGACCGTTGCGCGAAATAGAACCGATATCGCCTGTGTGGAACCACCGTCCGTCGGGCATGACTGCCTGAGTTTCTTCGGGAAGGTGATAGTAGCCGGGCATCACTGCTTGACCTCGGACAAGGATCTCGCCATCCTTGGCAATTTTGATGAAATTACCGGGAAGAGGAAGCCCGACGGTCCCAATCGGGTTTGCTCCCAGATGCTGAACAGCGATCGGACCGGTCGTTTCTGATAGACCGTAGCCCTGGATAAGAGTGATTCCCATGCCAGCGTAGAACTGAGCGAGATCGGTAGCCAGTGGCGCGCCACCGGAAACGATGTAGCGCAAGTTTGGCCCGAGAACGGAACGAATTTTCTTAAGGACGAGTGCATCTGCGAGGCCGTGGCGGAGTTTCTTCGTTAGTGAAGGGCCGAAAGTGCGCTGCTGAGCGACAGAGTAGCTGCGCGCCTGCTTTGCACTCCACGCGAACATTCGTCCTTTAAGACCGCCACCGGCCTTTGAGGAAGCAGCGTTGTAGACCTTCTCAAGAACGCGAGGAACGACAAGCAAGATTGAAGGCTTGAACGCCTGGATATCAGGAAGCAAATTCTTGATATTCGGCGAGAAACCCAAAACGCCAGCACCAGAGAGCACGACGTGCATCACCAGACGTGCCAACACGTGCGCGACGGGGAGGAAGAGCAAGAGACGAGTATCAGGCGAGTCGATGACTGCGCCCAGCACCTGGCGTGTACCTGCAATTGTTGCGAGGAAATTCGCGTGGGTGAGCACGACTCCCTTCGGGACGCCCGTCGTGCCCGATGTATAGATGATCGTTGCGATCGATGAGGAGCTTAAAGATGAGCGACGCTCATTGATGTCATCGATTGAGACGCCGCGCGCGGCCCGCGCAATAGTGCGCAAGGCGCCTTGGTCGAAGCTTTCAATGGCTCGCGTGAAAGCGGGTGCAACCGTACGAACGAGTTCAGACTGTTGAGTTGTTGCGGTAAAGACGCGAACAACGTGTGCGTCTTCAAGGATGTGCTGAATCTGAGACGCTGAGTCAGATTCGTAGATGGGGACGGTAACTGCGCCAATGGAGAGCAAGGCAAGGTCCAGAAGCATCCACTCAAAGGATGTCGAAGCGAGGATTGCAACAGAGTCTCCAGAGTTAACACCCAGCCCGATAAGGCCACAGGCTGTGTATTCGACTTGACGCTGGAGCTCTGCAGCGGTCATTGAACGAACTGCACCAACTGAGCTTCGTGTTTCAACGACAACCTGATCTGGATGCGCTTCTGCTCGCCGCATGAAGAGATCCGGAAGTAGCTCGTCGCTGTGAATCGTGAACGTGGGCTTGATGGTGTATGAGCCATCGCGCAAGCGTTTCATTGCGTCTCCGTTTCGGACCTACTTTTCAGGTTGACACTAGGCATAGTAGCGCCAAAGTAGTGCCATCTAGCTCACAGATCGTAGTACAGCTGGAATTCGTAGGGGTGAGGATATGCGCGCATGGGGGCAATCTCCACCGTTTCTTTATAGTTAATCCAGGTTTCGATCAGGTCTTCTGTGAAGACATCACCTTCGGTGAGGAACTCATAATCGTTGCGAAGCGCTTCGAGCGCGCCCTCCAAGCTTGAAGGAATCTTTGCAATTGAGTCGTAGTCCGCGCTCGGTAGCTCGTAGAGGTCCTTGTCGATCGGTGCAGCCGGCTCAATGCGGCGCTTAATTCCATCAATTCCCGCCATGAGGCATGCAGCGAAGGAAAGATAAGGGTTCGCACTGGGATCGGGAACTCGGTATTCGACGCGCTTTGCGGCCGGGGATGTTCCTGTCACAGGGATGCGAATGCATGCGCTGCGATTGCGTGCTGAATAGACAAGGTTAATCGGAGCTTCGAAGCCAGGAACAAGGCGTCGGAAAGAATTAACCGACGGATTGGTAAACGCCAAAAGCGCAGGAGCATGCTCGAGCAGCCCGCCAATGAACCAGCGCGCGGTGTCAGAAAGCGAACCGTAGCCTCGTTCGTCGTAGAAAAGCGGCTCGCCGTTCTTCCACAACGACAGGTGTGTGTGCATCCCCGAGCCGTTGTCTCCGAAGATAGGCTTGGGCATGAAGGTGGCGGACAATCCGGCGGCGCGAGCAGCGTTCTTGATGACGTACTTGAACTTCATCATGTCATCAGCCGCGGCCATGAGGGTATTGAAGCGGTAGTTGATTTCCTGCTGGCCACCGGAACCAACCTCGTGGTGGGCGCGTTCCAGGGTAAGTCCAACCTCGGTCAGGAGGTTTGCCATTTCATCACGCAGGTCGGTGAAGTCGTCAGCAGGGGAGACAGGGAAGTACCCACCCTTGAGGGGAACCTTGTACCCGAGGTTTCCGCCGGCTTCGCTGCGTCCGGTATTCCAGTAGGCCTCGTCAGAATCAAGAGCGTAGAAGGTGTGTTGGGGAGTCACTTGGTAGCGAACGTCATTGAAGACGAAGAACTCAGCTTCTGCTCCGATGTAGCAGGTATCGGCAATACCAGTTGAACGCAGGTAAGCTTCGGCCTTGGCTGCGACTTGGCGGGGATCGCGCGAGAAAGGCTCATCGGTAAATGGGTCGACGATCGAGAAGATGATGACCAGTGTCTTGTTGGCGCGGAAGGGATCAATAAACGCAGAGGACAGGTCGGGAATCAGTTTCATGTCCGACTCGTGGATTTGCGTGAAACCCCGGACTGAAGAGCCGTCGAACATGAGGCCATCCTTAAGGACTGATGCCTCGAGCTCGCTAGCGGGAATTGTGAAATGTTGCTGAACGCCGGGAAGATCACAGAAGCGCACATCGATGTACGCGATCTCTTCTTGTGCAATGAAGTCAATAACTTCTTGGGCCTGGGTAAACATGACGAACCTTTCCGCACCGGTAACTTCAAGAAATGATAAACCCAGTACCAAGAGTTTTTCCATAGACCTGCTGGGTGCGCAGAAAGTTCCTGGCGCCGCTAGGCTAAAAGAGTGGCTGATCCATCAACCTATCGTCCGAAAACCGGGGAAATCCCAACCGATCCCGGGGTGTACCGTTTTCGCGATGAACAGGGGCAAGTGATCTATGTTGGGAAAGCCAAAAATCTTCGTGCACGTTTGACGAACTATTTTCAAGACCTGGCTAATCTGCACCCTCGCACCCAGAAAATGGTCACGACTGCGGCCTCGGTTCAGTGGACAGTGGTACGCAGCGAAATTGAAGCGCTCACTTTGGAATTCACGTGGATTAAAGAATTTAATCCGCGCTTCAACGTGATGTTTAAGGACGACAAGTCCTATCCCTACCTGGCAGTCAGTATTGGGGAGAAATACCCGCGAGTTCAGGTTACGCGCGAGGCACGTCGGAAGGACAGCCGATACTTTGGCCCCTACACAAAAGTCTGGGCGATTCGAGAGACTATCGATTTGCTCTTGCGAGTGTTTCCGCTGCGAACCTGTTCAGCCGGGGTCTTTCGTCGTGCACAGGCACAGGGGCGCCCCTGTTTATTGGGATATATCGAGAAGTGCTCAGCCCCTTGTGTAGGGCGCATCTCTCAAGAAGAACATCGAGCCCTTGCCCAAGCAATGTGCGAGTTCATGGAAGGCCGAGCAACTCCCGTATTGCGCCAGATCGAGGCCGAGATGCGCGAAGCAAGCGCTCAGCTTGATTTCGAAACCGCGGCTGAAAAACGCGACGATTTACAGGCGCTGCGAACGGTTCTCGAAAAGAACACCATGGTTCTGGGCGATGGAACTGATGCGGATATTTTTGCCCTCGTGAGCGATGAATTGGATGCAGCTGTTCATGTCTTCCATGTTCGTGGAGGACGAATCCGCGGTACACGTGGCTGGGTGATTTCACGTGATGATGATGCCAGCGAATCAGAGCTCATGTCTCGGCTATTCGAACAGATTTACTCTGAAGTACCGGAGGACTCGGGCGCGTGGCCACGTTCCCTTGAGCAAGCCCAAGCAGTCTCCGTCGATGATGTCGCCCACACCCCGACGCGTGCGGTTCCGCGTGAAATTCTTGTGAGCGTTATGCCAGATGATCGAGAAACACTCGCTCAATGGCTTGGCGGCAAACGCCGCGGCATCGTCGATATTCATGTTCCCCAAAGAGGCAACAAAGCGCAGCTTATGGAGACGGTGAAGGAGAATGCGAAACAGGCTCTGGTGCTTCACAAGACTCGCCGTTCGGGCGATCTTGCTCAACGGGGCCAGGCAATGGATGAATTGGCGCAATACCTTGACCTTCCCGCCGCACCTCTTCGAATTGAGTGCTACGACATTTCGCATACTCAGGGCCAACAGCAGGTTGGATCGATGGTCGTCTTTGAAGATGGCGTGCCGCGTAAGGATGCCTATCGGCACTTCAACATCCATGGTGATGACGGACATGGGACTCCGGACGACACCTCGGCAATGGATGAAGTGTTGCGTAGACGTTTCCGCCGTCTCTTGGCCGAGGAAAACGGTGAAGATGGCGAAGATGATGAGGGTATTGCTTTCGAGTCCGGTCCGGTCGATGCCAGTGGTAGGCCGCGGCGTTTCTCTTATCGGCCAGACCTTGTGGTGGTCGACGGTGGTCTTCCTCAGGTGAACGCTGCCCGGAGTGCGCTTGACGCAATGGGAATTGATATTCCACTGATTGGCTTGGCCAAGCGATTGGAAGAGGTGTGGATTCCAGGAGAAGAATTTCCGGTTATTTTCCCCAGGACCTCGGCTGCTTTGTACATGCTCCAATACGTGCGCGATGAATCCCATCGTTTCGCAATCACTGCTCATAGGAAACGCCGCGCAAAAACCCAGCAGCGTTCGGTTCTTGATGAGATCCCGGGCGTTGGCCCCTCTCGACAGAAGGCACTCCTGCGTCGCTTTGGCTCGGTTAAGAAGATCCGCGAGGCCACTGTCGAGGCCATTGCCGAAGTGCCGGGGATTGGAGATACCCTCGCGCAGAGTATTTGGGATGCGTTGAACTCTGTGCAGAAAACCGAGTAATGCGGCGAAACCTCGGTAATAATCGTCAACAAATGGCACCATAGGACTATGAGCGATATCCCGATGCCCCCCGTTCCCAATGAGGACACAGTTCCCGGAGGGATTCCGTTGCTTGATTCGATTGCCCCCGAAGTTCCTGATCCGGGTTCAAATGAAGTCGTGATCATCACCGGCTGTTCGGGTGCAGGACGAACCGGGGCTGCTCGCGCTCTTGAAGATCTTGACTGGTACGTTGTCGATAACCTTCCACCGGCTATGCTTCCTGCCCTCGTGGGAATGATGTCCCCAGACGGCGGGGGAGTGCACCGTCTTGCAGTCGTTGTCGATGTGCGTTCTCGAGAGTTTTTTGCTGACTTCGCCCGTTCTCTCGAACAGTTGCGCGAGCTTGGAGTCACCTATCGAGTCTTCTTCCTCGAAGCATCAACGGAGACACTGGTTCGGCGTTATGAATCGAATCGACGTCCCCATCCGCTTCAAGGAGACGGCACTCTTTTGGAAGGAATTCACGCCGAGGCCCGCGCACTTGCTCCAGTTCGGCGCTCAGCAGATGTCGTGATCGATACTTCGGGGATGTCTGTTCATGATTTGACGCGGCATATTCGTGATGTGATCGCCGATGCTGGTGAGGTTCCACTTCGGATTACAGTTGAATCCTTTGGGTTTAAGCATGGACTTCCCCTGGATGCTGATCACGTGCTGGACGTTCGTTTCTTGAAGAACCCTTACTGGGTCGATGAGTTGCGCCACCTGACAGGAAAGGATCAACCTGTCGCCGACTACGTGCTCTCACAACCCGGTGCTCGGGATTTTGTCCTAGGCTACGCAGATCTCCTTGCTCCCATGCTCAGGGGGTATATTGGTGAGCTCAAGCGGTACACGACGATCGCAGTTGGGTGTACGGGCGGGAAGCACCGTTCAGTGGCGAGCGCAGAGCTCATTGCCCGCCGGCTGCGTGAACACGGATTTAGTGTTCGCGTCACGCACCGTGATATGGGAAAGGAATAGCCGATGACCTACGTTGATGCTGCTGGGTGGATGCAGCGCGGCGATTCGAATAATCGCGTCGTCGCACTGGGGGGCGGACATGGATTGTCCGCAACTCTTCGCGCCCTTCGACACATCACGCGTCAGCTCACCGCTGTTGTGACCGTTGCAGACGATGGTGGTTCTTCTGGGCGTCTGCGCTCAGAAATGCCGATTCTCCCACCTGGCGATTTGCGCATGGCGCTTGCCTCGCTGTGTGAAGAAACGGAGTGGGGCCTAACGTGGCGCGATGTTTTCCAAATGCGTTTGAAGACCAGCGGTCCCATGGACGGACATGCAGTTGGCAATATCGTCATTGCCGGTTTGTGGCAGCTCCTCGATGATCCGGTAGAAGGACTTGATTTTGTCGCTCGCCTCTTAGGAGCTCAGGGGCGTGTGCTTCCTATGTCTGTCGATCCGCTGAGCATTGAAGCCGATATGGATGACAACGGTCGGCACTATACGGTGAAGGGACAATCGAAAGTAGCGATTGCCCCGGGGACAGTTGAATCGGTTCGTTTGACTCCCGAGAAACCGCGCGTTCCTGCGGCCGTTACAGAAGCGATCTCTGAGGCTGACTGGGTCGTCCTTGGCCCAGGTTCGTGGTACACATCGGTCATTCCGCATCTGTTGGTTCCTGAGCTTCATCGCTCCTTGGTTACTACTGAGGCTCACCGTGCGCTTATTTTGAATCTGTCGCGTCAACGCGGAGAAACAGACACGATGACCACGGCTGACCACGTTCGCGTTATCGCTCGGTACGCGCCGAGTTTTAAGCTCGATGTCGTCATTGCTGATCCGACGACGACTGATGATATTGATGACCTTGCCGAGGCCGCTGATGCCTTGGGTGCGCGAGTACTTCTACGCCAAGTGCGTACGGGCGACGGCGAGCCTCACCATGATCCTCTTCGTCTAGCTGCAGCCTTACGAGATGCTTTCGATGGTTTCCTCGGCGAAGTCGGTCGTAGCGAAACTTGGCTTCCCTGATTTCTCACAGTCCTTGTACTTTCCCTAAAGGAGTAACGGTGTCCCTCACATCGGATATGAAGGATGAGCTTGCCCGCAGTGCGGTTACCTCGCAGTCCGCGATGGCAGCCGAGGTCTGCGCGATTCTACGTTTCTCGGGTGGTCTTCACCTGGTGGGCGGCCGCATCCTCATCGAGGCCGAACTTGATTCTTCGGTTGCGGTCCGCCGTCTTCGCGCTTTCCTCTCAACCCTGTACAACGTCGAGTCCTTCGTCGTTGTGGTTTCGGGTTCATCATTGCGGCGGGGCAAGCGCTACGTGGTTCGGGTCGTGCATCGGGCGGATGAACTCGCTCGCCTCAGTGGCCTCGTTGATGCCGCGGGACGTCCGGTCCGTGGGCTGCCGGCTGCGCTTGTTGCAGCAGGTAAGGACGAGGCCGCAGCCGTGTGGCGCGGTGCTTTCCTAGCGCGTGGCTCCCTTCTGGAACCGGGGCGTTCGTCATCCTTGGAAATTACGTGTCCGGGACCAGAGGTTGCCTTGGCAATGGTTGGTCTGGCACGCAAGCTTGGCGCTGTTGTTCGTTCTAAGGAAGTTCGCGGTTCGGATCGAGTGACAGCTCGTGACTCTGAAGCAATCAGTGCGCTAATTCAGGCGCTTGGAGCCCCGGAAACTCATCGTTCATGGGAACAGAGGCGTGAGCGCCGTGAAGCGCGGGGGTCTGCTAATCGTCTTGCGAATTTTGACGACGCTAATCTTCGGCGCAGTGCGCGTGCTGCGGTCGCTGCCGGTGCACGAGTGGAGCGGGCTTTCGCGATCCTTGGCGATGATGTCCCCGAGCACTTGCGCGAAGCGGGTGAACTGCGCATTAAATTTAAGCAGGCCTCGCTTGAGGAACTTGGAAAGCACACTGATCCGCCTTTGACGAAGGATGCAGTTGCAGGACGCATCCGCAGGCTTCTGGCGATGGCAGACAAGGTAGCGCATGATCGCGGGATTCCGGATACCGAGTCTGCGCTCACCCTTGACATGCTCGACGGTGATTGAGATCTCTCTTTCAGCATAATGTGGGCCAGATCTCTAAGGACTTAGTTCACCCTCATCTGTGGCGGCGAGGGTGTAGATTAGAAGTACTGGAACCGCAGAGCACTGCGGGCCATAGATGCAAACCGCATCTTCATGGTTGATACAGAAAGTGTGTCCCGCAGGGGGCACAAGCAGGAGGACAACAGTGACCACCCGCGTTGGCATTAACGGCTTTGGCCGCATCGGTCGTAACTTCTTCCGCGCTGCAATTGAGCAGGGCGCAGACCTCGAGGTCGTTGCAGTTAACGATCTGACCGACAATAAGACTCTGGCACACCTGCTGAAGTACGACTCGATCATGGGTCGCTTCAATGGTGAGGTTTCCTACGACGATGAGGGCATCATCGTTGATGGAAAGCACATCAAGGTTCTCGCACAGCGCGATCCTGCCGACCTGCCTTGGGGCGAGCTCGGTGTTGAGGTTGTCGTCGAATCCACCGGTTTCTTCACCGATGGCGAGAAGGCAGCTGCACACATCGCAGCCGGCGCAAAGAAGGTTGTCATTTCGGCGCCTGCAAAGAACGTTGACGGCACCTTCGTTATGGGCGTGAACGATGGCGATTACGATCCCGCCACCATGAACATCATCTCCAACGCTTCGTGCACCACCAACTGCCTTGCTCCTCTGGCCAAGGTTCTCCACGAGAACTTCGGTATTGAGCGTGGCATCATGACCACCATCCACTCCTACACCGGCGACCAGCGTGTTCTCGACGCTCCCCACTCGGATCTGCGTCGTGCACGTGCAGCAGCTCTCAACATGATCCCCACCAAGACCGGTGCGGCTCAGGCTGTTGCTCTGGTTCTGCCCGAGCTCAAGGGCAAGTTCGACGGACTCGCAGTCCGCGTTCCCACCCCGACCGGTTCGCTGACCGACCTGACCTTCGTTGCTACCAAGGAGGTCTCGGTTGAGGCTATCCAGGCTGCCGTCAAGGCCGCTGCTGAGGGCGAACTCAAGGGCGTTCTCGAGTACACCGAAGATCCGATCGTTTCGACCGATATCGTGGGCAACCCTCACACCTCGATCTTCGATGCGACCGAGACCAAGGTTATCGGCAACCTGGTTAAGGTTCTCTCCTGGTACGACAACGAGTGGGGCTACTCGAACGCTCTCGTTCGCCTGACCTCGCTGGTCGGCTCCAAGCTCGCCTGATAGGCGCGCTGAGCGTGATGTACTAAGTTCTGGGCCCGTGTACGTGCAAACGTATACGGGCCCAGTTCACTACTCACCACTTCAATTCTTTACGATATGAGGAGAATTTTATGAGGACGATCGATAGCCTGGGTGACCTTTCCGGAAAGAGCGTGCTGCTTCGCTCGGATTTCAATGTCCCCCTCGACGGCGACCAGAACATCACCGACGATGGCCGTATTCGTGCCGCACTTCCTACCATTAAGCTGCTTCTCGACGGCGGTGCAAAGGTCGTAATCGCAGCTCACCTTGGCCGTCCTAAGGGCCAGGTCAACCCTGTTTTCTCTCTGGCGCCGGTTGCTCGCCGACTCCAAGAACTCACCGGTGTGAAGGTCACCCTTGCCGCCGATACTGTTGGCGAAGGTGCGCGTGCAGCTGTCGCTGCCGCTCAGCCCGGCGAGATTGTTTTGCTGGAGAACGTGCGTTTCAACGCAGCAGAAACCTCAAAGGATGACGCAGAGCGTGAAGCTTTCGCTGCTGAGCTTGCGTCGCTGGCAGATGCTTTTGTTTCTGACGGGTTCGGCGTCGTTCACCGCAAGCAGGCTTCGGTTTACGATGTTGCCAAGATTCTTCCCAGCGCTGCTGGTCTTCTTGTTGTCAAGGAAATCGAGTCCTTGGGCAAGGCCGTTAATGATCCCGAGCGTCCCTACGTCGTGGTCCTCGGTGGTTCGAAGGTTTCTGACAAGCTCGGAGTTATCGCGAACCTGCTGTCCAAGGCTGACAAGCTGATCATCGGTGGCGGCATGGCTTACACCTTCTTGGCTGCAAAGGGCTACGAAGTCGGTAAGTCTCTTCTCGAAGCGGATCAGATTCCCACGGTTCAGGGCTACATGGAGACCGCCGCGAAGAACGGCGTCGAGCTTCTTCTTCCCGTTGACACCGTTGTTGCTCCTGAGTTCGCTGCCGACGCTCCCGCAACCGTGGTCGATGCTGACGCAATCCCCGCTGATCAGATGGGCCTCGATATCGGCCCGAAGACCCGCGAACTCTTTGCAGGCGCCATCGCGTCTGCAAAGACTGTTGTGTGGAACGGCCCAATGGGTGTTTTCGAATTCCCGGCTTTTGCTGAGGGAACGAAGGCAGTTGCGCGTGCTATGAGCGAAGGCAGCGCCTTCACCGTCATCGGTGGCGGTGACTCGGCATCTGCTGTTCGTAACCTTGGTTTCGACGAATCCACTTTCTCTCACATTTCTACCGGTGGTGGAGCTTCCCTTGAACTTCTTGAAGGCAAGGTTCTCCCCGGTATCGCAGTACTGGAGGACTGAATAATGACACGTACCCCTTTGATGGCCGGTAACTGGAAGATGAACCTCGATCACCTCGAGGCCAATCACCTTGTCCAGGGTCTCGCAATGGAACTCTCGGATCACAACTTCGATTACTCGCGCTGCGAGGTCCTAGTGATCCCTCCCTTCACTGATCTTCGCACCGTTCAGACCGTCGTTGACGCTGACGAGCTTCAGATCAAGTACGGCGCACAGGATATTTCTGTCCATGACAACGGTGCATTCACCGGCGAAATCTCCTCTGAGATGCTGACCAAGTTGGGTTGCTCTTACGTTGTTGTCGGACACTCAGAACGTCGTGAGTACCACAACGAATCCGATCAGTTGGTCGGACAGAAGGCACGCAAGGCTTTTGATGCTGGCATGACTCCGATCCTGTGCTGCGGCGAGGCTCTTGATGTCCGTAAGGCTGGAACTCACGTCGAGTTCGTCCTCGGTCAAGTTCGCGCTGCCCTCGAAGGCTGGAACGCCGAAGACGTTGCGAAGATTGTCATCGCCTACGAACCCATTTGGGCAATTGGTACTGGTGAGACTGCAACTGCAGATGACGCACAGGAAGTGTGCGGTGCCATTCGCGAGGCTCTCCGTGCAGACTACGGTGATGCGACCGCTGACTCGACCCGTGTTCTCTACGGCGGTTCTGCAAAGCCCGGAAACATCAAGGAGCTCATGAGCCAGCCTGATGTTGATGGTGCACTTGTTGGTGGCGCGTCGCTGAAGGCTGATTCCTTCGCAGCGATGGCGCGTTTCCAGGAACTGTGATTCATTAACTCAGTGGTGCGCCGAAGAAGCAACACTTCGGCGCACCACTGGCTTTATAGTTTGTTTATTCGCTAGACTACTCAGCGTTGAAGTATCTGAAAGAATCGGAAGAAGAACGTGGCAGCTCTGAAAATTACATTGATCGTCATTATTACGGTGACTAGTATCCTGCTCACCCTGACGATTCTTATGCATAAGGGAAAGGGCGGCGGCCTGTCGGACATGTTCGGCGGTGGTATTTCTTCTTCCGCAGGATCTTCTGGCGTTGCGGAGCGTAACCTCAATCGGATTACTTTGGCTATTCTTTTGATTTGGGCGGTTTCAATCGTCGGTTTCGGTGTGTTGACGAAGTTCGCTGCCTAAGACATTCTTCATCGTGCTGCATCCGCCTGCGGATGCAGCATTTTTTACCCTGCGATAGCATGAACTTATGCTGAGTGGAGTAATGAGTGCCCTTCTGGTCTTTTTACCTGCCATATTTTGGGGCATTCTCTTTGCTTGGTCGTATCGGAATGAGCGACTCAAGGGTCGTCATTTCTCTTTCGGCGTTGCTCTTGGCTCTGGGTTTGTGGTTCTTCTTCAGTTTTGTCGCACTACTTGTGTATTCCTGGTTCTATCGCAGGCTCCCGCGGAAGCGACGCTTTGATTACATCATCATTCACGGTGCTGGTTTACAGGGTGAAGAACCAACGCCCCTTCTGCGAGGCCGAATTGATAAAGCCCTCGAGCTTTGGAGTGCTCAGGGATGCAGTGCGATCTTAGTTCCTTCTGGCGGGCAGGGTAGTGATGAGGTTATTTCAGAGGCTGAGGCGATGAGCCGTTACATGCTCCGCCTTGGAGTTCCGCGGGAGGCTCTTCTTCCAGAAGACCAATCAACGACAACGATGGAGAACCTCGTTTTTGCCAAGAAGCTTCTGGATGCGCGTCAAACAACACCCTACCGCTGCGCCTTCGTGACCTCGGACTACCACGTCTTTCGCACAGCACTTTATGCGTCGCATGTCGGTCTCAAAGGAGACGGGGTCGGCTCAAGAACCGCCTCCTACTATTTCCCGACGGCCTTTATTCGCGAGTTTATCGCAATTACGAAAGAACACTGGATGCCCTATGTAATCGTGACGATCGTGTGGGCAACCAGTGTTCTCGCGCCGTATTTTGGCCACCTACTGGGGATCTTTTTCCCCAATCAGTAGCGCGCCGGACTTAGTGGGCTGAAGCAAAACTTTCACGAGCCTTTGCTGCGATGTTCTCGGGGGTAAAGCCGTACTTTTCGAAAAGACGACTGCCTTCCGCTGACTCGCCAAAGTGCTCTAGCGAAACGATGCGACCGCAGTCGCCGACCCAGCGGTACCACGGCATCGCAATCCCGGCCTCGACGGCGACGCGCGCGCGAACTGCACGGGGGAGGACCGATTCGCGGTAATCCTCATCCTGAGCCTCGAACCACTCCATGCAGGGGACCGAGATCACGCGAACGCGAAGTCCTTCTTCTGCGAGCAGCGCGCGGGCTTGCAGGGCAGGTGCAACTTCAGATCCAGACGCCAAGAGAAGAACATCGGGAGTTCCCTCGCAGTCAGCGAGCACGTAAGCTCCGCGGCGCACGCCTTCGGCCCCTGCAAGTTCTGTTCCCTCCCCGCGAGCAGGGTTCGGCAGGTTCTGACGGCTGAGAACTAAGCCAACCGGGTGATGCTGAAGGAGGGTAGCCTTCCAGGCCTCGGCAGTTTCGGCAGCGTCTGCAGGACGAACGACTGCGAGATTCGGAATTGCGCGATAGGCAGCCAGGTGCTCGATGGGCTGGTGGGTCGGACCGTCCTCTCCAACACCAATTGAATCGTGCGTCCACACGTAGGTGACTGGAAGATCCATGAGAGCAGCAAGACGGACCGCGCCACGCATGAAGTCGGAGAAGACGAAGAAAGTTCCACCGTAGACACGGGTCAAGCCATCCGCGGCGATACCGTTCATCGCGCACGCCATGGCGAACTCACGAATTCCGAAGTGGAAGTTACGACCGAAGGGATCGGCTTCGAATGAACGCGAGTAGGTCCCTTCGGGGAGGAAAGACGTCAATCCGTTGAGGAAAGTATTATTTGATCCAGCCAAGTCAGCAGATCCGCCCCACAGTTCGGGAAGCGCTGATGCAATCGCGTTCAGCACCTTTCCCGAGGCCGAGCGGGTTGCCAGTGCCTGTCCTTCAGGGAAGCTTGGGAATGAAGATTCCCAACCAGTCGGCATTTCACCCTGGCGAAGACGGGCAAGTAGCGCAGCCTTTTCCGGGTTCTGTTCTTGCCACTGAGCGAAACGCTGATCCCATTCGTGCCGCAACTGCTTCGCGCGAGCAGCAAACTGACTGCGAGCGTAGGCGACAGCTTCTTCGTCAACATCGAAGCTCGCATCGGGGTTAGCGCCCAAGGCTTCTTTAAGTCCTCGAAGGGCGTCAGTCCCGAGCTTTGCACCGTGGATTCCGCCGGTGTTCATCTTCTCAGGAGTGGGCCACCCGATTACGGTACGAAGCGCGATGATCGAAGGCTGCTCGGTATTCGCGCGAGCCGCTTCCAAAGCAGCATCAAGAGCCGTAACGTCTTCGGTGTAGGAACCATCCTCACTGAGCCAATTGACGCGCTGAACGTGCCAGCCATAGGCCGAGTAGCGCGCCAAAACATCCTCACTGAAAGCAATATCCGTGTCACCTTCGATTGAAATGCGGTTGTCATCCCACAAAACAATGAGGTTGCCAAGCTTTTGCGTACCTGCAAGCGAAGAGGCCTCAGCTGAAACACCTTCTTGGAGGCAGCCATCACCTGCGATGACATAGACCTTGTGATCGAAAACGGACTCGCCGTATGGTGTTGAAGGATCGAGCAGCCCGTGGGTGAAACGTTCTGCCATTGCAAAACCGACAGCAGAAGCAATACCAGTTCCCAGCGGTCCCGTGGTCAGTTCGACACCCGGAGTGTGACCATACTCGGGGTGCCCGGGGGTGAGAGCACCTTCCGTGCGCAGAGCTTGAAGGTCCTCAAGCTCGACACCCATGCCAGCGAGGTAAAGCTGGAGATACTGCGTGAGAGACGAATGCCCTGAAGACAAAATAAAACGGTCACGACCCAGCCACTGTGGGTCGTGAGGATCAAGATGCATATGGCGGTGGTAGAGGGCATAGGCTGCGGGAGCGAGTGAAATAGCCGCTCCTGGGTGTCCATTTCCTACTCGTTCTACGGCGTCTGCGGCGAGAATCTTGGCGGTGGAAACGGCGCGGCTATCGAGCTCATTCCATAAAGCGGGCACGGTGTAACCTCCTGGTAATTGACGTGACCTCCCTGTACAGGCCAAGTGTAGCGGTTCGGCGCGCGTAACTTGGAAATACCTGGCGAGCATCGAAGCAATCCATACAATGGGCGCGTGGCAAGTACCTTTGAGAGGGATCGCGATGAATGGCTCGCGTTTCTGAGCGTTGAAAAAGGCGCATCAACGCATACCGTGTCGAATTACCGCCGAGATGTTGAACGCTATTTGGAATACCAGCTTCAACGAGGCCACGCCACCTATGACGCAATTACTGAGCGGGCAGTCGAAGACTATCTCGCTCATTTGAGTAGTGGAACTGGCGGGAGGAAGGCAGCGCCTTCGTCAGTGGCACGTGCTCTAGCCGCAATCCGTTCTTTCCATAAATACATCCTTCGTGAAGGCATTGCTTCCCATGACCCCAGTGCCCAGGTGCGAGTTCCTCAAGTCGGAGAGCATCTACCCAAGGCTTTGACGATCGAGCAGGTCGAGGCCCTGCTTGAAGCTGCGGGCACAGGCGACGACGCTAGGTCCTTACGTGACCGGGCGCTCTTAGAAACCCTGTATGCGACCGGAGCTCGAGTGAGCGAAGTTGTCTCGCTGGCAATCGACGACCTTGATCTTGATGAAGAACTCCCAATCGTTCGTCTTTTTGGGAAAGGACGTAAAGAACGTTTAGTCCCACTTGGCTCGATGGCGCAGCAAGCACTCGAAGCCTATCTGGTACGCGCGCGTCCCGCATTTGCATCAAAAGGAAGAGGTTGCCCCAATGTATTTCTGAATAACAGGGGAGGGGCGCTGTCGCGTCAATCTGCCTGGGAGATTATTCAGCGTGCGGCAACTCGAGCAAATCTTGAGGTTGCTGTATCACCGCATACCCTGCGTCACTCATTTGCCACTCATCTTTTGGAAGGTGGCGCGAATGTACGTGATGTCCAAGAGCTACTGGGGCATTCCTCGGTGTCGACGACCCAGATCTACACCAAGGTCACAATTGCGACTTTGAAGGAGATGTATCGCTCGGCGCATCCACGCGCAAACGTCGATCCTGCATCGATCGTTCATGCGGCCTCGGGAGAAGAGAAAAGAATTGAGACAGCCCGCGGGTAGGGCGCACAAGGCTTTGATGATNTGATCCCATTCGTGCCGCAACTGCTTCGCGCGAGCAGCAAACTGACTGCGAGCGTAGGCGACAGCTTCTTCGTCAACATCGAAGCTCGCATCGGGGTTAGCGCCCAAGGCTTCTTTAAGTCCTCGAAGGGCGTCAGTCCCGAGCTTTGCACCGTGGATTCCGCCGGTGTTCATCTTCTCAGGAGTGGGCCACCCGATTACGGTACGAAGCGCGATGATCGAAGGCTGCTCGGTATTCGCGCGAGCCGCTTCCAAAGCAGCATCAAGAGCCGTAACGTCTTCGGTGTAGGAACCATCCTCACTGAGCCAATTGACGCGCTGAACGTGCCAGCCATAGGCCGAGTAGCGCGCCAAAACATCCTCACTGAAAGCAATATCCGTGTCACCTTCGATTGAAATGCGGTTGTCATCCCACAAAACAATGAGGTTGCCAAGCTTTTGCGTACCTGCAAGCGAAGAGGCCTCAGCTGAAACACCTTCTTGGAGGCAGCCATCACCTGCGATGACATAGACCTTGTGATCGAAAACGGACTCGCCGTATGGTGTTGAAGGATCGAGCAGCCCGTGGGTGAAACGTTCTGCCATTGCAAAACCGACAGCAGAAGCAATACCAGTTCCCAGCGGTCCCGTGGTCAGTTCGACACCCGGAGTGTGACCATACTCGGGGTGCCCGGGGGTGAGAGCACCTTCCGTGCGCAGAGCTTGAAGGTCCTCAAGCTCGACACCCATGCCAGCGAGGTAAAGCTGGAGATACTGCGTGAGAGACGAATGCCCTGAAGACAAAATAAAACGGTCACGACCCAGCCACTGTGGGTCGTGAGGATCAAGATGCATATGGCGGTGGTAGAGGGCATAGGCTGCGGGAGCGAGTGAAATAGCCGCTCCTGGGTGTCCATTTCCTACTCGTTCTACGGCGTCTGCGGCGAGAATCTTGGCGGTGGAAACGGCGCGGCTATCGAGCTCATTCCATAAAGCGGGCACGGTGTAACCTCCTGGTAATTGACGTGACCTCCCTGTACAGGCCAAGTGTAGCGGTTCGGCGCGCGTAACTTGGAAATACCTGGCGAGCATCGAAGCAATCCATACAATGGGCGCGTGGCAAGTACCTTTGAGAGGGATCGCGATGAATGGCTCGCGTTTCTGAGCGTTGAAAAAGGCGCATCAACGCATACCGTGTCGAATTACCGCCGAGATGTTGAACGCTATTTGGAATACCAGCTTCAACGAGGCCACGCCACCTATGACGCAATTACTGAGCGGGCAGTCGAAGACTATCTCGCTCATTTGAGTAGTGGAACTGGCGGGAGGAAGGCAGCGCCTTCGTCAGTGGCACGTGCTCTAGCCGCAATCCGTTCTTTCCATAAATACATCCTTCGTGAAGGCATTGCTTCCCATGACCCCAGTGCCCAGGTGCGAGTTCCTCAAGTCGGAGAGCATCTACCCAAGGCTTTGACGATCGAGCAGGTCGAGGCCCTGCTTGAAGCTGCGGGCACAGGCGACGACGCTAGGTCCTTACGTGACCGGGCGCTCTTAGAAACCCTGTATGCGACCGGAGCTCGAGTGAGCGAAGTTGTCTCGCTGGCAATCGACGACCTTGATCTTGATGAAGAACTCCCAATCGTTCGTCTTTTTGGGAAAGGACGTAAAGAACGTTTAGTCCCACTTGGCTCGATGGCGCAGCAAGCACTCGAAGCCTATCTGGTACGCGCGCGTCCCGCATTTGCATCAAAAGGAAGAGGTTGCCCCAATGTATTTCTGAATAACAGGGGAGGGGCGCTGTCGCGTCAATCTGCCTGGGAGATTATTCAGCGTGCGGCAACTCGAGCAAATCTTGAGGTTGCTGTATCACCGCATACCCTGCGTCACTCATTTGCCACTCATCTTTTGGAAGGTGGCGCGAATGTACGTGATGTCCAAGAGCTACTGGGGCATTCCTCGGTGTCGACGACCCAGATCTACACCAAGGTCACAATTGCGACTTTGAAGGAGATGTATCGCTCGGCGCATCCACGCGCAAACGTCGATCCTGCATCGATCGTTCATGCGGCCTCGGGAGAAGAGAAAAGAATTGAGACAGCCCGCGGGTAGGGCGCACAAGGCTTTGATGATGCACTAGGATGGTAGGCGTGACGAATCCATCTCAGCCAACGCTTACCGGGGACCTACCTGCCGACGAAGAACAGGATTTCCCGATCCCGGCTCCTTTGACGGGACATGGACCCGCGCGCATTATCGCGATGTGTAATCAAAAGGGTGGGGTCGGAAAGACGACGACGACCATTAATCTTGCGGCATCACTTGCCGAGTACGGACGTCGTGTTCTGATTGTCGATTTTGATCCTCAGGGTGCTGCCTCAGTTGGACTGGGTATTAATACTCTGGATATGGAGCACACCATCTACAACCTCCTGATGAATCCGAAGGAAGATATTCATCAGGCACTGTGTCATACCTCGGTTCCGGGTTTGGATATTGTCCCGGCGAACATCGACCTATCGGCTGCTGAGGTTCAACTCGTCAATGAGGTGGCTCGAGAATCCGCGCTCTCGCGCGTTTTGCGTGCGGTTGTCGATGATTACGACGTGATTTTGGTCGATTGCCAGCCTTCATTGGGCTTGCTCACGGTCAATGCGCTGACGGCTGCGCACGGTGTTATTGTCCCGATGGAAGCAGAATTCTTCGCGCTGCGCGGTGTGGCACTTCTTGTGGAGACTATCGAAACTGTCCGTGACCGGATTAATCCTCGCCTGAAGATCGATGGTATCCTCGCGACAATGGTCGATACGCGCACCCTGCACTCGCGCGAAGTTCTTGAACGACTGGACGAGGCCTTCGGAGACTTGGTCTTCACCACGCGTATCGCGCGTACCGTGAAGTTCCCCGACGCTTCTGTTGCAACGGTTCCGATCACGACCTACGCACCAAACCACCCGGGTGCGCGAGCATACCGACGTCTTGCCAGAGAGATCATCGCCCGTGGAGACGTCGCCTGACAGCACGCTGACTCAAGCGGCACTTGACGAGTTTCAGGTGTCGCTTGGGGTCTTTGAAGGCCCTTTCGACCTTCTTCTTCAGCTCATTTCACGCAAGAAGCTTGATATTACGCAAGTAGCTTTGGCTGAAGTAACGGATGAGTTTATTGCCCACATGCAGGCGTTTCCTGATTTGTCGCGGACGACTGAATTCCTTGTCGTCGCGGCAACTCTTCTTGATATGAAGGCCGCGCGTTTGCTGCCCGACTACGACGAGGACTCATCGATAAGCGCAGAGGATTTAGAGGCGCGTGATCTTCTCTTCTCCAAGCTCTTGCAGTATCGCGCGTTCAAACTCGCAGCTGCTACGCTTGCCGAGCGATTGGACACCCACATGGGGCTCGTTGCTCGAAGTGTCTCGCTCGAAGCTCGTTTTGCGCGTCTCTTGCCGGAGTTGCGCTTTGAAACAACGCCGGAGGATCTTGCGCGGTGCTTCGCTGAGGTACTGAGCGCTCAGCCTCCCAGCGTGGAAGTCACTCATCTTCACGAGGCTCAGGTGCCGGTTGCCCGCGAGGCTCGCAATGTGGTGGCGTTCCTATCTGCTCATGGGAGAGCGACTTTTGCTCAGTTGATTGAAGACGCCCGCGATACCGCTGTGGTTGTCTCTCGATTCTTGGCTATCTTAGAGTTGTATCGGCGCCGCGCAATCGAGTTTGAACAGGAACAAGCTTTGGCTCCGCTTCAGATCGTGTGGAATGGAATCGACCCTCAGGTCGACGAATGGGAGGAAGACGCATGAGTGAGGCGATTAGCCCACAAGAAGCGCAGCTGCTTTTTGCTCCCGTGGAAGCAATTTTGATGGTCGTCGATCAACCGGTTACCTCCGAAGAATTGGGGAGGGTTCTTCATCTTTCCCCCGAGGATATGGAGAGTGTTCTCCACATGCTTGCTGCTGAATACTCGGGCGCGCACGGTGGCCGTGACCATGGTTTCGAGCTCCGACGTTTCGGCGGTGGGTGGCGTATCTATTCTTCTGCGCGCTGGGAGTCGCTGGTGTCGCAGTTTATTGTTGGCGCGGGACAATCTAAACTGTCTCAGGCAGCACTAGAGACACTTGCAGTCATCGCATATCGTCAACCGATTTCACGAGCGCGTATTTCGCAGATTCGTGGCGTCAACGTTGACGCAGTCGTTCGGACTTTACTGGCACGCGAACTTGTCGAAGAAGTTGGCCAATCTTCTTCGGGAGCTCGCTTGTATGCGACGACCGCTGTTTTTCTTGAACGGATGGGGATGAATTCCCTTGACGAGTTGGCCCCATTAGCACCCTACCTTCCAGCATCGGATGAGCTGGATGAACTTGAGGAGACACTGTGAGAAACGAATCCTATAGCGAAGACGGAATTCGCCTGCAAAAGGTCCTCTCACGTGCGGGGGTTGCCTCTCGGCGTGCCGCTGAGGAAATGATCGCCCAGGGGCGCGTGCAAGTTGACGGTAAGGTTGTGCGCGGTCAAGGTATGCGTGTTGATCCCGCAACCCAGGCGATTCACGTCGACGGTAAGCGCATTATTCTTGAAGAAAATCGACCGATTGTGATGGCTGTTAACAAGCCTGTTGGAATGGTTTCGACGATGTCGGATCCCGAAGGGCGGCCAACTCTTGCCGATCTGCTGGTCGACTATCCAGAGCGTCTTTACCATGTCGGACGTTTGGATATCGATACTTCCGGACTGCTGCTTCTTACCAATGACGGCGAGCTCGCAAACCGCTTGACTCATCCTTCCTACGAAATCCCTAAGACCTACGTGGCCAGGGTTCATGGAGAAGTGAAAGCTGGTGTTCGTCGTCGTTTGATGGAAGGCATCGAGCTCGAAGATGGTCCTATCGCCGTGGATTCCTTCCGTACGATGGAAACCTACGGTGACATTACAACGGTTGAGATCGTTGTTCACGAAGGTCGTAATCGCCTGGTTCGTCGTTTGATGGACGAGGTCGGTTACCCGGTTCGCGAACTGGTTCGTACGAAGTTCGGGCCGATCCGTCTGGATCACCTCCAACCGGGGACGATGCGCCGAGTGAAGGGTCCGCAGCTGGCGGCTCTCTACGATGTAGTCGGTTTGTGAGAAGCACAGTGTCGGAGCGCACTTTAGCGACACAGGGGCCTGTTCTCATTATTGGAACGGGGCTGTTGGGTACGTCGATAGCCTTGGCGCTTCGCAGTGGGGGAGTTGAGGTATACCTTCGGGATGCTTCACCAACTGCTGGAAGACTTGCGCAAGACCTAGGTGCGGGTACTTTGATCGCCCTAGACGATCCGTGTTCTCCGCGCCTCGTCATTGTATCGACGCCCCCTGATGTCGCCGATGTCTGCGTTGTTGATGCCTTGCTTCGCTATCCGCAGGCAGTGGTTACCGATGTTGCCTCTGTGAAGTCCGCTGTCTGCGACGGAGTTTTTGACGAGGCCAAGCGGCGCGGTGCGGATATTCCCAGTCGGTATGTGGGTTCCCATCCGATGGCGGGGCGGGAAAGAAGCGGGGCTGGGGCGGCTGATGCTGACCTGTTCTACGGGCGTCCGTGGGTGATTGTTCCTAATCGTTACTCAACTCCCGACGCTGTCATGGAGATCCGCTCGCTTGCCGTTGATCTTGGAGCTTTCCCGATCGAGATGGATGCTCGTACTCATGACCAGTCGGTCGCCTTAATCTCACACGTTCCCCAGCTTGTTTCCTCGATGCTCGCCGCCCGTTTGGTTGATGCGCCGCTGTCTGCGCTTTCGCTGTCTGGCCAGGGACTTCGTGATACGACGCGCATTGCGGCTTCTGATCCTCGACTCTGGACGGCAATTTTGGCCGGAAATGCCGGGCCTGTCGTTGAGGTTCTTCGTGAAATTCGCGGGGATCTTGATGACCTCATTGAACATCTCGATGCGGCGGCCCAGCGGGGTCCCCTCGAAGGGGGGAGCGTCGGCGCAGTTCATCGGGTCATGGACCTGGGGAACAGGGGAGTTGCGCGAATTCCCGGCAAGCACGGTGGCGCTCCAACCCGTTATGCGGTGCTTGACGTTTTTGTCCCTGATACCGCTGGTTCACTTGGTCGATTGTTCACAGAACTCGGCGAGATTGGCGTCAATATCGAAGACCTTTCTTTGGAGCACTCCGCTGGAGCTCAGATGGGTGTCGCAAGGATCAGTCTTGACCCATCAATCCTTGCTTCAACGGTGAAACAGCTTGAAGAACGAGGCTGGAATACAGGAAGCGGAGACTAATGATGGAAAGTACACCTCGTCGCCACGGCTTAACGATCGCGATTGACGGTCCTGCAGGTTCAGGGAAGTCGACGATCGCCAAGCTTCTTGCCGAGCGCCTCGGGATTGGCTATTTGGATACGGGCGCAATGTATCGTTCCCTCACGCTGGTGGCCCTGGAGGCTGGAGTTGATCTTGATGATCACGAGGCGGTTGCTGGACTCTTGCCAAGTCTGCATTTGAGCGCTGATTCAAACCCTGTGAATCCTCACTTCTACGTGGGTGAGAGGGAAGTGACCTCGCTGATCCGTACCCCTCGAATTGCCGAGGCCGTACCCAAGATTGCGGTTAATCTTCTTGTGCGCGCGTGGATGGCCGAGCAGCAACGTAAGCGTATGGCCGAGGCTAGCGCCGACGGCTCGGGCATGGTTGCTGAGGGGCGGGATATTACGACGGTGGTCTATCCCGAGGCTGATCTACGAGTTCTGCTTGTGGCGTCGCCTCTTGCCCGGATGAAACGGCGCGCGCGTGAACTTTTTGGTGATGACAGCGCTGAAAGCTTGGCCAAGGTACGCGCGCAGATTGTGGACCGCGACGCATCTGATTCAACGGTCAGTGAGTTTCTCACTCCCGGTCCCGGAATCGAATTAGTCGATACCTCAGAGCTTGATATCGAGGGAGTTTTGGAAGCTGTTCTTGCCTTAGTCCCAGCAGATTCTGGCGTGGCTCACTCGCGAATGTGACGGGGGTCGCTGTACTCGATTGGAGTTTTTGAGGCGAGTTGGGCTAGACTATCCGAGTCGCCGAAATACAGGTGATTAAAACGGGCTGTGGCGCAGTTTGGTAGCGCACTTGACTGGGGGTCAAGGGGTCGTGGGTTCAAATCCCGCCAGCCCGACAGTGATCAGGACCGAGTCATCGGTCCTGATTTTTTATTTGTTGGTGTTTGCTTCGCATGCGCTTTACGTGCGAGCGCGAGAAATATTGCTGCAGCAACGTGTTCTTATAGTTTTTGCATGAAAATATATACAGTTTTTCAGATAAGCGTCACTATCTGAATGTTAGCTAAACAGTTGCTCAAAATCCTGTATTTTTCAATCGTTTAAGGATATAGTTTCCTGAAAGGGTTCTCACTGTTATTAAGGCGTATCAATGGGAATGCAACACGGAGCTTTCAGTAGCCGGAGACCTCGTCTCCGATTCCTCGTCATAAACTCAGTCCTCGTCCTGGCATTAAGCTGCTTCTTCCAGCTTGCTCCTGCGGCGCAGGCCGATGGGAATAAAGAAATTCCTGGTACAGGAACATTGAGCTTCTCAGACATTAAAGGTCGAATCGGCGTCAGCGTCATTAATGATTCTGGTACTGACCGAAAGACGGAAGTCTATGACACCGCCTACTCCGGAATTATTCGAGGGAAAGAACCCTTTAACTCTGCAGACCCAAATGAGTATTCGGCACGTCATCGTCGAGGAGTCGAACCGCGTTGGCTGACACCTGAGGTCGCACAAAACGATTATTGGTCGTATTTCTCGCGCGGTATTCCCTACTATGATCAACGTGACCGCGGGGTGATCTCGGTTTCAGATACCTCTGCCCTGGGTTATAAACCCAATGACCCGGGCACTGTGAAAGCAAACACTCCCTTCTTGATTGGTACCGTTCGCCACAACAACTTCCCGATCATGTCCTACGTGCATTGGGTTCACTCGAGCTTCGACATTCAAATTGGAGATTTAAAAGAGTCCTTCCCATTTGATCAGTTTGAAACGGACAATGACACTCAGACCACCGCCGTCAGCAGAAGGGGAGGCCCCTACGTTTTCGACAGCGTGCAGCGGCGGGGTTATTCCTGTCCTTGGAATGCTCGTTACCACGCCTATTCACGCGGCGGCGGTATCAACTGCTATCGCTACGTGGGTGAAGGAAATGGCGACCGAGATATCTACACCAACTACCCAGCGAATTACCCCGAATCTGCGGGTGTTCCCGATCAGACCCCAGATTCTGATGACATCTTGACCATTACGAAGACCACATCGTCTACGAGCGTCCAGATTGACGGGATGAGCTATCGCTTGGTCCTCTTCGGATTTGTCCCTTCCGCAGATGGGAATTGTCCCGCTCAGGTCCCAGAGGGAGCTCAAAGAGTCAACGTATTCAAGACAAAGGAGAACCAGAGCTCTTTTGGATGTCTCTACGGGTCTTTTAGCCAAGAGCGCTACGTGAGGATCGCAAAGACTGTGACAAGCGATCCTTCTTTACACAGCTCGAATATTCCTGCATTTTCATTTACGACTGTCGGCTATGGCGATTGGACTGGAAAGGCTAACGCAACTCCACGCACAGATATCGTGCCAAACGTCAGTTCTTTTATCGATTGGGGAACTTTTTCTGATCAACCGTTGACCCCAACCGCCTTTGGCGCGACAGGGACAGTTTATTCGAGTGAGTATTACGCCTTCACTGTGGGTAATAGTCAGTTTGTCATTGCAGAAGGCGGTCCAACCCTACCTGGACGGCCAGCACCAAATTTCGGACAACCTGGTTTTAAAGGGCCGTGGAAAGTAGGAGAAGGCGCAACTCAAGGACGCTGGGAAAACACGAGCGTCAAATGTCTAAATGGGCTTAGGGAAGAAGTTCAAGCGACAATAGATCCTGACAGCGGTGGTATTGATTTCGGCCAAGTCCAAGCAGCACGTTCGCCCGAAGCTGTACCTATAACGTGTACTTTCGTGAACGAATACACTCAGCCTAAGATCTCCGTTCAAAAAACACTGGTGGATAACGGTGGAATGTCAGCGGGGGATGACTTCACGGTTACCTTCGCGATTCAAGCGAAAAATGAAGGCACTCTATCTGGCTCAACCGGACCGCTTCGTGATGCTCCCGGATTTGCCTCAGGACTTGAGATCACCTCGGCGCACATCGCTGCAAAGCTCGACGAGCTTAGTACCGCGCCAGCGGCAACCCTCGATCAGGGAAGTTATCTCCTGACTGAGGGCCTGGAGCTCGCCCCTGGCCAAACAACCACCTTCTATATCCGCTTCAATGTCCATCGGAATCCTGCTGTATCTGGATACTCCGAGCAAAACCTCGAGTGTGAACGCCATGTCGATGGCACGTGGGTTCGCGGACGAGGTCTGTGGAATCAGGTGAGCACGGATCCTGGCTATGATGCGGACGGAGAGAAGAACAATATTGACTGTGGTCCCGCACGCTTAAGACCAATTCGCGTGACGAAGGTCGGGACTCAAGCGCAGGGACAGGCAAATCCCGACGGTTCTTATCCTCTTCCCGGGGCAGAATTCGCAATCTACGATACCGATCCTGTCACCGCGAACGGCACGCTCACACCGGTAAGTGTTCTCAGTGATCCGAGCGGACGGAAGAGTGAATTTGAATCGAGCGCTCTCGAGATCGGAAAGGACTATTGGCTTGTTGAAACACGTGCGCCGGCTGGACATAACCTCCTCGCCCGTGCGGTAAAGTTCCGGCTTAAGGTGGATGAAAGTTCAGCGATGAGGCCAACGATCATCGAGCTTCTCGACCCAGTTGAGCAGCGGGGTATGTCAATCACGGTCATCTCGTCTTCTGATGGTTTCGCCACACAACACCCCGCTATTCAGGTGTTTGATCTTGAAGTGGGCCACTTGCCCTATACCGGTGGATGGGGAATTCTGCCCTATCTCCTCGTTGGCCTACTACTGCTCGGGTCTGCAGGAGCGATGCGAATGACAAGAATTTGATTTCCACATAAATAGCTGCTCGCATCGTGTGAGGCCTTCCACTAATTACTGTTGTTCATGTGACAGATGTGTATAGTGTTACGAAAGTGACAAACCATCATCACTGACGGAGTTTTTCGATGCGATTAGTTTCTCTTGCGGCGGGCATCGCCTTCGCAAGCTTGGTAGTTCCACAAGCGGCAGCTACTGCAGCCCCCCAAAGTAGCGCGCAAGCGGCAAGTCAGGCCGCGGCCTCGTCTGGGCAGGAACGTCCGGTCCAAAAGATCATTTTGACCCGCGCCAAAGGCGAACCCACGCAGCTTGCGCAAGCCGGCCTCGAGACGGTCAACATCGGAAGTGGACACGCGCTAACGCGGATTTCTCGCGCAACTTTGCAAGGCCAGGGGACAAGCAGCTTCGATCCAAGCCAAGATGCCGCAATTTTGACGCAGCCCTTGAGCGTTGATCCATTTTTGGTCACGGGTTTGTCATGGAGTGGGAAAGACAGCCTTGCCTCAGGCACCCAGATTTACATCCGCGTGCGCGAGAGGGGCGAATGGAGCCAGTGGTACCTCACTGATGGCGATGGTGGCGCAGGTAAAGACCGCGCTGACGGACATAATGTGCGCGGAGGAACTGATCCCTTTGTGACCGCCGGTGCCGACGCGATTCAGGTTCGCGTCACTGGAAAGGAATCTGACCTTCCTTCGGACCTCGAAGTCGCAATGGTTCCCGAAAATCCTCAAGGCGAAACCGTTTTGAGCGAGAATGATCTTGACTCGGTCCCGGCCGCGAATACCGATCTCAACCAAGACTCTGTTCAAGAGAACTCGCCGAGCTTTGCCTCTCAGATAGAGTCTTCTTCCGCTGCTCAAAGTGGCGAAGGGGAAGAGGCAGAATTTTCTGCCCAGGACACCGATGTCGATCAAGAGGCAGTCGAGACTGATAATGCACGCTCTGGCGTGATCACCTCCGGCGTAGGTTCCGGTCAGGCTCGTGGGCTTAACGGAACGAAACTTGCTCGCGCTTTCCCCGCAACTGTTCAGCCCAATGGGCTGCCGGTCGCTGTAACCAACAGGAGCGGTTGGGGAGCAGATGAGTCCTACCTTGACTGGGATCCGGAGTACTTCACGGCAAGTCATGTTGTTGTTCACCACACCGCGGGGACGAACAACTACACAATGGACCAATCAGCATCGATTGTTCGCGGGATCTATCACTATCATGCGGTCACCTTGGATTGGGGAGATATCGGGTATAACTTCCTCGTCGATAAGTGGGGACGCGCCTTCGAGGGACGAAAAGGGACGCTCTCCTCACCGGCCGGCAAGATGGTCGCTGGTGCCCACGATCAGGGCTTTAACTCCGGGACGATGGGGATCTCGATGATGGGAACCTATCAATCCGAGGCGCCGTCTCAGGCAACCCTCAATACTGTCGGTGCTCTTGCAGGATGGCAGCTCAGGCGTGCAGGAGTGACAAATATGTCCGAATCTGCAGGCTTTAGACCTAAGGGATCCAACCCTAAATATCGGGCCGGCACCTACATCAATCTTGCCCGTATCTCCGGCCACCGAGACACTTACCCGACGAGTTGCCCGGGAGATGCCGGATACTCGAAGCTTCCAACAATTCGTCAGATCGCGCAGAATGGTGCGCAGGATTCCCAATCGGCCTCGGCGGCGAATAATCGTCCGGCTTCCTACACCGTGAAGGGCGCGATCTGGGGGCTATGGAATGACAGCAAGTCGCTCATGGGCAATCCCAAATCGAATGAGGAAGCAAGTGCTCCTGGTGTCTACCAACTCTTCGATCGCGGGACCGCGTACTGGACTGCGCAGACCGATGCGCACTTTGTTGGCGGGAAGATTTTCGTCGAATACGGTAACCAGCGCTATGAGCGAGGCGTCTTAAAGTTCCCAACAAGCAACGAATACTCTGCGGGCTCTGGACGCGCGCAAGAATTCCAAGGCGGAACAATCACGTGGACCCAAAATTCCGGTAGCCATACGCTTCGCTATGGCACTGGCATTGCTAATGCTTTTAGAGAATTAGGTGGCGCGAAGGTACTGGGTGCTGCGACGTCCAATGAGACTCGTTCTGGTAGCGGTGTTTTCCAAGTCTTCGAAAAGGGGACCGCCTACTGGACGGCGGCGCATGGAACGCACTTCGTGCGAGGCCGTATCTTCGAAAAATACGGTCCGGCTGGGTATGAACGCGGAAGTTTGGGATACCCCACCAGCGATGAATACGCAGTTGCCTCGGGGCGCGCGCAAGAATTCGAAGGTGGAGTGATCACCACCTCGAACTCCGGTACGTACGTTCTGCGCTACGGCACCGGGATTGCAAACGCCTACCGAGACCTCGGAGGGGCACAAGTCGTTGGCCTGCCAACTACGGCTGAAACGCCTTCCGGGAAAGGCGTCTTCCAGGTGTTCGAGTATGGAACTGCGTATTGGACCGCCGAGGGAGGAACGCACTTCGTGCGTAATGGAATCTTTGGTGCCTATGGTGCATCCGGATACGAGCGAGGGTTCCTTGGCTACCCGCTGAGCGATGAATACTCCGCGGGATCCGGACGCGCGCAAGAATTCGAAGGTGGAGTAATTACCTGGTCTTCGGATTCAGGAACTTACGTCTTGCGTTACGGCACCGGCATTGCAAACGCCTACCGAGACCTCGGAGGCGCGAAAGTATTGGGCGTTACAAGGAGTGCTGAGACAAACTCCGGTAAAGGAGTATTTCAACTCTTTGACAAGGGAACCGCCTACTGGTCACCTACTACCGGTTCGCACTTTGTACGTGGACACATCTTCGAGGCCTACGGTCGCAGTGGATACGAACGCGGAGGCTACGGCTATCCCACCAGTGATGAATTCTGGTCCGGAGGTAGTAGAGTTCAATACTTTGAGGGCGGTAGAATCGCCTCATAATTCTGCCCCGGCGGCGTAGATGAGGCAATGATGGCGTACACGCAAGAAGACTTTCAGGAATGGATTTTCTTCATTTCTGACAAGCTGGACTACATGACCGATACATTCGCAAAGGAAAACGGTCTGAATCTTGACTTCTCAGTCGAGTCTATTGATGCCCTTGAAGAGTGGATGCTTGCGCATTACTCATCGCCTCAAGACCTCATTAACGATCCGCGGATGCACGATCTACTCACTGTGTACATCGGCGAGACCTATCGTCATCATCTCGGTGGCAAGTGGTTCATGGATCTGGAGAACAAGAAGAACGCATACTATGCGATGCCTATTCTGAAAGATCTGAATTCGCGAAGGGCTGGATCGATGACGCCCCTCATCGATGCGACAGCATCTCTCAATCGGCGCACGGGAACGTACTTGAGCACAATCTTCCGGTATAAAATCGAGCTTTCGAAAGAAACTGATGACTGAGCACTGATGGTTTGAGCGCCGTTAATACTAGTGGTGTGGCCTCCCCGATGGGAGGCCACACCACTACTCATTTCCGTCAGACTAACGACGACGACGCTCGCGCACACGTACCGAGATCTGAATCGGCGATCCTTCGAAGCCAAAGTCTTCTCTCAGACGACGTTCGATGAATCGGCGATATCCGGGATCTAAGAATCCAGTCGTAAAGATGACGAAACGTGGAGGCATGTTTGATACCTGAGTCGCGAAGAGGATGCGAGGCTGCTTCCCGCCGCGAAGAGGGTGCGGATGCGCTGCAACCAGTTCGCCGAGGAAGGCATTCAAGCGACCAGTTGGAATGCGTGTTTCCCAGCTCTCGAGAGCCGTATCCATGGCGCGCGTGAGGCGGTTGATGTGCCACGTTGTCTTTGCTGAAAGGTTAATGCGCGGGGCCCAAGCGACTTGCACAAGCTCGCGTTCTAACTCGGCCTTCAGTTGGGCTTGACGCTCTTCATCGACCAAGTCCCACTTGTTATTGACGATAACGACCGCACGGCCAGCATCAACTGCCTGCTGCACGACTCGAATGTCTTGCTCCGTCAGCGGCTCTGAAGCATCGAAAAGAATCAACGCAAGCTCTGCCTTCTCCAAAGCTGCCTGGGTACGGATCGATGCATAGTAGTCAGCGCCGGTCGTTCGATGCATCTTGCGACGGATGCCAGCGGTGTCAACAAACCACCATTTCTCACCGTCGAGCTCAATGAGTTCGTCAACGGGGTCGCGAGTCGTTCCTGCCAGTTCATTCACAACAACGCGTTCAGCGCCAGCCAAGGCATTGAGTAATGATGATTTACCGACATTCGGGCGTCCGATGAGCGCAACGCGACGGGGACCGCCTTCAGGAAGAGCTGAAGCGACAGCGGACTCCGTAGGAAGAACAGCCATGACTGCATCGAGCAGGTCACCGGTTCCTCGCCCGTGTAGGGCAGAGATTGCGTAAGGCTCTCCCATGCCAAGGGACCACAGATAAGCTGCCTCGGCTTCCTGCATAGCTGAGTCGACCTTGTTCGCGGCCAATACGACCGGCTTGCCGCTGCGTCGAAGCATTGAAACGATACGCTCATCTGTGTCAGTCATTCCGACCGTCGCGTCGACAACGAAGAGGACTGCGTCAGCGCAATCAACCGCGACTTCTGCCTGCTGGGCAACGGAACGATCGATACCTTTTACATCGATTTCCCAGCCGCCGGTGTCAACAAGTGTGAAACGGCGACCCGCCCACTCGGCGGGATAAGAGACGCGGTCGCGAGTTACTCCGGGAGTATCTTGGACGACGGCCTCGCGCCTTCCAATAATACGATTGACCAGTGTCGACTTACCGACGTTTGGCCGACCAATGACAGCAAGAACCGGGAGGCCAAACTCGTCTTCGACCTCGTCACCGTAGTCGAATTCCTCGTTTAATAGGGCGAGGTCTTCTTCATCGAGGTCAAATTGATCAAGGGATTCACGCATCGCGCGTGCACGAAGCTCCCCCTGAGTTTCGTCGTAGGGGTCTTGGATGTCGATGTGCTCTTCACTCACAGACTTATCCTATCGGTTGCAATGCCTTAGAGGCGCGCGCGAATGTCTTGCGCGAGCACTTCCTGTGCGACAGGAACGTCATTGTAGGCATGTTTAATTCCACGGATCTCTTGGTACCATTCAGCGCCCTTACCCGATATGACAACGATATCTCCGGCTTGGGCAGCAAGAATAGCTTCGCGAACGGCGTCGCGGCGGCAGGTCGGAACTTCAGTGACGTTCTCAAGATCGGGGCGGACCGAGCGAATTCCGGAAAGAAGCTGGCGACGAATATAGGAAGCATCTTCCGATCGTGGGTTCTCGTCGGTCACCCACAAGACATCAGCAAGCTGCGCGGCGATTGCTGCCAGGGGTTCTCTCTTCGTCGCGTCACGGTCACCATCGGTTCCAAAGACCAAGACGAGCTTGCCGCGAGTGAGTTCGCGAACTGACTTGAGAGTCCACTCAAGACCTTCAGGAGTGTGGGCGAAGTCGACAATGACGAGCGGTTGATTACCCGGATCCGGGTTCACGGAAGTCATGCGTCCGGGGACCTGCTCCGCATTCTCGAGCGCCTGAACAGCAGCATCAAAATCGGTGCCCATCTGGACTGCGCTGACCAAAGCCACGACGGCGTTTTGAACGTTGACTTCGCCGAGCATCGGCATGCGAATGGTACGCACATGCGATTGAGGCGTTTCAAGGTCAAAGGTGACGGCGGGGATGCCGCGATCGAAAGTAACCTTGCGAACCTTCCAATCGGCCTCGTGGTCAGAAAAAACTGCAACTGTCGTCACAGGGACTTCGCTCTCTCGTGCGAGGCGCTGGCCCCACTCATCGTCCAGGCATACAACGCCCTGCTTGGAGTGCACAGGAGTGAATAGGCTCTTCTTGGCAGCGAAGTAGGATTCCATGTCGCCGTAGTAATCCAGATGATCGTGCTGAAGATTCGTGAAAGCTGCAACGTCGAAGACGATGTTGTCGATACGATTCAGGCTGAGCGCATGAGCGGAAACCTCGACAATTGCGGCACCGCAGTCTTTTTGCCGGGCTAGGGCGAGGATTCTTTCGATTTCGGGAGCCTCAGACGTGGTCTTCTCGGAATTGATCAGCAGATCTCCCACCCGGATCTCAACTGTTCCGCACAGCGCTGGATCCCTAAAGCCGCCTCGAAGAATGGAGCGCAGAAGATAGGTAGTCGTCGTTTTGCCATTCGTTCCAGTGACCGCAGCAGTTTTCAGTGACGAGGCCGGGTGGCGATAGACATTCGCAGCGATGAGGGCACTTGCCTGGCGTGGGTCGGGAACAATGACGATCGGAAGACTTGGATACTCCGCGCGGGCCCGCGAAGCCCCCTCAGGATCGGTAACGACAGCGCAGGCACCGGAGCTGAGCGCCGAATGAAGGAAACGAATTCCGTGCTGCACGAGGCCCGGAATTGCAATAAAAATCCAGCCCTCTTCCATATCGGTGGAAGAAACGCTCACGCCATTAACAGGGAGCTCAGGATCGGGGCACAAGGTCCAATCCACGTCTTCAACGCCTTCGAGTGCCTGGGTAAGAGGCATGGCGGGGTTATTAGGACGAATTTCATTGGCTTGTGTCATACCGTTTAGCCTAACTTCTTGGCTCATGAAAAGCTCTTTCATCGACACGTCGGCAGGCAAATACCTAGAATGGCACCATGTATGTCCTGACCCGTGAAGATGCCCGTCAACGCTCTGCTTCCATAAAGGTACGACACATTGATGTGTCCCTCGATCTGTCCGGAGCGACACGCGAGTCACATTTCCCTGTGTGTTCGCATATGACGCTTGTGACTGCCACCCCCGATCTTTTCATCGATTGCGCGGGGATTGTTCAGCAGGTCAGTGTTAATGGAATCGCAGTCCCATACACGCATGATGGCGAGCGGATTGACCTCCACGAACTGCCAACAGACCAAGAGATCACTATCTGTGTTGATGCTCAGTGTCGATATTCGACAACGGGGGAGGGACTGCATCGCTATCGCGATCCCGAAGACGGTCGTTACTACCTCTACACACAATTTGAACCAGAAGACGCTCATCGGGCATGGCCGTGTTTTGACCAGCCTGACATCAAGCCCCAGTGGACATTTCATGTGATCGCCCCCTCTTCTTGGGTTGTCACTTCGAATGGTGTTGCGACAACTACTGATCTGGAAGAGAGCAACACGCGTTGGGACTTTTCAACGACGCCACCACTGTCGAGCTACATCACGGCCGTTGTCGCCGGTCAGTGGGCCATTGTTGATGGGGGAACCTGGGAAGGCAGCGCGGGAGACGGCGCCTCGGCCTGTCTCGACTTGCGTCTGATGTGTCGGCAGGCGCTTGCTGAGGCGATGGATAGCGACGATATCCTGGCGGTTACGCGCGCCGGCCTCGATCACTATCACGCACGCTATGGATATACCTATCCTTGGGGAAGCTACGACCAGATTTTTGTCCCCGAATATAACCTCGGGGCTATGGAAAACCCGGGGTGCGTGACTTTTACGGAGAGCTATCTCAGCCGCGATACTCCCTCTTTCGCTCTTCGACAAAAACGAGCGAATACGATTCTTCACGAAATGTGCCACATGTGGTTTGGCGATCTTGTAACTCCTGCTTGGTGGGACAACCTGTGGTTGAAGGAGTCCTTTGCCGAAAATCAAGGAACGACGACGGCAGCGGAAGCAACTGTTTACACGGGGGAGTGGGCGTCCTTCGCCATTGGCCGTAAAGCGTGGGCCTACGCCCAAGACCAATACCCGACAACGCACCCGATCGTTGCTGATATCCCCGATATTCCGGCTGCGACGAATAATTTTGATGGCATTACCTATGCAAAGGGGGCCTCTGTACTCAAGCAACTCGTTGCTTGGGTCGGCGAAGATGCTTTTTATCGAGGTGTCCGCCTGTACTTCCAGCGCCACGCGAACGGTGCGACGAGTCTTGACGACCTGTTAACCGCGTTGGAAGAGGCAAGCGGTTACGATCTTGCATCCTGGAAAGATGCGTGGCTTTTGACCACGGGGCCTTCGAAGCTTTCTGTGACAACAACTAGTGATGAAGACGGAAGGGTTACCTCTCTTACTCTTGTACAAGAGGGCCTTGCGCGTCCTCACTGCCTGAACATCTCTTATTGGACATCTCGGGGCGACGCCCTTCAATGCGTCAGCAAGGATCGCGTTCGCATTGAGGGTAGGGATCTGTCACTCAGCATTCCCGAAGAGTTTTCAGTCCCGGGCGGCGCCGAAATGCTCGACCTGATCGTTGTTAATGACGACGATCTGACCTACGCGATTGGAACCTTGGATGAGCGCTCGACTCAAACTGCTTTGAGCCGAGTTTCACGTATCGAACAAACGATCACCCGAGCGGTCATTTGGTCACATCTCTTTGCTGCTGTACGCGAAGGAGAACTCGACCCCCGACGCTATATTGACGCTGCATTAACCCATATGACTGCGGAGAAGGAAGACGCGATTTTTGAGCGTCTTCTGGCGACAATCGCTCAATCTCGCACTTTCTTGCCAGGACATGTCAGAGGAGAATACGACAGCAAGATCCTCCAGGCAATTGCGCAAGCCATGCGCGCAACCTCCTTGGATCGTTCGCGCTCGCTTCTTCATCTCTTTGTCGATGTGTGGAGTGCTGGAACAGATACAAGCTACTCGGATTCGCTTGTTGCCCTTGCGCGAGGCGAAGAGGGTGAGTTGCTTCCTCTGATCGCGGGGGAGGAGAGCGCGTGGGCCGTCCGCTGCGCACTGGCGGCGCGTGGCCTCGTTGATGAAAAGCAACTTGATGCGTGGCTCGATGAGTCGCCGACGGGGGAGAACAAGACTCGGTGGGTTCGTGCGCGCTCTTCGATTCCCAACGCCTCCATTCGCGAGGCCGTCTGGAAGGAAGTCTTGTCGCTGGAGCTGTCGAATCATCATTTGAGTGCATCTTTGCAAGGACTCAATGCATCCTCGTGGGAAGGCAAGGAATACACCGATCACTTCTTTGCTGAGCTTTCGTCATTCTGGGAGCGCGCGTCAATGGGATTAGGACTGCGCTACATCAATGCCGGTTTCCCCATGAGCCTTGATTCTGACCGTCCTGACGAGGCCGAGCACCTCCTCGCTTTGACTCGTCAATGGCTCACCGATAATGAAAGCGCCGCCGCTGCGCTTGCCCGCCTTGTTACAGAGAAACTCGACGATTGTGAGCGTGCTTTTACACGCCAGAAACAGTGGCAATGAGTACAGACAACACGCAAGAGACTCAAGGGACTCAGCAACAGGCGGATCCCGCCGCGTCGATGTCTTTACTCAAGGCGATTCTCGAGAATCCTCTTGACGCGGGCTACGGCGCTTACCACGATGAACCAGTGCATGGTAGGGCTGGTGTCCTCAAGCAAACCATTACGATACTGATTGCCATTGCACTCGGTATTGGCAGTGGCATTGCAATCCGGGGATTGCGCGCCCAATCCCTCAGCGAAGTGCACTCATCTTTGCTCAGCCATGCTCAGCAACAGACGCAACAGATTTCCTCTCTCGACGGAGAAGTCTCAAAACTACGCGCGCAGGTAAAAGAGCTTTCTCACGATCAAAACACGAATGCGGGCCATCAAGACGAGGCAACCAATCTTGCGAATGCCGATACCGAGGTACGTGGCCCTGGGCTAAAAGTGACACTGACAGACGCCCCCGGAGCTTCTTCATCGCGGCAAAGCGATAAGGGTCAGGTCCGTGATCAAGATATCCGTATGGTTGTCAACGCATTGTGGAGCGCCGGGGCCGAAGCCGTGAGCGTCAATGGCCAGCGAATCGGGCCTGGCTCGTTCATCCGTACTGCGGGCTCGACAATTCTTGTTGACGTGACGGCCATTTCTTCGCCATACAACATTGAGGCGATCGGGAATGCCAACGAGTTGTCCCTGGCTTTAGTTCGAGGCTCAACGGGGGACTATCTTTCCAGTGCAGAATCACTGACGGGAATTACACTGAATGCGCAGTCAGTCAAAGAAATGACTCTGAGCGCGCGAGAGAATCGGTCGACTCGTTGGAGTACGACTGTTGAAGGGGAGCACTGAGGTGTTAGCGGTACTTGGATTGATTTTCGGAATTGTTGTGGGTGTCTTAATTGATCCCACTGTTCCGACGTGGCTGCAGCCATTCCTTCCCGTCGCGGTCGTGGCTGGACTCGATGCTCTTTTGGGGGCCGGGCGCGCATGGCTTGAAGGGACCTTCCGCGATCGTGTCTTCGTGATGTCCTTTTTCTGGAATGTCGTCGTTGCTTGTCTGCTGGTCTTCTTGGGGACACAGCTTGGGGTCGGTTCGGCAATGACTACCGCGGTCGTGGTGGTTTTGGGAATCCGAATCTTCTCGAACACGGCCTCCATTCGACGTTTGATCTTTAAGGCATAAGCGATGGGACAGCACGTTAAACACGAGGATGCCCCGCAGGCTCAAGAGCCTCTGCAACCAATCCACACGCGTCTACGCGCGGCAATCTTGGCTGTTCCGCGCGGAACTCACCTTCTTCTCTTTGTGATCTGCCTTATTTTGGGAATCGCTTTGGTCACTCAGGTGCGGGCGCAGCGCACGGATCCGCTGAGTTCTCTGAGCCAAGAGCAATTGGTTGAGCTCCTTGACAACCTTTCGGTTCAAGAACAGAACTTGCGCGTGGAACGCGGGCGACTGGAATCTCAAGTCAGCCAGCTTGAAGACGAGTCTCAAAAGGAAGAGGCGGCTGCGGCTGCAGCAAAGAAAGCTGAGGAACAGGCGAAGATCAACTCTGGGCAGGTTGCGGTGCACGGCCCCGGAATCGAAATGGTCATCGCTGACTCAACGCATTCGCTCAGCTCAACGCACTTTGTGATGGCGATGGGAGAATTGCGCAATGCGGGTGCTGAGGCGGTGGATATCAACGGACATCGCATCACTATCGCCTCGAGTTTTACGAGTGATGGGGGAGTGATTCGCGTTGACGGCGAGGAAATTACTTCTCCCTATGTCTGGAAAGTGATTGGGGATTCGCAGACGATTTCGACCGCGCTCGAGATTCAAGCCGGTAGTGCTGCTCAGATGCGCGCCAAGGGCGCGTCAGTGACGATCACGCAGATTAAAGACCTCACAATTTCCTCGACGTCGACACCGAAGGTCCCTGAATTTGCCAAAGAAGTTCAATAGATCCTTCGCGAAGGTGACGCCGCCACACTATACTGAGCCTATTGTCCCTATGAACTGGAGTATGTGATGGAAAACCAGCGCCAGGAGTTCGACCCGACGGCAACTTCCGTCTTCAGTCTGAACACTGTTGACGAGGCCGTGGATGCGCCTCTGCCTTTGTCTGCGCGCGATCAGGATGCTGTTAACGCCCTTCCCGCGGGTTCCGCGCTGCTCATTGTTCAGCGTGGTCCGAACTCGGGCGCGCGTTTCCTCTTGGATGCAGAGGTCACTAACGCGGGTCGTTCGCCGCGTGCCGACATTTTCTTGGATGACGTCACTGTTTCTCGTAAGCATTGCCAGTTCCTCTCTCGTGACGGTGGGCATACCGTGCGTGATTCGGGTTCTTTGAATGGCACCTACGTCAATCGTGAGCGTGTCGACCAGTGTGAGTTGCACGCAGGCGACGAGGTACAGATTGGCAAGTATCGTCTGACCTACCAGCCTTCACCGCAAGTCCAATGAACGCGCGCGCACAGCGCAAGGTCACGGAAGAAACGATCGAGCCGTGGCCTCGCGGTATCAGTCGTGAGCCGGAACTCTCAATCGGGCAGCTTGTCGAGCGCCTGAAAGGGGAGTTTCCTGCTATCACACAGTCAAAGGTTCGATTCCTTGAAGATAAGGGCCTCGTTGTCCCCGCGCGAACCTTGGCCGGGTACCGCAAGTATTCCCGTGCTGATATCGAACGCCTTCGCTATGTTCTGGCAAGCCAGAGAGATTCATATTCGCCTCTGGATGTCATTCGTGATCAGCTCCGCGCGCTTGATGCGGGCCACGAAGTCTCTCAGCGCCGAGCCGCTCAAGTCGTTGCCTCGGAGGGAAAGGTTGTCTCCGTCGGTAATCGTCGTGCGATTCCCGCCGCTGATCTTGCTGATCTGACCGGCTGTGACTTGAGTGCCATTGAGCGTTATGTGACCTTGGGATTAATTTCCTCCGATATTGCCGGCTATTTTCCGGCTCGTAGCGTTCAGGTCGTGCTACAGATTCGTGAGCTTGAATCGATGGGCGTAGACGCACGCACATTACGCTCAGTTCGTCAGGGTGCCGAGCGCAGTGCGGATCTTATTGACCAAACCGTTTTGTCGCAGACTCCGCGCGATCGGGCTGTCGATCGAGAGCGACAAAATGCGCGTTGTCTTGAGCTAGGGGAGCGCTTCGCTCATTTACATCAAGAAATGTTGCGCGTGGCGATTTCGCAATTGACTGACGGCGGGGTGTAACCTTCAACTTGAACTTGAAGGCTCGCCGTGTTGTTGATTGACCCTCGTCCTTCATGTTCGTAGTCTTAACCTCAGATCGTCATTCTTTCGTATCAAGGAGCATTCGTGAGCGCAGAACCGCTGGATGGCATGCAGGGGCGTCAGCCTATGCTCTTTGGTGACCCTTTGGAAGGTCGCGATAGGGACGATGTGGGTTACCGCGGTCCCGTTGCCTGTGCTGCGGTCGGAATTACATATCGTCAGCTCGATTACTGGGCACGCACTGGATTGCTTCAGCCATCGGTCCGAGCTGCTCGTGGATCAGGTTCGCAGCGCCTCTATTCCTTCAAGGACATCCTGGTCTTGAAGATTGTGAAGAAACTGCTTGACGCAGGAGTTTCTCTTCAACAGGTTCGTACGGCTGTTACACAGCTTCATCGCCGCGGCGTAGATGATCTTGCCTCCATCACTCTCATGAGCGATGGCGCTTCGGTTTATGAATGCACTTCAACCGATGAAGTCATCGACCTTCTTCAAGGAGGTCAGGGTGTATTCGGTATTGCAGTCGGTCGCGTCTGGCGAGAGTTGGAAGGTTCGCTGGCCGAGCTCCCGAGCGAACGCGCTGAAGAGAATGTGCTGGTCGATGAACTTGCCGCCCGTCGTGCACTGAGGCGTTCAGTTTCCTAATCCCATTGCCGAGGCCGCGCCTGCCTTTGTGTTTTCCGCTGTAGTTTCGTATAGGGAAGTGGTGGGAATCGAAAGTTCAGGGTGTTGCGTTCTCCCTCTGCATTACTTGACATAATGTACATTATCGGATCGGTATACGTGCTTTATTTATATTGCCTTTCTCGCCGCATGTGACGATTTCGGCTAAACTTCTATTCATTCAATCAATACTGCGGGAGGATCAAGGTGGCAGATCGCGCGCTACGCGGAATGCAAATCGGTGCGAAGTCGATGGAGTCTGAGGACGGAGTCGTCTTTGCGGATCGCTTTACAGCTCAGTACCTATGCTCAAACGGACACCAATTTGAGGTTCCTTTTGCCTCAGAGGCAACGCCTCCGGCTACATGGGAATGTCGCTGTGGCCAGATGGCAGAACTGATCGGTGAAGCTACCGAGGATGAAGAGCAAAAGCCCGCAAAGCCTGCCCGCACTCACTGGGACATGCTCCTTGAGCGTCGCTCGATTGAAGAACTTGAAGAAGTTCTTCAAGAACAGCTAACTCTCCTACGTGAGGGACGTCTTCGTCTTGAAGGACACTATCGTAAGGGCTGACACTTCAGCTGTATCACTTGACATAATCTGCGCCCATTTCTTTTGGTGGGCGCAGATTTTTACTTCTTGCGACGTGAAAACTTTCGTTTAATGCCGTTCTTTGTCACCATGACAAGCTCCTCGACAAAGATTGAACCCGAAAGCTTTGACTCTCCCAATTCACGTTCGTCGAAGGTAATGGGCACCTCGACAATCGTTGCCCCCATCGCCTCGGCCATTGTCGTCATCTCGACTTGGAATCCGAAACCGACGGTCGAAACCTTGTCAAGAATGGCCGTTTCGCGCAACCAAGAAGCCTTGTGGACGCGCAAACCCGCGGTCGCATCCTTGATTCGTGTACCGAGCCAGAAATTGATATAGGCATTTCCAGCACGTGAAAGCGCCACGCGCCAAGGGGCCCAGCCGTTGGTCTTTCCTCCGGGAACCCACCGAGAGCCGATCACCATATCCGGATGATCTGGACCGGCCGCTCGGACCAGAAGCTTAGGAAGATCCTCTGGACGGTGCGAGGCATCGGCGTCCATCTGAATGAGGTAATCGAATCCCATCTCAAGTGCCCGTCCAAGGCCTTCAACATAAGCGGTTGCGAGTCCAGACTTTGCAGGGCGCGTATGTAAATGAAGACGGGAATCTGATTCCATCTGTTCACGAACCCACTCCCCCGTGCCATCGGGCGAAGAATCATCAACGATCAAAACACTCAGCTCAGGAAGGACAGCATGCACGCGTGAGAGCAAACCAGGAAGGGACTCCACTTCGCAGTAGGTGGGGATAACAGCCACTACTCCCCTGCCGGTTTCATACATCTGTTCAGAGTTCGTCATGAGCGGCGTTTCCCTTGTGATCGACGAATGGTTTGCATGCACAGCAACACCAGAAGAATTCCAGTTGATGCCCAGCTAATTTTAGCGGAATATGGCGCTATTCGCGCAGCCCAGGTGAGCGAAGAACGCAGTGGTACCTCGGCGGTTAAGGTAGCAGATTGCATCCTACCGCTTTGAGCGACAACGCTTCCGTCAGGACGAACAATTATCGAATTTCCAGTTGTTGAAGCCTGAACCGTGGAACGTGAAAACTCGATCGCACGAAAACGCGCAATCTGAGTCTGTTGTGACCCTTCGGCACTAAGCCCAAAATGATAGTTATTTGACGGAATAACGATTATCTGGCCGCCGGAAGCAACGCCTTCGCCGAGGAGATCCTCGTAAGCGACCTCAAAACAGATTCCCATCGCTAGAGGTACCACTCGCCCGTCCTGCAAAGACACATCGAAACGCGAAGAGTTATCGACAGCCTCGAGATCGATATCAACTTGTGCAGCTTCAGTTGCTAGACGCGAAATGATTGAACGCGCAGGAATGTATTCACCGAAAGGCACAGGGATTTGCTTGCCGTAATAGGACTCGCTCAAGCCTGAACCCGGATACCATACGCCCATGTAGTTGTAGCGACGATCGTCTTCGAGACGCGTAATACCCACTAGGATCGGCGCTTGCACATCTTGCGCTGCCGATCCAATCAGCCCTGAGACGAGGCGGTTATAAAGTGGATCGCGATCCGTTGAGGACTCTCCCCAGATGACAAGATCGATGTGGTCCTTCGACGCTGCTAGATCTTTCGTTAAACGCGCATGGTTTCCCGTGACTTTCCCAGGCTGAGCATAGGTTTCGAGAGCAGGAAGCTCGATGTTGCCCTGGATAGCTGCGACGGTGAGCGCGCCATTTTCTTGTGAGGAATGCAAAGGAAGTGCGATTGGTGCACAGAAGATCGCAACAGCACCAACCAAGGCGAGTGGGCGCGAATACCAGTGCAGGCCTCCACGCTGGGTGAAATCAAAAGCGCGTCGGAGACATACAGCGCATGCAATGACTGCTGCGCTCACTAGTACTTCACCACCCCAGGGAGCCAAGTGCCCTAAAGGCGTTGCAACCTGGGGATAAGCAAGATTGCCCCAGGGGAATCCTGACCAAGGAAAATGACTCCGTAGCTGTTCGATCCCCACCCAGGAAACCGCGGTTACAACCACCTGCCCGAGCGTGAAACGCGCCCAGGATAAACGCATGAGTCCGCTATAAATTGCACCCCATAACGAGAAAAACAATGTTTCAACGACACTCAAGGCGATCCATGGCAGAACGCTCCCTCCGGTTGCCTGAGCGGTCCATGGAATAAGCGGAAGCCAGAAGGCGAGTCCCACAAGAAACATGTAAAAAGCTGCGCGCCACGCGCCGACCCGGTCGACGCACGAAATCATCAGCGCTGCCGAGGGAATCATGACAATAGCGATGGACAGATCCGGGAATGATGCCCACAAGCCGCATCCGGCTAATAGACATACCGCGCAATCAAAGAGGCTGAGACGAAAACCTCGTGCTACTCGGCGTCCCACGTGACGACTCCTCGCAGAAGAAGCTGGCGCGCATCTCGCGCTTTGGCGGCAAGAGCAGGTGAAGCAACATGACGGAGCTGATCAAGGAGATCCACGACCTGGCGAACCCAACGGACAAAATCGCCGGCAAGAAGAGGTGTCCCCCAAATTGCTGTCGTTAAAGTTGCGCCATTCGCCCATGCGATTACCGCTTGTGCAAGTCCGGGATCAAGCTCTGGAGTTGAAGGAACACCGAGTTCATTTTCTATCGAAATAACCGATTGTGACAGGGCGAATGTTTCTTCCCACGCACGGGCGAGGGCTGTCGAACTTGCCGTCCACGGCTCAACCCCGGCTGATTCTTCTCCCCGTGATTGATAAACGCAGGTTGAGGCAATTGCAGCCAACTCAGGGGCCGAAAGATTGTCCCAAACCCCGCGTTGAAGAGCCTCAACAACAACAAGATTGCGCTCGCCAAAAACACGCCTCAATATTTCGCCCGAAGGAGTGACGCGATCATCAACTAAGAAACCCATCCGATCGAGAACTGCGCATACGCGGTCAAACTGAGATGCGACAGAGTTCGTTCTCCCGTCAATCCGCTTAAGGAGCTTCTCATACTCGGCGTTCTTCTTTGCCCACGTATGCCCCGCTCGAGCATGTTCATCACGGTGCGGGCATGAGTGGACTGGGTGGCGTCGAATAGCTGATCGAAGTGTGGCGATCTCACGATCAATTGGTAACGCCTGCGGTGAGGTATGTTTCTTCGCCTTTCCGCTGGCTCGAAGTTCGCGGATACGATGCGCCCACTCTTCGCGTCCCCGATGGCGACGTAACGCCTCGGAAGGAGGAACGCGTAGCACTGCAACAAGTTCAAGGCTTCCGCTCAAGTCCTCCAAACTCAAGGTATGGAAACGCCCATCGCTTCCCAAAGTCTTGAGCAAGGGACGCATGCCCGCGGAATGCTGAAGTTCAAGCGCAAGGTATCGACGGGCCTTACGTTTGGCACCAATATCGAAAACCTGACCGGGCTTCAGAGAGCGGAATAGCTCTTGGTCTTGCCTCCTGCGCTCGCTCGTATGTTCACGAGAAGCTTCCTTCTCAAGGCGTGCGAGACGGTCACGCATACTGAAGTACTCGTGGGCATCTCCTCGAGAGCACTCAACATGCTCTCCTAAAGAATCCAAGTCCTTCTCAAGAGCGCGCGCGCTCTGAGCGAGATGCACGACTGAGGAATCGGCTTGGAACTGGGCAAAAGACGATTCCAAGACTTTTCTCGTTGCCTTGCGCGTGGAATGCGCAAGCAGATTAACCACCATGTTGTATGTCGGATGGAATGCACTCACAAGCGGATAAGTACGTTTCGACGCCAGGGCAGCAACTTCCTCGGGGGCAATGTCGCGACGCCCACTGACGACCACATGGCCCTCAATATCAATCCCGCGCCGCCCTGCACGTCCTGAAAGCTGCGTAAACTCGCCGGCCGATAAACGGACGTGCTCGGCACCGTTCCACTTTTGTAAAGACTCAATCACGACACAACGCGCAGGCATATTGATACCCAAAGCAAGAGTCTCTGTGGCATAGACAATGCGCAAAAGCCCCATTGTGAAGAGCTTTTCAACCGTTTCCTTCATCAGTGGGAGCATCCCCGCGTGATGCGCAGCCACTCCCCTCTCAAGGGCACGAATCCACGGATCAATCCCTAAAACTGCGTAGTCCTCAACGGGGATAGAGCTCACCGCTGATTGTGCAATATTGCGGATACGTTCAGCCTGGGAACGAGTCGTCAGACTCACTCCGGAGGCAAGGACTTCACTAACCGCGTCCTCGCAGCCCGCACGGGAAAAAATGAAAACGATCGCCGGTAGTAGATTTGCTCGGTCTAAAGTGATCACGGTTGCGGGACGTGAACGAAAACGGCGTTGACTCAGACGTCGTCCCTGGGGTGAACATGCGTAGAGAAGTTCTGGGTTGAGCCGCTCGGATTGTCCAGTGCCTCGACGTGAGGGCGCATAGACATCGTAGAGTTCGCCGTCAACGAGCATGTGTTGGAACAGGGGAACAGGACGTGTTTCAGAGATGATGACCTCGCAAGAACCACGAACCTGGCCGATCCATTCCCCAAACTCTTCAGCGTTCGACACGGTCGCGGACAACGCCACGACCCGCGTGTGCTGGGGCAAATGAATAAGCACTTCTTCCCAGACCGGGCCACGGAAACGATCCGCAAGATAGTGCACTTCGTCGAGCACAACATGACTGAGCGTACTCAAGTCTGCACCCATGTAAATCATGTTCCGCAAGACTTCGGTGGTCATGACGATGATGGGTGCGTCAGGATTAATCGACGTATCGCCGGTGAGGAGGCCCACTCGCTCCTCGCCATAACGCTTCTGAAAATCTGCAAACTTCTGATTAGAAAGTGCCTTAATCGGTGTTGTGTAGAAAGCACGTGAATCGGTCGACAATGAGAGCGCTACGGCGAACTCACCAACAACCGTCTTCCCAGCTCCGGTCGGCGCTGCCACAAGGACACTGTGCCCAGCTTCAAGCGCGTCCATCGCTTGGATTTGGAACTCGTCAGGCCTAAAACTCAATGTATCGACGTACTTCTGGCGGAAAGACCGATCAATACGCTGCTGGCGTCTAAAAGCCTGCATTCCCTGTGCGGGAGACCACTGGCTTTCATTCGGTTCTTGTGCGTCCATTGATGCGCGACGTCGCTTCCGTGCTGGACTCACTCACCGCTCCTCATCAATTGAAAGTGGTCCCAGTTCTCAAGCGCCTGCGTAGCGTAAGTAGCCATGCGTAAACGCCATGAGGCCGGGCATTCAATGATATCTGCCGAAATATCACAGAGCAGTGCAAGAACCCACGCTTCGTTCCACACCGGTAGACTCAGCGTCACGGTATCAGCGTCTTCTTTAAGCAGCGTGCACTCGTAGTCTTCACAGAGCCACCGTGCACCCTGGGTGACGGTGAGGGTAAGAGATTGCGGAGCCTCGGCATCGGGAATCGCAACCCGAGGCCGCCGCCCGCCGATCTGTAGTGAATCGATATGGGTGACGTTATAGCTTCGATGGACCTCTCGCTTTGGATCCCAGGCGTCGAGAATCCACGCATCGACGAGGCGACGGAGCCCAAGCGGAAATACGTGACGAGGGGCGTGTATCTGACCCGTCTGATATGTGAATGTAACTTCAAGACGCTCTGCGATGGCCTCGCGAAGTTGTGCAACCGTGTCGCCTTCTGCGCTCTTCGCGAGGACCGGTTCCTCACCAAGTAGCTGAATAATCTCCCTATCCTCAGAAGAAGACGTAGCCTGTTCCTGTGCAAGACGAGAGAGCTTCGCAGCAGCAGCCAACAGCGCGTCCTTCTCGACCTCCCGCAAGTGGGGAGAAAGCGCACGTAAAGCAACAAGCAAAGTTGCTGCCTCGGCAGGGGTGAATGAAGGCAACGAGGGAAGGGTACTCCCGCGCATCACGAGGATCTCTTGTTCGTCGTAGAGCTGCCAGTCGATTCCATAGGAACGATCGAGCATCGAGTCGCCAATCTCGCCCATGTACTCGATATCTCTGCGCACCTGGCGGGAGGTACGCCCAAAGTGCTGTGCGATTTGGCGAACGGTGTGACCGGGATTCTCATTGATCCACGAGGCCATGGCGAGAATGCGCGCCACCTGCAGTTGGGATTCTTCAGGCACGACTCACCTCTTTGCGGTGAGAAGCCTTTTCGAGGCGGGATCGAAGATCCTTGACAAAAGGCTCCGGAGAGAGCGGAACACAATCGGCGGCGTAGAGAAGAACGAACTGGAGCCAATAGTGATAGGGAGCGAGGTGGCCAGTGTAGAGCTGCCACTCCCCTGTCCCCTCTTCCAGAGGAACATCATGGATCTGTGCCTCTTGGAATGCAGCCGACGCCTCACGTACGGCGAAGACCGGCTGCAGCGGGCGCGAAATATCAATAGTTTCGCTGCGGGGTGAACGAGTGCGCGCGTCCCCAGGTTCTCCGAGAACCTCGATCGGTCCAAGGATTCGGGAAAGCCTGAAAGTTCTTTCGCCTTCGCGGTCAAGATCGAAGCCTTGAAGATAGATCGCTGAGCCAGAGACCACAAGATTCCACGGCTCTACTGCTCGAGTTTGCGTTGACTTTGGACTGCGATAGACGAATGAGACCACGCTTTCACTTGTAATGGCTTGGTAGAGAGGCAGCACGTTCTCACAGCCCGAAAGACGAAGCTGGATGGCCTCGTGGGTGTGGGAGCCCATATGCGCGCGGAGTTTCGTCGCTGCAATCTGAGTGGCGTCGGAAGTTTGCCAAGCAGATGCTGCCAGGTCGATGAGAGCAATCTCGTCGGCACTGAAGTCCACGCTTTGTTGAGACTGTGCCGCAATTCGGTAAATCGCCTCGTCTCCTCGGCGGCGGACGGTAATCTCAACTCCGACCCGCTTCAGGGTGTTCTTATCCCGCGAAAAAGCAGAATCGAAAGCATCATCACTGAGCGCGCGATAGTGAGTGAGCCGACGAATCTGAGACCGCGAACGCCCACGTTCTGCAGAGGTGAGGTCAAAGAGAAGATCGAGGATTCGTACGCTGGTATCGTTCCCCTCCACGATGCCTCCTCCTTGTGACAGAATTGATCCAAGCTTCAGACTAGTGTGCCTTGGTTCTATCAGCGAGCAAAGACACGGTCAGACGACGGGAGTTGGCTGTGAGGATCCTTCTTTCGGCAAGTGACTATACGAACCTCACCAACGGTCTTGCGCGTTCCGCCAGAGACTTTTGTCAAGGATTGCGCGAGCGCGGGCACGAGGTCAAAGTTCTGTCCTACGGTGAGGAATCTTCACTGGAGTACCCGCTTCCAGAGTTGCGTATTCCTATCCTCAACGCATATATCCATGCACAAAACTTCCGCATCGCGCGCCCGGATCTTCGCGCGATCAAAGCTGCACTCCAGTGGGCAGATATCGTCTACGTTGAAGATCCTCTGCCCGCGAACGCCCTCCTGGTTCGGGAGGCACGGCGGGCTAGGATCCCCGTTGTCGGGAGTTTCCACGTCTATCCGGAGAATTTCCTTGCGCCGTTCCCGGCATTGAACCGTCCGAGCATCAATCGCGCTTTGTATTCTTTGTTCTACTCGTCGGTCTATTCAGCCTGCGACTGCATTCATGCGCCAACTCAGGCGGTCAAGGAACGTTTAGAGCGCTTTGGGTACAAGGTTCCAATTGAGGCGTTCTCAAATGGATTGCCAAACGCGTGGATTCGCGCTGATCTACCGGCATCTTCGCGCGGGGAAATTCAAACATCGCAGGCACCGCACAGGTTTACTCTCGTCTCAACGGGACGGTACGCACCAGAAAAGAACCATGAAGTTCTGCTGCGTGCTCTTGCATACTCGCGACATGCACCAGCAATTGATCTCTATTTACCAGGACGCGGCCCCCATGAGAATAACCTGCGTCGTCTTGCTTCTCCCTTAGCTGCCACTGTTCATTTTGGCTTCTTTTCGCACGAGGACCTACAAGGGCTTCTTGACCGTGCGGATTTGTATATTCACTGCGCCAGAGTCGAGATTGAAGGGCTTGCGGCTCTTGAGGCGATGGCACGAGGAGTCACGCCTTTGATCGCGCGATCTGAAGAGTCTTCAACCTGGCGATACGCACAAGATGAACGCTGCGTGTTTCCCTACGACAATCCAGTGAGACTTGCCCGGCTGATTGACTATTGGCTGGACCATCCTTGCGGATGCCGCGATATGGGAATGAAACATTACGAGCAGGCACGGGAACTAAGCATGACGCACAGCATTGATGCTATGGAGTCTTTGCTTGTGCGAACGTATCGTTCGCACGCACGCTAATGCCCTCAGACAGAAATGGCTGTCTGAGGGCACGCGGAAAATACTAGAACTACGACCGTGGTACGTAATCGTTAGTCATCACTTGATCAAGCGACACGTCTTGTTGAAGTAGCCCGGAAACCGATGACATAAAGCTCAGCATTTCGTTCCATCTGCTCGTATCCTGTTCAAGCGAAACTGTCGAATTCGCGCCAAGAATCAGCAGATTCGTCGCAGTCAGAATCTTCGTCGCTGTTTCTCGAGTTTTCTCGTCACTCAGTGTCGTATCGCGTTTCTCGGTCGCTGCAAAGGCTTGATCAGGGTGTTCGACGGCAGTCGTCATGCCTTCCTGAGTAGCTGCCAGCAACTCTTTAAGTTCGTTCGCATGATCTTTTGCCCACTGGGGTGTTGTCACCAGAGAAGCTGACACGAGTGGAATAGTGCAGTCACATTCCACCGCCTGTGCATCAACTCCAGCGGCGGAAAGCTGTACGGCCTCGTTATTGGCAAAACCGACAATTGCGTCGACGTCCCCCTTACCCAAAGCAGAGGTCTGGGTATAGCCAATCGACATAACGTTGACGTCAGAGGGCGTCATGTTTGCGCTTGCAAGGTACGCCTGAAGAGCGAGCCAAGAAGATCCGTACTCCCCCGGGATCCCAACTTTCTTTCCTTTAAGGTCACCGACGGTCTTAATTCCGGTGTCTTTCCTCGTCAGAATCACATTGGGTTGTTCGCGGTAATAGGTCGCTACCGAGATGACGTCCATTCCCTGAGAGCGCGCTTGGACGACTTCGTCGCCGGTTGCCAGAACAACTTGTTCATCTCCGCTCACGAGCGCCGTGAAAACGCCTTCGTCGTTGCCGTGATGACGAAGCTCGACGTTGAGTTTGTGGGAAGAATAGTTCCCATTGTCTAGGGCAAGGTAGATGCCAGAAAACTGGACGTTTGGAACGTAGGTTAGACCGATAACAGTTGCACCGCTTGAGTGAGTTCCACCGTGACATCCACCGAGTAGAATTACTCCCGCAGCGAGTGCGGCAACCTTACGTAATACAGGACGCATCATGCTCTCCAATCACATGTTCGTACTAGTCGGTTTCCACCATGACGCGTGCCCGCGCTTCCCAAGCAGACATGAGCAAGTAGATCAGTACTGCTTGGAGACACAGGAGAATGATGACAACAAACATTCCCGCAGTGTCGACATTCGTTCGCATTTGTGAGAGCAACATTCCGAGGCCTTTTCCTCCCATCACCATTTCGCCAACGACTGCACCCGTAATTGAGAGGGTGAAACCGTTACGAATTCCGGCAAGAATTGCCGGTGAGGCTAGTGGAATCTCAATTCGCAAAGCCATCGTGAGGCCGGCCGCTCCATCGAGCTGAGCAGCCTCACAGACCTGACGATCAAGAGATCGAAGACCCACAAGAGCAGAAATGAGGATCGGGAAAAAAGCGATCAATGCGCAAAGCATAGAAATCGGAACAAGACCGTATCCAAACCAGAGCACCAAAAAAGGCGCGAGGGCAACCGCAGGGAGCGCTTGAGAGGCCCCAAGAAGAGGTTCAATCGCATCCGATAGCGTCTGAAAACGGAAGATGCAGTAGCTCAGAGGCAGTGCGATACACACGCCGACGAGTCCGCCGACTAGAGCCTCTCCGCCTGTACGCGCAAACGCGAGCCAGAGAGAGGACTGTTGAATAAGGGAGTATCCTCGGGCGAGGACGGCGTACGGCGAAGGAAGACGCCACGCTTGAATCCCGCTCCACGCAGTGATGGCCCACCAAATAAGGACAACACATGCAAGAACAAGCAGCGGGGCGAAAACAATGAGACGGCGAGAGGCTCGACGCTTCACGGTATTCCTTCCCGCACTTCGAGCTATGCAGCCGCTCAGCGGGGTACAAACCCGCTCAACTACTTCTCCCATCCAGGCTTTAACTGTCGGTACTGGAGTTTCACCAGTTCAACCGCAATAGGTATTGCGGGTCGCGGACTATCACCGCCGGCTCGGACTTACACCGACCCCGAAGTACACGATCATTGTGGCACGTCGCGATGCGGGTGTCATTTCTAGTGCATGTGTGAGTGAGCAAGAGAACGCAAAGTTGCAATCTCTTCATATGCGTCTTCAGCGCGGAAAATTGCAGAACCCGCGACAAAGTTTGTCGCTCCTGCTTCAGCGGCCTGCTCGATCGTCGAACGAGAAACTCCCCCATCGACTTGAATTGAAATATCGAGTGCGGAAGCATCGATTGCTTCGCGAGTCCTGCGGATCTTGGGAAGCATCGTATCTAAGAAGCTTTGACCCCCAAATCCAGGTTCAACAGTCATAACAAGAATCATGTCGAACTCGGGAAGCAAATCGATGTAGGGAGCGATATCTGTTGAAGGCTTGAGGGCAAGAGCAGCTCGCGCTCCAAAATGACGGATCTCCCGAGCGGTTCGGATTGGTGCACCCGCGGCCTCGGCGTGGAAAGTCACGGATGCGCAGCCAACCTCGGCATAGGCGGGCGCCCAGCGGTCGGGGTCCGCAATCATGAGGTGCGCATCGATGGGCATAATACCGGTTCGAACGCAGGCCTCGACGACGGGAAGCCCCCACGTCAGATTCGGAACAAAGTGGTTGTCCATGACATCAACGTGGGCGATATCAGCGCTCGAAATCTTCGTGAGTTCATCCTCGAGTCGAGCGATATTGCAATTGAGAATCGATGGCGAAATGACGGGGATCGTCATGGTATCTCCTGGCGGTCTTAGAGTTTTCTGAGTGCAGCAATGAACATAAGGTCAGTTTCGTTACGGTGTTCCCACAGCTGGAGTGTTGAGGCAGCAATGCCCTGGCTTTGGGGAAGGTCGAGGGGGCGTGGCGTGATCTGTGCAGCTACAGGCGCAAGATTAATCAGCTCAACCTGACCGCCTGAGAGCACACGCGAAATCTGCTCATGTGTCTCAGCGATGACCGGCGAGCAGGTTACATAGACGATCACACCGCCACTTCTGGTCAAAGCAATTCCTCGGTCAAGAAGCTGCTCTTGGATTGTCACTAATTGCTCGAGGTCTTCGGGCTGCCTGCGCCACCTGGACTCCGGACGTCGACGCATCGAGCCTAAACCAGAGCAGGGCGCATCAATAATGACGCGATCGAAAGATCCCAACTGCCAACGGGAGGTATCTCCACCGAATTGTGTTCCATCAGCGCAGACCACCTCTGTGTTATCGAGGTGTTCGAGGGTACGTTCAACGAGACGTGCGCGGTGTGGGTGAATCTCATTAGCAATAAGGTACGCTCCGCGAGCACCGCCAAGCGCTGCAACTAACGCCGCTTTTCCACCAGGCCCCGCACACAAGTCAAGCCATTGAGCATCCGAGCCTTCCACCGGGATAGAAGCAGCGACAATTGCCGCAAGCTGCGAGCCCTCATCCTGAACCGCAGCCCTACGCTGCCGGATTGCGGGAATACGTGCAGGGTCGCCAGATTCGAGGAGAATCGCATAAGGCGAAACCTCACCATCAGCGATACGTGTATGTAAATACTCGCCGCATTGATCAGCGAGATCATCAACATCGATTAAACCCGGGCGCGCAACCAAGGAAACGTAGGGCGCTCGATTGTTCGCCGCCAAAAGCTCACGAATTTCCGAGGCCTCGCAGCCATTCGCCACGAGTGCTTTCGTATATTCTTCGACCATCCATTGCGGGTGCGAATACTCGATTGCAAGGCGCTGAGTCTCATCGCACGCGTCTAATGCTTCACGCCGGGCGTCATCGCCTTCTCGGATAATCGAACGCAAAACAGCGTTAATAAACTTTGCAGGCCCCGCACTGAGATACTGGCGCGCCAAATCTACGGTCTGGGAAACCGCGGCATGGTCGGGTACTCGCATACGCAAGAGCTGATAGGTTCCCAAACGAAGGATGTCAACAATAGCGCCCTCAATCTGTGCAAGAGGACGGGAGGAATTCCGGGCAATTACCCAGTCGAGGAATCCTTGTTCGCGCAGCGAACCATACGTGAGTTCAACCGCGAAAGCACGATCTCGTTGATCGATGTGCTCACGATGTTCAAACTCCTTAAGCACCTTGGGAAGTACAAGGTTCGCGTAGGCATCGTCTTCGCGTACTAGGCGCAGAACTTCGTACGCAATCTGCCGCGGTGCATCTGCTTCGCGGAAAGAGCGGTAACCGTCCGAATACCTGTGCGTTGCCATCAGTGCTCAAGCCCTTCGCCTAGACGATCATCGTCATTCAACCTGGCACCACGTGCCCAAGCGGCAGCTTCCATCCATTTCTTGCCCGCGGGGGCGACTTCTCCAAGTTCGAGACAGAAATCTGCACACCCAACAAGAACGCTCTTCTTCGAAACGATCAAACGTCCAGGGCCGGGAGTAGGGATGTCGGTCAGAGAAGCTTTGCCAAGCTTGAGCCGTTGGCCATTCAAGAGCGTAAAGGCACCGGGGCTTGGAATGACAGCTCGAATCTGCTGCCACGTCTGCCGAGCACTGTCAGTGAAGGAGACGGCCCCGTCAGTAACTTCTAGACGCCGGGCATAGTGAAGCTCAACAGTTGGATCGATAATCTGCGGCTGAGAGTGCGCGCTGCCCAAGTTAATCGAATCGACGACTTCTACGACTTGGCGGGAGCCGGCAACCGCCATCTCTTCAAGGAGCTCACCACTGGTTTGATCCGCGATAGCAATGGGAAGTCGCGAGAACACGGGGCCTGTATCGAGGCCTTCTTCGAGCTGGAATACGGATGACGCGGTCTCTTCGCACCCCGAAAGGATCGCCCATTGAACCGGGGCTGCACCACGAAATTCAGGAAGATTCGAAAAATGCAGATTGAGCCAACCGTGCGGCAACATGTTGAGAATACGCAGTGGGATCAGTGCGCCGTAGGCAACAACGACGGCGATATCAGCCTTCCAATGAGCAATACGCTCATAGGCCTCATCGTTCTTGAGTGAGGAAGTCTCATACAGGTCAATACCGAGCTCCGCTGCGCGCGATGCCACAGGAGATGGAACCAGCGCACGTCCGCGACCGCTTCGCGCAGGCGGTCGTGTAATCACTCCAACGACTTCATGAGAAGAGGCAACTAGGGCATTGAGGGTTGGTAACGCCGCTTCGGGGGTACCAGCAAAAACAATTCGCACAGGCATAGTCTAGCGGTTCTTTAGAACAGCTCAGGGGGATTGAGCGTCAGTCGTAGCGGATAGAGTTTACGCGCTGAACGTACACCCGAGCGCTCTCGCAGGACACGTGCAAGCTGTGGGTAGTCTTCGGTATTGCATCGAATGAGCGCACGACGTATTCCCTGATTCGGTGTGCGTCTATCGCTGCGTGGTGCGTCGACAATACCGATAAGCTCAGCGGGTAATTCTTTGCAGAAGCTGTTGAGCTGATCTTCTGGGCCGTCAATCGCAACGATGGAAGCAGTGGGAGGAAAACGAAGTACTTGGCGCTCATCCAAAATGCGCTGGATGTATTCTTCGGGATTCCAGCGAATGAGCGCCTGCGCAAGAGGTTGATCTAATCCCGCAGAGACCCAAATCTGGCCCTGTGGCCGTACCAGAGCTGCTGTAGTGAGCCAGCGGCGAAGCGCTTCTTCGGGGGCCCAAAGTTCCGGTCGTGAGGCCAATGCTGCTGCGGAGGGAATAATCAAAGCAGCGTACCCCGATTCGGCATCGGGCTGTGCACCTGCTGTGGCGACAACAATTCGCGGCGAGGCGTTGATTTCCGGGCGCTGCTCATCAATACCTTGCGAAATAAGGAGGGGAACCTGAGTAAATGAACGTCCGAGCTCTTCACCAATGCGTTCGGAGCCAATCCGCCACCACCGCAAAGCGGTCCCTTGGCATTTCATGCATCGCCAGTTGTGTGTTGCCCGGGAACACCAGGCACAAACGATGCTCTGATCACGCGATAGTGTGAGAGGCCCCGAACAAACTTCGCAACGCGCTGGTGCCCCGCAGCGCTCGCAGCCGACAACGGGAATGTAACCCGCGTTTGGGGCAAGGATGAGCACTGGGCCTTCTGTCAGGCCGCGGCGAATACACGCGTAGGCATCGGGCGGCAGCAGAGCATGCGCTGCCCTCCCCTGGCGTTCATCGTCAAGATCATCGGATACAAAGAAACGCCCCGTTGATTCACGCAGCACTTCTCTTTCTGGATTGAGCGAGATCGCCCACTTGCGCATGACAAGATACTGGGCTTTTACCGAACGGCTAAAACTGCCCACAGCCATTGCAACGTGTTCAAGGTGTGCGCGTGCAACCGCAATATCAAGCGCATCGGTACGTGGATTGCGAATCTCTCGAAGGTGGTCGTCTCCATCTCCCCAGATGATGATTAAACCTAAATCTTTCATGGGAAGCCATGCTGCCGAACGTGTGCCAACGACAATGCGATGTGAACCTTGGCTGCATTGTCGGTAAGTTCGATAACGTTCAACAGCAGATTGCTCTGCAGTGTAAAGCGCAACGGGCACCGAGAGAAGATCTTCAAGGTCGCAGCTCAGACGCTGTGCCGAACGCTGCGTCGGCGTAATGATCAATGTTGAACGCTTGGACGTCAATGTCGCGCTGGTAAGTTGAGCGATTTCTTGCGTGGAACGTCCCGGAATTGAAGTCCAGACACAACGTGGATGGTCTCCCTGTTCTAAATGCTCAATGAAGTTCGTTCCGTATGGGTAGGGCTGCCATGCGCTGGCATCACGCTGCGTCTTGATGTCTCCATCAAAGGGAAGGTGTTTCTCTTTTTCGACTGATGCACGTCGTGGCGGAATCGCAAGACTTAAGACCGCAGAGACGGTTGACAAGTAGCGGTCAGCGATATACCGAGCGAGAGAAAACGTCTGTGGTGCCACTACTGAGCAAGAGGACACCACGTCTATCAGTTCGCGGATGGTTGGACTTGGAGTATCTACGCGTTCACATGAGAGGACCCATCCCACGCGTTTTGATCCGCTCAAAGGAACTTGGACGATGTATCCGGAAAGATCGATATTTTCCCAAGCTTGAGGAACCAGATAGTCCAAGGGACGATCCAGGTGTGGAAGATCCGTATCAACATACACCCGTGCGATCAGCCGAGGTTCAACATCCTCGAGCTGGAAGCCTGGGAGTGCAATTTCTTCCATCACCATGCCTCTAGTTCATCACATGGCGCTGGCATTTGGAGACCGATTGACTCTGATCTTAGTTATCCGAAAAGAAGCGGACCATATCTGAAGGCGATCATTGCGAGGATCGCGGTGATAACGAGAACAGCAACCAGCCAGTCACCACCGGACTTCATCACAGCTTTCCACCAGTTCGGTGCTGGGAGCACGCCTTGCTTGATACACACTCGAGTCAATCCAAACCAGACCAGTGTTGTGGTGATCGTGATCAGTAAACACCAAGGACACAGGACATGAATGACGAAGTACGACTGAGTGAAGAGCCAATAGGCAAAGAGCACGCCAATTGTGTAGAGCGCTTCGACGCACAGGATGTACCACTTGGGGAAGCGAACTCCCGCGATGAGGGCAAAAGAAACTGCCAGCACAATGGCCTCGAAGAAGATTCCGAGGAAAGCGTTGGGGAATCCAAGCACGCGCGCCTGCGGCGTCGAAGCAACAGCTGAACATGACAAGACCGACGAGACATCGCAGCTAAACCTGCGGCCATCATCGGAAGCAAGCTGCCAGGCTTCGATTGAAAGGACGAAGGAAGCACACAGGCCAATCACACCTGAGATTGCCATTTCGATGGCAGTTCCCCGGTGTGGTGCTCGCGACGAGAGTTCAGATGTGCTCATCCGAGAATATCCTTCAGCATCGATACTCGATCGGTCTGCTCCCAAGGGAAGATATTGCGACCAAAATGCCCATAAGAGGATGTGCGTGCATAGATTGGACGTAGCAGATCGAGGTCCTCGATGATACCGGCCGGGCGAAGATCAAAGCAACGAGTAATGGCCTCGGTCAAAGCATCATCACTTACGCTCCCGGTTCCGAAGGTCTCCACGTACAAACCAACCGGATGTGCGCGACCAATCGCGTAAGCTAGCTGAATTTCGCAGCGCTTGGCATATCCGGCAGCGACGATATTCTTCGCGATCCAGCGAGCAGCATAGGCTGCAGAACGGTCGACCTTGGAGGGATCCTTACCTGAGAATGCTCCACCCCCGTGACGGGCCATACCTCCGTATGTGTCGACGATAATTTTACGTCCGGTCAGCCCGGCATCACCTGCGGGTCCACCAATGACGAAGCGCCCAGAGGGATTGACCAAAAGCTTCATCGAAGAAGTCGATAACTCCAAACCAGCCTCTTCAAGGACCGGGGCAACAACCAAGGCTCGCAGTTGCTCATCCAGGTCTGTCATCGAAAGTTCGGGGTCATGCTGCGTTGAAATGACGAGGGTATCAAGTTCGCGGGGAACCCCCTGTTCGTCGTAGGCCAGCGTGACCTGAGTTTTACCGTCCGGGCGTAGGCCGTGGGCAAGTCCCTGGTGACGAACGTATGCAAGACGTTCGGCGAGCTTGTGGGCAAGCCAAATGGGAGCCGGCATCAAGTCCGGCGTCTCATCAGAGGCGTAACCGAACATCATTCCTTGATCGCCGGCGCCCTGTGATTCACGGCGATCTTCGCTTGAAGATGTACGCGTTTCGAGTGAGTGGTCAACGCCCTGGGCAATATCGCTACTCTGAGCGCCGATCGAGACCGAAACGCCGCAGGAGGCTCCGTCAAAGCCCATGCAGGAGGAGTCATATCCGATCTCAAGAATCTGCTCGCGTACGATTTGGGGAATCTCGACGTATGCATCCGTCGAAACCTCTCCGGCTACGTGCACCAAGCCGGTGGTCACCATGGTTTCAACAGCCACACGTGAGCGAGGATCCGCCTCGAGAAGCGCGTCCAAGATGGAATCAGAGATACGATCGCAGACCTTATCAGGATGGCCTTCGGTCACGGATTCGGAAGTAAAGTATTTTCTCATGTCACTCACGCTTCTATCGTAGTTAGGCGTTCGGCAATTAGATCAACTAGGGTGCGGGCGACGTCGGCCTTCGTCCCGCCTCCTTCGGTGACAAGGGAGCCTTGGGCATCCATCACATACACATAGTTCGGTACGTCTCCAAAACCGAGGCTCTCCCCTACGGCGTTCACTGCTAAGTAGTCGGCGTTCTTCCGCCGTGCTTTCGCTCGACCATATTCAAGAACGGTCTGAGGATCGCCGGTTTCTGCAGCGAATCCGATGACAACTGAGGGACGTTGGGGCGAAGAAGTAACGGCCTTGAGAATGTCCGTAGTTTCTTCCAGCTGGATTATTGGCGGTGCAGCGCCCTGCTCTTCTTTTTTGATTTTCGAGGCCGCAGGGGCCTTTGGGCGGTAATCGGCGACCGCCGCCGCCATAACGAGTGCGTCGCACGACTGGAGTTTTTCGAAAAGCACCGAGTGCACCTCAGCGGCGCTAGAAGCTGGAATAACAGTGCATTCCCGTGGGAGAAGCGAAGCCTCAATATTGGAGGCAACCAGGGTCACATCCGCACCACGCCGCGCAGCTTCTTTAGCAATCTCGATTCCCTGTCGACCGCTGGACCGATTCCCGAGGAAACGAACTGGGTCAAGCGCCTCGCGAGTACCACCTGCGGTAACGATGATTTTCTTGCCAAAAAGCTCGCCGCTCGAGGCAAGAATGCGGCTTACCTGTGCGGCGATATCCTCCGGTTCGCTCATTCGCCCAGCGCCAGAGTCCCCCGAAGCTAAATCGCCTTTCTCCGGACCGACGATAATAAACCCACGTTCGTGAAGGGTTTTGATATTGTCTTGCGTCGCCGAAGCGTTCCACATCTGCGTGTGCATCGCGGGGGCCACGATAACTGGACACGAACTCGCTAGGACAGTTGTAGTAAGCAGATCATTTGCCTGTCCGTGTGCAATGCGGGCGATAAGGTCGGCAGTAGCCGGAGCGATAACAAGCGCATCACAATTCCGAGCAAGCTCCACATGATCGGCGCCTCCGCCATGAAAGACGTCGGTGAACACGCACTTCTGCGTCAACCCTTCCCACGTAGTCTTGCCGACAAACGCAAGGGACGCCGGAGTCGGGACAACCGATACTGTGAAGCCTTCCTTTTGGAGCAGGCGAAGCAGGAATACGGCTTTATATGCAGCAATGCCCGCAGAAACACCGAGAACGATGTGCGCGGGCTTGTGCTCAGGCTTGAGGTGCTGACTCAAGGGTCAACAGGCCTTCATCAATCTCACGAAGTGCGATTGCCAAAGGCTTCTCGTCAACTTCAGTATCGACAACAGGGCCAACAAACTGGATCATGTTCTGCTCCAGCTGGATGTTGTAGGAATTGATCTGACGTGCACGACGGGCCGCAAAGATCACCAGGGCGTACTTCGAATCAACGTGTTCGAGCAGATCATCGATCGGCGGGTAGGTGATACCTTCTGGCTGTGCAACAATTCCGGACATGCAAATCTCTCCTGATGTAATGAGCGAGAACTAAATTCTATTCTAGCCCCATGATTTGGGCGAGTTCCTCGACGGCGGTTTCCAAATCATCATTGACAACAGTGACATCAAACTCATCTTCTGCTGCAAGCTCAGTCTTTGCCGTGAGAAGTCGACGTTCCTGCTCAGCAGCATCTTCAGTTCCTCGATTCACGAGGCGAGCAACAAGCTCTTCCCACGAAGGAGGCGCAAGAAAAACGAACTGCGCATCCGGCAATGACTCCCGGACTTGGCGCACGCCTGCAATATCGATCTCGAGGAGGAAGGGAACTCCCCTCTTCACGGCGTCATCAACAGGCCCTCGCGGAGTTCCGTAGTGATACTTGCCATGAACAAGCGCCCATTCGAGCATCTGCCCTGAATCGACGAGCCGAAGGAATTCCTCTTCGGAAACAAAGTGGTAGTGCACTCCGTCTACTTCACCGGGGCGAGGAGAACGCGTCGTCATTGAGATTGAAAGCTCAACTTGAGGAAAACGCTCACGCAAACGTGCAATAACGGTGCCTTTGCCGACAGCCGTTGGGCCGGCGATAACGGTAACTTTGGAAGTAGACATGCCTGTATGCTGCCACAGTGAAGCCGAAACTTCAGCCGAAGCGGCGAATCAGTTCCTCTCGCTGAACCTGCCCAAGACCACGAACACGTCTAGAAGGCGCAATCTTGATCTCGTTCATGAGAGCTTCAGCAGTACTCACACCGACTCTGGGCAGGGCTTCAAGCAAAGAACGCACCTTCATCTTCGCGATTGCTTCATCACTAGCGGCCATATCAATGACCTCTGAAAGAGTGAGCTCTCGCGATTTGAGCGCATTCTTCACCTCAGCGCGCCGACGACGAGCGCGCGTCGCCTTTTCCAGAGCCTCGGCTCGCTGTTGCGGAGTTAGATCTGGCAGTGCCATCTCACTACGCTCCTTTTCTAGATTCCCCTGACAGGAATAGCATCGCACTTTCTTGATGATTTTTGGTGCAAATGCAACCGACAAATCGCGAATTTCCACGAGCTAAAGGCGTGAGAAGCAGCTTCGCAACGAGCGACTATTACGGAGCAGAGACTCGCAAACCCGGAAAAACTGCAGAGCTTCAGTTTCTACTACACGCATTACTGTCTACGAGAAACTGCCGCTGACCTGCATCGGATGCGCATCACCTTTGCCGACCCGTCACCGATTGACGGAACTAAGAAGAGACGTTGAGTTCCACGTGTGGTGATGTCCACCGGAAGTATGCGCGTCAACACAAATTACTAAATATGGCATATCTCACACTCTCGGAAGTGTCCCCTATAGTGTAAACGGGGTGCCCGAAAGCACCCCGTTTACACATTATGACGTTTTAGTACTCGTCTAAGAGGTCATCCAATTCGTTGATTTCATCGGCACTGAGCTCATCGTCGATGTCATCTTCAGATTCCTGAACAGATTGACGAGACCAGCTCGGTGATTCGATGTCTCGGCGAATGGCGTCAAGGATGGCGTTGACGAAGCCCGCAGACTCTTCGGTGGAAATCGACTTGACGATGGAAATCGCCTCGTCAATCGCAATCACCGGAGGAACGTCTTCGGAGTTTGACAGCATTTCCCACACCGCGACGCGCAAAACTGCGCGGTCGACCGCAGGAACTCGATCTAAGCCCGTTCGCGCATGAGAATCAATGAGCCGATCAATCCGATACAGCTCATCGGCAACTCCTTCGATAATTTGAATCGAATAGTCGGGCAGCGGAGTCAGTGCGGCGGTGATTACCTTGCGTTCGCGAAGGAGATCGCGCAGCACGCTCGCATTCCTGCCCATGCCACGCTGGTCGGCCTCATAAACGACGTCGGCAGCACGCTTGCGAGCCTTCGTCCGAGAAGTGAATTGGTGCTTCTTGTGAGACATTATCAGTCGGTCACGCGTCCGGAGTAAGAGCCATCGCGGGTATCGACCTTGACTCGTGTTCCTTCTTCCATGAAGAGCGGAACCTGAATCTCGTAGCCGGTCTCGAGGGTCGCGGGCTTGGTGCCAGCGGAAGAACGATCGCCCTGCAGGCCGGGCTCGGTGTGGGTGATCGTCAAGACGACGGTTGCGGGAAGTTCGATGAACAGAACCGCGCCGTCATGCTGAGAAACAATGACGTCCTGGTTCTCAACCATGAAGTTACGGGCATCACCAACGACCTCGGCAGGAACGTTAATCTGCTCGTAGGTAGAAGCATCCATGAAAACGTAATCGGAGCCATCCTGGTACAGGTACGTCATATCGCGACGATCGACTGTAGCGGTTTCGATCTTGACGCCCGCGTTGAAGGTCTTGTCAACGGTCTTCCCGGACAGAACGTTCTTAATCTTGGTGCGCACAAAGGCAGGGCCCTTACCCGGCTTCACGTGCTGGAATTCAACAACCTGCCACAGCTGGCCGTCAATCACCATGACGAGGCCGTTCTTCAGATCATTTGTCGTAGCCACTATAAAAGTCCTCCCAAATCGGGTGAGTTTAAACCGTGGCCATCTTACACGCCACGATGATATTCTCCGCTACCTCACTCGGAGTTTTTAAACCAGTGTCACAAGAAAAACTAGCAAACTCAAGGTAGGTGCGATCCAATTCGCGGGTCATCATCGCAAATAACGAGCGTGGTGCGCCAAGCCCCACGGAGCGTGGAGCATTGAGGCCAACGCGTCGCGCGGCTTGATCAATGGGAAGCTGGAGAAGAACAACAGCGCTCCCCTGCTTCTTCAAAGCAATCAAACGGTCGATAATTCTTTGATGACGCGCCTGCGATGGTGAGAGCACCGCAATATCGCACACGCCGCTCAAAAGCCGCTCACCGGCATCTTCAAGCGCACGATCAAAAGGAAAATCTTCATCCGCGACGAGTTCGTCGAATGAACGCGAATACTCTGACTGAAGGATATCGATGTCTTCGGTAACGCTGAGCCCGCATCGAGCCGCGATCTCACGGGCAATTGTCGTCTTCCCGCTCCCCGAAGTCCCCACCAAAACAAGCTTGGGGGTAATAGCCGAACTCAATGCTTCATTCCCATTGACTCAGCGCATACGCGCACTTCATCGGGAGTAATAGGAAGTGTTACAGGATTCTCGATCCCATCAAGAAGCACGAATCTCAAAACGCCGGCACGCACCTTTTTATCGGAAAGCATGACGTTGAGAAGATCTTCGATTGACGCATCGAGATAATGCGTTGGCAACCCAAGAGAAGCAAAGTCATGCTCATGACGAAGGACGTCTTCTTCGGTAAGAAGACCTCGCTGATGGGCAAGATGAGCCGCAAATACGCAGCCGATGGCGACCGCATCACCGTGGCGAAACTCGAAGTTCTCAAGCTTTTCGATGGCATGGGCCAGAGTATGGCCATAATTAAGAAACTCGCGCGGGCCACTCTCGTGCAGATCCATACTCACTACACGAGCTTTGACCGCAATCGAACGTTCGATGAGTTCAGCAATAATCTCTCCGTCCGGATCAAAGATCTCCTCAGGATCAGATTCGACGATCTCTAGGATCCGCGGATCAGCAATAAAACCGCATTTGACGACCTCTCCCAAACCCGCTCGGTAGTCTTGCTCGCTCAGCGTCTTCAAATGGTCAAGGTCGACGATGACGCGACGCGGAGAATGGAAAGCTCCAACAAGGTTCTTACCCACCGCAGTGTTAATACCGGTCTTTCCTCCAACTGAGGCATCGACCATTCCCAAAAGTGTCGTTGGAACCGCAATAAAGTCAATTCCTCGAAGCCAGGAGGCAGCAAGGAAACCACCAACATCTGTCGTTGCTCCCCCACCGATCGCGACAACGCAATCAGCTCGCCCAATTCTCTCGCGTCCGGCGAGGTCCCAAAGATCAGAAAGATTATCGATTGTCTTTGCATCTTCCCCATCAGGAAGAACGTGGGTGATTGTCGTGTAGCCCAGATCTTGAAGTTTGCGCATCATAGAACGCGCATAAGTGTGAAGCGGCGGCGCGCACAGGATCAAGATCTTTGTCGCATTTTCACGAAGTTTCTCGGTGACGGCAGCGATAGGAAAATCGCGTGCGATCACAACATCGTAGGGCTGATCTACTTCGACAGGAATGGTACGAACCATGGTTATCTCTCCCAACGCGCCAAGGATTTGCTGGACGACTTCTTGAGATGGACCAGCATTCGTCTGAACAGTTACCGACGCGACCTCACGGAAATAGTCTTTTCGCTGTTCCCACAGCTCTTTGAGGCGTTCTTCCGCGTTTCCAGCGAGGAGTGGACGCGTCGATCCGCCAGCGCGCCGAAGCAACTCGCTCAGTTCAGCTTCGATGTAGATCACACACCGACCGCGCAGTCGTTCACGTGTGCGCGCACTGATAAGCGCGCCGCCTCCTAGAGACAAAACACCTGGAAGCTCAAGGGCCTGACCAATGACCTCTTCTTCGATTGTGCGGAAAGCGGCCTCGCCGTCGCTGGCAAATATCTCGGGGATACTCCGCCCTTGGCTACTTTCAATGAGTGAATCAGAGTCACGGTGTGCGACGCCCAGTGCAGCGGCAAGCTCACGTCCAACTCGGCTCTTGCCGCTCGCTGGCATCCCAACGAGAACAATCACTGCCGCATTCACTGCGTCAGTCCAAGTCGCTCACTGATATGCGCGCAGTAAGCCTCAAGATTGCGCTTGCACTCCCTCAAGGAATTACCCCCCGCATGATCGCTCAAAGCACGGGCAAGGACCAAAGCGACCTCGGCCTCGGCAATGACTGCACCGGGGACCACCTGGCAGGTGTCAGAGCGCTGATGAAGAGCTCGTGCGTCTTCACCCGTCGCAAGATCAACCGTCCTCAAAGCGTGGGGCACGGTTGAGATCGGCTTAAAGGCAGCGCGCACGACGATCGCCTGACCGTTTGATGTTCCGCCTTCTATGCCACCAGCGCGGTTCGAGGCCCTCGTGAGAGTTCCATCGGCGGCTCGAATAATCTCGTCGTGAGCCTGGGAGCCAGGCAGGCGCGATTGCGCGAATCCGTCGCCGATCTCAACGCCCTTGACAGATTGAATGGACATCAGGGCTGCAGCAAGCTGCGCATCAAGACGGCGATCAGATTGAACGTGAGTCCCTACCCCAATCGGAACATTCCACGCCACGACTTCAACGATTCCGCCAACGGTATCGCCAGCGGCGCGGGTTTCCTCGACACATGCCAAAAATTCGGATTCATCATCCTTATCGAGTGCGCGCATCGGCGAGGCATTCAGATGTTCTTCATCAGATGGCAAGGGAAGGCGACTCGACTTCGCTTCGCATGGCCCAACGCCAACCACATGGGAAACCAGTTCGATGTTTGCAAGCTGACGCAGAAAAGCCTCTACGCAAGCTCCTAAAGCAACGCGAGCAGCCGTTTCGCGTGCGCTCGCTCGCTCAAGAATCGGGCGAATTTCATCAAGATCGTAAGACAAGACACCCGGAAGATCTGCATGCCCGGGACGAGGTTTTGTCAGCGCGCGATTTCGCGCAACTTCACGCTCATCACCTTTACCAGCGTCGACGAGAAGATCCTCGGGCGAAACAGGATCGGCGGACATCACCTTCTCCCACTTCGGCCATTCAGAATTCGCAATCTCAATCACGATTGGAGCGCCAGTTGTCAGCCCATGGCGGACTCCCCCAAGAATTCGCACTTCGTCAGCTTCAAACTTCTGACGCGCACCACGTCCGGCGCCCAAACGACGTCGTGCAAGGGCATCGCGAATAGTCTGGGTGGTCAGTTCAACCCCAGAAGGCATGCCCTCAAGAGTTGCGACCAGCGCTGGACCGTGTGATTCACCTGCAGTAAGCCATCTGAGCATGTTCGTAGTTTCTCACACTTACGCTCAGGGCTTCCAAGGAAGCCACACTATGAGGCCGGAGCCGTCGCCAGGATATCGATGATGATGCACAAAGTATCGTCACCGGTTGCTTGATCAGGCGGAAGAGTGATCGCTAGACGTGAACCGACTTTTTGGTCGATAAGAAGGGGCCGAAGACCCGGCATAAGTTCGCTGAGCCGGACGCGTTCAGGAACACCCGTTCGCCAGGTAGATTCGCGTTCAATCCCATCGCTCCACCCGCTGACGAAATACTGAACGACAATGTCATCATCGGCGCGCACCTGACCGCCCGAACCAGTGAGTAGCGGCTGGACAGTTGGGCCTGAAGGAAGCTGATCACCATGAGTGATGACAGGGCCTTCATCGCGCATCGTAACTTCAAGCGGACCGCTTCCATTAACTTGCGCGGAGGCTTGCCCCGAGGCCAGGGTCGGCAAGATATCGATGACGACGACTTCGCCGGTGTTTAGACGCGTCGTGGGAGTTGCGGATACGTTCGAGGCCGGAGCATTCGAAAGAGGGCGAGCAATGAGGAGACGGCTTCCCTCGCTTCGTCCCGTCACTTCGCGGGCCAGGTCCGCCCCCAGCGAGTCATTGTCAGCCCGGCCGACGACGAGGCGTGGGCGTCCATTGGGGGAAAGCAGCTCACCCGTGCGCGCATCGAAGACAGTGACGGATAAAAGAACCGGGGAACCGGCGGTAATCGCACGACCTTCGCCCTGCGAAATAATCGCATGTTTTGTGCTGACAATTTGAAGCGGTTCACTCAACTTGACCGTGGGCGTCGCACCAACACGTCCGGAGACCTCAACTGAGGCTAGAACAGAACGAGGGGCATCGCCCGAGACGGAGCTAGCATTCCTATGCACGACAAACCACACAGAAGAAGCAATTACTGCGCACACAACTAATAGCGCAATAAGCGCAAAGACCCAGCGTCGCCTCGGGCGCTGCGACTGTCGACGGGCACCGCGCATACGCTGACGTCGAGAACTCAAACTCTGAGCGTGTTCACTCATGCTGGAAGGAATTCGTCTCGAGCGCGCAACCCTGAGATGAACTGATCAACGGATTCAGATTCGGTCGCGAAAGGATCATTCATCAGAACGTAGCGACTGGGATCATCAATTCGCGAAGCGCGCACCCAGTCAATTGCCAATTCAATGCCAGCAGTTTCTGCAGCATTAATGATCGAAGAACGAAGATGCGCGCGCGTTGATTGCGGCGCCTGAATGCAGGCTTGTTGCACTTGTTCCTCGGTTGTGAGGCGTCGCATGAGACCGCTACTTTCCAATCCGCGACGAAGCCCGTTGGGACCAATGTCGTGATAGGACAACAGCAAACGTGCAACTCGCGGATCATCAAGCGTGGTCTGTTTACGCTTGAGATACTCCTGGATCAAACGGAACTTAATGGCGAAATCGAGTTCGCGATCAACAGACGACCAGTCACCACTGCGTAGGGCCGCAAGTGCTCGTCGCCACAGATCAATAACTTGGCGAGTCGAAGCGTCGCATGAAGAATCGCCCAAATCAATTCCCAGTACATCGACCACGCGTTGAAGAATCCGCTCTTGGATGTCGAGGGCAGAAAGCTCCCCACCATGTGCCATCGGAATCTTCACTTGAGCCGACAGGTCTTGATTAACCTGACGAATTGCCAGCATGGGATCGGCCAATTCAAGATCTGACAGATTCATCCCGTCTTCGACGGCATCTAAGACCAAAGAAGTCATTCCCACTTTGAGGAATGTCGTCGCCTCGCACACATTCGTGTCACCGCTGATGACGTGGAGTCTACGGTATTGGCCCGCGTCGGCCAAAGGCTCGTCACGCGTATTGATGATTGGACGAGTTCGCGTGGTCGCTGAGGAGACGGCCTCCCACATCTGCTCTGCGCGCTGTGAAAAACAATAGCTAAGTTTGTTCCCCGAACGCCTCAGGTGCCCCGCACCAACAAGTACCAATCGCGTGACAAAGAAGGCAACCAGGCCTTGAGCGACTTGCCGGAAGTCGCGACGACGGTGAAGAAGATAATTTTCATGGCAGCCGAAGCTGTTCCCTGCAGAGTCCACATTGTTCCGGAACAAGTAGATCCTTTCGGGATCTGCTAATCCCTCAAGTTCTGCACGGGTTCGATCATTGAGTTGGTTGAGTAACTCATCACCGCAGCGGTGCTGGGCAAGAAGGTCTTCAAAAGAGTCGCATTCGGCAGTCGCGTACTCGGGGTGAGCTCCCACATCAAGGTAAAGACGCCCACCATTTCGCAGGTAGACATTGGGAGCGCGACCACTTAGGGCGAGTGGCGCGAACAATAAACGTGCGGCAGCATCAGCATCATGAATCGGAGGTGCACCTGAACGCGTCGCGCAGGTTAGCCCATACTCGGTCTCGATGCCGACGACTCGGCGCCTCACCTCACTGTCCTCCCTTTTGGACAAATCCCTGAACGAATGATTCCGCATTGGTTTCAAGAACGGTATCAATCTCATCAAGCAGTGCGTCGAGAGAATCAGTCTGCGCGGAAGACGAGGCGTGGACCTGGCCCGCGGCCTCGTCATCTTCGTGCCCGCTACCGCCAGCAAATAACTGTGAAAGACTCATCTTTCCTCCTCTTCTGCACGGATCAGTGTACCGCGCTCAAGATCAGCCAAAAGTGTGGCATCGATACCGGCCGCTTCGACGAGCGGCCTACGAATCATGTGATCGCCCCGGCGTTCACATAGTGAAGTCCACGAGGCCGCAGCAAGTGCGGGAAGATTTCTTACAGCATACCCGCGTAGGTACGCCCGGGTGTTTTCAGGAGCCCAATCGGCTGCATGTTCAACCTGTTCGGCAGTGAACATCCGCTTGACACGGCCTGCCCGCTCCAGCGCGACAACCAAGGAACGGTCCTCACGCAAATCCGCCCACTGCAGGTCCATTGCAGCAAGCCTCGGGTCATCCCAAGAAGTGCCCAAACGCGCACGCTGACGATCGAAAAGTTGGTACTTACCCACCCATTCGACTTCCGTTGCGACACTGAAGAGATCACTCGACATACGGCTGAGAATGTCCTCCCAGTAGCGCATGACGAGTTCTTCTTCTTCGCTTAAGGCGACTCCGGTGCGTGTGAGGCTTTCATGAACGAGCTCAAGATAGATCTTTTGGATATCGAGCGCGCTGCGCGCTCCTCCTACGCAACTGGCCTGGTAGGTCAAGGTCGGATCATGACTGATATTCCATGTTTCTTGAACCGGATCATCGAGTGCAAGCGCATCCCACTCCATCCCCAGGCCCGCCTCGATCGCTTTTAATACCAGCGCGGTAGTGCCCAAGCGCAGGAAAATCGAAGAATCGAATTGATTACCATCTCCACCGATCACGTGAAGACGCCTGTAATATGCGGGATTGGCGTGGGCCTCATCGCGAGTATTAATAATCGGTCTGTTGAAGGTCGTCTCAAGGCCAACCTCGTTTTCGACGAAGTCGGCGCGTTGGGCAATCTGAAAGCCAGCGACTTCACTGCGCTGTCCGATTCCTACACGCCCCGCTCCGCAGATCACTGGACGCGTGACGAAGAAGGGGGTCAGTCCTCGTACAAGATCGTCTAAATCGATGGTGCGGCTGATCTGATAGTTCTCGTGAGTACCGTATGCTGCACCCTTGCCATCAGTGTTGTTCTTGACTAATACGATGTCTTCGCCAGCCTCGCGGGCAACCGCCATCATTCGTCGTGCAATGACTTCCCCGGCTCGATCCCAAAGCACGCCATCGCGCGCATTAGTTGTCTCAGGCGCGGAATATTCCGGGTGCGCATGGTCAACATAGAGCCGTGCTCCATTCGTAAGAACCGAGGAAACCGCTGCTGGCAAATATCCCTGTGATCGCCGAGGCAGTGGCAGAGTCTCACTTCCACCCGAGGGAGCGAGGTGGTAGGGATCGTCAGTGAGCATCGAGGGGTCAGCAGCCGCGCGAGTCAATCGCATTCCACGTAAATCATTGAGCGGGTCTTCGGCTGTGTAATCCCAGCGAACGGGTTCACTCCCTTCACTTCGAGTCCCGCGACGCGAAATCTTCGAATAGGCATCAACGATCCGACACGAAAGATCGACGGGATCAGCTCCAGGATCTGAAGGTGAATAGATGCCGTACTCGGTTTCTGTGCTCATCACCAGAGCCGACATCATTCCTCCTCTTTCTTGATCGGTCGGATGTCAACGATGTCTTGGTCGAGGCCAATTGTGCGCGCCCAGTCCGCCGGCGCCTGACGGGTCGCGAGCTCCATCGATTCTCGGATTTCGTCGTCGAGGCCACGCATCAGGTGCTCAATCGTCAGTCCGTTTCGGGAGTTTTCGATTGCGTCCAGAATTGCGTACTTCTTTGCCCGTTCGACAATCCCAGCAATCATGGCACCTGAAACGATGTCTGCGAGATAAATCGTTCGATCAGTACCACTATGAGTGCGTGCACTCAAGAGCGCAGTATCAGCTTCACGCCGATACAGATGAGCAACCGCGCGTGAGATCATCTCATCATGAGAAAGTCCATCTGGCCTCGTTTGAAGTGGAACAGACGCATCAAGGTGCTTCACAAAGATTGCGTGTGCCGAGGCCTGGTCCGGTCGATCAATGCGGATACGAACATCGAGTCGACCGGGGCGCAAAACCGCGGGGTCGATCATGTCTGCACGGTTCGAAGCACCCACAATCACGACGTTATCAAGACTCTCAACGCCATCCATTTCGGCAAGAAGCTGCGGGACGACCATGGTTTCAACATCGGATGAAATACCCGTTCCACGCGTACGGAACAAGGCCTCCATTTCATCGAAAAAGATCACGACCGGCACTTTCGCCGAAGCAAGAACTCGGGCACGCGCAAAAATCGCGCGGATCTGTCGTTCAGTTTCGCCGACAAACTTGGTCAGAAGTTCTGGCCCCTTGATCGAGAGGAAATAACCTTCTCCAGAGGAACTGAAATCACGCAGCGAATGCGCAAGCGCTTGCGCAATCAGTGTTTTACCGGAGCCAGGAGGGCCATACAGCAGGATGCCTTTCGTTGGGCGCAAGCCATACTGCCGATAGAGCTCGGGATGCCTAAGCGGCAACTCGATTGCCTGACGGATCGTTGTGATCTGTTCATCAAGACCACCGATGTCATCAAAGGTGACCTGAGGAATTTCAGGAGTAAGAAGCTGCTCAACATCTTGACGAATGACGCGCTCATAGGCAAAAGCCGTGCGAGTATCGACCAAGACACTTTCGCCGGGACGCAAAGTTCCGTGGCGAAGAGGTCCAGCAAGCTCAACAATGCGATGGCTACCAGCCTCCGCTGAGACAACCGCACGATCGGTACCGATCAGCTCGGCGACCTGCGCAAGTTCACCGACGCGTGAGTATTCGCCTACCCCAACGACGACCATCTTGTCGTCGATCAGGACGTGCTGGCCCGGAGAGATCGAGGTGATATCAACCTGCGTTGCTACGGCAAGACGCATCAGTCGGCCAGAAACATAGACCTCAACACTGCGCGCATCCGTATCACCACGGTGAAAAACCCCAAGGGTCAACGGTGGCTGATTCACATGTTTGAGTTGCTCACGGAGGCGAAGGAGTTCTTGACGAACTTGAGTAAGTGCTGCGCTTAGGTGCGCATTCTTTTGTTCGAGAATCGACAATTCTGTCTGTTCAGCGCTCATCGCTGTCTCTTCCCTCAACCCATGTGCGGGCCTTCGCCTCAAGATCTCGGCGAACCTTACGAATCTTCTTATCTGAGCTCAGGCGCAAACCCACGCGCGACTCGCTCCACTCGTCTTCCTCATCCCATGCTCCTTGGAGGCCTTCAGCTGCCTTCGCGGGACGCGTGGAACGCTCCTGGGGAAGAGTATTGGGAGCTAGACGTCGACAAATCATGAGGAATCCCGTGTGCGCAACCATTCGGTGTTCGGGGCGAACGGCAAGACCGTCAACATGCCACTCACGTGAAAGGCTTTCCCATGCGAGAGGCTCGGTAAAGTTCTGCGTAGCTCGCAGGTCTTCAATCAAACGCGACATCTGAGTAACGGTTGCGATGTAGCAGCAGAGAACTCCACCGGGAACAAGTGCGTGAGCAACCGCGTCAAGGTTCTCCCAAGGCGCAAGCATGTCGAGGACAATCCGGTCAACGCTGGCCTCGGGCAAACCTAGTAATTCCTCTGCAAGATCGCCGACACGTAAATCCCACGCGGGGTGTGGCGTTCCAAACCACAGTTCAACATTGTCCCGAGCAATCTCGGCGAATTCTTCGCGGCGCTCAACAGAAATGAGCGTCCCCTTCTCCCCCACAGCGTTGAGGAGGGCCATCGACAAAGCACCTGAGCCGGCACCGGCCTCGACGACAACTGCTCCAGGGAAGATATCCGCGTAGTGAACAATCGTCCCAGCGTCCTTGGGGTAAACCACAGCTGCGCCTCTGGGCATCGACATGACGTAGTCAGCTTGGAGAGGACGCAGAATTTGGAACTGACGTCCTTCCTCAGTAGTGATCACTTGGCCATCAGGGCGGCCAATCAGATCATCATGGTCGATAAAACCACGATTTGATTGGAAGCGACCACCCGCAACCAAAATCACCTGGTGGAGGCGTCCCTTGGGATCGCGAATTTGAACCCTCTCACCTTCGCGGAGGGGACCACGATGGCGTTCTTGACCGAGGCCATGGAGTGCAGTTTCATGAGTACTCATCGCCTCTACACTACCGTGAGCCAAAGATGAAATTCCTGTTAAAAGCGCGCCTCAGAAGGTGGAACTCGTTACGGTAGGACCATGAGGAATTCCCGTCCGAGTCATCCAGCATTGTCAGCAAGCCGCGCAAAAGAGTATCAGCGCTGCCCGCTTCAGTTTCGTCTCCACGTTGTCGACCGGGTCAAAGAGCCTCCCACTCAGGCGACTCTCTTGGGAACTACCGTGCACAGCGCGCTCGAAAACCTCTATGCGGCTCCACGAATGCAGCGCGATGAAGCACTCGCTCACAGTCTTTTGGAACGCGAATGGAAGACTACCCTCGAGCAAGATCCCACGGTGATGAGTCTTTTTAAGGATCATGCGGATTTTGAACGTTGGTACGCACGTATGCGTTCAATGATTTCGAACTATTTTCAGATCGAGGAACCTCGCGCACTTGAACCTCATTCAAGGGAGGCCCTTGTCGAGGGAACAACTCAAGATGGCGTGCACCTCTTGGGGTACATCGACCGCGTCGATCGGGCTCCAAACGGTGACTTACGCGTCATTGATTACAAGACCGGTAAAGCACCCTCCGAGCGATTCCAAGAAGAGGCTCTCTTCCAAATGCGTTTCTACGCGCTTCTTCTCAGCCTCACAGAGCGTCTACCTAAACGTACCCAGCTCGTTTACCTCGCCTCGCAAAAGGTCTTAACTTTCGATCCGGACCCGGCAGATATTGATCGCTTGAGTGCGCAGCTGGGCGCTCTATGGGAGCAGATCAGGAATGACGCAGTGAAGGAATACTTCCCGCCTCGCAAGAATCCCCTGTGTAATTGGTGCGGAGTTCAACAGTTGTGCCCGCTGTTTAACGGAGAAACCCCCAAGATTCCGCAAGAAGGACTTCAGCGTCTTCTAGCGGTAGGACCTGCTCCCCGTTAGGAATGTGCCCCCTGGACAAAGTTCGGGCACTCACCCGCCATAATCGCCTGAATAACTTCCTCATTCAGGTCTGACAGTTCACGAATGTACGGGTAGTTCTTCGCAAAATCTTCTGCCGCCGCGCCTTTGATCGCCACAGCCACCCCGCCGCTGGCCGAAGCTGCTTGAAGTCCTACGGGGGAATCCTCAACGATCAGACAGGAGGCAATATCAACCCCAAGAAGACGCGCGGCCTTAAGGTAGCCCTCGGGCGAAGGCTTTCCCTCAGCAACATCGTCACCATAAACCGCTGTCGTAAACCCAGGGGTGGCAGGTGCATGGGCAAGCACGCGAGAAGCAACGTGGCGCCGTGTTGCGGTGACGACCGCGGTGGGGATTCCCTTGGAATTCGCCCATTCGAGAAGCTCTCGAAGGCCAACTTTCCACGGCAGCCCCTCATCAAGGAGATCGATCACTCCCTGCTCAACGCGCTCCCCAACCACGGCCTCGTCAAGGGGATGAGCGGCGAAGGAACGCAAGAGAGCCACCATTCGCGGCAAGGTTGACCCTAGAAGTTGAGCACGCATATCTGGGGTCATTTTCGTGCCCATTTCGGCAAGAGCCCGCGCTTCGGCAGCTTCCCACAAGGGTTCTGTATCAACAATGGTTCCATCCATGTCGAAAAGAATTGCCTGAGGTTGTGTCATTCGTGCGGTCCTCTCTCCTTCGAACGATTACACGCCCGCACCCGTCCCCAATGCGGAAAGCACTCCGGTAACAAGGCCAAGGGCTACAAGAATACCAATGGCTATGCGGTACCACACAAAAGGCGCGTAGGAACGCGTTGAAATGATCTTCAGGAACCACAAAATAACAACGATTCCAACCCCGAAAGCAATCACTGTTGCGAGCACGGTCGGGCCAACCGCAATCGCGTCGCCGCCGGTTACGACCTTGGCAACTTTATACAGTCCCGAGGCCATAATCGCGGGCATCGCGAGAAGAAAAGAATAGCGAGCTGCAGCTTCGCGGGAATATCCGAGGAAACGCCCCATGGTAATGGTTCCCCCCGAACGGGACACTCCGGGGATCAAAGCCATTGCTTGTGCAAGACCATAAAGTATTGCGTCTTTCCAACTCATCGATTTCAGCTCACGCGTATCCGGCGCGTAACGGTCGACAAAACCAAGAAGAAGGCCGAAGACAATCAGCATCACAGAGGTAATCCACAAGTTACGCAGTGTCGTGTCGATCGCGTCTTGGAAGAGTAGGCCCAGAATTCCGATGGGGAGGGAACCAACGATGATCATCCACCCCATGCGCGCATCAGGATCCGATGAAGGGACGCGTGACTCTTGAGAGCCGAGCGGCAATGAGCGGAACCACGCTCGAAGAATCCGCACGATGTCTTTCCAAAAGACGATGAGGACAGCGAGTTCTGTCCCAATCTGCGTAATTGCCGTGAAGGCAGCCCCTGGATCTGACGATCCCATGAGTTCTCCAACAATTCGAATGTGCGCCGAAGAAGAAATTGGAAGAAATTCTGTCAGACCTTGGACAAGCCCGAGAATGATTGCATCAAGCCAGCTCATACATCCACTGTAGGGCCCAGGGCCCCGTCAAAGCGAAATTTGCGCATGTGTAGGCCGTCATAGAGCTGGCGTTCTACTCTAGTGACATGGATATTCGACACTGCGGAAAACACGGCCTCGCCGTATCGAGTCTTGGACTTGGAACATTGACGTGGGGGCGCGATACCGCCGAAGAGCAGGCCTGTGCAATGTTGGCTGCCTTCGTCGACGCGGGTGGAAGCCTCGTCGAAATTAGTCCTCTCCACGGCAGCGGACGCGCGCTCAGTGTCCTTTCACAGGCGCTCAAACAAGTCGGACGTCATCGCATTGTTATCGCCTTGCGAGGAGCAATGCGCTTTTCGCAAGGTTCTAACGAAGTTTCGGCCTCCCGCGGAGATATGTTGCGTTGCCTGGACACAACACTGGCGATTCTTGACACCGATTACGTTGATCTCTGGCTTGCAACGCCTTCACGTGCATCCGTCCCATTGGAAGAAACACTGTTGGCACTTCAGTGGGCGTATTCCAGCGGCCGCGCGCACTACGTGGGGTTGAGTCACCGTGATACTTGGGATTGCGCACTTGCCTGGGCAAAGTCTGAAATTCTTCCCTTGACCGCTGTCGAAGAAGAGTTCTCGCTTGTGTGTCCTTCTCCCCTCCTTGATCGTGCCCGAGACAAGAATTTTGGTTTTCTTGCGCACTCGCCACTTGCTGGAGGCGTGCTAACAGGAAAGTACCGCCACGCCACTCCCCCGGACTCACGCGCAGCCTCCACGCACTTGCGTCACACTGTTGCGCCTTACCTTGATTCCAGCGATCCCATTGTCGAGGCCCTCTCTCAGGCCGCGCAGGGGCTGGAGTCATCAATCGCAGATATTGCGCTTGCTTGGGTGCGCGACACTCCCGGTGTGACGAGTACGATTATCGGACCGAGGAACCTCAAACAGCTCGAGCAGCTTCTTGCTGGACAGCTTGAACTACCTTCGCCTATCCGCAGCGTCCTCAACGAGCTAGCAGATAAATAAGCAGTGTGGGCCAGCCCGAAGGCTGCCCCACACTCATTGATGTACGTGACCTTTAGGCGACAATCTCAGTCGTCGTCCTCTTCGTCTTCCAGATCGATGAAATCGTCGTCGTCCTCTTCGTCTTCCAGATCGATGAAATCGTCGTCCTCTTCGCCGTCTTCATCATCGTCAGAGACAATGAGATCGAAAGGAAGTTCGACTTCATACTGCGTGAAAAGTACGTCGTCGTAGGTGAAGAAGGCGTCACGAAGTGCCTCTTCAGCGTCAAGGAGTGCCTGCTCGTCAACCTGGTCTGAAGACGTAACTTCATAGTGGTTTTCGAAGGCTGCGATCAATTGATCAAGAACGAGGCGCGGATTCGTGGTCATGGTCACATATTCTACATGAAACTCTAGGGTAAGTTCAGTTGAGAACGAATGCCCGAAACCATGAGGTCAGCGCCCTTAATCTCGGCAGTTTGATCCGCACCTAGAATACGAGCATTTCCCTCGCTATCAAGAAGCTGGGAGACGCCGTGCTCAGGCCCCAGTGGCAAGATTACCCATTCATCACTGGGAACATATTGGACTTCGGGAGTCTTTCCAGCGAGCTGTGCAGAGATATTTGCAATAACCACGCGCGCCTGAGCACGTGCGGCATCCGCACGCTTCGACTCGCGGACATCGGTCAGGTCGCCGACTGCATAGACACGTTCTTGTCCAGACACAAGCAACGTCGATTCAACCCTCAGAGCCCCATCGGGACGCAATGCAGATTCCAAGGAGGTGCCGATGACGTAGCCGGAATTTGGACGCGATCCATAGCACTGGAACCAGATATCTGCTTCGATGCTATGACCGTCCTTGGTTTCGACGTTGAAGTGGCCGAGTTCACCGACGTTAAACGGCGGAAGGTAGGCAAGCTCTGAACCTTCAAAAAGGCGAATGTTCAATTCAGCCAGCTGCTCACGTACCTGGTCGCGCAGAGCCTCAGAGAAGCCGTAGGTCGGCAGGATTTCCGGGCTCTTCTCAACCAAAGTGATGTCAATGTCTGGGAACGCATGACGCAGTTCGCCAGCAAATTCAATACCAACGGTTCCGCCGCCGACCAATAACACAGAGCGCGCACCATGGAGATAAGCGGAAAGCTGACTCAAACGAGCTTTTGCAACGTCAGACCGGGAAGCCGTGTACTTCGCAGGAAAAGGATAGGTCGAGCCAGTTGCGAGCACGACGTAGTCCGCATCAATGGGATCCTGTCCAAAAATATGAACACGAGTGCCTTCAACCCGCGAAACGGTTCCGTGCACAACCCGGCCATTGGTCAGAAGGTTTGTGTAGGGCATGAAGATCGAGTGCTGCCACGCCTCGTCAACAGCTGCACGCAAAGCCGCAGCGTGATGAACGAATTGATCCTTTTGTTCAACCAAGATGACTTCAGCCAAAGGATCAAGTCCCTTGGCGACGGTGACACCACCGTATCCGCCACCGACAACGACGACTCGGGCCACAGCGCTCTCCTTTACTCGTTCGCTCCCCTTCATTGTCCCCGAAAACTTTCTGCGCGACGAGCGCAAAAAGTGTGTTATTGCTGACCGAGGGCTCGTGCGATATTCGGAGTGAAGAAGTTCGGGCCCTTCAAAACCTTGCCATCCTCGCGGAGCTTGACACTTCCATCCGGCATCAGTTTCGACAAATTGGATGCCTGAATTTCAGCGAGGACACGATTCAAGTCAATGCCCGACTCGAGGGCCATGCCGTAGATGACATAGACCAAATCCCCTAGAGCATCCGCTGTCTCAATAATGTCGCGCGTCCCATCGTCGGCAGCGGTCGCGCGCTGCGTCGCTTCTTCAACGATTGCGCGAGCTTCCTTTCCGTAAACCGCGCCCAGGAGTTCAGCGAACTCTTCGCGAATCAAGCTCACGCGCATGTGGAGACGCTCATAATCAAGGGTTGGTTCCTGACCGTCTCGCACGCGATCAGGCATGAAGTAGGTGCTGTGGAACTGCTGAACAAGAGCTTGCGGACGCGATGAGTCCAAAACTTCGGGTGTCCCAGCGCTAGGCCCGTCCCAGGCAGTGGCGGGAGTACGCGGGTCAGTAGAAAGGATGCCACCCACCCAGGCCTCGTAACCGGGAAGACGCACAATGCCTTCCTTGCGGAAACCGTTCTTCCACACTGCTTTCCACGAACCCCAATTTCCTACATGCGCCGCCCACTCAACTCTGGAAGCGCCCAAGGTTCCAAAAGCAGCATCGAGGGCACAAGCGACCGCTTCGGTTGCAATGCCCTGTCCCCATTCGCTGTGGCACACGAAATACGAGACTTCATAACGGTCAGAAAAGTGAGCATTTCGAATAAGTTCGAAGCGGCCAAGGAAACGTCCATCATGGGCACTGCGGATCGCCCAATCCGCACTCCCCTGCTCCCACTTCGAAGGCACCTTTGCAAGATTCTCTTCAGCCATGGACAGAGTGTAAGGATGAGGAATCGAGGTTGTTTCGTGGAAAATCGGATCCTGCAGTGCGTCAGTAAGATCTACCGCGTCGTTCGCAGACATCGGGACTAAAACAATATTTTCACCGTGAACGTCAAAGGGTTCCATCAGTGTGTTTCCTCCGTCGTATCTGTGGAACCCAATGATTGGCTCCACGCACTTTCCAAAATACGCGTCGTCGCCTCGACGCTCTGTAGACCTTGAACAACGAAACGCCGATCAAAAAGATAGGTCGGTATTGAGTCAATCCCCATCTGAATGGCAATTTGGTAATCCGAAAACACTTCGGATGAGGCCACAGGGTCGCTGAGAGCGTCAACAATCAGCGCTTCGGGGATTCGTACGTCCTGCGCGCACCCGATCAACACGTCGGGGTCGGCAAGGTTTAAGCCAACTTCGAAGCGGGCGCGGAACAGGGCCTCGGCATAGGTAAATTGATAGGTCCCTGCGCCCGTCGTGATTCCAGAGCGCCCGTCCATTTCTCGAGCTGCAGCCATAGCCTTATGGGCAAACGAGGTCGGTGCAACAACCAAGGATTCAAAGTCCAGGGAAATTCCATCCGCGCGTGAAAGCTCACTCACTCGCTCAAGTGCCTCGTTGGCCTCGTCCAGACTCATGCCGGGATGGGTATGAACGAGGAATTCGGCCTGAGACATTTCAAGGACACTCGATTGCTCAGGATCCAGCAAATAGGCATGGAAACGAACCTCAACCTGATCACGATGGTCGAAACGCGTCAGAGCATCACGCAGATGATGGATACCGAGGTAAGACCAGGGGCACGCAAAATCTGCCCACACGTCGATATGCATGCATTCTCCTTGAAAAACGGTATCAATCGTCCTACCCAAAAGGGTACGTGTGCCCCTGAAGAGTTACCACCGCAAAACGCGCCTTAAAGCGCGCACGGCGCGTTTTCATCCAACAGTGATGCGCGGAATATAAAAGAAAACCCGGGGATCTTTCGATCCCCGGGCACTTGTGCGCGGAGGGGGACTTGAACCCCCACCCTCGTAAAATGAGGACTAGCACCTCAAGCTAGCGCGTCTGCCTATTCCGCCACCCGCGCAGGTGACTCACAAAGCTAAAGCTTTGCGGCTTGGAAACTTTAACACGCACGAGCGTCAGTCACAAATCGAGATTCGCGCGAGCGTTTCAAATTTTCCGTGGGCGATACTGGGATCGAACCAGTGACCTCTTCCGTGTGAAGGAAGCGCGCTACCCCTGCGCCAATCGCCCGAGGTGGGTACCGGATTCGAACCGGTGTATACGGCTTTGCAGGCCGCTGCCTCGCCTCTCGGCCAACCCACCCTATCCAACCTCAACCACAAGGATTTTCGGAAGGTCAGAGCGGATGACGGGACTCGAACCCGCGACCCTCACCTTGGCAAGGTGATGCTCTACCAACTGAGCCACATCCGCACTCAGTCTCTATCAGACTGGGGCCTTGTCCGTCGTTAGATAACGACAGTGGGCGATACTGGGTTCGAACCAGTGACCTCTTCCGTGTCAGGGAAGCGCGCTACCACTGCGCCAATCGCCCGAGCGGATGACGGGACTCGAACCCGCGACCCTCACCTTGGCAAGGTGATGCTCTACCAACTGAGCCACATCCGCGTTTAAAACCATCGAAACGGTTTTGCAACGGATGGAAGCCTAACAGGGTTTGGCCCCGGAACACAAATCATGAGTGAGTGTCCCCGCTCACACCCCGCGTTTTTTATTGTGGCGGCGCGCCTCCACCCCCACTTCGACACTCCCTCATAGAGTCAAAGACGTGATCGAAGTGGCACCACCAGAGGATTTCCGAACCGCACTCATGTCATTGCGCGGCGCGGTGCATCCTCACGTCGAAATCGAGGAAGTTCCCGCACCCCGGGCACTTGCTCCTTTCACCGCTGCGCTTGCCCTTCGAACCACTCAAATGGCACACGATGAAGCGCTCGCTTTTGGGCGTTTCATTGTTTTACACGACCCAAACGGACAAATGGGATGGAATGGCCCATTTCGCCTCGTCACTCAGCTTCGAGCCCAGATCGATGCTGATATGAGTTCGGATCCCCTCCTGTCCGAAGCTTTGTGGAATTGGACCCACGATTGCCTTGAGGAGCGCGGCGCCGGTTTCCACGACTTAACCGGAACTGTCAGCAAGGAAGTGAGTGAATCCTTCGGCGGTCTGATTTTGATGGGGTCGACTTTGGCTGTAGAAATCCGCACTTCTCTCACTCCCAATACGCCGTGGATTGGTGAGCACCTCTTAGCGTGGCAGGACCTCATGTGTCGTATTGCTGGCGTCGAAAACCAACGTTTTCTTGAGAGGGCTTAAGTTGTGCTAGTCGACAACCCGTACGGAATTCTCCAGGGCGACACCGAAGATCCACAACTTATTGCCTACCCTCGAGACGGAATCCCCGAGGTCATCTCGACCATCGACGCGCTCAAGGAAGCGGCAGAAAAGTTGGGGCGCTCAGCAATGCCTCTGGCTGTCGACGTCGAGCGAGCCCAAGGCTTCCGCTACGGTTCCTCCCCCTATCTTCTCCAGCTACGCCGCGAGGACGTCGGGTCCTTCTTGATCGATACGGCTGAACTCAGTGATCTAACGATTCTTCAGCCTTTTATTAATGCCCCCTGGATTCTTCACGATGCCTCGCAGGATCTACCAAATCTGCGTGAACTTGGCCTGCGCATTCCGGAGCTCTTTGACACCCAGATCGCTTCTCGTTTAGTCGGCCTCACGCACTTCGGCCTCTCTGCAGTATGCGAGCAACTTCTTGGGCTCGCTTTACTCAAGGACCATCAAGCCGCAAATTGGTCCGTGCGGCCACTTCCCAAAGACTGGCTCCGCTATGCGGTCCTCGATGTCGAGCTTCTGACGGCCTTAAAGGACGCGCTCGAGCTGCGTCTAGAGGCTCTCGGGCGTCTTTCATGGGCCCAGCAGGAGTTTTCTCACATTGCCGAGGCCGCACCTCCCAAACCGAAGAAAGACCGTTGGCGATCAATTCCCGGCATCGGCAAACTCACTTCCAAGAGAGCTCTCGCTATTGCACGAGAACTTTGGTTTGAGCGCGATGCTATTGCCCAGGAAATCGACTTGGCGCCAGGACGTTTGGTTCGCAATAGTGGAATCATTCACGCTGCCCAACGCCCGCCTCGAACCCGCCACAACTTGCTCTCGATCGCGGAGTTTCGTTCACCACAAACCCGCCGTTACGCCGATCGTTTTCTTGCCGCCGTCGGAAGGGCACTCGTTCTTCCCGAAAACCAGCTCCCGCCTCGTCACCGTAAAGAGGACGATGAACACACCCCCAGCGTTCGTCACTGGCAGCGCCTGCGCGCAGAAGCTCACGATTTGCTTCTCCAGGTGCGCGCCACCGTCGCACAGCAGTCTGAATACCTCGAAATCAGCCCGGAGATCGTGCTAGAACCACGTATCCAGCGAGCACTCGCCTGGGATTACTCGCAAGATGAGCCGATTGGGCCTGTTGATGAATATCTTACGGCTCACGGTGCGCGCCCATGGCAAGTCGCCATCGTCGCGCCCGATCTTCATCGGCTACTTGCGGGCTAGTTCGCGTCTGAGCGTGGCTGCGAGTCCTTCAGCATCCAGATTCAAGGCAGACACGATGCTGACGCGACTTGCCTGATCAAGGAATTTCTTTGGAATCCCAGCGCTGATAACGCGAACATTCAGAGTTTCATCGCGAGCGCTCAAAAGGTCGCGCAGAGACCAACCGAATCCCCCATCCACGAGCCCATCCTCGACACTTAAGACAAGATCTGCGCCTTCAGCCAAGGAAACAAGAGCTTCGGGAACGGGAAGCGCCCACCGAGGATCAACCACTCGAACGGTGGCTTTGCCTTCGTCTTCAAGAAGCGCTGCACTTTCAAGCGCAGCTGGAACCATTGATCCGAGGGCAACAATGCACACCCGAGGCAGTGCGCTCTTCTCATCCCAGTCCTTAAGGACATCGCACCCGCCTTCACGACGCAGGTGGACGATCGGATCGTTCAAAGCTCCCTTGGGATAGCGCAAGACGGTCGGAGCATCACCGACAGCAACGGCCTCGCGAAGTTCTTCACGTAAGGTGGCTTCGTCACGCGGCGCAGCCAGACGCAAACCGGGCACAGAATTCAGCATGGAAATATCCCACATACCATTATGTGAGGCTCCGTCATCGCCGGTAATTCCGGCGCGATCAAGCACGAAAGTAACACCGCAGTGATGGAGTCCGACGTCCATGAGAATCTGATCGAAAGCGCGGTTAAGGAAAGTCGCATAGACCGCAAAAACCGGGTGGGCTCCGGCAAACGCCATTCCAGCTGCAGCAGCAACTGCGTGCTGCTCTGCGATACCCACATCGACGACGCGATCGGGATAATCATCCTTGAAAGGCCCTAGGCCTACAGGAAGCATCATCGCCGCGGTAACGCCAACGATGTCATCGCGTTCATGAGCGAGTTTCCGAATTTCATCGGCGAAAACACTGGTCCAGGCGAAGCGGGCCGGAGCAATGGGAAGCCCCGTTTCCGGGTGGATCCTTCCCACGGCATGGAAACGGTCCGCGATGTCTTCTTCGGCTGGGGTGTAGCCGCGTCCCTTTTGTGTCATCACATGGATGAGTACAGGTTCGTGAAGCTCGCGGGCACGATTGAAGATCTCTTCCATAGCAGCGATATCGTGCCCGTTAACGGGTCCGAGGTATTTCAGGCCAAGGTCTTCAAACATTGCCTGCGGGATGAGGGTGTCTTTAAGCCCTGTTTTCAGGCCATGCAACGCGCCGTAAGTTGCTCGTCCTGGCTCACCGAAATTCATGAGAGTCCGTTTGCCCCAAGACAGTGCTTTCTCATAGTTCTGCGATGAACGCAGAAGATCGAGATGGCGTGCAAAAGCGCCGATCGTAGGCGCATAGGAGCGGCCATTATCGTTGACGACGATAATGGCACGCCGCTTGGGATCCGACGCAATGTTATTGAGCGCCTCCCACGCCATTCCGCCGGTCAATGCGCCATCGCCAATGACCCCAATAGTCCAGGTGGGGTCCCCCCTTCGCGCCTTCTCGCGCGAGATTCCATCGACCCACGATAGGGATGAGGACGCGTGAGAATTCTCTACGACATCGTGGATGGATTCTTTGCGACTGGGGTATCCCGAAATGCCACCTTCTTGGCGTAGCTGTGAAAAATCCTGGCGACCAGTGAGCAGCTTATGGACGTAGGTCTGGTGTCCGGTATCGAAAACGATTGTGTCAGAAGGAGAGCGGAAGACTCGATGAAGCGCAATGGTGAGTTCAACAACGCCAAGGTTCGGTCCAAGGTGCCCGCCAGTTTTCGAGACGTCATCGATCAGTTTCGTCCGAATCTCTTCAGCAAGAGAATCTAATCGCGCGGCAGGCATCCGCCTAAGATCGCGGGGTGAATCAATAGTGCTCAGCAATGAAGCTTGATTCTCGGATTGCGTCATGGGAACGATTCTAGTGTCAAGGATGCGATGAGGCTCAAAGAGCAACAGAGTTTCAAGGGCGAGAATTCTTCGAGGCACGAGATCGCACCACGAATTAGAATAGAGCTGGCGAGAACTTTCCCCATGTAGAAGGAGACATGATGAGCGTGCAACGCCCGTACGGACAGTGGGATTCTCCTGTAGAAGCTGATTCGTATACCCAGACATCAGTGCAGCTGTCACAGGTACGCGTCGACGAGGCCGATACCTACTGGGTTGAAGGAAATCCCCGCGACCAGGGGCGCAACACCCTTTTGCGTTCGAATTCAATGGGAGCGATTTCTGAAGTTCTTCCTTTGATCGACGGCATTCGCCTGCCTGACGTACGCACACGCGTCCATGAGTACGGTGGCAAGGCCTACGCGGTCTCGGAAGGATTAATTGTCTTCTCTGACGGTTTTGATGGCCGGGTCTACGCATTCAATACCCGCGATCCTCACCGCAAACTTGTTCCTCTTACGCCCCTGGGCAAGGTGCGCTATGGTGACTTCGAAATCGCAGACGTACGCGGCCTCGTTTATGCCGTTGCAGAGGACCACTCGAACCCAGGTGAACCTGTCAACTCTCTTGTTGCGATTCCTTTGGACGGACGCGCAGCCCGTAACGCCTTCGAAATCATGTCGATCTTCAGCGGTACTGACTTTGTTTCTTCCCCAGCAATTAGCCCTGACGGCACGAAACTCGCGTGGCTGAGCTGGAACCATCCTGAGATGGCCTGGACGCACTCCACCTTGCATGTAGGCGCTCTGGACTTTGAAGGGCGAGTATCTGCTTCCCTGGTTCTGGTTGACCGCCCGAAGGTCTGCGTCTACGAGCCTCGTTGGACCCTCAATGGCGACCTCATCCACGTTGACGATTCTTCTGGTTGGGCGAATCTCTACCGTACCGAAGGCTTCCATTGGAATGACGATGAAGATGCGCTTGCATGGATGGGACGTTTGCGGACTCGTCCGCTCCACCCCAGTCCTCGTGCGTTCTCGCACCCGCACTGGCAGCTCGGACTGCATTCCTACGACAATTTCGACTACGAGAATTTGATTTGTTCGTGGGCTGAGAACGGAACCTGGCATTTGGGAACCGTTCGCCTCGATAATGGAATGTGTGAAGAATGGCGTACCCCATGGTGGCCGACTGGTAATGTTGCGTGCTTTGAGGGGCGCGTTGTCACTCTTGCCGACTCCCCCACCCACGAACCTGCCATTGTCGAAGTTAGCGGTGGCTCTTCTCGCGTCATGCGTTCCTCCTCGCAAGAACGACTCCCTGAAGAACTGATCTCACAGGCGCGACAAGTTTCATGGACAAGCAGTGACGGAGAAACCGTCTACGGCTTCTACTATGCACCGACGAACCCGCAGTTTACTGCTCCCGAGGCGGAACTTCCGCCCCTCTTGGTCAACGTGCACGGAGGCCCGACCTCTTCGGCGCGCGCTGGCCTCTCCATCGGCGTGCAGTACTGGACGTCACGAGGCTTCGCCTACCTCGATGTCAACTACCGCGGTTCCACCGGTTTCGGGCGCACGTATCGTGAGCGCTTGAACGGACACTGGGGGGTCCTCGACGTCCAGGATTGCGCAGAGGGTGCTCAGTACCTGGTTTCTCAAGGATTGGCCGATCCCGCGCGCCTTGCGATCCGAGGCCGCTCCTCAGGTGGCTACACCGTCCTTTCTGCCTTGGCCGATACCGATGTCTTCACCGCTGGAACTTCTCTCTTTGGTATCGCTGACCTCAAACTACTAGAAGCGACAACCCACAAGTTTGAATCCCACTACGATCTCAAGCTGCTCGGCTCGGACAATCTTGAAGATGCATTGTGGATCGAGCGTTCCCCGATACACAAGATTGACCAGATCCATGCGCCGCTTCTTCTCCTCCAGGGAAGCGCCGACAAGGTCGTGCCTCCTTCCCAAGCCGAATCGATGTACGAGGCGCTTCGTGGCAACGGACGCGCGGTTGCTTTACGTATTTATGAGGGCGAGGGCCACGGCTTCCGCCGCGCCGAGAATATAAAAGACTCGTGGGAAAGCGAACTCAGCTTCTACTCGCAAGTCTGGAAGCTTAATGCTTCGTGTCCTGTGCAGGTAGAGATTCAAAACCTCTAAGTTTCTTGGATAGACATGGTGTGGGGGCAGACCGTTTTGGTCTGCCCCCACACCATTAGTTAGCTCAGCGCCACGTGCTTACTCGATGCATTAATCCCTGCTCAGGACCGTCATCACCTCGAAATGATGCGTGTAAGGGAACAAATCCCACGCCCTCAAATCTGAAATACGGTAGCCCCTCTCGCACAGATCGTGAAGATCACGAGACGCAGCTGCTGGATCACACGAAACCAGAACAATGCATTGAGCTCCTGTGGAGGCCATCGCATGACACACTTCTTGCCCTGCGCCCGCGCGCGGTGGATCTGCAACGATGACTTCTGCGCCACCGATGTAATCGTTCAACTCTCGTACTGCACCGCCATCCACGTCACCGACGAATGGCTCGCATGCGCTGCGCCCAAGATTGTTCGCAGCGTCAGCAACCGCGGCCTCGTCCCCTTCAAGAGTCACCAAGGCACCATGCTCACCTACAACACGAGACAGGGGAAGCGAAAAAAGCCCCGCGCCCGAATACAGTTCCATGACCCGAGATGGGCAATGAGCGCCCACGATCTCTTCGACGTTGCGTGCCAATACCTCGGCGCCGCTTCGGTGGGTCTGCCAAAAACCCCAAGGGCGAACCGCGTAGTCATCGCTTCCTTGTGGATGCGAAATGCGCCAGTGTAAAGGACCGTCCCAAGAATTGCCTTCCCCGTCCCAGCAGCCGTGATCCGTGCAGATCACGGGAGTGCCACCGGGTGGTGCGATGAGGCGAATACGCGATCCCTGTGGGAGAGAAGAAAAGATCTTGTTGCCTTCCCAAACGGGAAGTTCATTGATCTGAACTGCTGCCAAGGGCATCGAATCAAGTCGCACAATCTTGTGGGAGCGATACTGGCGCATCCCAAGGAAGCCTTCCGCATCGACAACACACTCAATGCGTGTGCGTCGCCCGAGAAGACTGGCGGATCCCTCATCACCAGGCGCAGGCTGAACCTCTACTCCCCCAATCGCATCGATCTGTTGCAAAACGCGCTCGCGGCCAATGCGCCCAAGCTGATCCACTAAAACCTGGCTCTTCCATCGACGCTGTCCTTGGGGACTCACATGTGCGAGTTCTCCGCCGCCTACGCCTCCAGGTCCAGCGGCGGGCCACACACTGGGAATTCTGTCCGGGCTGCCTTCAAGAATTTCTATAGCGTCGGCCCAGGCCATACGCTTCTGGCGATCAATGATGCGTGCACGAACACGCTCACCGGGCAACGCATGCCGAACAAAAACCACGCGGCCAGACTCATCTCGAGCGATGCAAGCACCACCGTGTGCGGGAGCGCCGATCGTCAGTTCACAAATCTCGTCGCCCCTGCTCACGCCCTCTCCTTTGCTTCACGCCGTTTAAAGGGATCGTTCACGCTCTGACGTCCTTCGACTTCCGCCTCTTCACCAAGCTTCCACGGAACGATAGTGACGACAACCCCGGGAATACGAAGCAAAGACCGCGACAGACGCAGCGCCATCTGATTGTGGAGCAGGTTCTCCCACCAGTGGCGAACAAGGAACTCGGGAATATAGATCACAAGCATTTCGCCTGGAGAACGAAGGCGCCGTGCTCGCACATACGACTTCACAATCTGCGTGACATCTCTGAATGGAGAGGAAATCAATGTGAGCGGAACCGGAAGTCCCGATTCAGTCCACTCGCGGCGAATATGTTCTTCTTCGTCAAGATCCGCAACCACAGAGACGATTTCAAGGTTGGTTGGCGATTGAACACGCGCTGTTGCGATTGCACGCATCGAAGGCTTTGAAAGGTTCGACACCAATACGAGGGCTCTGACACGGGTGGGAAGGGCACGTCGAGCATGCCAGTCATCGATACGTAGTTGCCCGCGAATCGTGTCGTAGTGGCGGCGAATCAAGCGCTGAATACCAAAGACCAGAGCGATCATGACAACAGTGATCCACGCACCGTGCGTAAACTTCGTGACGAGGACGATGGTGAGGACAAAACCGGTCATCATAAAACCGACAATATTGATCGACCTCGAGCGCAGAACTTTGCTGCGTTCTCCCCCGTTCTGAGGCAGTCGAAGACGTTTATTCCAATGTCGGATCATTCCCAGCTGTGAGAGTGTGAAGGAGACAAATACGCCGACGACATAGAGCTGAATGAGGCGAGTTACGCTCGCATCAAAAAGAATAACCAAGGCCGAGGCACCGACCGCCAAGACCATAATTCCGTTGGAGTAAGAGAGTCGATCACCGCGCTTGTAGAGCTGACGCGGTAAGAAGGAGTCGCGTGAGAGAACCGAGGCCAAGGTCGGGAACCCATTAAAGGCGGTGTTCGCGGCAAGCACGAGGATAAAACCCGTCACCGCCGTTACCAGAATAAAGAGAACGGAGCCGTCTCCGAAGATTGTCGAGGCCAGTTGGCCAATAACCGGAGCAAAATGAACCTCAGGGTGAGGCGTCCCGTTGAGGAATACCTTAGACGTATCGTCCACCATCTGTACCCCGGTGCGGCGTGCCAGCACAAGGATCGAAATCATCATCGTCGCCGCGATACTGCCCAGAAGCAGCAGAGTAATTCCAGCATTTTTCGATTTCGGACGGCGGAAGTTTGGAACGCCATTTGAGATAGCTTCGACGCCAGTTAGTGCAGCGCAGCCGGACGAGAACGCTCGCATGAGCAAGAACGCGCCCCCCAACCCAACAAGTCCATCACTGTGTGCGTCGCTCGCATGAATCTCATAAGCAGCACTGGCGGCCAGGGGTAGATGCCCAGTAAAAAGTCGGATAAACCCTACGATCACCATGAGAGCAATCGCAAACATGTAGGTGTACGTTGGGATTGCGAAAGCAGTTCCTGCCTCACGTGTGCCGCGCAGGTTGACGAGCGTGAGAAAGATGATGAGTCCTACAGCGATGGGGACTTCAGAACCCCGCAGGTGAGGAACGATTGTCGTGATGTAATTTGCGCCAGAAGAGATCGATACCGCAACGGTAAGCACATAGTCGACTAGTAGAGCTGAAGCAACAAGAAGTCCCCAGCTCGGACCAAGGTTAGTTGTGACGACCTCGTAGTCGCCACCACCAGAGGGATAGGCATGAACCGTCTGCCTGTACGACAAGACAACAACAGCCAAAACACAGGCAACAACGACGCCAATCCATACTGACTTAATCAAGGCTATTGACCCAGCAAGAGCCAAGGTCAGCAGAATTTCGTCCGGAGCATAAGCGACCGATGATAGGGCATCCGAAGCATAAATCGGCAACGCGAGTCGTTTTGGAAGGAGCTGGCGAGCCGCGGCTTTCGAACGTATGGGGCGTCCGATGATTACTCGTTTCGCGGATTCAACGAATGAAGACACCTTATAAGACTATCCTTTAGAGGACTGAGCGTCATTTTTGTTCGCAGGGTAACCGCTAAGTGCTGTCAAGAGATGCTATCTGCTCTCCGGGCGAGTAGCGTTAGAGTGTGCATTTCGTAATTATGGGTTGCGGCCGGGTGGGCGCAAGTCTTGCAGGCATTCTGGATGCGCAAGGCCACTCAGTTGCCGTCATCGATTCAGACTCCAAAGCATTCCAGAGGCTCCCGCGAGATTTCTCGGGGCGCCGCGTTACTGGGCTTGGCATGGACCGCGATACTCTCAAACAGGCGGGCCTCAAAGATGCCTACGCTTTCGCTGCAGTATCCAGCGGCGATAACACGAATATCATTGCCGCACGTGTTGCACGAGAGACTTTCCATGTCGAACGCGTCGTTGCCCGAATCTACGATCCTGAACGTGCCTTTGTTTACGAGCGTCTCGGTATCCCTACAGTTGCAACGGTCAAACGTACGACTGAATCAGTTCTACGTCGCCTCATGCCTCCTGATGCCGCAGTCACGTGGACTCACCCTTCGGGTTTAGTCTCTCTGGTCACAGCAACACCAATTGCTGATTGGTATGGAATTTCCTTCCCAACTGTAGAAACGCTCACCGGCGAAAGAATCGCATTTGTCTCTCGGTTGGGAACAATTCTTCCGGCACGACCTGAGCTTGTTATTCAAGAATACGATCAGCTCTACTTTGCAATTTCGGGCGAAGATCCTCTTCCGCTCCGCGATATTTTGACGCGTGCTCCGCGCATGGAGGACTAAAAGATGAAAATTGTTATTGCTGGAGCAGGCTCAGTGGGTCGCGCAGTCGCCTTGGAACTCCTCGACCACGGCCATGAAGTCACGCTGATCGATAAAAAGCCCGATCAGCTGCGTGTCGCATCTGTCGCCGATGCTGAGTGGGTTTTAGCTGATGCCTGCTCTCCGGAGGCACTTTCCGAGGCAGGTCTGCGGGAAGCTGACGTTGTCCTCGCCGCCACGGGAGACGATAAGGCAAACCTTGTCATCTCACTCCTGGCGAAGACTGAATTCGCAATTCCCCGAGTAGTCGCACGTCTGAACAATCCGAAGAATGAATGGTTGTTCAATGCCTCGTGGGGAGTCGATGTTCCTGTCTCAACTCCACGTATTATGACAGCGCTCGTCGAAGAAGCAATCTCTGTTGGCACACCGGTTAAACTCTTTGCTTTCCATTCAGCTCAGGCAGCGATGTATGCCTTTGTTCTTCCCGAGAATTCGCCGATTATCGGCAAGAGTATCGCAGATGTTGCATTCCCCCCGCGTGTCGTACTGAGCGCAATTTTGCGTGACGGAGAACCTTTTGTCCCACGGGCAGACGACCAATATGAATCTGGAGATGAGCTAGTCTTCCTGATTTCCGCGCGCGGCGGGCAAGCCTTGGATGCACTTACTCAGATGGTGACGATGTCGCTCGATTGAAATCATCTTTGAGCAGCCACCACGTCAGCCACGCTACCGGGATAAACAGGGGAATACCAAGAGCAATTTTCATGGCGGAAAGCCACGCGACATGGTCACTGAGCCACAACGGTACCTGCACCGCAAGCCGAATAATGAAAAGTGCTGCCCATGCTAGCGTGAGCCAGACGCACTTGCGTGCGAGCTCGCGCATTTCACTGTGACGCATCCAATTCAAGGGACGTCCAGTAAGCGCGCCAAATATGACTGCAACCAGTGGCCATCCAAAGGCAAGGCTCAAAAGCAGAACAAGCGCACTGGCAGCATTAGTTAACAGCCCCCACGTAAAAAAATGAACGCCTCGGCCGGAAACAAGAGCCCAGACAACAGCGATTGTAACCCCGAACAGTCCCGAAATGGCCTGTACCACAGCCTGTCGTTGCGCAATTCGAATCACCGTAAAAATGAGTGAGCACAGCGCCGACGCAAGTGCAGAATATACCAAAGCACCGCTGACGAGATATGCACCTAAGAACACCAAACCGGGAAGAACAGCCTCGGCTACTCCCCTAGCTCCGCCAAGAACACTGTGAAGAGAGAAGTCTTCGTCAGCAAGCCACGAGTAGCGATTATTCGACATTCTCTTCAGCAATCAATCGGTAGAGAGGGTTGGTCATGACTTTCACGCCATTGGTTAATCCGACTGTCCCCTCAACTTCAAGGTGGATTCCCGCGTGCAAACCGGGAATATCGCTGCGCCCAGGCCATCGAAGAACAATCGTTCCTGTTCCGTCAAAGAGCGTCGCATCAATAAGCGGACGAATCTCTTCCGGATAATAGGTTACCGATTGGATTGCTCCGAATAGCACCGCCTCTTCACGAGGAAGAACATCGGCAACTGCCCGTCGTCCACGCTCTTCTCTGCTCCGTTTTTCATCGTCGGCGTCGAGGTCTTCACGTGTTACGGAGAAAAGACGCGAGATGCGAGCAAAGACTTGCTTAAACATTCGGAACTTCGACACTTTCTTGCGAAGGAAGATGCAACGGCAGAAGGTCGAGGCGCGGACGGGGTTCGTTGCCACGAACAACAACGATTCGATCAATCAATTCTTCGAAATCGCTGGCTTCTTGCCCGCCAAGAGCAGCTGGTCCAACCATATCGATGCGAGCAAACCAGCGGTCACCTTCACGCCCGATAATGCGTGTACGGGTCGTCCCCTCTGAACCATCGGGTAGCGTCACCGATTCATCGACTTCAAGCTCATGACCATAGCGAGTGTGCTTATCACGTACAGTGCTTCCGCCTTCTTCGTAAGCTGCACGAATTTGAGGGCGAAGTTCATCCCACATCCCAGCCGAGCGCGGTGCAGCCGCAACAGAGAACTGAAGGCCTGACGATGCCAAGACAAGCATGATACGGATGATGCTCTTGCCGTCTTCACCCGCTTGAGCGCGAATCTGCATGCCTGGGACTGCAGGGATACGCAACGACCCTAAATCAACGTAGTCCAGCGAGGTGTCGACTTCGTATTCCTCACGAGGTCCGGGAACCTCCCACAACTCTGACTCATCGTAGAGCTGCGGAAGCTTTACCTCTTCGACCTCTTCTTCTACCTGAGATTCCTTACGCGTACGTCCGAACATAACTGAATTATCTCACGCTCAGCCGGCACACTCAGTGCAGACAGGCTGGCCGTTATCATCTGTGTAGGCCAACTGTGAAGCGTGATGGACGAGGAAACACATTGAGCAGGTGAATTCATCATCCTGCTTGGGCACGACGTGAACCGTCAGTTCTTCCTTCGAAAGGTCAGCACCGGGAAGCTCAAAATTCTCTGCAGCTTCATTCTCATCATCGTCAACGTTGGCAGAGCCAGAATCGTTGCGGCGAGACTTCAGTTCTTCAATCGAATCTTCCGCAACATCATCGTCATTCTTACGAGGTGCGTCGTAATCGGTAGCCATAATGCCCTCCCCTTTTCTGTCGTGATGCGTCACGTTCACACACAACACATTCGCTGGGCTGCAGGGTAACACGTTGAAACTTTTCGCGCTACTGAAAAGGACACGCGCCCTGGCAATCGCCGATTTTCGCTGCATCTTTGAGAAAATCTGAGAGCAGATGCAAGGAGGAAACGATGATCGATCTTGATCTTCTCGGAGTTGGCGCTGACGAGGAAACACTGGTCTTCACGGATAGTGAGGGCCATCGTTACACCACCCCAATTACCGATGAGCTACGCGGAGCCGTTCGTCGCGACCGTCCACGCATCGAGGCAATTACTGAAGATAAGCCTTTGCGCCCGCGTGAAATTCAAGCTCTTCTTCGATCAGGTGCACGTGCTGTTGATATTGCACGCGAGCACAATGTTGAGGTTTCCCAAATCACGCGTTACGAAGCCCCCGTTCAAGCTGAGAAGGATTACGCACTCTCGCGCGCACTTTCCAGCCACATCGGATCGCTTCCGGACTCTCCCGTAATGGGAGATTTGGTTGTCGACCGTCTTGCAGCCCGAGGGGTGAGCCCAGATTCCCTTAATTGGTCGGCCTCACGCCAAGCTGATTCCCCCTGGGTCATTCAGTTGACCTTTGTCCAGGGTGCCGTCGAGCATGGCGCTCAGTGGCGTCTTCCTTCCTCCGGTCACCTCGAGGCCATTGACGAGGAAGCCCGCTGGCTTACTGAAACTGCATCTCCGACGGGCGTTCAAACTTTCGCGTCCCTTCCAAGTCCTGCACCGCTTCCGAGCGCAAACGAAGAAGATATCCAGCAGCGCGAGGCACTCATCGATCAGCTCAATTCTCAAAGGGGCAAGCCCCAGGAGATTGAGTATGACCTTGATGAGGATGATGAAGAGCTTCCGCATCTTCCTGCTGGAGTTGAATCCCTTGCGGCACGAATCCATTCTTTGACGGAAGCGCGTCGAAGCTCGACCCCGGCAGATGAAGAGGCACAGTCTCGTGCGGAAGCCGACGAACTCCCACTTCCCTTGGAACAACTCGAAGACATGCCCTCAGCACCTGCGCCAAAGAAATCAAAGCGGCGTTCAGTGCCTAGCTGGGACGAAATCGTTTTCGGTTCGCGCGCCTAAACCAAAGGAATAAGAGGAATAAGCATTTCCTCTTGTGTCAAAGAGCCGTGGACGCCGGTAAGGGACATCGCAGCTGCGCTTTGCGTGCGACTGTCAACGATCCCGCCGCGGCCTCGTGAAAAAGCGACAAAGTCACCGGTTTCGGCTAGGCCAGGGCCTTCTCCCATCAATTCGGCGAGCTCGCTTGGCCCCACAACCCACGCTTGCTCATCTAGGAAGTTTTCCCAACGTTCTTGAACGCGTTCGGGATCTTCACCGCGCTCGCAGTGGACATGAACTGCGCGTGTCTCCCCGGCAACGACGCGAACTCCCTCGCGCAAAGCAGGAGTCTGGGCGACATCAAGAATCTGTGAGAAATCGATGTTGACCATGCCGTGGTCCGCAGTCAGTAGAACACGCACGCCGGCAGGGATTCGCGAAAGGAAGCGTCCCAATCCAGCATCAAAGTCTTCAAGCGCCTCGCTCCACTGCGTTGAATCGGTACCGTAGGAGTGGCCACAGGCATCGATATCGGACCAGTACAGGTAGACGAGCTTACTCCCCTGTTTCAGCTCAGTTACTGCCGCATCACAACGCTCTTCCCAGCGAGTTGCGGGAACAAAATGGGCGCCACGCAGCGCTGCGGTGGTCAGCCCCGATCCGGCAAACTTTGCGGGAAGAATAGTCGCAGTCGGTATTCCTAAGTCGCGCAGTTTTTCAAAATATGTTGGGCATTGCTGCCAGTGCGCGGGATCAATCCCATCAGTAAAAGCAAGGAGATTGAAGATCTGCTCGCCATGAAACACGCTATAGCCCACCATGCGTGTTTGCCCCGGGAGCTGGCCAGTTCCGCAGGCGGTAATGCCCGCCGCCGTCGTTGAAGGAACAACCGAGTACGTAGCCTCAATACTGTCGCGAAAAGCGCGAAGAGTTCGAGCGTGCCCCAAGTGATCTTGAAGGGGAAGCAACCCCAAACCGTCGACAAGAATAACGACGACTGCATCAGCCGACGGCAGTGCAAGTCGCCGAGCAAGATCGGGGCGGGCAAAAGGCACCGATGGGGCAACAGCGCCGAGTGCCATCGGAATAACATCGGTCAAAGAGATGTCGCTATCCTCTGCCAAACACGCGCCGCGGGCGCGAAGATTAGAAACGCTCATTGCTGACCACCTGCGTAAGCGCATCGATCAATATCTGTGCATCAGCACATGCTCGCGCGCCGTCCCCCAACTGCGAGATACGAATCGTCACATCGTCTGGATAGGTGCGAGCTTGGAAACCATGATCAGCCTCGCAAGTCGGATCGTCGCAGCGAAGCGACTCAATATCACTGCGTCTTTGGGAAGCCATGTCGACACTGATAGTAATTTCGCTAATCTCTTCGCTATCTGTCGGATCCGCGAAGACTTCTTGGACTGAAACTCCACGAATCGCCCGAATTGAGTGCACTGCAGAAGTCACAACAGCGCTGTGATTGTCAGCCTCGTCAATGTGGACCTGGATGAAAGAACTGCCGGCGAGAATGAGAATCGTCAGGTGGCGGAACATGGATCCGCGATCGAATGCCGCCTCGACTTGAACAAGAGATGCCTTGATTTCTTGATCACCAACGAGCCGATGAACAGCGCGCGTGGCCAACTGCGGGAAGAAACCCGCACCTTCAATATCGCGATCCAGTTTCACCACACAATCTTAACAAGAGCGGCGTGTACTTGGCGGATTCTGAACCTTTTCATAGAGAATCGACCCATGCGAACGAAGGAAGAAAAACTGATCCTGCCCGAGGATGATCGAAACATTACCGAGATCGATGTTTCCTCAGAAATGCGGGGTTCCTTCCTCGAATATGCTGTCTCCGTTATCCATGCGCGCGCACTTCCTGATGCGCGAGACGGCCTCAAGCCGGTCCAGCGTCGCATCCTCTTTCAAATGGACCAGATGGGTCTGCGTCCTGATCGTGGTCATGTGAAGTCCCAACGCGTGGTCGGCGAGGTCATGGGTAAGCTTCACCCCCACGGTGATTCCGCGATTTATGACGCACTCGTTCGACTCGCACAGCCCTTCAATCTTCGTGTTCCACTCGTTGATGGGCACGGTAACTTTGGTTCGCTCGATGATGGTCCGGCAGCAGCACGTTATACGGAAGCTCGCATGGCTCCGGCTGCACTGGACTTGGTTGCCTCCCTTGATGAAGACACGGTCAATTTCGTTCCCAACTACGACAACCAATTCATGCAGCCCGAAGTACTACCTGCTGCTTTCCCTCAATTGCTTGTCAATGGCGCCTCGGGAATCGCCGTCGGTATGGCAACAAATATTGCCCCCCATAATCTGGCAGAAACGATCGCTGCTGCCCAGTATCTGTTGAATCATCCTGAGGCAACACTTGCCGACCTCATGCGATACGTCCCCGGGCCAGACCTTCCCGAAGGCGGCGTCATCGTTGGGCTCGAGGGTGTCAAAGAAGCCTACGAAACCGGGCGGGGTTCTTTTAAAACTCGTGCCAAGGTCCAAGTTGAACGCGTTACTGCGCGAAAGATGGGCCTCATTGTCACTGAGCTCCCTTACATGGTTGGTCCCGAAAAGGTCATCGAAAAGATCAAAGAGAATGTCTCTGCAGGGCGTCTCAAAGGCATTTCGGCTGTTCAAAACCTCACCGATCGTATTCATGGCCTCCGTCTCGTGATTGAAATCAAGAACGGTTTTAATCCAGAAGCTGTTCTCCAGCAGCTCTATGCACGAACGCCTCTTGAAGATTCTTTCTCGATCAACGCCGTAGCTTTGGTTGATGGCAAACCCCAGACCTTGGGCCTGAAAGATATGCTCCGCGTTTTCCTTGACCACCGCATTGAGGTCACTACTCGGCGCTGCGAGTTCCGCCTTGCTAAGCATCGCGATCGCCTCCATTTGGTCGAAGGCCTACTGATTGCCGTCCTTGATATCGACGATGTCATCGCAATCATCCGTTCCTCCGATGATGTGGAAACTGCACGCGAAAGGCTCCAAACTGCTTTTGATCTCTCCGAAGTCCAGGCCAACCACATTCTCGAATTGCGCCTGCGCCGCCTCACAAAGTTCTCACGCCTCGAACTTGAATCCGAACGCGATGAGTTGAACGCGAAGATCGCAGAGCTTGAAGAAATTCTGGGGTCCCAAGACCGCCTCTACGAACTCATTAGCAATGAAATGAGCGACGTCGCCCAGCGTCTGGGGACTCCACGTCGAACTCTTCTCTTGTCGGCGACGGGCACGCAAGTGGATCAGGCTCTTCCTGGCGCTGCCCTTGCAACCTTGCCAACGGCCTCAGGAAAAGCCTCAACGATGGCTCTTGAGGTGCCCGACGACCCGTGTGTTGTCGTACTTTCTGCTCAAGGAGGGCTTGCCCGCGTTGAAGGCGCAGATCCCATCGAGGCCGGGCCACGCGCATCCCACGACGGAATCCGCGCACAATTGGTATCGACGGCCCGATCACAAATTGCCGTCGTAACTGCAGACGGGCTTGCACACCGCATCGAAGTCGTTGATCTTCCGGCTCTTCCCCGTTTTGAAACTGGGCTTTCATTTGCCGCTGCAACTCCAAGTGCGCTTCTGCTCCATACGGATTCACCCGCTATCGGGCTTTTGGATCCCGAGGCCTCGACTGTCATGGCAATGGGAACGCGGATGGGCGTTGTCAAACGACTCAAGCCAGACGTCCTCCAACGCGACGAGTGGGAAGTAATCTCCATGGAAGACGGCGATGAGTTGGTTGGTTTTGCGCCAAGTACCGACGCATCCGACCTCGTCTTTATTACTTCCGACGCGCAGCTTCTGCGCACTCCCGCAGACAAGGTGCGCCCGCAGGGACGTACTGCCTCGGGAATGGCGGGAATTAAACTTTCCGACTCCGCGCATGTGCTGGGATTGTGGGTCATAGACGCACCAGAAGAAGCACTCGTTGTCACCGTTGCGGGGGCAGCAGGAGCCCTCCCTGGAACCGGACAGACGACCGCAAAAGTTACACCTCTGTCCCTGTACCCCTTCAAGGGACGAGGCACTCAAGGCGTGCGCGTCCAGCGTTTCCTTCGCGGGGAAGATCGCTTGGATATCGCCTGGGTCGGCGAAAATCCGCGTGCGGCTTCGGCGGATGGAAGCCCCGTGGAGCTACCGGCTGTTGACGAGCGACGCGATGGTTCAGGCACACCACTGACTCATGCCATCGCCACTATCGGCTAGCGCTCAGGTCAAGGTGACGAGATCGAGGTAGGAATCATCCCACAGGTCTTCGTCCGCGTCTGGCAATACAAGAACGCGCTGCGGTGAAAGCGCGGTGACCGCGCCTGGATCGTGGGTGACCAGTACGACCGCTCCTTCGTAGGAGTGCAGTGCATGCAAGATCTCCTCGCGCGAGGCGGGATCAAGGTTGTTGGTCGGTTCGTCCAGCAGTAGAACATTGGCGCCTGAGACAACCAGAGTTGCAAGCGCAAGACGGGTCTTTTCGCCGCCGGAGAGCACATGCGTGGGTTTATCGACGTCGTCTCCACTGAAGAGGAACTGACCGAGAACATTGCGTACATGGGTATCGTCGAAATCGGGCGCGCTATGGGACATGTTTTCTCGAACTGTCGCCGCCATATCCAAAGTGTCATGTTCCTGCGCGTAGTATCCGATTTTCAGTCCATGACCGGCTTCAACGACTCCGCTGTCGGGTTCTTCAACTCCGGCCAAGAGACGCAGGAGCGTTGTCTTTCCAGCACCGTTGAGGCCGAGGACAACAACCTTCGACCCCCTGTCAATTGCCAAATCAACACCGGTAAAGACCTCGAGGGATCCGTAGCTCTTCGACAGGCCCTGAGCACTTAATGGCACTTTGCCACACGGAAGCGGATCGGGGAATCGCAAGCGCGCGACCTTTTCTTGAACGCGTTCAGCCCCAACAGAGGCAACGAGTTCCTCTGCACGACGCAGCATTTGTTGAGCAGCAACCGCTTTTGTCGCCTTCGCACGCATCTTTTCGCCTTGAGCACGCAGTTGTTCGGCTTTCTTCAACGCAAGCGAGCGTTCTTTTCGGCGGCGACGTTCGTCTTCTTCGCGTTGTTTGAGGTAGGCAGACCAGCCAAGGTTATAAATATCGACCTCTGCGCGGTTGGCATCCAGGTAGAGCACTTGATTGACAGTATCGCCCAAAAGCTTCACATCGTGGGAGATAACGAGTACTCCGCCCGGGAAGGTTTTGATCCAATCACGAAGCCAGATGATTGAGTCGTGATCTAGGTGGTTTGTCGGCTCATCGAGCAAGAGGGTATCCGCCCCGGAAAACAGGACTCGGGCCAGCTCCACGCGACGCCTCTGGCCGCCCGAGAGAGTCGACAGAGTCTGAGACAAAACCCGATCGTCCAAACCAAGAGAATGGGCAATTTGCGCTGCCTCGGCATTGGCGGCCCAGCCGCCAGCTTGAGTAAATTCGTGATCGAGACGAACGTAGCGTTCCATCGCTTTTTGCTGGCGATTTCCCTCTGTCGTCGACATTTCTTGTTCTGCGCGCTTAATTTTCTTGATGATCGCGTCGATTCCGCGAATTGAAATGATGCGATCACGTGCGAGTTGATCAGGATCTCCTTCACGTGGATCTTGAGGAAGATACCCAATGGTTCCGTTGCGCGTAATGGTCCCCTCATACTGAGCGCTTCCATGATCCTCTTGCCCCGCAAGGAGCCTCATGGTTGTGGTTTTTCCCGCCCCGTTGCGACCGACTAAACCAATGCACATCCCTTTATCAATCCTGAAAGAGGCATTGTGGATGAGCTCGCGTGGGCCGATACGCAACGAGAAATTGGAAACATTGATCACATATTCATTCTAATGGGCGCCTCCGCCGGCGCCCAACGCGCACTCGGGTAACGTCTGCGGGCAGAATAGAGGGGTTGACAATATTCAGGAAGGAACTCCGATGACCGAGCCAAGTGGGCACACCAAAGCTCCCCGAGTGTATGACATCGTTGCTGTCAGTTTCGTTGCTTTCTTATTGATCTCTAATATCGCCGCGACAAAGGTAACAGTGCTCGATGCTGGCCCGATTCACTTGGTATTTGACGGCGGTGCGGTCCTCTTTCCCCTGACTTATATTCTTGGCGATGTGCTCTCCGAAGTGTACGGTTTCGCGCGCGCACGCAGGGTCATCATCATGGGTTTCGCGGCTTCTCTCCTTGCTTCGCTGACGTTCTGGGTTGTGCAATCAATTCCCGCTGGCCCTGGATACGAGAACCAGGATGCCTTCGTCGCAGTGCTCGGTTTCGTTCCTCGAATCGTTGCCGCTTCGATCGGCGGATACTTGGTCGGTCAGCTCATGAACTCCCTTGTTCTGGTAAAGATTCGACAGCGTTGGGGTGCCAACCACCTCTGGGCGCGTTTGATCGGTTCGACTCTTGTCGGTGAGGCTTTTGATACCGTTATTTTCTGCACGATCGCCTTTGCTGGAATCATTCCCGGAAGCGAATTCCTCAACTACATCATCACGGGCTACGTTTACAAGGTTGGAATCGAAGTTGTTTTCCTCCCCATCACGTACCGCGTCATTGCACTGGTTCGTAAGGTTGAGCACCTGCGCCGCGAAGAGGTTCTGGCATGACACTTTCGTCTCAGTGGATTGGCGCCCCTATTGACGTCGGTTCTTCTTTCCCTCATTCCGATCGGGATCACGGTTTTGATTGCCACACGCGCCTTGAATACGGCCCAGGTCTTGGCCGTACCGGCACCCTTCACACTGCACACGGCACGATTTCCACGCCCGCGTTCATTCCAGTGGGGACTAAGGCGAATGTTAAGGCGCTTGTCCCTGAAATGGTGCGTGGCCTCGGCGCCCAGGCTGTCCTTGCCAACGCCTACCACCTCTACCTCCAGCCAGGTTCGGATATCGTTGACGAGGCCGGGGGCTTGGGTTCTTTCATGAACTGGGCAGGTCCGACCTATACGGATTCGGGCGGCTTCCAAGTCCTTTCCTTGGGAGCCGGATTCAAGAAGGTTCTCTCGGCGGAGTTTTCAGGTGATGCGGATTTCAAGGATCCCAAGCTCAATAAGCAGGCAGTCAAGGCATCCCGAGCAGTTGTTGACGATGACGGCGTGATTTTTAGCAGCCACATCGACGGTTCTAAACACCGTTTCTCGCCCGAAGTTTCCATGCGCATTCAGCATGAATTGGGTTCGGACATCATGTTCGCCTTCGATGAGCTGACTTCTTTGCTCCATCCACGCAGCTACCAGGAAGAATCCCTGGAACGCACCCATGAGTGGGCACGTCAGTGTCTTGCCATCCACCGCAGGCTGACCCAGGAGCGTGAGGGCAAGCCCTATCAGCAGCTGTGGGGAGTTGTTCAAGGTGCTCAGTACGAGGATCTTCGACGCATCGCTGCCCACACATTGGCTGAAATGAATGTCGATGGACAGATCTTCGATGGCTTTGGGATCGGCGGAGCGCTCCAGAAGGAAAACCTCGGAACGATTGTGTCCTGGGTGAGTTCGGAACTTCCCGAGGACCGGCCGCGCCACCTTTTAGGGATTTCCGAACCTGACGATCTCTTCCGAGGCGTCGAGGCCGGTGCCGATACATTCGACTGCGTCAATCCCTCCCGCGTTGCGCGCAATGCGGCGATTTATTCTCCCGACGGCCGTTTCAACATCACGAATGCTCGTTTTAAGCGCGATTTCACTCCCCTTGTTGAAGGCTGTGGGTGCTACACCTGCACGCACTACACTCGCGCCTACGTCCATCACCTTTTCAAGGCCAAGGAAATCCTCGCTTCAACGCTGACCACTATTCACAATGAGTGGTTCACCGTCCGCCTTGTTGACGCCATCCGAGATTCGATAAATACCGGCGAATATTCGGACTTTAAAGAGGAAATGCTTGGGCGTTTTTCAGGCGCACAAGGCTGAAACCTACGGTAACGTAGGGTCAGACATTCCACTAAGGAGGAGACATGGTCTCAGAGCTGACGACGAAGTCGAGGCTTCAGTATGATCCCGGTACTCCCTACGAGGTTCCGGTTGCTGATACCTCCCTTATTTCCCTTCTCGAGACATCCGCGCGCCTCTACCCTGAGCGAGTTGCGATTGATTACTTGGGGGCAACACTGACATACACCCAGCTGTACGCTCAGGTTCTCCGCGCCGCACAGGTGCTCGTTGAAAACGGTGTTCGCAAAGGCGATGTTTGCGCGATCTGCCTGCCTAACTGTCCTCAAGCCTTGGTCGCTTTCTACGCCTGTATGCGTATTGGAGCCGTTGCAGCCCAACACAACCCTCTTGCACCAATTGAAGAGATCCATCAGCAATTGGATCGCCATCACGGAAAAGTCGCTATTGTTTGGGAAAAGTCTGTCGACGCTTTCATCCGTGAAGGAGACCAGGCTCTCGACTGTATTTTCACCGTCGATATTTCGGCGCAAATGCCTCGTACTTCGCGCGCTTTGCTCAAACTCCCTATCGAAAAAGCGCGCTCTACGCGCGAGCAAATGCGCGGAGAACGCCCCAAGGGGACACACTCGTGGGATCACGCGGTTGCGCGCGCACGCCTCATCCACCCTGACACACCCGGCGCCTCGGCCCAAGATCTAGCCGTCATTTTGCACACCGGGGGCACCAACGGCGTTCCCAAATCAGTTCCGCTCACGCACCGCAATATCGGTTCGAATGTCAATCAGTGCATCATGTGGGTATGGAAACTCCATGAGGGCGCCGAGAACTTTTATTCGCTGCTCCCCTACTTCCACGCTTATGGGCTGACCCTCTTGATGTGCGCTGCTGTTCGCCTTGCGGCGACCCAGTTGGTTCTCCCCAAGTTCGATGTCCATCTGGCGCTGGAGGCTCACAAGCGTCATCCGGTGACCTTCTTCGTGGGCGTTCCTCCCATGTTCGAGCGTCTCATGCAGGCCGCACAAGAAGAGCACATCGATTTGACCTCAATGAAGTGGTCGTTGTGCGGCGCAATGCCGCTGTCTCAAACCCTTGCGCAGCAATGGGAAGAGATCACTCAGGGAATGGTCATTGAAGGCTACGGCATGTCTGAGACTTCCCCGGTGATCGCAGGAGTTCCTCTGGCAGCCAATCGTCGGCATGGTGCTTTAGGACTAGTCTTCCCCTCAACTGACATTCGCCTCGTCGATCTTGAAGATCCCTCTGTTGATGTTGAAGAGGGGACCCCCGGTGAAATCATCGTTAAAGGTCCTCAGGTGTTTAGCGGTTACCTTGGCGCTCCCGAAGAGACGGCCCGTGTCTTCACCGAGGACGGGTGGCTGCGCACCGGTGATATTGCAGTTATTCGCGATGGCTTCTTGATGATGTCTGATCGTAAGAAGGAACTGATTCTTTCAGGCGGCTTCAATGTCTATCCTTCACAGGTCGAGGACGCGATCCGGTCGATGCCCGGAGTGAAGGATGTTGCTGTCGTTGGTCTTCCCTCGGGGGATGCTCGCGAGGAAGTTACTGCAGCCTTGATCTTGGAAGATGATGCTCCGATGATTACCCTGGCGCAGGTGCGTCAGTGGGCAGAAAAGTATGTTTCTCACTACGCGCTCCCGCGCCAGCTCGCCATCATTTCCGAGCTGCCGCGTAATCCCTTGGGAAAGGTCATGCGCCGCAAGGTTAAAGAGCAGCTTCTTGATCCCGCAAACCGTATGTTTTCCAGTGCTTCGAAAGCAATTGGCGAGGCCGCGGCCGCGGTAAGCGAACGTCTTTCTCCTCCCGATACTTCCGCAGACGATAAAGACTCCGACAATGAGTAAACAGTCCCCCGACAAATCAATGAGATTGGTTCGCCATTCTCGCGCAATCGTTGATTCACTGAGCCGAGGGGCGCAGCGTCTCGGCTCTTCAACTGCGCAGAGACTGCGTTCCGGTCGTAAGAGCAAGATTGAGCCCCGTGCTCTGTCTCCGCGTCGAACAGTTCAGTGGGTTCCACCCCAGCGCGTCGAGCGCCGGGGTGCGCGTCCTTCCTCTTCGGATGCTCGCAAACCTCTGATCCCCCGGTGGCTTGCGCAAGCAGGCTATGGATCGTGGGCGATCATCGGCGTACTCATCGTAATCTCCGCCGTTGTCTTCGCAATCGCCCAAGCAACGCCGGTATTTATTGCAATTTTCGTTGCCCTGTTGCTTACCGCGATTTTGAATCCTTTGACGAATTACCTTAACCGGTGGGTGAACCGCTGGATTGCAGTTTTCGCTGCGCTCTTCGCGTTTATTGGAACTTTTGTTGCGCTGATGACGCTTGTCGTGTCCTCGATCGCGGGACAGTGGCCGAATCTTCTTTCAGAAGTGAGTAACGGTCTGGGAAAGCTCTCTGATCTTGTTGCTCGTCTGCATCTTCCTTTCCAGATCCCGCTCAATGATCTCAGCCATTTAAACGAAACTCTTATTGCGCAAGGCAAGAACTTTATCGCGTCCAATTGGTCAGGACTGCTCAGCGAGACTCTAGCGAATGTTTCCAATGCTGCGGTCGTCGCCTCGGTATTGGTCCTCGCCTTCTTCATCACGATCTTCTTCTTGCACTCCGGCGGACAGATGTGGGACTGGTTCGTTTCCTTACTCCCCTATCACCGACGCAAGATCACCAATCGAGCTGCACAAGCAGGCTGGAGCACCTTCTCCGGCTATGCACGAGGAACGATGCTGGTGGCTGGAACAGACGGCCTCTTTGCTGGAATTTTCCTCCAATGCATCGGGGTCCCCGTCGCCCCTGCTCTTGGTATTTTGGTTTTCATCGGCGCGTTCATCCCCCTGATTGGTGCCCCCACGGCGATGATCCTCGCAATGATCGTTGCTCTTGCAGCAAAGGGCATTATTACAGCAGCTATCGTCGGTCTGGGAATCGCACTGATTGGCCAGATCGAAGGGCATATTCTCCAGCCGCTCATCATGGGGCACCAAGTTTCTCTCCACCCGGTCGTCGTCGGTATCGGCGTCATGGTGGGAACCTTCACCGCTGGACTCCTCGGCGCGATCATCGCGATTCCGATTATTGCGGTTGCTTGGGCGATCTTCGCTGAGCTTTATACCCCGCGTGAACGTAGCTAGCTTGCGGCACGCAAGTTTCAACGGAAATCTCGAGAGCTCAAACGCAGCTGAGTAGAAAACGGATAGATCCGAAAAGCTCGGACGCTTCGCGTACCATAAGCATTTTCGCAGTACCCATCTACGACTACCGCAGAGGCCATCACTTCACGTCGATGGTGCTTCCACGTCGCCTCTGTAACCGTCACGTTGACGCTGCCGCTCTCGTCTTCCAAGCTGAGAAAGAGTACCCCTCCTCCGCTGCACGGACGCTGTCGATGCGTGATAATTCCTGCAACTCTGATCCTCGACTGATTTTCTTGACGGAGGATCTCGCAGGCCGGAATTACTCCCTGTGCGTTCATCTGTTTTCGGATCAACGCAAAAGGATGGCTCGTAACAGATAGGCCCATGGCTTCATAATCCAGATTCATCTGCGCAACAGAATCGAGCGGTGGAAGGGAAGGAAGATGGTATTCCATCCCAAGTCCTTCCAACATCGGTTGATACTCCCGATCTTCGCCACCATCTTGTCCTAAGACGCCACTGGCCCAAATTCCTTCGCGGCGCTGATATCCCATTGAATCGACAGCACCAGCTTGAGATAGTCTTTCAAGATCTGTGCTGCGAAGCCTAGCGCGCGAGGCAAGATCCTCAAGATCTTGATAGGGGCCTTCCTCCCGCCCTCGGAGGATCCTTTTGATGCTCCCCTTATCGAGGCCTCGGATCATATCGAGGCCAAGAACGATCCCCCACTCGGGATGGATATCAACCAGCCCTTCTTTTCCTTCCATTCCTATTCCGCATGCTTCCTGTGCTCGCTCAGCACCAATGATCTGCACAATCTTGCTCAGCGGAAGTACCTGCGTGGACTCTAGCGAAAGGTTCACGTCAGGTGCGCACACACGCAAGCCGTGGCCTCGTGCATCGTGAACAAGAGAGGAAGGGGAATAAAAACCCATGGGTTGATGAGAAAGGATCCCCGCATAAAAGTGCTCGGGATAGTGGACCTTAAGCCAAGCGGACGCATAAACGATATAGGCGAAAGAAAAAGAGTGCGATTCAGGAAAGCCAAAGTCGGCAAATCCCTGGACCTGCCGAAAGACCTCTTCGCAAATATCTATCGGGATACCCCGCTCTTTCATCCCCTCGATGAAAGATCCGCGCAATTTTTTCATTTTCTCCGCGCTACGAGAAGAACCCATGGCTCGGCGTAATTCATCAGCCTGAGCGGCAGAAAAGCCAGCAACATCCATAGCAATGTGCATCATCTGTTCTTGAAAGAGAGGAACTCCCAAGGTCTTTTCTAAAGCCGGACGTAGAAGAGGATGAAGATAGCTCACCCTTTCTTCCCCCCGACGACGGCGCAAATATGGATGCACCGATTCGCCTTGAATAGGACCGGGACGAATGAGAGCGACTTCAATGACAATGTCGTAAAAGCAACGCGGCTGAAGCCTGGGCAAAGTATTCATCTGCGCGCGAGATTCAACTTGAAAGACTCCCATCGTGTCTGCCGCGCACAACAAGTCATACACTCGCGGGTCTTCGTCTTCGAGTTCATAGAGGGAAAGAATTTTTCCTTGCGAATTTCGAATTCCTTCCTTCTCAAGAGACTCAAAAATCGATCCCAAGGCTCCAAGCATTCCCAGTCCAAGGAGGTCAAACTTCACCAATCCGGCGTCTGCACAATCCTCCTTATCCCATTGGATCACGCTTCTCCCCCGCGTTTTTGCCCAACGAATGGGGCAGATCTGGCTCACGGGATGCTTGCTGAGGATCATCCCTCCGGAGTGAATCCCCATATGGCGCGGAAGCCCACTCAAAAGCTGGGCACAGGTGGTAAGCATCATCTGCGAAGGGGCCGTGTCTGTTCTGTGGTTTTCTTCCCTTCGCTGAGCTCGGCTTGGAACGTGAGCCGCGTCAATTCCCAGAGCCCTGGCAGCGTCTTTATAGGCCAATTGCGAACGGTATGTAATCACTGTTGCCACTTGAGCGGCACGTCTTCTTCCATAGCGTTGGTAGACATATTGGATGACTTCTTCACGGCGGGCACTGTCGATGTCGATATCAATGTCTGGGGCTCCTGAGCGTCCCGGGGAAAGAAAACGTTCAAAGAGCATTCGATGGCGAATAGCATCAACTGCTGTAATCCCAAGGCAATAGCAGACGGCAGAATTCGCTGCAGAACCACGTCCTTGGCACATAATTCCCCGCCTTCGACAAAAATCTACGATGTCGTAGACGATGAGAAAATAGCCAGCAAAGTCAAGCTGTCCGATAATCGACAGTTCATGGTCAATGACCTCCCACGCGTGCGGGTTGGCGGATCGGGGACCATAGAGTTCCTGCGCTTTTGCATAGGAAAGCGCAGTGAGCCAAGAAATTGTTGTATGTCCTTGAGGAACCTCCATCTCGGGCAAATCCCAGGTATCAAATGACATCGGGTAATAGCATTCACGCGCAATTCCAGAGGCGTTGGAAACCGCCTGAGGAGCCATGCGATGAAGAGCGAGCATTTCTTCTGCGCTCTTCAAAAAAGAATGCTGGGCTGGAAGCAGATAGCGAATCTCATCCAAAGATTTACCCTGTCTGAGAGCACATAGAAGGTCCGCTCGATATTTTGACTTAGGAGAAGCCATGGTGACGCCACCGGCAGCAGCAAGAGGAAGTCGATGTTTGTGCGCGAGATCAGCAAGCTCGGCCCCCATGTCGTCTTCTCCGGGCCGCAGCACGCTTTCAACGATGATGCGCTCGCGCCCGAACAGGGAAATGAGGTCATTGAGAAAACGATCAGCTTGGTTTCTTCCCTGCGCATGCAAAATTCGTCTGAGAGGCCCGCGGGTACCTCCCGTTAAAATCCGTATATCCTGCGCATTTTCGGCAATATTTTCGAGGCCGTGGCTGGGGTTTTCACCTTCAACGTCCTCAAGTGTTCGTTCACTCATCAGCGAGCACAGGTCTCTATATCCGTCTTGAGATGTCGTGAGGATTGGTAAGCGAATTCCGGTATCTTCCCATCCACAAGGGAGCCCCCAGCCAGGTGATCCTATCGAGGCGTTGCCATCGTAGCGAGAAAACTGAGTGGCAGAAAGAGTGAGCTCGGTTCCAATAATCAACGGGAAAGATGACTCGCGTGCAGCCTGCAAGGAGCGGATCAGGGAGTACATTCCATCGCGCTCTAGCAGAGCAAGAGCGTCAAGACCGAGCTGCTTAGCGCAGAGGATGTAGTCTTCGGGGGCATCTGCTCCCTCTAAAAACGTGAAGTAGGAGTGCGCGTGTAACTCAGCATAAGGATGGGAAACCACCCCCCTATTATATCGAACGGGTGTTCGATAGCTATTGCTGGGGTTTCACTCTCCCACTCCCAAAAGTTCGATCAATTGATCGATATCCATCCTCTGAGTACTCTCATCACCAACATCATCAACGACGGTATCGATCAGCCTTTGCTTATGCGCCTGAAGCTGACAAACCTTCTCTTCAATCGTCTCCTGGGCAACTAGTCGATAGACATTGACCGCACGACTTTGCCCGATCCGGTGTGCACGATTAATCGCCTGAGCTTCAACAGAAGGATTCCACCAAGGGTCCATGATGTAGACATAGTCTGCTTCAGTGAGCGTGAGCCCAACTCCCCCAGCCTTCAGTGAGATAAGGAAAACAGATCCTTCTCCTCTACGAAATTTTGCGATAACATCCTCACGCTTTCGTGTCTTTCCTTCAAGGAGAAGACACGAAATTCCGCGCTGTTTCAGAGCGCTATCGATTCGTTCAAGAAAACTCACGAATTGACTAAAAACAAGTACCTGGTGACCTGCAGGAACAATTTGCTCTAGGTGCGAACACAGCAGATCAATCTTTGCAGAACCAACCCCCTCGTAGCGCTCATCAACAAGAGCCGGATCAAGGGAAAGCTGTCGCAGCCGTGTGAGTGCAGCAAGAACTTCAAATCGCCCTTGAGCCCCTTCATTGTTGAGCTGAATACGAAGGAGCCGAGCACGTTCACGAGTGAGGTAGCGGTCGTAAATCTGACGTTGTCGCCCTTCTAAGGGAACGGGAAGTAGTGTTTCAATGCGATCGGGAAGTTCAGGTGTGACTTCTTCTTTCGTACGGCGAAGGATGAATGGAGCAATCAGCGTATGCAAAAGTTCTAAAGCGCTGTCTTGCTGAGTCCCTTCAATGGGACGTCGGAATTTCTCATTGAAGTGCGCATGCGTCGACAGGAGGCCGGGGACACTCAAAGACATCAGTGACCACAGGTCCTCGAGTGAATTTTCAATGGGAGTTCCGCTCATGCAAATTCGCCAGGGAACCTGGAGTTCTTTCACACTTCGATAGAGCATCGTGCGCGGATTCTTGAGAACCTGCGCTTCATCGATGACGAGTCCACTGAGCGAGTGGTTGTCCCACAACAGGTGGTCCATTCGGAAGAGCGTGTGTGAAGTAATAACGATGTTGGATTGTGAGATGCCATCCCAAGCAAGCGGATTTCGCTGATGCGAGGCGCGAAGCACGCATGTCCTGAGCTGCGGAAAACACCTCGCGGCTTCATTTGCCCAGCTTGAAATGACGCTGGTCGGAACAAGAATCAAGACGGGTGATTCAAGACTTCCTTCCTCGCGAAGAGCATCGATTGCTGCGAGGATCTGCCTGGTTTTTCCCAGTCCCATATCGTCGGCAAGAATGCATCCAAAACCAGAGGAAATCCGGCTGTGAAGCCAGTTACGACCTTCAAGCTGATACGGGCGAAGACGAGGGTCTTGATCTTGATCCGTATGGGACTGTGCGCGCAGCGCAAGTTGTTTTAGGGCCGACGTTCGAGAGCGCCATTGCAGGTCTTCTTGTGCGACATCAACTGTCTGACTCAGTCTTTCCCATAGCCCAAGTTGTGAGGTATGAAGACGAATATCATCAATCGAACGCGATCGCGTCAGTTGCGCAGCTCCACGAAGCAGGACGCGAAGGCGTTCGACGTCGATACCTTCAAGGCGCGCCCATTGTCCGTCATTAACACGAATGTATTCTTCACCTGAAGACAGCGCCTTCAAAACTCGTGAAATTGGAATTTTTTCGTTACCAACTTGGATCGCGACGTGAAGCCCCCACCAATCGGGAGAATCCGTTGCTTCGATAGCAGCAGTAACAGTTGCCGCCTCTTCAGTGAGGGTTAATTGCCTGAGGCTATCGTCGATATCCCAATGCACCGATGAGAGCGGCCATGCTCCAATCTCTTGTATGAATGCGGGGACTTGGGGAAGCGGAATAAGAAGGCCCTGCGCACTTGGATGAAACGACGCCGAGGCAAAATAGCGCCGTAAGAGAGCATGTGCATCATTAAAGGCGCGCTGAATATCCTCATCAAGCTCTGAGAACTTTGTCTGGGGAGACAAAATGACACGGAAACATTTATTTCTGAGGTGATATTCCAACGCCCATTCGATCTGCGCACACACGCGGTTTTTGGGATGCAAAATGAGTAGGAGTTTTGGCCGGCAGTTTTCTACAGGGAAGGTTCCCGTCGATGAGGTGCACTCAAAACGCTCGCGTAATAGTGGCAGCCATTTGAAGAGGAAATCTCCAATGCTTTTAATTGGGATCTGAACGATCTGATCGGGCAGCAACTCATCATCGATATCCTCCTCAGCAATTGCCCCATCACCGCCGTCACAAAAGGTTAGCGACATATGCGGAGCTTGCCGCGGAAAGGGAATTTCTTCGTTTGCTCTGGTCACATAGTGGCGGCGATACGAAAGTTCAAGACTCTTCTCAGTAAGATTCATGTCGATCACGAGGCGTGACGAACTGAGTTCGAAGTGAAATCGCTGAAACTGCGGTGTTAAAAGCGCGACTCCCCCGCATTGAAGTCTATATAGCCAGCGCGGCGCCTCCATGCCAAGAGAATCTAGGTAAACGTCATATCCCGTTGAAATATGCCCCTGTAATTTTCGGCTGCACTGATAGAACCGGCGGAGAAGTTTCAGTTGCTTAGGTGCTAGAGCATCAATAACCCCACCCCAGCGTGACTGCGCTAATTCCGCCCAACTCAACCTGCGCGGCGGTAGGTGGTCCGTGCTCAAACGCACTGGAGTCAGCCATACCGGGTCTGCAGGATCATGCGCATCAATCACAAGGCCTAAGGATTCTCCTCCGTCCGCTGAAAGCAAGATTTCAAGATCACGGTTCCATGCTGGTTGATGCGTACGGCCCTCACGTGCAGAGAACACATTGTCCATCGCACACTGAAGTAAAGCTGCAGCATGAGCGCAGGCTCCGTTAAGAAAACACGCGCATTTCAGGCGTAGATGCGGAAAAGGTAAGGAAGGCGCATATTCGATTTCGCTTCGATAGGACACGCCTTTTGCACGTACCCGTGCCCACACTCGCTGCTCATCCCATGTCACGTCATCAACGTCACCGCGTTTGAACGCAAGCGCCCCCTGTGCCCATAGAGCGTGACCAACGCATGTCGTTGCTCCCTCCTCACCACAGGAGAGCAGTGCTGCGCGGATCGGTGATGTGTCCATCTCTTCAGGATAATCCACACTCAAAAGGAGCCTCACACTCATATATCCCCACGAGGCTCCACGCATGATGACTCCACATCAAAAGCAGATCCGGAGAAGAATCAGACTTCACTCGAAGGTAATGAGTCTGCGGGTCATGGGACATCTCCACAGTTGGCTCACACCACCATTGTTGAGGTACAGCCCATGGTCCACGCCAGGACAGAATGCGATACCACTTCTCTTCCCCAAAGGCACAGACTTTTACGTCTTGAGGACTACTTGTCAAAGCAGATCGTTCATTAACACGTACATCTATTCTTCGCCCCCCTTCGACCTTTCCATAGACTTCCGTTGGATATGGACGGATACACAGTCTTGAAGGAGCGTCTTCGATTCCTCCTTCAAGACAAGTCACCTGTTCTTTTTCTTTTCTTTCATCAACGGAGGCGAATCCTGCGCGTTGAGTGGGTGAATATCCCGGAAGGATCCGAGGAATACGAATGGCATTTTCACCTTTATAGGCACAAATTTTTCGCAGAACAGAATCACGTTGAGGTGACTCACCAGCCCGCCATAAAGCTCGCGAAGCCCCCACGCGCTCACAGTGTTCAGCCCGTACATTCACGCGTACAAAGCCCTGCTCGTTTTCAGAAGCAGACAACCAAGCAACCAACTGCCATCGAATCCGATCGGCAATTTCATCTTCCTCTCCGTCTATCCCCCACCATTGCCGTTCATAAGATTGCGATGCAGAATCTTGAGCACTCACAGCGATACTGGAACAACGCAGTCCATAAAAATCCAACTTCTCGCAGATTTGATGAGCTAAGCGGCGCGCACAAAACGCAACTTGCTCCTCGCGTTCAATGCTCTCCTCACATTCTTCTTCCGCTTGAAGATCGTCGAGAAGAATCTGTCTCTCGGGAAGCCATAGATCTTTTCCCGTAAAAAGTTCCCATACATGTTTTCCAATGCTGCCAAACCGCGAATACAGGGCAGCAGATCCCATTCTCCGAATATCGATTCCTCTTGTAATCCCAGCAGAATGACACGTCTGCACAAACTGAGAAAGTATATTGTGCTGTTTGGGTGGGAAAAGAGAAAGACACTGATGAACTTCGAGCTGATCAAGAAAATCTTGAGTGTCTTCTGGGGCAAGGATAATGCCGCGCCTGGCCGCACCATAACTTGCAAGAGGACCAGAAGCTATTCCAACGTTGCTCTCTGAACCAGTGCAATCTGAAATAGCGTCAACAAGATTTTCAGCTAATTGCGCTTCTCCCCCACTCCAGCGAGCAGCTCCAGCGGCCGGAGCCCAGGCAAGCCCCGGATAAATGCAGGCTATTCGAGCGATCCACTGTTCGCATGCTCGCAAAATTACTTCAAACGAAGAAATATCCCGGCGCATATCGAATGGCAGAACTAAAAGATCAGGACATAAATACCGCGCCATGGACAGTTTCATCCCCTGCCTGACACCGCATTTTCGAGCAGGCGGAGTGACGACCTGTATATATCCCCCTGCTTCAATCGCACCGTGAGCTCCGGGAGGAATGTCAACAACCAAAGAATTCACAGGCCAATTAGGAATCCACACCATGACATAGCGCATTTCAAACAGCCTTTCGTCTTTCATACATCTGATCGCACCAGAGCCTGCTCATTCCTCCCCATGGGACAGCAGTAAAAAGTGCAGCTCTTTCTTGACGTACTTGAGCACTGAGACGACGCATATCGCCAATCTCTAAGGGGCACTTTCCGAGATAAAGAACCCTGTAGTAAGGAAGAAGCAAAGAGATAACGCGCGCGTCTGCCGCGGAAGATGGAACTTGCACGCAACGCGCAAGATCAAGACCTTGCTTGGCTGCGTATTCCCATCCAAAGTCATCAGCGCCTATGAGAGCACAGGAGTTTTCTTCGCCGGTGAGCGCCACGAAAATCCGGGTCAGTAGTGAGTAGTTATTCCCAAATTCCCACACACCCGCATAGCTTGATACACGTTCCCAAGACCCGTGCTTTTTCTCAATCCCCAGACGAGTTTCAACATCGTTCAAAACCTGACGAGCAATATCTAGACGCGTCACACAACCACCCCAATCGAACAAATGTTCTATTAGTGTATGTGGCCCCACCTCATTTGCGTCCACTTTTGATCCACTTCAAGAAGTGAAAGAATACCGCCATGCATCTCTTCGATCGCCCAACCGCTCCGAATCCTTATGAGGCTTTGCCCCCAACCCAGACTTTTACTCTTAAATCCAACGATCTGATCGATGGTCAGTCCCTTCCCTTGCTCCATAGCGCACAGGGAGGAAATGTTTCGCCACATCTACAATGGAGCGGATTCCCTCAGGAAACAGAAAGCTTTTTTGTTTCCTGTTTTGATCCGGATGCCCCGACTCCTTCAGGCTTTTGGCATTGGATGATCATCGATCTGCCTTCTTCTTGCACTTCTCTTGCCCAAGGAGTCGGACACTCAGATCTTGAACTTGATGGAAGTGCTTTCCATCTACGCGGAGATCACGGCGATCATTCCTACTTCGGAGCAGCCCCTCCAGCAGGAGATCGTGCGCACCGTTACATCTTTTCAGTCCACGCGCTTAACGTTCCCACCTTGCAATGCGATGACGAAGTCTCTTTAGCGATGTATTCATTCCTCGCAATCGAGCACTCCATCGCCCGCGCCACTTTGACCGCTACTTTCTCCACTCCGCTGAACTAATATGCTTCACATCATTTTTCTTGAACCTGAAATCCCCGGAAATAGCGGAGCCGCAATTCGCTTAGCCGCTTGCACGGGAGCTTTCCTTCATTTGGTCGAGCCTCTGGGATTTGATATGTCCGATACCAAGCTCAAGCGCGCAGGCTTGGATTACCACGACCTCGCACACGTTAAAGTCCACCACACCTTCAACGAGGCACTTGCAGAGGTTCCTGGAAGAATCTGGGCTTTCACTGGACACGCATCACGCCACTACAGCGATATCACCTACGGCGATGGCGATGGGCTTCTTTTTGGACGAGAATCCGTCGGCTTACCTGATTGGGCAATGTCTCACCCCCGAGTCAGTGAGTGCGTGCGCATCCAGATGCGTGAAGGCATCCGCTCTCTCAACCTTGCAAATTCCGCTTCCATCGCCCTATACGAGGCCTGGCGTCAGCTTGGCTTCCCCGATGGAGTTTAGTGTTTCGCCCCTGAGATTTTTGACGAGCGTAAGCTCAATCCCGGACGCTCAACTTGCTCAGCAAGTTCAACGATCCTGCGCGGATTTGATAGCCACATCCAGATAGCGCCGATGAGTGCAACAGCAAGCGGAAGGTAGGAGTAGTCACTCCCAAACGAATTCCACGCATTTCTCACCAGAGCAAACTGCGACAGATGATTCTGCGCTAGCCCGCAGACAAGCGGCCCGATAAGTCCTAAAGTGATCATGCACCAGCCAAGGATGCGCATGCGCCGCCCATTATGTGTCAGAGCAATGGCGGCAATTACGTAAATTAGACCGATAAAAATGGCGGTGAAGCGTACCCACAGGGGCACATCGCGCCGATGATACGCATCAACAACGGCCAAGATAGTAACAGTAAGACTGAACAACCAGTACAGAGCGATGACAAGTCGACCAGAGCCGCGTGAGGGTGGCCGGTTATCTTGAGACTGCTCGTGTGCTGCTTCGCTCACATCTCCTCCTTCGTTTAGTGCCATAGTAGTTGTTTTTCCTGAGAAAGCTTGCCAATTTCGACTGCACAACATGTGGGCTGTCTAACCGATTGAGCAGCTATTTTCTCGCGGACAAATACAGTCACTAGTGGAAGAATAGGACCTAAGTCGGACATTGAAGGTCCGTTCTCTTCGCTATCAAGGAGTGGAACACGTGAGCGAGTCTGTATACGACCTCGTCATCCTCGGCGCAGGGTCAGGCGGCTATGCTGCAGCTTTGCGCGCCTCCCAATTGGGATTGAAAGTCGCCCTTATCGAAGGTGACAAGGTTGGTGGAACCTGCCTCCACCGTGGCTGCATCCCTACAAAGGCATATTTACACGCAGCAGAGACTGCTGATGCGATTCGCGAGTCGGACACCTTCGGAGTCCAGGCAACTTTGCAGGGAATCGATATGGCCAAGGTTGGTCAGTATCGTGATTCCATCATCAACAAGCTTTTCCGAGGCGTTCAAGGGCTGCTTTCTTCGCGCGGAGTTGACGTGATCGAGGGCTGGGGGCGCCTTGCCTCCCCTGACACCATCGAAGTCAATGGCCGCCGCATCGTCGGCCGGAACATCATTTTGGCAACAGGCTCGTACTCGCGCTCAATTCCTGGACTCGATATCAGCGGCCGTATCATCACATCGGACCAAGCGCTCCAAATGGAGTGGGTCCCGCAGCGCGCAGTTGTTCTTGGCGGCGGCGTCATTGGCCTAGAGTTTGCTTCCGTCTGGCGTTCCTTCGGCGCGGAAGTCACAATCATCGAGGCGCTCCCCCACCTTGCAAATAACGAAGACGAGGCAGTTTCCAAGCACCTCGAGCGTTCATTCCGCAAGCGTGGCATTGCTTTCCACACCAATACCCGTTTCGCCAGCGCAACACAGGACGACTCCGGTGTTCACGTCGCAACAGAAGATGGCAAGACCTTCGATGCCGATGTTCTCCTGGTTGCAGTCGGACGCGGCCCTGTCACCGAAGGTTTGGGCTACGAAGAAGCCGGTATCAAGATGGAGCGCGGCTTTGTTCTCACCAATGAGCGACTGCACACCGGTGTGGGCAACATCTACGCAGTCGGAGACATCGTTCCGGGACTTCAACTTGCACACCGCGGCTTCCTGCAGGGCATCTTCGTGGCGGAAGAAATCGCCGGTCTCTCCCCCACGATGATGGACGAATCTGGAATTCCACGAGTAACCTTCTGCGAACCCGAAATCGCCTCTGTTGGCCTGACTGAGAAGCAGGCACGCGAGAAGTACGGCGACAAGGTGCACACGGTCGAATACAACCTTGCGGGCAACGGAAAGTCTAATATCCTTGGAGCAACGGGCTTCATTAAGCTCGTTTCCGTGGAAGATGGACCCATCGTCGGCTTCCACGGCATCGGCGCACGTATTGGTGAGCAGGTCGGAGAAGGCGAGCTCATGGTCAACTGGGAAGCCTACCCCGAAGATCTTGCAGCACTGATCCATGCCCACCCGACGCAAAACGAAGCTATTGGCGAAGCAGCGATGGCTCTGGCCGGTAAGCCTCTCCACGCACACAACTGACCTGCCACCGACAAGGAGATTGAACATGGCAACCGCAGTGATCATGCCCGCTTTGGGCGAGTCGGTAACAGAAGGCACCGTCACGACCTGGCTGAAATCGGTGGGCGATACCGTCGCACTCGATGAGCCCTTGGTCGAGGTTTCTACAGATAAGGTGGACTCTGAAGTTCCTTCCCCAGCAGAGGGCGTTCTTCTGCAGATTCTCGTCGCAGAAGATGAGACGGTTGAGGTCGGCACACAGCTGGCCGTTATTGGAGATCTTTCCGAGGCCCCTCAAGATGGTCCCGCGCCGGCACAAGAAAGCACTCCCGAGCCCGCTGCTTCCACTCCCATCGAAGCACCTGTTTCGGCTCCCGCTCCGACTGCTTCGTCGCCAGTCGCTGGAACCGAGGTACTTATGCCAGCATTGGGTGAATCCGTCACCGAAGGCACTGTCACCACTTGGTTGAAGGGCGTCGGTGATGCAGTTGAAATCGACGATCCTCTAGTTGAAGTATCGACCGACAAGGTGGACTCAGAGGTTCCCTCCCCCGCAGCCGGTTTCTTGGCAGAGATCCGTGTAGCCGAAGACGATACTGTCGAGGTCGGCACTGTCCTGGCTGTTATTTCTGCTCAGGCTCCAACGACTGCTGCTACACCCGCTCAGCCGGCAGCTCCGGCAGCCCCCGCGCCGGCACCGGTTGCGGCTACCGTTTCTGCCCCGACAGCTCCCGCAGCACCTGCACCTGTCGCGCTTACGCCGAGCGCCCCTGCCCCGGTCAGCCCATTCCCGACTGCGGCCTCGTTGGCTGAAACCGCAGCAAAGGGTGAGCTAGCCACCCCCGTACCGGCTGAAGTGACAGCTACCGGCTATGTCACGCCCATCGTGCGTAAGCTTGCTCGTGAAGCAGGTATCGACCTTGCCGAGATCACAGGCAGCGGTATTGGCGGAAGGATCCGCCGCGAGGATGTCGAGGCCGCAATCAAGGCACGCGCGGCAGTGCAAGCTCCTGCAGCTCCTGCAGCGAGTGCAGCACCTCAGACTGCCGTAGCAGCAGCCCCTGGCGACAATGTCTTCTCCGGCCGCGAGGCATCACCGCTTCGCGGAACCACTGAGAAGATGTCGCGTTTGCGTCAAACCATTGCTCGCCGCATGGTTGAGTCACTGAGCACCGCTGCACAGCTGACAACGGTCATTGAAGTTGATGTCACCAAGATCGCCGCTCTGCGTGCGCGCGCAAAGGACGCATTTGTTCAGCGCGAGAACACCAAGCTGACTTTCCTCCCCTTCTTCGTCAAGGCTGCGACCGAAGCGCTGCGCTTCCACCCCAAGCTCAACGCAACGATTAATGACAAGGAAGTAACGTACTTCGATCACGAGAACATTGGCATCGCGGTAGATACGGAGCGTGGCCTGCTGGTCCCGGTCATCAAGAAGGCCCAGGAAATGTCAATCGCCGACGTTTCGCGTTCAATCAACGATCTTGCTGCACGCACACGTTCGGCAACGATCGGTGCTGATGAGCTTTCGGGTTCGACCTTCACCGTCACGAACACTGGTTCAGGTGGCGCGCTTTTCGATACGCCAGTGCTCAACATGCCGGAAACGGCGATCATGGGTGTTGGAACTATTGTGAAGCGCCCCGTTGTAGTTAAGGATGCACTCGGCAACGATTCGATCGCGATCCGTTCAATGGTTTATCTCTCATTGTCCTACGATCACCGTCTGATTGACGGCGCAGACGCATCCCGTTTCCTCATGGATGTGAAGCGCCGACTTGAAGAAGCTGCATTCGAGTCAGAACTCGGCCTGTAGACTTCACTGATCTAATTACTGTGGTGGGCAAGCTTGTGCTTGCCCACCACTTTTATTTCGCAGCGTCAGAAACGATGTCCGCATCTAGCGATCAACGTCCAAACATGAGAAACTGTCAACCGGTATGCGATGTTGCGTCGCCTCGTGGTGCGCTCGGTATCAATGCTCATCAGTATCGATAGAAAAGCTTGAACATGTTTAAAAATCTTTTCAAGAAAACCGATTCTAAGCGTCGTCGTGTTGGTGTCGCCGCCGCTGTTGGCGCTTTAGCCAGCGTCTTCTCGGCAATCGTCAAGTTCGGCTGGGAAGTTCCCTTCCCACCACGCACTCCTGAGCGTAATGCCACCAATCCTCCTCAGATGCTGCTGCAGCAGCTTGGAATGACCTCGGATCAGGTACACACGACGGTCAGCTTCAATGGCAACGATAACCTGCCGATCTATTCCTTCATCATTCACTTCTCTTTTGCAATTGTCTTCGCCCTCTTCTACTGCATCGTTGCTGAGTATTTCCCCGGAATTAAGCTCTGGCAGGGTGCAGCATTCGGTCTCTTGGTATGGATCGGCTTCCACTTGATTCTCATGCCACTGATGGGTACCGTCCCCTCCCCCTTCCCCTGGGTTGAAGGTGGACAAAGTTGGGCCGAACACTTCTCAGAGGCACTGGGCCACGTCGTATGGTTGTGGTCGATTGAAATCGTCCGTCGCGATATTCGTAATCGCATCACACACGAGCCTGATGCAGAGGTTCCGCTGGCCGCAGCAACCCGCTGATCATGACACTTTAGGGAGTGTGAAGCTCACCATGAGCTTCACACCCCCTTTATATATTCCTTTGAGGGAGAAAAACCCGCTAACATTGGAGCTGTTATGAGCGAGAAAAGTACACCTCAGAAGAAGCGGCGTTTTTATCACAACTTGATGGACGCCTTCCGAATTTGTCAACGAACCTACCCTTGGGTCGGGTGGCTCATGGCCGGCGTTGTTGTGATTGCAACCGCATTGGGCGTTCTTGCAGCCGCATTGACGCACTCGGGCTGGTTCTCGCTCACGTTCCTAGGCTTCTTAATCGGCGTTCTCATTGCGACATTCATTCTGTCTAACCTGACAGACCGCGCGACCTACGCACAGGTGGAAGGACGCGTTGGCCAGGTATACGTCGCCATTAGCCGCATCCGCAACGGTTGGATTGTCAATGAGCAACCGATTGCTGCCAATGCCGAACAAGACCTTGTCTGGCGCCTCGTCGGACGCCCCGGAATTGTTCTTATCTCAGAAGGCCCAAGCTCTCGCGTTCGCTCCCTTCTCGAACAAGAACGTAAGAAGGCACAGCGCATTATGCGCAATGTCGAGATCACGACAATTCAGGTAGGTACCGGCAAAGGCCAAGTGCGCCTTGCCAATCTGCTTCGCGAACTTCGCAAACTCAAGAAGAACCTGACGCGCGATGAAGTGCCATTGGTGAACCAACGCCTGAGCGCCCTTGACAGACGTTCGGCACCAATTCCTAAGGGAATTGATCCCGCTCGAGCTCGTCCGAATCGACGCGCATTGAGAGGACGTTAAATCACACTCAGGCTTGCAGACCACCGGTTTGCAAGCCTGAGCTCTTTTGTTGACGATGTCACCCCAACCAAATGGTCTTCCAACGCTTCAATCTCTTCCCACATATGACTGCGCTTGAGAACGTCATGGAAGGCCCGATCCACGTCTTGGGCCGACCCCGGAATGAGGTAAGAGAAGAAGCACAAGAATATTTGGAATTAGTCGGCTTGGGAGATCGACTCAACCATTATCCTTCTCAGCTCTCAGGTGGCCAGCAACAACGCGTGGCAATTGCTCGCGCGCTCGCGATGAAACCGGAACTCATGCTCTTCGATGAGCCAACTTCAGCCCTCGACCCCGAACTAGTTGGCGAGGTACTGACAGTCATGCAAAATCTCGCGCAGGCGGGAATGACGATGATCGTTGTGACGCACGAAGTCGGTTTCGCACGTGAGGTCGCTGATCACGTGGTCTTTATGGATAGAGGGGTAATTGTTAGTCCTCAAAACCCTCGTACACGCGAGTTCTTCTCCAAAGTCCTCTAAGCACTAGACTTAACACTCATACTATTTCGGAGGTCAAGTCCAGCAAGCCTAGGCCTCCGGAACATCGATTGCGTACAAGCGCGATTGACCGACGACTCTAAAGCCAAGATATTCAAAGACGGAAAGCATCGCTGAGCCTTCTGCCTGTGCGATTCCAGTGGCAATATGTGCCATACCGTCCTGCGCCTGAGCAGACATCGAAGTCGCGACGAGCGCATCAAGGACGCGACCCGTCCTCCACTCATCTCCTACACCGATCTGATCGATGTAGCCTTCTTTCCAACCAAGTGCAGCCCAATCTTGCTCGTACTTTGACGATAAGACGAAACCCGCGATACGGGGGCGATCGGAGCGTCGGTCGACAGCAATGAAGGACCACTCTGGCACGAAGGAGCTTCGTCCCATGGTCCATTGTTCTTCAGTCATCGCTGTCCTGCCCTGTTGCTGGGCTATGGAGTTTGCAGCCTGACGTAGTTCCTCATCCCACTGGGGGCTCCATTGTTCGATGGAAATATAGGAACCGAGCGAAGGAATAGCAGGCAGAGGACGCAGTTTTGCTCGCAGGTCGTAGTAGGTGCGTTCCCAATGGAAGCCTTGAGATTTCAAGGCACCTTCAAGGTCGTCTTGCCAGTTTTCAACATAGCTCACGATTGCGCGGCTACCGTTGCCTTTATAGCGTTCAAGCATCGCCTGCGCTGAAAGGATTTGCCAGTCGACCAAGGCACGTCCGAGCCCGATACGACGAAAGTCAGGATCGACGCCTCCTTGGCATAGACATTCAATGCGTGCAGAGGCGCGCAATCGTGTCTGGGCGAAGGCTACCATGCGTCCCGACGCCATACCTTTCGTTGCTATACCGACGATTCCTCTCCATTGAGTGGGCAAAGAAAGCATTTCAGCGACTTCAGCTAATGCTGTGCGATACGGCGGATTATCACGCGCCTCCATGCGCGCAATTAGCGCACCGAGTGCGTGAAGATCATCCTCTGTGAGAACACGCCACGTAATACCGTGATGTTCCGGAGGAAAGGGCGGGATGCTGTCCTCATTTCCTGTGAGTTGAAATGAAACCATTCATTACCGTACTTCTACTGATCGATACTGTAAAAAACGCGGGTGCGATCATTAACAAATCCAAGATGTTCATAAACAGATTGAGCATGCGTTGGACTCTTTAAATCTGCATCAATACCTATCCTGCTCATTCCATCATGAGCAGCGGCGCGAGTTGAAGCAGAAATTAATGCCGAGGCGATACCTCTCCCCCGGTGATCGGCAGGCACACCGATGGTATTGATATACGCCTCGAGGCGCCCGTGGGCAATCCAGCTTTCTGCAGACCGACCGGCCATGCAGTACCCACAGATCTGTCCCTCATCTGTAAGCGCAGCGAAGGACCAGCGATCCTCATAGTCTTCAAGCGCACGATTCCACCAGAAATCTCGGGCTTCAGTCAGGGGGTGATCGCTGAATACTTCTGAGTGCACACGATGCAGTTGCGAAAATGAAACCTCACTCATCGGGCAAATCTTTATATTCTGAGGGACCGGAGCAAGATGCTCTGAACCTTCGAGATCTCGATACATAACTTGGAACATGTGCTTGGCGTAAAACCCTGCAGCAATGTAGAGACGCCGACGGTCCGTCATGTGCCCATCGACCCAGTTGGCGATTGAAGCCTGCAGAGTAGATTCTGCGCCGAAGTATTCGACGAGCATCTGGCGCGCGCGGCCGTCTTGCCAGTGAAGAAGAGAGCGCCCGACTCCACGGCCTCGCCACAGAGGATGAATGACGGCGTTGACGATGGCAACCGCGGCCTCGGTAACCCCGGTCAAAACTTTCACGCTCCCAAGAGCAACAATGCCATGATCCTGGGCGATTCCCACGATCACCTCGAGAGGGGAAGCCGTACGGTGTCCTAATGCCAAGTCCGCAATCTCCTGCGAGGCTGTCCGGAAGATCGCATCATCTTCTTTCTCAACTTCGCGGATCAAATCGGCGACTGCACCTAGATCCGATGGGATCAAAGGCCGCCACCGCAAACCAAGATGAGAACCTGGAAAAGAGACTACCTCGGGCGGCTTTAAACGCTCCGCAAGTCCATTCATAGGAAATATTCTACGGGAAAGCGGGTCCTCAGTCCTAGTTAATATCTATGCGCAGCGCCTAGGCATCAATACGGTCACGATCGATGCCCGCAGCCTCTTCGACAATGAAATCACGTCGAGGACCAACAACTTGCCCCATGAGAAGTTCAAAGACATCTTCGGCGCGACGAAGAGCTTCCTCATCTTTAAGTGTGATGCGCCTAAGTGAACGATGCGCGCGGTCCATTGTCGTTTCCGCCAACTGATCGGCGTCCATCTCACCAAGGCCCTTGTAGCGTTGGATTGGCTCTTTCCAGCTGCGGCCCGCTTTTCGCAGGGCAGCAAGCTGGCGATGGAGTTCTTCCTCGGAATAGGTATAGATGAACTCCCGTCCTTTTCGCCCCTTTCCAGCGACTTCAATCCGGTGCAGAGGGGGAACAGCCGCATAGACTCGTCCCGCTTCAACCATCGGACGCATGTAGCGGAAGAAGAGTGTCAGGAGAAGCGTGCGAATATGTGCTCCATCAACGTCCGCATCAGTCATCAAAATGACTTTGCCGTAGCGCGCCTGTTCAAGATCGAAGGTACGTCCAGAACCGGCGCCAATCACCTGAATAATATTCGCGCACTCGGCATTAGCGAGCATATCGGCAGTCGAGGCTTTCTGGACATTGAGGATTTTCCCTCGAATCGGGAAAAGCGCCTGGTACTGCGAATTACGCGCTGCCTTTGCGGTTCCGAGCGCTGAGTCGCCCTCGACGATAAAGAGTTCGGTCTGTTCGACATCTTCTGCTCGGCAATCCGCAAGTTTTGCAGGAAGAGAAGAAGTCTCCAAAGCATTTTTGCGACGGGAGATTTCTTTGTGAATACGCGCGGAGACACGCGCTTTCATTTCTCCAACGACTTTGTCCAAAAGAGCACTGGTTTGCTGCTTATCGTCGCGCTTGGACGAAGCAAACTTCGCCTCGAGCCAATCGCCGACCACGCGCGCAACGACTGAACGAATCTGGGGAGTCCCCAGAATTTCCTTTGTTTGCCCCTCAAACTGAGGTTCAGGGAAACGAACAGTAACAACCGCGGTAAGACCAGCTAACACGTCATCTTTCTCAGGACGACCGTCCTTAGCCGAAACTTTCAGTTTGCGTGCATTCTTATCGACCTGGGCGCGAAGTACCTTCAAAACGGCTTGTTCAAAGCCCGCAACGTGGGTTCCGCCCTTAGGGGTTGCGATGATATTAACGAAGGATTGGAGCTGTGCCTCGTAGCCGATTCCCCATCGCAACGCACAGTCAACTTCACATGTGCGTTCGGTTTCGACGGCCTTCAAATGACCGCTCTCAGAATCCAAAGCTTGCACCGTTTCCGTAAAGGTGCCTTCACCTTGAATGTGCCAGGTATCCGTCACGGGGCCATCAGTTGCGAGCCAATCAACGAAATCGACAACGCCTCCGTCGAAACGGAATGATTCGTGAATCGTTTCTTCACCGCGTTCATCGAAGCAATTGATCGTCAGACCAGGAACCAAGAACGCCGTTTGACGGGCACGGGCAAGAAGAGTGTCCCAAGTAAAGCCTTCATCCGAAGGGAAGATCTGATAGTCCGCCCAAAAACGAACTCTGGTGCCCGTTTTTTTCTTTGAGACTTTAGCGATTGTCTTCAGTCGAGACTCATCGGTAAAAGCTTGGAAGGGAGAATTCGGAGTGCGCTGACGAGAATCATCGAATTCGCCGGGCTCTCCTCGCCTGAAACACATCTGCCAAGTTTTACCACCGCGGTCGACCTCGACGTCCATTCGCGCCGAAAGCGCATTCACAACAGAGGCACCGACACCGTGGAGGCCGCCCGAGGCAGCATAGGAGCCGTTTCCAAACTTTCCACCAGCATGAAGCTTGGTGAAGACAACTTCCACGCCCGAAAGGCCAACTCCGGGGACATCATCTACGGGAATACCACGACCATTATCAGCAACCGAAGCTGAGTGGTCAGGATGCAAGCGCACATCAATCGTGTCGCAGAATCCTTCCAAGGCCTCGTCGACCGCATTATCAATAATCTCCCACAGGCAGTGCATAAGCCCACGGTGGTCGGTCGAACCAATGTACATGCCTGGGCGTTTACGAACGGCCTCGAGTCCTTCAAGAACCGATAGATGCCGCGCGGAGTAGTCTGAGGCTTGGGTTTCACTCACCCAGACAGTGTACGAAGAGCATGTGCCAACTCAGGCGCTCACGCACCGAAATCGACAAATTGTGATACGTTCCCAGATTTTCGGCCATTGGCAGAAAAAGACATTTTTCGCTTCTTGATCGTCTTTAACGTGGTCTTATAGATGCATGGATACCGTAACTACTGAGAATGCACGACAGACACTCCCCCCGATTTTGACCGCCCACGATCGTTGTGATCAGTGCGGAGCGCGCGCGTGGGTGCGGGTCACTCTTACTACGGGAACACTAAACTTCTGCGCGCATCATGCCAATCAGCATCTCGATGCAATTGCCCCGAAGGCCCTTGACATTATTGATGAGCGCAATTACTTCACGCAAGGATCCTGACTTTCTAGGGGCTATCCCCTATCATTGGAACGACAATCCCTTCCAAGGAGGAAATAAACATGGGTCTGTTTTCACGACCAAAGCCGGCCGAGGAGGCCCCGCTCACCCCACCGATCAGCCAGGAGCGCCTGATCGACCTCTTTAAAGAACGGGGGTGGCACTACTTCGTTGATTCCGATGGTGACCTTGGCGGCACATGGGACGACGACCAGTTCTACTTCATGCTCCGAGGCGAAAATAAGGAAATTCTTCACATTCAGTCCCTGTGGCACCTCTCGGTCCCCATGGACAAGCTCGAAGAAGCACGCGCTTTCATCCGCGAATGGCACCGCACGAAGCTGTGGCCGAAGGCGTACCACCGCATTAACGACGAAGGCGCAGTCCGCATCTTCTGCGAAAATTCAATCGATTGGGAACATGGCGCAACCGATGCACAGATCAACCAACAGGTTAGCTGTGCTCTTGGAACCGCTTCCGAGTTCTACCGTGAGCTGGGCACAGCTCTGGGACTGTGACACAAAGGAGACGTCAATATGGGTTGGTTCAGCAGCAGTGAATCTGGCGATTCCGTACGCCCCATTTCGAAAGAACGCATCGAGAAGATTTTCGATGGCCAGGGCTGGTACTACGGTCGCGATGATGACGACGACGTATGCGGCCGCTGGGACGGCGCACCGTTCTTCTTCCTCTTCATGGGACAGATGAATGAAATCCTGTCCGTGACTTCGCGCATGGCAGAAGAAGTTCCCATGGAACAAGAAGCAGAGCTCAACGGAGTTATCGAAGACTGGCACCGCGATCGTATCTGGCCGAAGGCCTTCTACGCTCCCACCGACGATGGTACCCTGCGCGTGATGACAGAGGTCAATGTCGATTACGAGCATGGAGCAACCGACGCCCAACTGCTTCAGCAGATCAACTGCTCGATTGCCACTCAGCTTTCTCTCTACGATCACATTCGTGAGACGCTGGGCATCGAAAAGGAAGAGGACGACTGATCGTCTTTTCCGCACGTAGCGATACTTAAGTGGCCGGGACCTATCAGGTCCCGGCCACTTAAGTCTATAAACGACTCTGTCAGTCCAAGTAGTCGCGCAACACCTGTGAACGGGAGGGATGACGTAGTTTGGACATGGTCTTCGACTCAATCTGACGGATACGCTCACGCGTGACACCGTAAACCTTACCGATCTCGTCGAGAGTCTTCGGCTGGCCGTCTCCCAAGCCGAAACGCATAGAAACAACCCCTGCCTCACGCTCAGAAAGCGTATCGAGGACGCGGTGAAGTTGTTCCTGCAAAAGTGTGAAAGACACTGCGTCTGCGGGGACGATCGCTTCGGAGTCCTCAATCAGATCGCCGAATTCACTATCTCCGTCTTCACCCAAGGGAGTGTGCAAAGAAATAGGTTCACGACCGTACTTCTGGACCTCGACGACCTTCTCCGGTGTCATATCCAGTTCCTTCGCCAGTTCTTCCGGCGTCGGTTCACGGCCAAGATCTTGAAGCATCTGACGCTGAACGCGCGCGAGCTTATTGATGACTTCAACCATGTGCACGGGAATGCGAATGGTTCGCGCTTGGTCCGCCATGGCACGCGTAATTGCCTGGCGAATCCACCACGTAGCGTAGGTCGAGAACTTGTAGCCCTTCGTGTAGTCGAACTTCTCGACTGCACGAATCAGACCAAGATTGCCTTCCTGAATCAGATCCAAGAATTGCATACCGCGTCCGGTGTAACGCTTCGCAAGCGAAACCACAAGGCGCAGGTTGGCCTCGAGAAGGTGATTCTTTGCGTGCTGACCATCTTGCGCCAAAATATGCAGCTCACGGCGCTCGCGAGAGCTCTTTTCATTGGAGCTCGTCTTGAGGATTTCCTCAGCGTAGAGACCGGCTTCAATACGACGGGCAAGATCAACCTCTTGCTCGGCATTGAGCAGGGACACCTTACCGATTTGCTTGAGGTAGTCCTTCACAGGGTCGGCTGTCGCGCCAGCGACGGTAACCTGCTGGACTGGCTCATCTGTCTCATCCGAGTCAGAAACGACGAACCCGCCCTTCGAACGGAGCTCAGCAGCGCTCTGCGGCTTCGAATCTTGGTCATGTGCAGAAGACTCATCATCTTCAGAATCTTTGTCTTCTACGTCGTCATCGTCAGCTTCGATCTCGGGATCTTCCAGATCGTCGACATCGGGTTCAATGTCTTCGACTACTTCCAGATCAGCGTCTTCGGCGATATCGCCTTCAAGTTCCTCATCGTCTTGCGCGGGCACAACTTCTTGAGGAGTCTCGACCTCAGCTGCCTTCTTCCGCGTCCGCTTCGCGCGCTTGGGAGCTTCTTCCACAACATCCGGTTGCGCGTCCTTCGCCGCCTTCTTACGGGTCGCGCGAGGCTTCTTTTCCGCTTCAGGCTGCGCGGTTTCTTGCTCTTGAGCCTTCTTTGCGCTGCGACGCTTCTTGGGAGCGGTTTCCTCTGCTTGTGCAAGAGATTCTTCTTGTGCGGCTGTTGCCTTCTTAGTCGCACGACGCTTCTTGGGAGCTGATTCCTCCGGCTTTACGGAAGCATCGTCCTTTGCCGCCGTTGTCTTCCTAGCTTTCTTTGCTGTCGTCTTCTTTGGCGTCGCAGTCTCTTCCGTTTCTACAGACGCCGGTGCAGCCTGAGACGAGCGACGCGTACGAGTTGCCTTCTTCGACTGAGTGGGTTCAGTTTCAGTATCGCGAGCGCCGGTAGCGCGGGATGGAGACACTCGAATCCCTTTCATGGGTGGACAAAATTAGCCGCCAATCCACTGGACGGCGACATACTGCCTACAATTATAACCGCCCGCACTTAACACGCGCAGCTCGAAAGACGACGCAAAATACGCTTTTATACCGCCTGACCGTCAAAACGCCACGAAGACGTCATCACCGGGCACGGCGCATCAAGCAAAATTTCTGTTGCAGTATTACCAATTGTTGTCCGCTGTGAACCGCCAGGTCGCAATCCGATAACAATCATGTCAGCCTCAAGAAGACGCGCGCATTCCAAGACTGTGTCAGACATTGACATGTCCCTCCGGCAACGCTTGACTTCAAAGGAAACTTCGCTTCCTCCTAAACGCTCCCACAAGTGAGCCTCTGCAGCACTCTCGTCTGAAAACGTCCCACCGCTATCATGCGAAGCAACGACAATCATGAGAGACGTTCGCATCCACGATGCCACACGAACAGCTTCGTCCAAGGCAGCATCCGACTCGCGATTCCCGTAATAGCTCACAACAATTGCCACAATCATCCCCCTCACATTTTCTCTCATGATAAACGTGATCACTAAGTAGCGTGTGAATGTTCTATAGACTGGGCACATGAGCATTTTGAGCGAGCAACTACTCTCCTTAGGCCCTCGAATTGAGGAACGAAGCCACAGTATTTTGGCCGAGCTCGCCAACTCGATTGCCCCCTCTGAGCAAGTCACTCCCCTGCTAGAGATTTGCCATAAGAGCCTTGAGGAAGGCAAGCGTTTCCGTGCTTTCCTTGCTTTTGTTGGAGGCAGCCTCTTCACCCATACCCCCATCGAGACCTTACCTTTGGGTGATTTAGGCGCCTCGCTTGAGCTTTACCAGGCAAGCGCGCTCGTCCACGATGACATCATCGACCACGCCCCCACGAGGCGCGGGAATCCCTCCGCACATGCGGCTTTTTCTTCGTACCATCGTTCGTCCCATTTCCGAGGCGATAGTGAAGATTTCGGAGTCAATTCCGCGATCCTTGCCGGAGATCTCCTCTTCTCTGCAGCTGAATCCGCGATGATTCGTCAGTGCGAGAACCTGTCTCATTTCCGCGATCCCGTCATGCAGCTCTACGCGCGCATGCACGCCGAGGTTGCAATTGGACAATTTCTCGATATTTCCGCCGAGCAGCGACCACTTGATATCAACGATTCCGAGGCAATTAATGCCTCAACCGCATTGACCATCGTTTCCCATAAAGCTGCCAACTACTCTGTTGTTATTCCAGCAACTTTGGGTGCCCTCGCTATGGGCGCTTCTCCTTTCGAAGCAGACGCTCTTGGCATGGTGTTGAACCCGTGGGGTCATGCCTTCCAACTTCGCGACGACGAATTAGGTGTCTTTGGAGATCCACAGATCACCGGCAAGGGAGCAGGCGATGATCTGCGCGAAGGAAAGAGGACATATCTGCTCGCGCTGACCTGGCAAAGCGCAAATGCTAGCGAACGCGAAAAACTCGCACGCGGCCTCGGCAATCCGGAGATGACTGCCAATCAACTCGACGAGCTGCGCGATATCGTTGCTCGCAGGGGACGCAAACTGCACGAAGAAGTGATCTCGACCTTCGAAGCCCAAGGATTCTTAGCTCTCGAATCCAGTCGTTTCACTCCCGAGCAGCGCGATATCCTCTCTCAGGTGGCAGCGATGCTCATCAAACGCTCGAAGTAGCGCAAACAGTTGATCGCTGGCGCCGCTTAGAAAGCCAAAGCGGAAGCGATCCGATTCACTCGATGATGACGCCCACCCAAGAGCGCCTGCATCGGAGTTTCTCCGAGTTCATCATGCTCGGTGTACAGCCACTGCGCCGCCTCTTCAGGAGAAAAACCACCATCGGACAAGAGGGTGAGTGTGCCCGGAAGGTTATAGAGCGGCTCGTAGCCGTCTTTGCCCTTGATCAGAATTTCCTGGGGCACGCCGGTTTCACCCGCATCGTTCGTGTACTGGAAAAGAATGTGGTCACGAATCAGTTGCTTCACACGGCGCGGTTCAATACCAAGCTTTCGAGCTACCTCATCGACGGAATACAGGGCAACAGTTTCACTCATGGCTTTATGATATCGCGCCCTTAGCTACCAGCGGTTCGCTACGGCGCGCGGGATATCGTGAGCGCATTCCCTGAAATCTCCAGTAAAATCGCACTGATGACTTCTGAGACGGAATTTGAACCCGACAACCGCAGCGATGAACACATCGACGCTGACGGTCAAGACTCGTCTATGCCCGCCGATCCCTTGATCGGGTTACTGGTAGATGATCGATACCGGATTCAGGCACGCCTTGCCCGAGGCGGGATGGCGACTGTATATGTTGCCCATGATGAGCGCCTTGATCGGCCTGTCGCACTGAAAGTCATGCATCCTCACTTAGCTGAATCCGCAGACTTTGTCGCTCGATTCCGACGCGAGGCTCGCGCGGCCGCGCGCATCGTGTCCCCCGGAGTTGTTTCCGTATTTGATCAAGGTGTCATCCACGGCCAAGGTTTCTTGGTGATGGAGCTCATCGATGGGACCAACCTTCGCGCCCTGCTACAGGCACAAGGCGCTTTCACGGTTTCACAATCGTTGCAGTACACACAAGACATCCTTGAGGCATTGCGTGCCGCCCACCGTGTTGGTGTCATTCATCGGGATATCAAACCGGAAAATGTTCTTGTTCCCAGTGAGGGTCCCGTCCGAGTGACCGATTTTGGTCTTGCACGCGCGGCATCCGAAGTCTCGATGTCCACTACCGGCTCGATGCTCGGAACGGTTGCCTACATGGCTCCCGAAATTGCGACAAGTGGTGTCTGCGACGCGCGAACCGACATTTATGCCGTGGGCATCATGCTCTACGAAATGCTCACCGGCGCGGTTCCGTGGCAAGGCGAAACAGCCATGCAAATGGCCTATCACCATGTCAACGACTCCATTCCTCTTCCCTCAGAATTTGAACCCTGGATCCCTCGTGAGCTCGACGATCTTGTCGCAGCTCTTGCTGCGAAGGACCCCGAAGATCGTCCTTTGGACGCTCAAGAAGCTCTCGATCTTTTACTACGCGCACGAGCATCCATCCCTGCTGAAATTGCCGGTAAACGCGCTGAAATTGAAGCCGCGGAAGAGGACGATGAGCATAAGACAGCTGCGCTGGGCCTTGTCGAGCTCACTGCTCCCCTGCCCGCACAAAAGCTTCCTGCGACGTCTCAGGCAATCGTCCATGTCTCCGGTGGGGTGACGCAGGTAACTCCGCGAAAGACGCGCCGTACCCGATTTGGCAAACTCGTTGCACTGATCGTTTCGCTCCTCATTGTCGGCGTCGTCGGTGGATTGTGGTGGTGGCACGAATACGGACCGGGTTCATATATCACCATGCCGGTCACCGATGGCCGCCTGGTTACCGATGTGGAGAATGATCTAAGCACGCTTCACCTCAAGTTCCAAGAGCGCGAGGACTTCTCCGATACTGTCCAAACAGGAATCGTCATCTCAACGACTCCAGGCAGCCAAGACAGAGTCCACAAGCGTGCTGAGGTCCTTGTCGTCGTGTCAAAGGGCGTCGATATGCGAACTGCGCCGAACCTGAAGGGAATGGCAACCGACGCTGCGAAGAATGCCCTGACGACCAGCGGTCTTGCCGTTGGAAATGTGACTGAGGACTGGTCAGAAGACGTCGAAAAGGGCAAGGTTATTTCACAATCAGTTGAGCCTGGTTCCTCGATTCGCCACGATACGAACGTTGACTTTGTTGTCTCGAAGGGACGCGAACCCCTGAGCGTGCCGGCTCTTGACGGTAAGAGTGCCGACGAAGTTCGACAGACCTTAGAATCGATGGGCTTGGTTCCTCAAGCGACGGAAGCTTTCTCATCGACGGTCGCCCAAGGAACGGTTATTTCACAAGAAACTGCCGCCGGGACAACACTCCACCGTGGGGACAAAGTGCAATACACGGTCTCCAAGGGGCCCGAAACCGTCGAGGTGCCGACCGTTCAAGGTCTGCAAGAGAGCCAAGCACGTTCGGCTCTCGAGGCAGCTGGCCTGCAGGTACGCGTTGAACGATTCATGGGTGGCCTATTTGGAACCGTGCGTTCCTCAAACCCCGCCGCTGGAACGGTCGTTCCTCGTGGTACTACCGTGACCTTGACGATCGTCTAAAAGAGCATTACCACTAGTTTGGGGAGAGGAACCAACGGTTCCTCTCCCCAAACTCTATGCCAAGTGCAAACCGCTCAGATCAACGATCCTCACTCTTTCTTCAAATACTCAGCGACTTGGAAAGCCATCTCTAAGGACTGCTGGTGATTCAGACGCGGATCGACCAAGGTTTCGTAGCGATCACGAAGAGCTTCTTCATCAAGCTGCTCAGATCCGCCCAATACCTCGGTGACATCATCGCCGGTGAGCTCAATGTGAATACCACCAGGAACCGTCCCGACCTGGCGATGAGCTTCGAAGAAGCCAGTCACTTCGTCCATGATGGTTTCAAAACGACGAGTCTTGTATCCGGTAGACGAGGTAATCGTATTCCCATGCATCGGGTCAGTCACCCAGGTCACTGGACGACCATCAGCTAATTGCGCCTCGAGCAGTGGCGGAAGAACATCGCGAATCTTATCCGCGCCCATTCGGGTAATGAAGGTCAGTCGCCCTTCCTCCCCTTCAGGGTTAAGACGATCAATCAGACGACACATGTCTTCTTTACTCGTCGACGGCCCAAGCTTCACACCGATCGGGTTGCGCACGTGAGAGAGTAACTCAACATGTGCGTCGTCCGCTCCGCGCGTGCGTTCACCGATCCACAGGAAATGTCCCGAGGTGTTGTAAGAGTCCCCTGTTCGCGAATCGATACGAGTCATCGCCGATTCGTATTCAAGAAGCAGAGCCTCGTGCGAGGAGAAGAGATCGACGCTGCGCATCTGGGCTGCAGAACCTGCACCAGCGGCCTCGAGGAACTTAACAGCGCGGTGAATCTCCTCAGCAAGAGACTCATAGCGCGCATACGCCGGATTGGCGGTGAAACCTCTGTTCCAGTGGTGTACCAGTCGCAAATCAGCGTAACCGCCACGCGTAAATGCACGAATCAGGTTGAGCGTCGAGGCGGCATGATGATAGAGGTCAAGCAAACGCGAAGGATCTGGAACGCGCGATGACGGCGTAAATTCGAAGGAGTTCACCGCGTCACCCCGATATGAAGGAAGGGTTACCCCATCCCGTGTTTCCATATCGGCCGAACGCGGTTTTGCGTATTGCCCTGCAATTCGACCGATCTTGATCACAGGCAGTGAGGCACCGTAGGTCAGGACAACCGCCATCTGCAAAAGTGTTTGGATCTTCAAACGCAGGTGGTCGGCAGTGGCCTCGGCAAAGGTTTCCGCGCAGTCACCGCCGGTGAGCACAAAAGCTTCACCGCGCGAGGCCGCACCCAATCCAGCTCGCAAATCATCTACTTCACCAGCGAAAACCAGAGGCGGCTGGCGACGAAGCTCAGCAAGAACTGAGCTAAGCGCATCCGTATCAGGATAGGTGGGCTGTTGAAGCGCACGTCGAAGACGCCATGCTTCCCAGGGCGCAGCATCCTGGTTAGCCGTGGGAGCAAAGAGGTCAGGTGCGCCGGGGCGCAGCGAAAAATCGCCACGCCCCGGATGAGCAGAGAAATTCATGGTCACTGCGCCGGAGCCAAGGGCTGACCGAGTTCAGCGAGCAGAGAGGTAAACCACGGCTGAGAGATGTCGAAGGGCTTGCCGCCGGCAATACGCGGGAATGCGATGGCAGCCAGCTCGTCACCGTTCTCTTCATCTTGGCCGATAACGCCGCTCTCGCCGCGCAGCGCACATTCAACTGCCAGATCGCACATCTGCTTGATCAAAGCGAGATCTTCTTCGTGAGCCGCAGCTGCGCGAGAGTAGTAACCCGACTTCTGAACCATGACCTTTTCGGCACCGATAAGGGCCGCAAACTTACGAGCGAACCACTGACCGGGGTTGATGGTATCAAGCTTCACGTGGCCGAAGGGATCGCGCTGAACCTCTTCGCCATTGGCTTCCATCTCGGCAATGATTTCGGGCAGTCCAGCACCCTCGGAGAGGAAGATGTTGACGTTACCCTGCTCGTCCATGATTGCCTTCAGGCGCGCAGCTTCTCCGGCAATATCCAATGCTGCCTCGGGAACGTAGAGGCCGTGAACATCCCAGCGCTCGCGGGTGAGTCCCAGCGAAGGTGCCCAGCGCTTCGTCTGGAGCAGCTCATGGTAGCGACGTGCGGTTTCTGCGGTCAGGTAACCACAGTTACGGCCCATGCACTCATGGACGATGAGCATACGGGGGTTGGAACGGTGCTCGCCGATCACGTTGAATGCGAAGCGTGCGCCCTCGTCTGCTGCGGTCCAGGCACCCAGGGACTGACGGATCGGAATCACGTCATTATCGATGGTCTTGGGCAGACCAACAACGGTCAGTTCGTAGTTGTGCTCGTGCAGGTAGGCAGCGAGGTCTGCGGCGGTCGTGTTCGTGTCATCGCCGCCAATGGTGTGCAGGACATCGACGCCATCCTTGCGCAGCTGCTCGGCAGCGAAAGCAAGCGGATCGACGCCTTCTTCAACGAGGCCTCGCTCCACAAGGTTCTTCGCGTTGGTCAGCTTGACGCGAGAGTTACCGATCGAAGAACCGCCGAACTCACGCAGAACCGCTGCGTCACGACGTCCTTCTTCATCAACGACAACGTAGTTGCCGGTGAGCAGGCCATGGTAGCCATACTGGTAAAGAATGATCTCAACTTCGGGAGCGACCTGAGTGTAGCGCTCAACGAGATCACCAACAGCGGCCGAAAGACAAGGGGCAAAGCCGCCAGCGGTCAAGAGGGCAACACGACGAACCGTCATGGGTAAACCTTTCAGTCTTCTTCGCGCACATCAAACGACCTGCGCCACGTACTTATCTTATCGAGTGCGGGATTACTTCGCTTTATCGGTCCACGAGGGATGACAAGCACACAACTCCGGTTTTACTTAGTTTTCTTCCTCGTGAAGTTCTTCCTCTGTTGGAGTGGGAACTTCGACGTCAGGGGCAACTCGTCCGCCGGGTGCAGTCTTTCCATTCGAAGGCACAGGTCCGTCGAAAGCGCCTTCTGCAGCAAGCTGGGCTTTAACATCCGCGGCGTACAAGTCGACGTATTCCTGTCCGGATAAAAGCATGAGGTTGTACATGATTTCATCGGTGATGGCTCGTAGGACAAAGCGATCACGGTCCAAGCCCTTGTAACGGCTGAAGTCAAGGGGTTCGCCGATCACCATACCGATATTGGTTCGCGAAGGAATCTTCTGCCCGATCGGCTGAGCCGCGTGTGTTCCAATCATCGCAACGGGGATAACGGGAGCTCCGGAAAGCAGCGCCAATCGCGCAACACCGGTCTTCCCACGGTACAGACGACCATCGGGACTACGAGTCCCTTCGGGGTAGATTCCAAAAAGTTCACCTTCGCCGAGGCGCTTGAGGCCAGCTTTCAATGCGGCTTCAGACGCGCGACCACCACTGCGATCGACAGGAATAGTGCCGACGGCGCGCATGAATTCCTTCGTTGCCCATCCCTTGATCCCGGTTCCGGTGAAGTAGTCGGCTTTGCCCATAAAGACAACCTCACGGTCAATCATCATGGGAAGAAAAACTGAGTCCCACACGGCGTTATGGTTCGATGCCAAGATCGCGGGACCTGTTTCAGGGATGTTCTCTTTCCCTCGAATCCAGGGCCGGTAAGCAGCTTTGAGAATCGGAGTGCCCGTCAGCTTTAAGGCTTTATACAGACCCATGTTTCCTCCACCGGTGTCAACCGCTAGCATCGTCGTTATGGTCAATGGTTCTACTGTACAGCCCGAGCCTACTTTTTCCGCAATGGTTCCACGATGGTTGGACTCTGCTTGGCTCGTTGTCGACCTTGAAACGACGGGGCTAGGTGCAAAGGATTCGATTATCGAAATCGGGGCCGTGATCTATGAAGAGAAGCAGGTTATTGATAGTTTTTCTGCTCTTGTCAATCCTCATCGTCCTCTCCCGTCCTTTATCACTTCTTTGACGGGGCTCAACGATGAGCTCCTCGCACAAGCTCAGGATCTCAGTGCAGTGTTCCCGCGTTTTAGTAGCTGGCTTGAAGGCGCGCATCAGCACCGGAAGCTCGCAGGCCTCATTGCCCATAATGTCGCTTTTGATTGGGGTTTTCTGGCCCGCGCCCAGCAGCAGTGCAACTGTTGTCTTCCACCACTTCCCCCCTATGACACTTTGTCTTTAGCTCGCTTTGCTTTGCCGAGACCAGCAGTTGATAACCATCGATTAACAACCTTGCGCGAGCACTTTGAATTGGGCGGCAGCCAGCATCGTGCCCTTGATGACGCTTTGGCCACAGGGCTTCTGTTCTACGAGTTGTGCGAACTCATTGATCAGCAGGGAAAACACCCGCTGGAACTCGCCTCTCCGGCCTATCCCCTAGTGTCTTCAGACGCACCCAGTTCTTGAGCGTTCAGCGGCGAGCACGCAACAATTCGGCAAGATTTTCTTGCAGTTCCTGCGAATCAAAAGGTGCGCTCACAATGCGACTAGCACCTGCCCAGGTCGCGAGCCATTGATCCTGCGGACGCGCGGTGAGCATGAGGATCGGTGGAAGGTTCTCACGGGTATTCGCCAGTTCTTTGGCGACCGACATTCCGCCTTCTTTTTGCGTCTCTCCATCAAGTACGAGGACGGCGATATCGTGGGAATCGACAAGTTCAAATACACCAAAAGCGGTAGCAGCCTCAAGCCATTCAATGGGAGCAGTATCTTTCGAGGCCTTGAATCCGACGCCCGTGATCACTGCCTGGCGAGTGGACGAATTATCACTGAATACCAAGACCTTCACGGGCGTTTCACTCACGATGCACTCCTCAACGCTAAGAAATCGTTACTCTGGGTATTCTAACCACTTTTGAATGCGGAAGTGGGGAGTTGGTTTTCCAACTCCCCACTCGCGTTGTCTTCAGGCGATAGTCGGCCATTGCCGCGGAATTTACTTCGCGGGAATCACCGCAACGATATCCACGACAACTGCCTGAGAAGCCGCGCCTTGAGCTGTGTTTCCTGCACCAACAAGAAGTACACGTGAACCAGCGGTGAAGTCGACGAGCTGATTCCCCTGTGCCACAGTCGTCACTTGAGCGCCAGCCTCGCTCCAGCTGGATTGGGTCTTGCTATCAGCACCGAAAGTGGTACCGACTGCCTGATATACGACGGTCGAGCCGATAGTGACCTTCTCGCCCTTGCCTTCCGCGATGACGATCTTGGCGTCTTCAGTGGGGGCACTTTCACCGAAAGTGATCTTCGGTTCGCTTCCCAAGTCACCGGTCACGGTAATTCCGGCGGGAAGTTCGTTTCCAGTCGGTGTTGCCTTGGTCAATGCCGAAGTGTCTGAGGGGTTAACGGTACCCAAGATATCGACGACGAAGACCAAATCAGCGTTTGCCGGAATGGACGAGCCTGCGCCTTTAGCTCCATATCCCCACTTTGATGGAATAACGAGCTCAACGCGGTCACCGACATGTGCTTCAGCCAGACCGTACTTCCAGCCTGGAATAACCTGATTCAGGCTGAAGGCAATCGGGGTGCGCCCATCAGCGAAGGAAGAGTCAAAAACCGTGCCGTCTTTGAAAAGGACGCCTGCATAGTTAACCTGGACGATGTCATCGAGGCCGACAGTTGCTCCATCACCCTGATGCAGGGTTTTCACCAGAACCGTGTCGCCGGCCGATCCTGATCCAGCCTTAATTTCCGGTTTTTCACCGAATCCTCCGGTAACCTCCGGGAAATTTCCCTGACCGGAGCGATCGACCTTCGGCTGATCTGCTGATGATGAAGCCGAGGAAGACGCGCTTGTTGAGGCACTTGCCGAGGCCGATTGGGAGTTCTTGGATTGCCCCGAGCACGCGCTCAGTGCCAAGGTGCAGCTCAGTAGAAGGGCACCGAAAACAGAAAGCTTCTTCACTTTTCTCCGATCAGGCGAAAGATTCGCCGCATGCACAGGTGTTCTGCGCATTGGGGTTGTCGATAGTGAATCCCTGACGTTCGATGGTGTCAGAGAAATCGATCGTTGCACCCGCAAGGTAGGGAACGCTCATGCGGTCAACAACAACCTCAACGCCGTCGAAATCGCGAACGGCGTCACCATCGAGCAAACGATCGTCAAAGTAGAGCTGGTAAATCAGTCCGGAACAGCCTCCGGGTTGAACCGCGACGCGCAGGCGTAGGTCATCACGACCTTCCTGCTCGAGAAGGCTCTTGACCTTCTGTGCGGCGACATCAGTCAAGATGACCTCGTGGGTTGCAGTCTCAGTGGTGTTCTCAGACATGCTGCTCCTTCATGTGTTGGGCTTGTAGCTAATGGTTCTAGCCTAAGGCTAGTCGCGGATTGATGCCATTTTCTAAGCTGAGAGCGAGGACTCATTTAACTCGCCCATGTTCGTGCAGCTCTCTGCCCAAGAGTTTCATAATCCTCGTTTTCGTCGGTTAACACTCCGTGAATCCCCCACTCGGCTCGCTCATGAGCTGAAAGTGAAGAAATCCGGCCAATCGCGAGAACCGGAAGCGCCAAGCGTGCCGCGGCCTCGGTAAGCGTTGGAAGCGTCGACTCAGCAAGGACCGGAGAGTGCAATTCCGGCTCAAGAACAATCACGAGGTCGACCTCAGCAAAGCGGGATTGAAGATTCGTATGGTAGGTAAGGAAATCCCCATCAGAGATCAGCCTTCCTCCCAGCACCGAGATTACAGCAGCTGCTCCCCCGCTTGCGCCTGACCCTGCGATACGCCCGGGTTCCACTACCGAGGCCGGCTGACCGTGGAGGGGAAGACGCGGTTGTGCGACTTGGTGCAAGAGGCTCATCCATTGGCGATTAAAGTCCGCATCCGTATCGTTTCGCGGGGTCAGGTCGGGATTAAGAGCAAGCGTTGACGAGGGACCAAAGAGAGGCCTCGCACTCGAAAAAGCAGCGTAGAAATCGCCACGCCTGCACAATACTCGTGACCGCTCGATCGCGGCGAAAAACCAATGGTCAAAGTCAGAATAATCCGCGCGCCTGAGTCCTGAAAGTCCCTCGAGAAAGGCAACTCCCCCGTCGGTATGTGCGAGATGCCCACCCTCCACAACAGGAGTCTTTCCTGCAAGAATCGCGGCGCGGTAGCGCGCACCTAAGACTTTTAGGTCCGCCTCCTCAGCAGTTGAAAGCACTGCGATCTCCGCGTGAGAACGCATGGCCTCGACAAAGGCACGCCCAGGGCCAAAGGGAGCGCGGTGCGCCTGCCAGGTCGGCGCAAAGGATTGAAAACCCCGCGCCACTAAATCAAGGGCGGGGAGAGGATTAATATCCCCTCCCCAATGCCCCGAAATCAGAACTTGACCCACTTAATTGCGTGCCAAGCGTGTGAGCACCAAGGCCTCGGCGAGCACAGCGGCTTTCAGGTCGGAGAGCGACTGAGACTCATCCTCAGAGTGCGCGTTTGTCAGAGGATCTTCAACGCCGGTGACGACAACCTGCGCGTGGGGGAAGGTCTCTTGGAACTCTGAGATGAAGGGGATCGAACCACCAACACCAATATTGACGGCCTGAACACCCCAAGCATCAGTGAGGGCCTGCTTGACGACATGAGAGACCGGAGAATCGACATCGGCAAGGTATCCGGGTCCAAGATCTCGATCAGAAACCTCCACACGGGCGCCGAAAGGTGCGTGCTCGAGCAAGTGCTTCTCAATCGCTTCCATTGCTTGACGCGGGTCCACACCGGGAACCGTACGCATTGACAGACGGAAACGAACATGAGGAATGATCGTATTAGACGAGTTCGCAACCGAAGTCGTATCGAATCCGATGAGCGACACAGAAGGCTTAGTCCACGTGCGTGCTGCCAAATCGCCGCTTCCGGCGAGACGGACCTGATCGAGCATTCCGCTGGCTGCACGAAATTCATCTTCGGGCCAATCGACCTCGGCATGGTCGTCCCCACCCAAGCCCTCAACAACAATATTTCCATCCTTGTCGTAGAGGGAGGAAACGAGCAGAGCAGCACAGGTAGCAGCATCAATCATCGGGCCGCCGAACATTCCCGAGTGGACCGCGTGATCGGCAATCGTCAGGTCAACGGTAAACGCGCAATTACCACGCAAGCTGGTCGTCACTGCGGGTTCTCCGACCTTCCAGTTGTCGGAATCGGTGACGATAATGACGTCTGCCTCGAGCTGATCACGGTAGGTCTCAAGGAAGTGGGTGAAGGAGGGAGATCCGATCTCTTCTTCGCCTTCGATGTAGACGACAACATTTGCGCGCAGCTCCTTGCCCAGGAGGGACAAAGAGCCAAGGTGAACAATGACACCTGCGCCATCATCTGAGGTACCACGGCCATAAATACGATCGCCCTTGACAACTGTCTTCCACGGATCAGAGTGCCAACGTGAAAGGTCACCCGTGGGCTGGACGTCATGGTGCGCATAGAGCAAAACCGTGGGGGCACCCTCAATGTGCGCAGAGCGCGCAAGAATTGCAGGCTTACCCTTTACTCCCTCAGGAGTGGTCACCGAATGAATCTGGGCATCCAGACCCAGTGCTTCGAAACGAGAACGAATATGTTCAGCCGAGCGCTCAACATCGGCATTGTGAGAGGGATCCGAAGAGACCGAAGGAATTGCAACAAGCTGTGACAGCTCGTCGACCAATTGCGGGAAGAGCGCGTCGAGGCGCTCACGAAGTTCGTCAATAGCCATGTATCCAAGCCTATCGCGTCTGAGGCGACCTGTATCAGTGCGCGGTTAAGGCCTGGTCAATGTGCCGATCGACTCTGCTATCTATTACCCTTAGAAGCGTGTTGAGTTCAAAGAAGTCAGAACCCGAAGAAACGCCTGAAATTCGCGCTGCGAGTGACCGAACAAAGAGCGGTCCGACTCCTACGCGCAAGGCTGCGCAAGCCCGTAATGATCACTCCTTGATCGTCGCCGATCGTAAAGCAGCTAAGAAGGCTGCGCGTGAGCGCGCACGTGCCATGCGAGCTGAACGCGACCGCCTCGAGCAAGAAGCCTTGATTACCGGCGACGAACGCCACATGCCCCTGCGTGATAAGGGCACAGTCAAGCGTTTTACCCGCGACTGGATCGACGCGCGTCGCTCGGCATCGGAGTTCGTGTTCCCTGTGATGATCGTGTTCTTTGTCGTTTTCTTCGCAGTGTCTTTCTTCTCTTCGACTTCAGAGCTTGCTCAGCGCGCGCTCTTCATCGTCATGCTGGTCATGTACGGACTGTTCTTGATTGCCATCGTTGAGTCCACGATTGTCTGGCGCAAGATCAAGCACAGGCTTGGTGAAGTTCACCCGCGTGAGAAGATCCCGCCGCGTATGTGGTTCTATGTTTTCTCGCGAGCAATCATGCTTCGCCCGTGGCGTTCGCCTCGCCCGCAGGTTGCTCGCGGGCAGTTCCCAACGAGGTAGCCGAGTTCTAGGTTTTGAAGTGGTGGGTATCAGCTGTTGCTGGTACCCACCACTTCGCTTTTATCCACAGCATGCACTCGTATCGGCGTTTTCCACAGGATTCTTCAATGCCCCGCAGCGCAGCAATGTGCGAGCGCAGACTGATGCCATCACCCCTCACGAAAGGACCTTTCCGATGGCATCCCATTCATTTGCGCCGCTACCAACGAGCGGCTTGTACGGAGCTCCCGGTTGGATTGAAGCCAATGGCATTTTGCAACTCATGCGCCCCTATGTTGACTCCCCCAGCGTCTCTGCCGACTTTGCACGTTTTTCGGGTGTGAACGGACGCGTTGCACAAGAAGTACGTCAGCTTCTCCCCGTTGATAACCTTGCTGATCGCCAAAACAACGCACCCCCACTTGAGTCCTTCTTTGAGGCAGCATTCGCTGATTCGCATGTACTCCTCGGAGGCTATTTGGTTCTTTCTCCGCGATGGGATGAACGAATGAGCATCGATTCGGTGTACATCGAGGATTCCTCAGCTCGTGACTATCAAGACTCCCCCTGGGCGCTCATCTATGAAGATGGTGTGTGGGAACGTCTTCAAGAACGACTGGGATTCGACGGCTATTGCAGGCCGGACGAATGCGAACCGATCGCGTGTATGGACGAGGCTCACGGCCCCGGTTGGTGGCTTTGGTGGGACTGATGCAGGCTAGCAGGCGTGGCACAATGAAGGAATGCTCATTGAACTAACGGCCCTATCAGCACAAGACGATCCTCGGCTTGCCGATTACACCTCTATGACGGATGTCAATCTTCGTAAAAGTCTTGAAGTTGAGCGCGGCTTATACATGGCGGAATCCACGAACGTCATCATTCGAGCTCTTGAGGCAGGACATCGCCCGCGTTCCTTGATGATGGCACCCCGTTGGCTCCCCGACCTTGAGCCCCTTCTTGAGCATTTCTTGGGCGCGCCAGACGGCGGAGATACTCCGGTCTTTATCGCTGCCGAAGAACTACTCGAATCGATTACGGGATTTCACCTCCACCGCGGTGCGCTCGCTGCGATGCAACGCCCTGAACTTCAGCCGGTCAGCGAACTGCTCGGTTCATTGGGAGAAGGCCCTAAACGTGTGCTGATCTTGGAAGACCTGGTCGATCATACGAACGTCGGCGCGGCTTTCCGAAGCGCTGCCGCCTTAGGTGCCGACGCAGTCCTCGTCACCCCACAGTGTGCAGATCCTCTGTACCGACGCTCAGTGCGAGTATCCATGGGCACTGTATTCCAAGTCCCGTGGACCAGAATCGACAAGTGGCCAGCAAAGGATGAGCTCCATGGGGCAGGCTTTACCCTTGCTGCTCTTGCATTGAGCGATGATTCCGTAAGCCTTGACGAATTCACCACGATGCCGGTGATGACCGCACCGAATGCACGCCTCGCGCTCGTCATGGGCACCGAAGGCGACGGCCTCAAAAAGGCAACAATCGCCCAGACTGATTACGTTGTTCGAATTCCCATGATGGGTGGAGTTGACTCACTCAACGTCGCAGCAGCAAGCGCGGTTGCCCTGTGGGCAACACGCAGGATCGGAAACTAAGCTCGCCCAGAAAGCTCAGAAACGATCTGCGCAATAACCTCGACGCACTCTTCCCAGCCAGCAACAGGACGCGTAGGATACCCCGCAGCCTTAACCGGATAGTCATTCCCAGCCTCGTCAAGGCGATCACCAATGAAGAGCATGTCCTGTGGGGCAATTCCCGTCATCTCAACTAGCTTTGCCATTCCGTAGGCTTTATCGATGCCACGACGGGTGATGTCGACCGACGTTGAACCGCCTGCACGCACTTCCAGATCAGGAACGTCCAAGGCAACAGCATCTCGCAGCTTGCGCTTTTTGTCTCCGCTGGGATCCCATGCGCGCTTCGCCTCGAGAGGAGCCTGCTGGCCAAGGGCAGAAAAAGTGATCTGTGATCCTCGGTCTTCAATGATCTCGCCCCATGGCTGTGCTTCCCACACACCCTGTTCATGAGCGCGCTGGCGTAGCGACTCAATTGCGCGCTCACGTTCGTCCTGGCTCAAATCATTCGCATAGACCTGATCCCAGCTGGAGTGATCCGCATTCCAACGGTAGTAACGCGTACCGCAGGTTGGCATGAGGTGAAGTTTCGAGAGTTGCTCAGAAGAAGCATCCAGATTTTCCAACAACTGTGCGCGAAATTGGCCGAACTCCCCACCTGAAATGACGCACACTGGAACGACATCTAAAAGTGCGCGCAGTTGCTCAGCCATCGCAGATGGAAGCGCGGACTTCGAAGGAGCCAATGTGTCATCAAGGTCGAAAGCTACGAGGCGCATGCTATCCCCTTATCGCGAGTTGGGCTCCGTAATAGGAGCAGTCGTTTCAGCTTCGTCCTCGCCAGGAGTCGGCAGGAGTCGAAGCATCACGAGTGAAGCAACAAGCCCTCCCCATACCAAAAGCACGGTGACGAGCATCATGATAATAGCAGCGGCGTTCATGCCATCTCCTGATCAGTGGTGGTTGTCGAGGTGCGCTGAGGATGCGACCAGGGAACAAGCGTGAGAATCGCAGAGGCGATGAGGGCGAATGCCACCGATCCCCATCCGAAGATCGTCACTAAGTAGGTCGCGTATTCGTCGTATCCCTCTCGCAAGCTCGTAATCAGTGAAGAAATGAGCATGAATGCGAGAACTGCGGGAATAACAATTCCAACCAGAAAATCCCAAGCGGGCGGGATCGACGGGGCAGAAACCGAATTGAGGTGTTTGCGCAATCCCGCCAGACGCGGGCGAACCAATGCAGTGAACAGCGTCATTGCGACCGCGCAACCAACGACTCCGACGTTGTTGATGAAGTTGTCGACGATATCGAGTGTGTTGAGTCCCGAACGGGTGCCAAACAAGGCCAGTGAAATCACCGTTGCCGGGATTCCCATGACGAGCGAGGCCTTAATCGGCTGCATCGCAAACTTATCCTGAAGCGCGCCAGAAACAACCTGAAGCAGCGAAAGCAAGGAGGTGATACCCGCCAAGACAAGCGAGGAGAAGAAAAGCACCCCGAAGAGAGGCCCACCGGGCATCATGGAAATGATCTTCGGGAAGGTTACGAAGGACAGGATCGGACCCCTCAATCCCTGAAGTTCAGAAACTGCAACTCCTTGCGTGTGAGCCATGAAGCCAAGGGCCGAGAAGACGCCGATACCTGCAAGAATCTCGAAGGAAGAATTCGCAAATCCCGCAACAAGAGCAGTGCCGGTCACGTTCGAGTTCTTCTTGAGGTACGAGGCGTAGGTCAGCATGATGCCAAAGCCGACAGACAGTGAGAAGAAGATTTGCGCAAATGCTTCAATCCATACCTTGGAGTCAGTCAACGCACTCCAATTCGGCGTGAAGAAAGCGTTGAGTCCTTCAAGCGCACCAGGAAGGAAAAGTGCGCGCACAACGAGTGCCAAGAAGAGGAACACAAGCAAGGGAAGGAAGACCTTGTTCGCCTTCTCAACACCCTTGGAGACACCGAAGGAGACAATCAGCAGGATGCACACCCACACAAGGAGGAGCGGCACAGAAACAGCTAGGACCGGCGTCCACGAGAATTCATCGGATCCTACGGTTCCAAGGAAGGACGAAAGGAAGAAGGTCTTCGAATCGTTTCCCCAGGCCTCGTTAATCGAATAAACAACGTAGCTACTCGACCACGCAACAACAGCCGCGTAGTAGGTGATGATGACGAAGCAAATGAAGACACAGAACCAGCCAAGGAATTCACCCTTGGCGCTCATCCGACGGAATGCCCACGGAGGAGTTCCACGGAACTTGTGGCCCACAGCGTATTCAAGCCACAGGATCGGGATACCGGCAAACAGCAAGGCAACGAGGTAAGGAACAAGGAATGCTCCACCACCGTTAGTGTAGGCAACACCTGGGAATCGCCAGATATTACCCAAACCAATCGCGGAACCGATTGCTGCCAATAAGAAACCAGTTTGGCTGGTCCACGTATCGCGCGTGCGTCGTTTTGCAGTTGGTGCTGCTGTGCTCATGTAGACGTTTCCTTCCCTTATACAGGGCCAAACCTAGTAACGTCTCATGCTCCGGGCAATTTCATTCCATCATGCGAAACGAACACGAATAGCTCGATATCCCGAACAAACAGCGAAAACCGCGGTTACCACGCAAACAATAGAAGCACCCGCAGGCAGGTCCAAGGACCACGACACGTAGATTCCGACGATCGAACTGAGGACACCAATAGCGATGGCTCCCCACATCATCGAATGTAAAGAGTTCATCAGCAAACGTGCACTGGCAGCCGGGGTAATCAAAAGCGCAAGGACCAGAATATTGCCGATGATCTGAACAGAAATCACGACTGCTCCAGCGACGCTAACGTAGACCAGCAGATCTAGAGCCATGACTGGCAGCCCCGCGACTCGCGCGCTTTCCCGGTCAAGACTGACCGCAACGATCTCCTTGTGAAAGAACGCAAAGACTCCCACGATCAGCGCTGATGCAATGAGAACAAAAGGCACTTCGGAAGCTGGGATACCCGTCAGCGAGCCAAAGAGGAAATCTTGAAGGGACCCCGCATATCCCGGTGCCCAGGAAATGATGACCAATCCCAAACCAAAAGCCCCAACGAAGAGCACACCAATAATTGAGTCTTCCTTCAAACGCCTATTTTGGGAAAGAAGCGCAACGAGCACAGCAGTTCCAACGCCTGCAAGCGTTCCGCCCAGCACCAGCGATCCCGAGCATACAAAGGCGATAGCAAGCCCGGGGAAAACCGAGTGAGCGACGGCATCTCCAATGAAAGACATCCCGCGCAGGACAACATGACAGCCAACAACTGCGCATACGCAAGCAGCAACGCAGGTGACAAGAATGGCACGCGGCAAGAACGCCAAGGAGGGGTTCATTAAGTCCTTCAGAAAATCGATAATGCTCAGCACTCACATCACCCCGAGGACTTTCAGCAAGGGATTCGAGGGACGAATATCAAAGGTGCGCATCCACACCTCGGGATCTTGAATCTCCTCCGGTTTTCCAGAGGCAATAACCGTCGAATTCAGTAGGAAAAGCCGGTCGCAAGCATCGATTGCCCCAAGAATGTCGTGGGTTGTCATGACAATGGCACAACCGCTGCGTGCAAGCCCTTGAAAAACATCAATCAGGCTTTCTTGGGTGGGCATATCGAGGCCGGTAAAGGGTTCATCCAGCAATAGCAGCTTTGGACGCAGAGCAAGAGCCCTCGCGACCAGAACACGCTGACGCTGACCACCCGATAGCTCACCGATGACTCGCTCTCCCAGCTGTGCCAAACCAACCTGATGCAGCGCTTCTTCAACCGCGCGATGATCATCAATACGAGCTCTACGCCCCCATCCAATCCGGCGGGCAAGCGCACTGAGGACAGCTTGGCGGATCGTTATCGGGAAATCCCATGCAAACTCATGACGCTGCGGAACGTAGCCGACTGCTCGGGGCTGCAGCGGCGCCCCCATTGAGGTAACGTGCCTCGAGCGAGAGGGGATCGCGCCAAGAATTGCGCGTAAAAGAGTCGTTTTTCCGGCACCATTGGGACCAATGAGCGCGCAAAACTCTCCGGGAGCAACAGTGAGCGAAACCGATTTCAGTACCTCGCGCCCAGGGTAGGAAACATCAAGATCGCAAATGTCAAGGGCCGTCACAAGGTTCTCATCGTCCATCAGGCGCCGTCCTCCGACCCGAAGTCACGGCGAACTTCCTCGCGCGCTTCTTCAATCTGCTTTCGAGACTTCTTTGTCCGATGTGCAACGACGATAAAGGCAATCACACCCAAGGCCAAACAGATCGCTCCATAGATCAGATACTCGCTATTTCCGCCTTGTTCACGCACTACCTGCGGCTTGGAAGTATGCGTCCCTTCTTTCGACGAGGCCGCGAGCGCGCTTGGCGTGAGCGCGCGGGCTTCTTCGACATTTACCTCATCGCCAACGACAAACCTAAGTGTGTCTGACACGCATTGCGGTGCCTCTTTGTCTCCAAAGCACCAGCGCACGCTGAGCGCGTAAGCACCCGGAGCAGAAAACGCCCAATTTGCGTGGACATGTGTATTTGCCTCGACCCAGATGTCTGATTGGGAGGAAGTAGAAGAGTCATACAGGACTGTTGGCGCGCCAAAAGCCCCGTCTTGCAGGAAAAGCCATGCTTGGCCTGGACCCTGAAGATTCCCCAGGGTCATCGTTGCTCCACTGCCCATGACCTTAATGAGTTCGGGGTCTTGAGTGTTCCATCCTAGCCAAACAACCCTAGGGTTCTGAGTTTGCGGAATGACCCAGTAGGACTCTCCCTCGTGTGCGTGCAGGAATGAATAGCTGGGATCTGAGGGAACCTGAAGCTTACCCGACTCGCTCACGCGAAATACAAGAGTGTCCAAAGGACGCCAAATCGGTGTTTCTCCTGAGTCATCACGTGCCAGAATCTCAGGTTTCGAATCAACAATCTTTGGCCCCAAGTCAACGTGACCACGTTCAATTGTGGCTTCTTCGCGCACCACTTGTTCTGAGGAATCAACGTGCTGAGTGAGAGGATCATCCGCTGCCGCTGGCAGTACGACGCTGGCGCTCACAGCAATACTGACAAAGAGCGCTGATAGCCCCAGCGCTATATTTCTGGTATTCATCCTCTTCATCATGTGTGATCCTTTCCTAAACACCGCGACAGTGAGCGAGCATTCGCTTTCATCATGTCGATATACGTCGAGGCGTCCGCATCCAAAGTGTCGCCATACAGCCCGCAGACCTGAACGCCGTTTTCTTCCGCAACTTGTGCGATCACTGGGTGACGGTTGCGCTTTTGCGGTTCCAAGAAAACCGCGGAGATTTTCATGTTCTTCAAGGTTTCAGCGATGCGTTTACGATCTGCAATTGAAGCCTCGCTCCCGTCCTGAGCACTCAGGTAACCAGCGATTTCAAAGTCATAGGCGCGCGCAAGATAGGCATAGGCATCGTGTGTAGTGACTAGCTTTCGATCGAGCGGATTAATGCCCGCGATCGTCTGCGAAACCTCACGGTCAGTCTCATCGAGTTTCGCGATATAGGCCGAGGCGTTGGCTGCGTATTGCGCACTATGCTCCGGGTCGCGCGTTGATAGTGCATTCTCAATAACTCGCACATAGGCCTGCGCGTTATGAATGTCATGCCACGCATGTGGATCAATGTCACCGTGGACATGTTTGCCAAGCACAGCCTGGGGCAGGACATAGGCCTGCCCATCACCCGAGCCGATAAACTCCCATCCCCGGCCTTTGGGAATCTCACGCAAAGTCCGTGATGGAACATCAATCAGCACTCGCTCGATATTCAAAGACGCAAGAGTTGCAGGTAAGCCGTTGCTCTCCTCCGCATTTTCACGTAGTGGTGCGCCCTCAGGTACTCCACCGTCTTTTTCTCGGTCAACCATCAGGGTTAATGCGCCTGACTTCAGGTCCACGGTAATGTCACTGTGGCCTCGTCGGAGAAGAAATAGTCCACGTTCGCGGGCAACTTCTTCTGAATCGATCCCCACGGCGAAGGTCACGTGTGAGGGAGGAAGCTCGATGGGCTCGGCGTCAGGGGTCACGCGCACGCGCGCTCGCAGATGCAGCGTGTAGATACCGGGCTGAGTAAAAACCCAACTCATGTGCTGGTGTGCGCCAACGGGCAGAATCGAAGTATCCGTTGTCCAATGATTACCGCCATCAAAACCGTCTCGAGAGGCAAAGGCAATCTCTGGACTTCCAAAACTTGTCGTGATGTAGGCACACGCCTGCCCCGGCCCCTCAATACCAGTGACAGAAAGTTCAACCTGAGACGACCGCTTTGCCCCAATCTGGCTTCCATCACCGTAAACTCGCATTCCAAGCCACGGGGTATCAAGGGAGCGATCTTCTACAAGGGGGATCAAGGTGCCGCCAAACTTTGCGCTTTCTTCTGCAAGGGACAGGGAGAGAGCATCCTTGGGAAGATTCGCATCGAGCGCGCGGATCACCGAATGATCCTCCAACATCAGGTAGTTCGTGACCGCAATATCCGCGTAAGCAATATCGCGGATTCCCCTGAGACTCAGTTCCCAGGAATGCGGATCTGCACCGTTGGGAATGAGTTGATGAACATCGACGTAATCCCCGCCCACATTTCGTGCAAAATCAGCCAAGATACCCGTTGTTGCAACGATGCTCAGACGGTGCGACGAAGCATCGCTATGCGGCGCGCAGCCTCCAACTGCGCCAGCAAGAACGCACGTAGCAATAGCTGATACGAGGCGTGCAAATTTCACTGTCTCACCCGCATATGCGTTGAGGTGACAATGCATCCGCATCCGATCAGCAGGGCCGCGAGGATCATCGGGGCAAGCTCCACGCTGCCCGCGCCCGTTGATGCCAGAGTGCAGGGCTGTCCCGAGGCCGTGCGGCCGACGATTGCGTAAACCATCGGGCGCCCGTGTTCTCCGGTTCCACCGGCAGCGATCAAAGATCCAGCTGTTCCACTCCCGCTTCCACGCAGGTCCTCACCGCGAGGCGTGACATTCATGGCGATCGTGAGCTGATAGGAGCCTGGCTCAGTAAAGACCCAATTCTGGTGGGCATGAGTATTCGCAGGCAGAGTATAGCTCGTTCCTGCGCCGTCGAAAACGTGAGTGCCGATTCCTGCACCCAAGCTTCCCGATTCAAAAACTGCGACATTTCCAGGGCCTTGAACATCGAGAAGAGAGAAACGGACTTGCCCGCTGGTTTCAGTCACGATTTCTTCGCGTTGCGAGTTCATTCCGAGCCACGGGACCCCTCGAATCTGGGTAGCGGGAATCATCCACACGTCTTGTCCCACACTCGCGGCATAGCTGAGCGCTTCAGGCGCCTTAATCTTGGCCCTCTCCCCCAGTGCAAAGGTCATTGATGCGGGGTCTTTCCACACTGCAGGTACAGCTCGGTCGTCCTTAATTCGCGCAACCAATTGCCCATTTTCAATGGCCGGTCCCAGATCGAAGTGACCGTCGGTAATTCCGCCTTCGCTACCAACCTGAACGTTCAGGGTCGTTACTGCTTGGTTTGGAGTCTCGCTAGCGCTGCGGATTCGCGAAATCTCATCCTCGTTCGCTTCGCGAGTAATCCGCGTGGGAATACAACGCTCACTACCTACGCGCTGGGGTGCATCACGCGTGAGTGATTCTTCTTCACCTGTTCTCCCCGCATCAACTGCAGGGGGAAGGACTGCGCCGCTGTCGACCTCCGAGCTCTGGGGCGCCACACCCGGTGCAGCGCCAACCTCAATGAGATAGTGAGTACTACGCGTCGTTTCAAAGGAACCATCGTTTCGATAGGCACGTGCTTGAACGTTCAGCTCATAGCTTCCCGCTTGAGAGAAGGCCCAGTTCGCGTGAGTGTGCGAAAGGTAATCTTGGACGATTGTTGACCCGTTTGGATCTAATTCGTAGCCTCCGGAACGCAGTCGCGACATACGCCCCTGGGCAAAGTCTTCGGTCCACAGCGAAATGCGTCCGCCATTGGAATTTGTGTAGGAAACGTCAAATTCAACGCGCTCGAAGCCCGCGGGAGCAAGAGAAAGAACATCCCACCCGGGCCACGGAAGAGTTGGATCTTGAGTTTGCGGAAGGAAATACCCACTTCCCCCAGCAACAATATCGTGGGGAAGAGAATGCTTGAGTGCCGAGGAAGGAACGACAAGGCGGATGTCTTCTGCTTCGTGTTGAACTCCAGATCCGGTGACGTCTTCCATGATTTTGAGAAGAGGATGCCCCGATTGATCGAGCGTCATGTAGAAGAGGTCGATGTGTCCGTGGTCAAGAGTGAGACGGCGCTCGCCAAAGTTTGCGCGAGGAAGCGCTTGGGTGTGCGCACTAATCGACGAGGCCACCGAAGCTTCGCGTGCCTCTCTTGCCTCTGGGAGCGGGGCTCCCCCACTTTGTACGGATTCTTGCTCTTGAGTGCTCTTCGGGGACGAGAATTCAGTGCTCTGTGTGGACTTTTGCGTCTGGGCCTGGGGAGCTTCAATGCTCGCGCTAAACTCGGCCTCGGCGATGAGACGAGGCTCCTGCTCCGGGATTACTTCCTGAAGGCGAAGACGCAGCGAGCGAATACCAAGCTCAGCAAAGCGTGCATGCAAGGGGCCGGCTGCGAAGTCTTCTCCCCTGGCCTCGAGAACAAATCCCCGAAAGAATTCGTCAGCGCCGTCGATCTCTTCTTCAAACGCACTTCCACGACCGAGATGCCCCAGGGATTCAAGGCTAAGTGAGTGCGGTGCAATTTTTTCCAGATCTGCAGCACCTGCTCGTGCGCTTAATTCAACGGAATACCGCGAATCCGGTGCAAACACAGAAGAGTTGAAATTAACAGAGAGTTCATAGCCCCCATCAATTTCGCGATCAGCATCACGAGTAACCGGGGTCGTTCGAAGCCGAAGTGCGCCATCATGAAGGGGTAACTCTTCGCCCTTTTCTCCAGCGGTACACAAAGACGTCAGCGTCTCATTGTTATCCCCAAGGCAGGTCGAAACTTGAAGACTATCGCTTAAAAGGTGCTCGTCTTTGGAGGAAGAAAGAGCCTCCGCGCGAGTCGGGGCTGGAAGAAGAATCCACGCACTCATCACTGCAATAGTGATCAATAGCGAAAACAGGGCACGTGTTGTCCTGCGGCACAATGATGACATGACCAACTCTCTAGAATGATAATCGTTCTCATTCCCATTAAAGAGGGTGGTCACGCCTCAAGTCAAATGGACCGCCTGAACCTAGTTAAATCCCAACACCCACTGAGAAATGTGATAACCAGCCATAATCACCGCACGTCCCGGCTTTGAGCGCATCGCAATCAGGCGCCCAAGCAGATCCTTGCGTACTGCGTCATAGGCTTCCGGCTTCTTCATTTGAAGCTGCGCCCAGAGCTCATCCTTACGGGCAAGGTTCTCCTTAGTTCCCGAGCGTAAAAGCATCACTGTACAGATGACACAGTTGATACGCAGATAGTGGACAAGATAGCGGTACAGATGAGGCGGAACCTCATCAGGAGCTGGAATGGCACCAACCATCGCCGCATTCACCCGCAGCAACTGATCCACACGCGAAATCATGACCTGCTCGTTGACCGATTGATCATCACGCCCGATGAAATAGCGGTAAAGATCAACATCGAGATACTCAAAAGCGCGGACACCAATAACCGGAACAAAAGAGTAAATGAAATCAACATAGAAGGTGTGCTCAGGAAGCACCAGACCAGAGCGACGAACCAAATCTGTCCGCAAGATTAAGGCATGCATCATCAGATACTGGTCGTACCGGCAACGGCGAATCTGATCCCATGAGATGACGCGATCCCTGGGCATCACATTTCCGTAGCGGATGACTGCTTTATGACTCTTGCCTTGCTTCTCATACACGTAATTGGCAACCAAAAGATCCAAGGGCTCGCCCTGAGCTTCGCGAAGCTCTAAGCGCTCAAGGGCACGTTTCAACGCCAAACGATCCAACCAGTCATCTGCATCGAGGATTTTGAGGTAACGCCCACGCGCCGAAGCAATGCCAGCATTAACAGCGCCACCATGGCCAGCATTCTCCTGATGGATGACACGGATATGCTCCGGGTCACGAGAAGCCCATTCGTCAGAGATCTCGGCGGTTTTATCAGCAGAGCCATCATCAACGATGAGTACCTCAACTTCATCGAAGCCACGCACTGAAGTCACTGCTCGATCAATGTAGTCCTGTGCGTTGTAGGCCGGGATCACGACTGTCAACAAAATGTCTGGTTCCACGCCTTGAATACTAGTCTATTCACCCAAAATTCTGACGTAATTCCCTGAACACAGGAGCATTTTCGCGTTATCCTTGGCCTAAGGGCTAAATCGCAATGGGGAGGCATCATGAGCCAAGCAGAAACCATCCTGAACGCACTTGGCGGTTGGGATAATATCACCGATCTTCAGCATTGCATCACCCGCATTCGCGTTGATTTCAAGGATGATTCAAAGATCGACGAGGCCGCACTTCGCGAAGCCGGTGCCTTCGGTGTCGTCGTGGTGGGATCCCACGCCCAGATCGTCATGGGACCGCAAGCAGAGGAAATCGCTGAGGAAATCGCTTCGCTCAAGTGAGTTTCGAACTCCACTCCCCCATTTCCGGGACGCTTCGACATCTCAATACGCTCGCAGACCCTGTTTTCGCTGAGGAGATCATGGGTCCCGGTTTTGCCGTCTCACCAGGAGACGAGCGCCATTTGAAGGTGAGTGCTCCTACGGATGGCATCCTCACTCACTTACTTCCTCATGCCTGTGCAATTACACGCGCGGACGGACAGCAGATTCTTGTCCACCTGGGTATTGACACCGTGAAGCTTGGGGGTGAAGGCTTTACAAGCATGCGCGGCCTTGGGGAGAAGGTCAGTGCGGGTGACCCGATGATCGCGTGGGACACTGCGCCAGCCCGTGAGGCGAACTACCCGCTTGACGTCATTGTTGTTGTCTTGCGCCCACCCACGACCTATCTCGAGAACATCCCTGCAGATAGTTCACCGATTACAACACTGATGCCCGGCGCACGAGTGCACCGGGCATCAAAAGACAGCTAAGTTCACTTAGCGCACATATCGATTCACCTTCGAGAGGAAGGCCTGCACTTTCGTCGACCCCGCAAGATCTTCGATGCGTGCTTCTTCTCCATCACTGCCGTGAAGAGGGATACACCAGTTCGGATATTGATCTGAGGTTCCGGGCAAGTTCTGCGGCGCCTTCTCTCCAACCGCATCGACAAGCGAAACTGCAAGCAACAGTGCCGGGGAAGCCGCCAAGTAAGCGTGGAAGCCCAAAACAAGGTCTTCCTCGCTGGGGTTTTCACTGTGAATGAAGCCGCCTTCTTTCAGGCGAGACTCCATGCGCTCTCGTTCAACGCGGTCAGCCTCGAGCACCTGGTCCAGGTCCTCAACAAGCAAGCCCAAACGATTTCGGAGTTGAGTGTGAACCCCCTCGAGGTATCCCAAGGTCGGCGGAAGATCGTGCGTCGTTACTGCAGCAAGGCAGGAACGACGATAGCGGTCAGGCCACAATGGCCATCCGCTTCCTTCTTTTTCAAACCAAAGAACTGACGTGCCTAAGATGCCACGATCATTCAAGTAACCGCGAACCCAAGGTTCAACCGTTCCTAGGTCTTCACCAATGACTACTGCGCCCGCGCGCTGCGCTTCGAGAAGAACAATCCCGACCATGGCCTCGTGGTCATAGGAAACGTAGGCGCCTGCACTGGCTTCCATGCCCTCGGGAATCCACCACAGACGGAACAAACCAAGAATATGGTCGATGCGAACCGCACCCGAATAGGAAAGGACGGAACGCAACATGTCACGAAGAGGCGCGTAGCCGGCCTGGGCAAGGCCTCGCGGAGACCACGGCGGCTGCGACCAATTCTGTCCCTGCTGCGAATACATATCCGGAGGCGCACCAACGCTCATTCCCGGGGCGAAAATCTCGGGCATCGACCAAATCTCTGAGCCCAAAGAGTGCACTCCCACTGCAAGGTCGGACATGATACCCATATCCATACCTAAGCGATGCGCACTTTCCTGTGCACGGATCAGCTGATCGAACACAATCCACTGACACCACTGCCAAAACTCAATTTCTCCAGCCAAGCGCTGGCGCGCCTGCTCGACTTCGGGCGCATTGATTGATGCGAAACGCTCGGGAAGCTCAATATCCCCATTTTCAAAAACCAGAGCAGACCAGAGAGCAAAATCCTCTAAGGATTCACCGCCCTCTGCGCAGAAATGTTCGAATTGCGCCTGGCGACTGATGGAGCGAGGAAGCTCAAAAATCTTACGCAAGGCCTTGAGCTTGGATTTCCATGAAAGATCACGGTCAACGATGTCTTCCTGAGATCGCGAGGCATGCGCATAGCGCGTAATAACTCCGCGTTCCTTTCCATCCATGCAGGCATACTCATCGATGGCCTCGGGACGGATGTAAAGAGGGCTTGCCCAACGGCGCGAAACCGGAAGGTAGGGCGAGGTCTCTTGGGGGAAACACGGCTGGGGTGCATGCAGGGGGTTCACCTGCAAGAAGTTTGCGCCATTGCGCGCAACAATCGCGGCCAAATCAGCCAGATCCTGGGTATCACCCATTCCCCACGAGCCACTCGAACGCGTGGAGTACAGCTGAGCCGCAACGCCCCAACGCTTATGGCCATCATCGAGACGGCAAGAAAGCCTTTGCGGAACAACGATCAAGGTCGAGGAGCACTCGCTGCCATCTTCATGACGCGCAACAATCCGGTGCCATCCTTGGGGCAACCAATTGGGAATCTTAAAGGTCGCGCGACCGACCAAGTTATCGTCGACCATTCGCGGCGGGATCGGGCGATCAAGCTGCTCAAGTTCATGGCGCTGCCCGTCTTCAGTCTCAACGTGGCACCACACACCCGTTCCGTGAGGAACGTGGACAGGAATTTCCGCCTCATTGCCCTGACGACACACGGTTGTCGGAGGAAGCGGCGCAGACCATGCCAAGTCTTCGTTGTGGCGGAACGCCTCATTAATTTCCGCCTCAGAGGGATCAAAAGAAAGAGAGAAACCCAAAGAATTCAAAACGGCGATTAGGGAGGCATCTTCAACATGCTTCCAGTTGCCGTACCAATCCCAGAAACCGGTAGAGACCCCCACGGTCTCGGCAAGTTCACGTAGTTTCTCTGTTACCGACTGGTTTGCCATGAGGTCCTCTCTGAAATACAGCTGCTTTTGTCTATTTTATGGGTTGCGGAATACGTGAGAACAGCGATTTGCCTGTGCCAGCAGACACATCTTGAGGCAAACACAACTGGAGCATCTGCAAAGCAATGCTGCGCGCATTGACACCCGTTACAAGCTGAACGATGTTGCCAGAGCGCACAAGAGCCAATACCTCAGACACACGAAGACTTTCTTCGTCGACCAATTCCGGCGACTCCACTTCGATTCGAATTCGAAGCATGCACGGTTCGATATCGCGGATGTTCGATGCTCCCCCAAGTGATTGGAGAAGAAGCGATGCCGTTTCCACGCCTATCCCCTCTCCACACAAGTGACATACACCTCATAAATATATACGGGATATCCAATGCAGTGCAATACGTCACGTATGACAACCTGAGATACATAAGTGCACTGCGCTTTCAGGCGCGGAATGAGCACAATAGATCTATGAGAACGCCGCTTCCCGTCCCCACCATCTCAACGGAACCTGTTGCCTCGGTACTGCGCATTCTTTCTCTCAAAGAAAATGGTGAAGATTCTTTTATCGCCCGCTCACTGCCTCAGGTTCGCCGAGTCTATGGGGGGCAGGTGCTGGCCCAGGGTCTCCTGGCCGCCAGTGCGACTGTGCCCGAAGGGCGACTTCCTCACTCGCTCCACGCATATTTTGTTCGAGGCGGAGACCCGGAGAGTCCTTTTACCCTCGACGTGACCCGAGTGCTCGACGGGCGGTCATTTACTAATCGTTCGGTCTCTTGTTTCCAAGACACCCGCGAGATCCTCACTATGAGCGTCTCTTTCCAGGGCCACGAGGCCGCACCCTCCTATTCGCCGTCTGCTCCGCAGGTGCCCTCGGCAGATGAGTGTCGTTCCGCTTTTGAGATTTTCAGACTCATGGACCACCCCGTCGGAAAATTCTTGGGAAAGACTGCAGCCTTTGACGTCCGACACATCGGTCAGAGCCTGTACACCAAAGCTGATCCCCTCAGAGAACCAGCGCAGCGACTGTGGATGAAGCCACGAGCTAAGGTTCCGGAAAGTGCCTCGCAGTATGTTCACCGAGCGCTTCTCACCTACGTTGTCGACCAGGTGATGTTGGAGCCCGCGCTCCGCACCCTTGGTCTGTCGTGGATGTCTCCGGGACTTGTTGCTGCTTCTTTGGACCATGCGATGTGGTTCCACCATGATGTCGATATCAATGAGTGGATCCTTTTCGATCAGCGCTGTACGCAGATTGTCGGTGGGCGCGTTTTAGTCGAATGTTCGATATTTTCTGCGCACGGGACTTTGCTTGCCCATGCCACACAAGAGGCAATGCTTCGTATTCCCAGCGAAGGGCACACATCAAGCCACTGGGGATTTGGGGTTGATCCCAAGACCGGCAAACCGATGAGCGGCATGGCGTAGCGCTAATCTTTGCGCCATCGAAGGTGCAACTTACACGTATTTTTTCCTACAGATAACTACCAAAACCATGGGAGGGAACGGTTGTACCGTTCCCTCCCATTGAGTCTGAACCCAAAGATCAGTCGCGAGTGAGTTTACGGTGCGTCACGCGGTGAGGCGCGGCGGCGTCTTGTCCCAATCGCTCGATCTTGTTCTTCTCGTAGGATTCGAAGTTTCCTTCAAACCAGTACCACGATGCGGGATTCTCATCGGTACCCTCCCACGCGAGAATGTGCGTGGCAACGCGGTCAAGGAACCAACGATCGTGGGTGATCACCACTGCACAACCCGGGAACTGCAAGAGAGCATTCTCCAGTGAAGACAGTGTTTCCACATCAAGGTCGTTCGTCGGTTCGTCAAGGAGCAGCAGGTTACCACCTTGCTTGAGCGTCAGCGCCAAGTTCAGACGGTTACGTTCACCACCGGAAAGGACACCGGCAGGCTTTTGCTGGTCGGCACCTTTGAAACCAAAGGCTGAAACGTATGCACGGGACGGCATTTCGACACTGCCGACTTGGATGTAGTCCAGTCCGTCGGAGACGACCTCCCACAGCGTCTTATCGGGATCGATTCCCGCACGGTTCTGGTCAACGTAGCTCAGCTTGACGGTCTCACCGATGGTGAGCTCACCGCCGTCAAGCGGCTCCAAACCGACGATGGTCTTGAACAGTGTCGTCTTACCAACACCGTTGGGGCCGATGACACCGACGATACCGTTTCGAGGCAGGGAGAAGGAAAGCCCGTCGATCAACACGCGATCTCCGAAGCCCTTTCGAAGGTTCGAAGCCTCGATAACGATGTTGCCCAAACGCGGTCCCGGCGGGATCTGGATTTCTTCGAAGTCGAGCTTGCGACTGCGTTCTGCTTCAGCCGCCATTTCTTCGTAGCGTTCCAGACGCGCCTTCGACTTCGCCTGACGTCCCTTCGGTGAGGTCCGGACCCACTCGAGTTCTTCCTTCAGACGCTTAGCAAGCTTTGCGTCCTTTTGGCCTTGAACCTGCAGACGCTTTTCCTTTGTCTCCAGGTAGGTCGAGTAGTTGCCTTCGTAGGGATACAGGTGACCGCGGTCAACTTCGGCGATCCACTGAGCGACGTGATCGAGGAAGTAACGGTCGTGGGTAACGGCGATCACGGCACCCGGGTAGGTAGAAAGGTGCTTTTCAAGCCAGAGAACCGATTCGGCGTCCAAGTGGTTGGTCGGTTCGTCAAGAAGCAACAAATCGGGAGCTTCAATAAGCAAACGACACAAAGCGACGCGGCGGCGCTCACCACCGGAGAGCACACTGACCTGCTGGTCCGGTGGCGGGCATCGAAGCGCATCCATGGCCTGGTCAAGCTGCGAATCGATATCCCACGCGTTCAGGGCATCAATTTCGGTTTGAAGCTTACCCATCTCATCCATCAGCGCATCAAAGTCAGCATCCGGATTTGCCATTTCTTCAGAGATCTCGTTGAAACGCGCAAGCTTCGCGAAAGTATCGGCAGCACCCATGCGAACGTTTTCGATGACCGTCTTGGAATCATCTAACTCGGGTTCCTGCATGAGGATCCCGACAGTGTATCCGGGGCTTAGACGAGCTTCGCCATTGCTGGGCTCATCCAGTCCGGCCATGATCTTGAGGATCGAGGACTTACCGGCGCCGTTGGGACCGACCATGCCGATCTTCGCGCCGGGGAAGAAAGCCATTGTGACGTCATCAAGGATGACTTTGTCACCGATAGCTTTGCGAGCCTTAATCATTTGGTAGATGAACTCCGCCATGGATTCTCCGTTCAGGATCACGTGACATAACGCCGTCGTAGTTGGGCAGACCCCTCAATGCTAAGGCACGAGTCGCATTTTTGGCATATAGGACTTCTAAGCCGCATCACTTCCATCGAGATCTGACTCTTCCGCCTCCCAAGATGAATCATGATCCTCATCAAGCTCGCACTCACCCGTGCAGTGCTCGCTCAAACACCTGGCTTCAGCGCCAATCCCATCGCCTTCGCCTGTACTACAGTGCGTATCTGGAGCGCCAAGATCATTGCGATAGCCGCCGTTAGAAGAAAGTACTTCTGTATCCGGCTGTGCGGCGTACTCCCCCGCTTCAACGGTTGCTGATTCTTGAACATTGTGTTGAGGAATCTTCGGTTTCATCACTGCCGCTGGGCCGAAAGCAAGGTCAATACCGCAAAAACTCGCGTTAATAACGAGCTCAGCACGCGCCTCGGAATCTGATCCAATCCACGCACGAGCACTTGGCCGCCCGCTGACAATAATCGGAGTTCCCTTTTCAACGCTCGAGAGAAGATTCTTTGCGAGTCGATCCCACACGCATACCGTGTACCAATGGGGGTCACGTTCCACATACTTTCCAGAATCGTTAATTCGCCATTGACTTGCAGCGAGGCGGAATCGGATTCCCTTTGTCCCTGACTGAGTCGTCATGCTTCGTAGATCTGATCCGACGCGACCGCGAAGAATGACAGTGCCCTGGTTATTCATGGTTCTTCCTTCCTAGAGTCGGGCTCCCTTAACGGGTTCGACCACTGTGCGCCCACACGCACCGGGAAAGGAAGACCGGTACCAGCGTCTGTGGAAAACGCCGATACCGGTACGCCCTGTGGAAAACTCGAAAGTTACTTGGTTTCCTCACCAATTTCCGGAATTCCCATAGCCACGACCTCTTGAGCGACCTCGCGTGCGTACTCGCGCGTGATGGGCTCGTGGGGGAAAAGAACACGGCGGTAGTACTCGAGTTCTTGAATCGACTCAAGGATATCGGCCAATGCACGGTGTCCGCCGTGCTTGACAGGAGCTTCCTCGAAAGCCTTACGGTACCAGCGCTTTGCAAGTTCCTTAATCGAAGATACGTCAATCAGGCGGTAGTGCAGGTGGTCAATGACCTGCGGCATATTCGCTTCGAGGAAGATCTTATCCGTACCTACGGAGTTACCGGCCAAGAGTGCTTTGTTCGGCGCGGGGACGAAGCGACGAATGTAGGACAGAACTTGCTCTTGCGCTTCTTCCATCGTCGTTCCCGACGCAAGATCTTCAAGTAGCCCCGAGGAGGTATGCATCTGTCGGACGAAATCATTCATCCCTTCCAGAGCCTCAGTGGGAGGGGTAATAAGGACATCAATACCCGGGTCAACGATGTGCAAATCAGCATCGGTAATAACTACTGCAACCTCAATCAAGGCATCGCGGGAGACATCGAGTCCCGTCATTTCACAATCGATCCACACCAATGGTTCTTTCAAATCACTCACGCTCTCAAGTGTAGGCTTCTCACCGAGATTTCACTGTTTGGCGTGAAAAAGTGCGCTCACTAGCCGTGAGTTACGATAAAGACCGATCGTCAATTCAAGGAGTACCTATGTCAACGGATCAGTTCCCCCTTTCTGCCGAGTTGGTCGCCCAGGCCTCGGAAATTTTGGGCGATGTCGTTGAGAAGACACCGGTCATGTACTCCCAGCGCCTGAGTGATTTCGTGGGTGTTCCCGTTCATCTCAAGCGCGAAGATATGCAAACCTGCCGTTCTTTTAAGGTACGAGGCGCTTATTTCCGCATGAGTATGCTCAGCGAAGAAGAACGCCGCCGCGGAGTCGTGTGCGCATCCGCAGGCAACCACGCTCAGGGGTTGGCATATGCCTGTTCTCAGTTGAAGGTTCGCGGAACCATCTATCTTCCCTCCAATACTCCCAAGCAAAAGCGCCAGCGTATTGAAACGATTGGTGGCGATTGGGTTGAGCAGGTGATCGTCGACGGGACTTTCGACCGCGCGAACGCACAAGCACAAGAAGCCGCGCGCCACTCCGGACGCACCTACATCCACCCCTACGACGATCCTTATACCATTGCCGGCCAGGGAACAATCGCCGTCGAGCTTGAGGAACAGATTCTTCCCGAGGCCGCGGCTGTGCTGGTCCCTGTCGGTGGCGGTGGCCTCCTTGCGGGAATTGCGACCTGGGTTCGTGCCCGTTTCCCCGGAGTCAAGATTTACGGCGTTGAACCCAAGGGCGCAGCCTCCATGCATGCCGCCCTTGAGGAGGGAGAGATCGTTTCCCTTCCTAAAGTTGATCCTTTTGTTGACGGTACTGCTGTCGGCCGAGCTGGAGACCTGCCCTACTCTGTCGTTCGTGAACTGGTCGACGATATTTTGGTCGTTCCTGAAGGCGCAGTCTGCACTGAAATGCTCGATTTGTATCACTCAGACGGCGTGATCGCTGAACCTGCAGGCGCTTTGGCCTCGGCTGCAGCACGTATGTACTTTGCTGATCCTGAGCAACGCTCTCAACTTCTGGGCGACGCCAGCGGCGCTCTTGTTGCAGTGGTTTCAGGCGGAAATAACGATATGACTCGTTACGCGGAAATTATGGAACGCTCATTGCGTCATGAAGGTTTGCGTCACTACTTCCTGGTGACCTTCCCACAGCAACCCGGAGCTCTTCGTAGTTTCCTAGAAGACGTTCTAGGCCCCGGCGACGACATTGTCCACTTTGAGTACACGAAGAAGAATAACCGTGATTCTGGGCCGGCTTTGGTCGGCATCGACCTTGCTGATCGCGAGGACATTACAGGATTGCGCGAGCGTATGGAAGCCTCTCCCCTTCACGTTGAAGAGCTGCGCCCAGATTCCGAAATCTATCGTTTGGTGATTTAAGAGGACTCTGGACGACGCACTCCGCCTAGGCAGCAAGCGTGTGAACGCGCGTGCAGCTTACGCGCACCGTCGGGGTGGAATTGAAACGGTAACCCTGGCCTCGCAGGGTGGAAATAAGATCCGTCTCAGGCAGTTTTGCTCGTAAACGACGGATGTGAGCGTCAATCGTGCGCGTCTGTGTCTCGAGGCCTTCGCCGTACCAAACCGATTCCAGTAGTTCCTCGCGTGAAACTACTTCATCTGCGCGCTGAACAAGGTAGGCAAGCAATTCATATTCCTTGTTCGACAGCTTCACTGAAGATCCGTATACCTCAAGGCGACGGCGGTCCAGATCGATGTGCGTTGATGCTGGCGAGAGCCTGAGTCCTGCAAGAACCTCGAGGAAGTCTTCGAAAGAAGTGGGAACTTCGGACGGACGGGTTTCAGGGGTGTAAACAAGGGTCATGATGTATCCAAACTATTTGGTACCGCACACACCACTTTCATCGTGGAATTTCAGGCGGTAGCGATTGACAGGGCGAAGGTCAATCACATACACATTCGCGAGCACATGGAGCCGCACATAGGGCGGCAAGTCATGGTCGCGTTAAAAGTCATGGCTTTATTCTATCGAATGCTGAACTTGTGTCAAAAGGAAGAACAAGAGGGTGGGAACACAGCCGAAGGCCACATGTTCCCACCCTCTCAGGCAGCAATAACTACTCAGTTTTCAAGCTGGGCACGCACGATTCGCGTTGCTTCAACAAGGTTCCTGAGGGATTCTTCAGTCTCTGCATAACCACGAGTCTTCAAACCACAGTCGGGGTTCGACCACAGGTTACGTAGCTCGATCGATTCGGCAGCCAGCGTCAGCAGCTCGGTGAGTTCTTCCACCGAAGGAACGCGAGGCGAGTGAATATCCCACACACCCGGGCCAACGCCGTGGTTGAATCCCTGCTCTGCAAGCTCAGGAAGCACTTCCATGCGAGAACGCGCGGCCTCAATCGAGGTAACGTCCGCATCCAAGCCCAAGATTGCATCAAGAATCTGGCCAAACTCCGAGTAGCACAGGTGCGTGTGGATCTGTGTATCAGGACGAATTCCAGCGGTGGCCAAGCGGAAGGAATCCACTGCCCACTTGAGGTACTCGCTGTGTCGAGCAGCATCCAAAGGAAGAAGCTCGCGCAATGCGGGCTCATCGACCTGGACGACCGCAATTCCGGCCTCTTGCAAGTCAGTAACCTCATCACGCAGGGCAAGACCAATCTGGTCAGCAACCTGAGCCAAAGGCAGGTCATTACGCGGGAAGGACCATGCAATGATGGTAACCGGACCGGTCAGCATGCCCTTGACGGGATGAGAAGTCAGCGACTGCGCATAGCGTGCCCATTCAACGGTCATTGCGTGAGGACGGACAACGTCACCCCACAGAATCGACGGACGGGTGCAACGTGAACCATAAGACTGCACCCAGCCGTTCTTCGTTGCTGCAAAGCCATCGAGCTGCTCAGCAAAGTACTGAACCATGTCGTTGCGCTCAGCTTCGCCGTGAACCAAGACATCCAGTCCCAGATCTTCCTGAAGGCGAATCACCGAAGCGATTTCTTCACGCATACGCTCGGCGTAGTCTGCATCAGAGAGCTCGCCCTTGGCCCATGCAGCACGCGCGCGACGAATCTCGGTGGTCTGCGGGAAGGAACCAATCGTCGTGGTAGGCAACAGCGGCAAGTCAAGGCGCTCGCGCTGAAGTTCATCGCGAAGAGCGAAGTCCTCGCGCTGGCGATCGGCTTCGGTCAGCTTTGCGACACGCTCACGCAGTTCGGGGCGAACAACGCCGGGAGCAGCTGCACGCTGCGCAAGAACCTCGCGGGTTGCCTCGACGGCCTCGGAAATCGAATCCCAGCCTTGGCGGACGCCGCGGGCAAGGGTCACAACCTCGGCAACCTTCTGGTCGGCGAAGGCCAGCCACGCGTGGAGGTTCGCGTCAAGCACGGGGTCATCCCACTTTTCGAGTGCAGTGTCGTGCGGGACGTGCTGAAGCGAAGTGGAAGTGGCGACGGCCAGGGATGCGGGGTGAAGTGCCTTCGCGTCATCGAGTCGTGCAATTGCACTATCGAGGTCGCTGCGCCAAATGTTGCGACCATCAACGACACCCGCAACGAGGGCGACCTTGGACAAATCGACGGAAGTCGCCTCGGGAAGAGAACCGCGGCACAGGTCCAGCCCCAGAGCCTCAATGCCGGTGGTGGCAAGAGAAACAGCTGCGCGTGAACCATCACCGTAACCAATGGCAGCGAAGAGCGCAGGACGCTTCTCGAGCGCGGCCAGAGCACGGAAGACACGGGTCGAGTATTCGATCAGGGTGGTGCGATCGACGCGGAGGTTATCAGAAGCAAGCGCATGCTCATCGATCTGGACCCAGGGAGCACCGGCCTCGGCAAGCTCTGCGAGAACGTCTGCGTATGCCGCAACAACATCGTCAAGGCGCTCGAAGGGATCGTAATCGGGGGTTGCTTCATCAGCCTTAGCGACGGCGAGGAAGGTCACGGGGCCAACCAGCACGGGGCGGACAACGGTGCCCTCTTCATTGGCGGCGAGGAAACGCTCGACGATCGTACGATCAGCGAAAGAAATCGGAGTATCCGGGCCAATCTCGGGAACCAAGTGGTGGTAGTTCGTATCGAACCACTTAGTCATCTCCAGGGGCGCAACCTGCGCATTGCCGCGAGCGAGGGCAAAGTGTAGATCCAAGCCTTCGAAAGAACGGTAGCGCTCGGGAACTGCACCCAGAAGGGTGATCGCGTCCAGAACCTGGTCGTAGAGCGCGAAGGTTTCGGGGATCGACGCGTCATCCCTGCCGAGGCCGAGCTCGACAAGTCGGTCATGCGTGGTCTTGCGCAGCAGAGCTTCCGTCGCGCGAAGTTCCTCGGCGGAAATACGGCCCGCCCAGTAGGCTTCGAGCGCCTTCTTCAGCTCGCGGCCACGACCGATGCGCGGGTAACCCAGGATGGTCGCCGTAGGGAATTGAGTCATTTACTTATCCTTTGTCATCGTGAAATGGACGGGTCTAAATGGCTTGCAGAAACAAGTCCAGCGGCATCGAGCACATCGAGAGCAGGTGCCGCTTTATTAAAGGTATACATGTGGATGCCCGGGGCTCCCGCTTCATGCAGATCCCGAGCCAGCCGTGCTCCCAAAGAAACACCGACTGAGTACATTTCTTCGACTGACTGAGCGCTTTCCAAGCGTCGACGCAGGTACTCGGGGAAAACAACCCCGGTTAACTCCGTCATTCGATTGACGCGCTTAATATCAGTCGGAGGCAAAATTCCGGGAACGATCGGGATTGTTACCCCGTTGCTCCGCGCTTTCTCAAGGAAGTTCACGTAGGTATCTGTCTCCCAGAACAACTGCGTGATCGCGAAAGAGGCGCCCGCGGATTGTTTGACGAGCAGGCGTTCAACTTCCTGGTTGGGAGAGGTACCCGCTGCGGGGTTTCCAGCAGGGAATGCGGCAACAGCGATAGTGAGAGGCTTGAATGCTGCACGCAAGGCGGCACCGGGGTATTGCGCACAGCGCGCGGCCTCGATGGAGCGGATCAGAGTGACAAGTTCGGTTGCTGAGCTCACTCCCCCGGGCGCAGGCTGCCAATCCGGGCGGCCGACAGGAGGATCTCCGCGAAGCGCAAGGAAGGTTCGCACTCCGGCGTCCAAGTAGTCCGAAACTACTTCCCCGACTTCTGTTGCAGTTGTTCCCACGCAGGTGAGGTGAGCAATGGGCTGAACGGGGCTGTCCTGTACGAGAGAGCGCACAACATCGCGCGCACTGTGGCGGTCTTGTCCTGCGGCGCCGTAAGTCACCGACAGGAAATCGGGGGTAACGGAGAGAAGACGCTGGACGGTATCCCAGAAAGGTTTAATGAGGTTTTCTTTACGAGGAGGCATGACCTCGAAGGACAAGGTCGTGAGGTCACTAGAAGATTGGGAGGGCTGTGTCATATAAGTCCTTGGAAGTCGGCGCGAAGCGCCACGGTCGGATGCGCGGAAAACTCAGGCGCACATTCGAGCGCGGATCGAACCCACAAGGGCACTACGTCCAGAACTTCTTTCAAGCATGTCTGTATTATCCGTTGTTTTCTTTTGATGTGCACAGCCGGCCCAGAGATTGGGAAAGTGTGACGGCTCGCGCCATGTACACTATGTAGGGCTGGCCAGAGCTTGGCTAGCACGCCTCCGTAGCTCAATGGATAGAGCAAGGGCCTTCTAATCCCGAGGTTGCAGGTTCGAGTCCTGTCGGGGGCACACTTCCACACCGCGCGGGGGTGTCAATAAATCGTCAATTGAGACCCCTAGCGCGTTTGCGACACTGGGAAGCTCTGACAGTCGCCACTCAATCTCACCACGCCAACGGCTACCAGCCGCTGTGTTATTCATTCCGATCATGCGTGCGAGCTCCGACCGCGTGAGACGGCGACGACCAGCGTATGCGCGCACATTCTCTGCGACAACCTCGGCAAGCGTCATACCTTGTAAAGCAGCGGACGAAAGTTTCGTACTCATACGAATAATTTAACTAGCTTCTAGCCAAACTGTCTATAAATCAGACACTCAAATCTTCCACCATCCACTTCTTTACCTCTTCCGTCACATTCTTAGCTGTAACATGAAGCAAAACTAAGGCTTATCACCTTGTTCGATATTTCTTCACCAAAGAGCAACTTTCAATTAGCTACTTCTCGCGCAATATCGGAGTTTCCAGCCCCCCTTCCTCGTGTCTCCCAGGCACGAATCCGGAGCTTCGCTTAGCATGCTTTTCTTCTGAAAAACAGCCTACAGTTTGCCTTTATCCCGTACTTTCACCAGAATTTTTCCAAAAAGTCTCACCGAGATAGGAATTTAGGCCTAGAATCTGGCTAGAACCACCCACTCGCACTGTCGCAGGAGTAGCCATGTTCTCTTTGGTGAGCACAAGCTTTACGCCGTCAACGACGGCTATCGGCTCAAATGTTTTTCTAACGGCACTTGCCGGAATTCTTCCGCTCCTGCTGTTCTTCGTCCTTCTAGGCGCTTTTAAAGTCAAGACACACTGGTGCGCATTGATTTCACTGGTTGCTGCACTACTTATCGCGGTCCTCGGCTACAAGATGCCACTGAGCATGAGCCTTTTGGCAGCAGGCCAAGGCATTGTCTTCGCCTTAATCCCCATCATCTACATCATCATCGCTGCAGTGTGGCTTTATAACCTCACCGAGATTTCAGGCCGCAGTAAGGATATGCGAGCTGTCTTCAACACAATCGGCAAGGGCGACATTCGAGTCCAAGCACTGATCATTGCTTTCTCTTTCTGTGGTCTACTCGAGGGCCTTGCAGGTTTCGGTGCGCCCGTGGCAATCGTTGCCGCGATGCTTGTCTCACTTGGCCTTCCCCCGGTAAAGGCTGCTGTTGTGACCATCGTTGGCAACGCGATCAATGTTGGTTTTGGCGCAATGGCAATCCCAACAACGACTGCTGGCCGTTTGGGCGGCCAAAACCCCCTTGTGGTTGCAGCCAATATGGGTCACCTGTCCTGGATTTTTGCCTGCTTCATTCCTCTCCTTCTCTTGTGGATCCTTGATGGGGGCCGAGGCGTTGCCCAGCTGTGGCCGATCGCTCTGATTTCCGGCGTTGCGACCGCTGCCGGGCATTTCTTCACCTCAGAGTTCTCCTATGAGCTGACCGCTGTCCTTGCTTCACTTCTGGGATTGGCCGCTTCTTACATCTTCCTCTTGGTGTGGACCCCGAAGACGCCCGATGACTACCGTTCTGAGAGCACTCAAGAGGATCGTCCCAATGCCTCGCGCATTACCTTGGCACTTCTCCCCTATGTTTTGGTTGTTGTCGTCATTGCTATCACCAAGTTGTGGAAGATCGGCGTCGATATTGATGCCATCTTCAAGTCGACAGACATCAAGATCCCAGTCCCTGGATTACACGGAGAATTGGTAGATTCTGCAGGCAAGGCAGTTTCTTCGACGATCTACACCTTCCAGTTCCTCTCTAACCCCGGAACCTGGATCTTCGTCACTGCCCTAATCGTTGCTTTCATTTACGGTCGCACCAGTTCGGGCGGTCGCTACCCCATGACATTCGGAAAGGGAATTGCAACTCTCTTCAAGACAATCTCCACCTTGAAGATTTCTATCCTCACGATCTGCTTGGTCATGGGCTTGGCCTACGTCATGAACCTCTCCGGACAAACAGGGGCGATCGGTACCGCTCTTGCAACAACCGGCGTGTTCTTCGCCTTCCTCTCCCCCATCCTCGGTTGGTTGGGAACAGCTGTCGCAGGATCGGCAACCAGTGCCGGTGCGCTTTTCGCCAACCTTCAGTCCACTGCCGCACAGATCGCGGGACTCGATCCATCGACTTTGCTTGCAGGCAACACGATTGGTGGAGGTATCGGCAAGATTGTGTCGCCGCAAAATCTCACCATCGCAGCGACCGCAATCAACGAACCCGGAAGCGAAGCAGAGATCCTCAAGAAGGCTGCTCCCTACTCAATCGGTTTGTTGCTCATCTTGTGTATCTTGATCTTCCTTGCCTCGCAAGGATATTTGGGGTCCTACATGCCCGTTGCCTAAGATCGTTGGGCTCGCAGTCTTCTGGCTGCGAGCCCAAGGTCTACTTGAGGAGATGTGTGCTATGGCGAAGCCATTGCGATCCTTGGCAGTTCTCAGTGTCATCATCACGCTTCTGACGGGATGCATTCCCTTCGGTTCAAACGCCACGCAATCGCGTTTACCCCAAGACCCACGCTTCGCCGAGTTCACCTACGAAACTGATGGCGAGCTCAAGATCCAAGAGCGCACCGATTCCTTCAACGAACGGATGCCCGGGCTTCGTGCAACGCAAGGACACGTCGTGGCAGCCAACTTTCCAGAGGGGTGGCTCTTACCCTCACCCGACCATCACTTATGGGTGACAGGCGTCGCAAGTGTTCCTCCTGAGACAATCCAGATGCTTGCCAATGGAAGCGGCGGGAATAACGCACTTCTTCCCGGTATCTATCCAGGCCTCTACGAGTACGTCCCCCAAAACTGCCACTTTTTCGTTGTTCCCTCCGATCATGCGAATACTGTGCTCCAAACTGATAAGAACAACACTCACTCGAACTGGGGCTCATTCGATATCACAAGCTTCGCGGCTTCCTCAGACTGTAACCTCATCATCGTCACTGGCGAAGGAATCAGGGGCTAAGACAACACGTTTCCCCAGCTGAGCACCCTCGCGAAGTAAAGAGAAGCCCAACAGACTTCCTTTCGCAGATACGGGAACTACTACCCGGCCTCGTGAACCCACGAGGCCGGGTTTTTGTTTGTCACGTACCACAGCGTCGTAAAACTGAAAAAGGAAAGGATACTCTGTCTTAAGTCGCATTTTTGGCGCGACAAATAGCTCAAGAGAAGCCGTCATTTCAGCGATCTAATTCTGCGACTTTTCCGCATGACATCAACAATTCTGGCCACTGCTAAGCAAAGGTCTCACACGTTATCCCCCATTGGGACCTCAGCCCCAGCCATACTTTGAGAAATAGCACCTACGAGAAAGGATCTCCCAGTGCGTATCGCTCTCTTCTCAACTTGCCTGGCAGACGTCATGTTCCCCCAGGCAGCCCAGGCGACAGTGTCACTGCTCGAACGCCTCGGCCATGAAGTCGTCTTCCCCGAAGGCCAGGTCTGCTGCGGTCAGATGCACGCAAACACCGGTTACTTTGAAGACGCCGCTAAGATCACGCGCAACCACGTCAAGGCATTTGAACCAGTTCTCGACGGAGAGTGGGACGCAATTGTGGTTCCCTCTGGCTCTTGCACAGGTGCTGCTCGCCACGAGCAAAAGCTCATTGCCGAACACGTTGGCGATGCTCAACTTGCGAAGCGCTCCCAGGAAATCGCCAAGCACACTTACGATCTCACCGAGCTCATCACTGATGTCCTGGGGCTGGAAAATGTTGGCGCATACTTCCCTCACACCGTCACTTACCACCCGACCTGCCACTCAATGCGCATTGCTCACGTGGGTGACCGCCCCTACCGGCTCTTGCGCGCCGTCGAAGGACTGACGCTCATTGATCTGCCCGACGCCGAAGTTTGCTGCGGTTTCGGCGGAACCTTCTCGATGAAGAACTCAGAGACCTCGACAGCAATGCTTGCCGACAAGGTCGCAAACGTGATGTCTACCCGCGCAGAGGTTCTGGTCATGGGTGACTACTCCTGCCTCATGCATGTTGGCGGCGGCTTGTCTCGTCTGAATTCGGGCATCCGCCCGATGCACCTTGCTGAAATCCTTGCATCAACCAAGGACCAGCCCTTCCTTGGCAACATTTCATTCGCACCGGAAAGCGCTCAGGTGATCTGATATGTCTGAAACCTTTATTGGTATGCCAGGAGTCGTCAGTAACGATTCCGACGCCACGGTTCACACCGGAGGATGGCGGACGACCGTCACTATCCCCGAGGACACTCTCCGTTGGGGACCAACTTTCCCCGAAGGCGCACACCGCACCCTTGCCAATACGCAGATGCGCCGCAACCTTGGCCATGCAACCCGGACGATTCGCACCAAGCGCGGCCAACGCGTTGCCGAAATGCCCGACTGGGAAGATCTGCGTGACGCTGCTGAAGCCATCAAGTTTGAGGTCGAATCCCGCCTTCCCGAGCTTCTCGAAGAGTTCGAACGCAACGTCACCGCACGCGGCGGCATTGTTCACTGGGCTCGCGACAAGCACGAGGCGAACCGCATCATCGCCGACATCATCAAGTCCAAGGGAGTCGATGAAGTCGTCAAGATCAAGTCGATGGCGACCCAGGAAACGAACCTCAACGAGTTCCTCAAGGACGAAGGCATCTCCGCGCGTGAAACCGACCTTGCGGAAATGATTGTTCAGCTCGCTGACGACATGCCCAGCCACATCGTTGTCCCTGCAATTCACCGCAACCGTTCTGAGGTCCGTGGCATCTTCCTCGACCGCATGGAAGACGCTCCTCGCGATCTTTCCGACGATCCGCAAGAACTCACGGCCGCTGCCCGCGCGCACCTACGCAAGAAGTTCCTTCACGCAAAGGTTGCCGTTTCGGGAACAAACATGGGCATCGCAGAAACCGGTACCGTCTCGATCTTCGAATCCGAAGGTAACGGCCGTATGTGCCTGACTCTTCCAGATACCCTCATCACCCTTATGGGTATTGAGAAGTTGGTTCCGCGCTACCAGGACGTGGAGGTCTTCGCTCAGTTGCTCCCCCGCTCGGCAACCGGCGAGCGCATGAACCCCTACACCTCGATGTGGACCGGCGTCACCCCAGGCGATGGCCCCCAGGAATTCCACATCATTTTGATGGATAACGGCCGTACAAAGACTTTGGCAGACCCGATTGGTCGCGAGGCTCTTGCGTGTATCCGTTGCGGTTCCTGCATGAACATCTGCCCGGTCTACCAGCACACCTCAGGTCACGCCTATGGTTCGGTTTACCCCGGCCCCATCGGCGCTATCCTCACCCCGCAGCTCACCCAGGGTTTGGACGAGAAGGACCCGGTTCACACTCTTCCCTTCGCTTCTTCCCTGTGTGGCGCATGCGGCGAGGTTTGCCCGGTCAAGATCAAGATTCCGAACATCCTCCTCCATATGCGTGCCCGTACGGTGGACATCAAGCACAGCATCGTGCCTGATATCTGGGATTTGGCGATGGGTGCTTCAACTCCTGTCATGTCCAATTCAAAGGCGTGGGAGCTGGCAACGGCCGGCGTGAAGGCAACCCGCCTTATTGGTAAGAAGAAGGGCAAGATCGGCGCTCTCCCCTTCCCTGCCTCGCTGTGGACGGGAGCTCGTGATCTTCCGGTTGCTCCGAAGGAAACCTTCCGCCAGTGGTGGCGGCGCACTCACCCCGAATCAGATGCCTCCGCCCCGCGTACAGATGCACCGGCACGTGGCATTCCTTTGGCCAGTGAGCACGGAATGACTACTCACACGAACGATGAGGAGGCCTGAGATGGTTATGGATGCAAAGACCGCAATCCTTGCGCGTGCGCGCGAGGCCATCGAGCGCTCGCAGGAAGGACGCCCCGTCCGCGAGATCCCTCGTAACTACATCCGAGAAGGGCAGTTTGCTCCCGGCTCAGATGAAGTCATCGCCGATATGATCGAAAAACTCGAAGACTACTCGGCACAGGTGGTTGAGGCTCGCGATGACGAGGCCATTGCCGACGCTATCGCAAAGTTCCTTTCCGAGGCGAAGGCTTCTTCCGTGGTTGTTCCCACCGGCCTCGATGATCAGTTCAAGAAGGCAGCCGGACGCGACAAGCGCACGGTTCGCGAGGACTCGCGCGAGGAGGCTATTCCGACGCTGGAACTTGATGAAATCGACGCGGTGGTCACTCGCTCGCGTGTTGGTATCTCGATTTCAGGAACGATTGTTCTTGACGGTGAACCCGATCAGGGCCGCCGCGCGATTTCCCTGGTTCCCGACACCCATGTGGTGATTTTGGAGCGCTCCGCGATCGTCCCGACTGTTCCTCAGGCGGTTGATATCTTGGGTCAGAATCCGACTCGCCCGACGACCTGGATCGCCGGCGGTTCGGCGACCTCGGATATCGAGTTGGTTCGAGTCAACGGCGTCCACGGTCCCCGCTTCTTGCGGGTCATCATCGCTCACTGAGCACTTCAACCTGACACGTTATTAAGTGGTGGGGCGGCGCAAAATGGCCGCCCCACCACTTTAACTTTCCTTGTTCAAAGGAGAGCGAAAAGCTGACTTAACAAAGTCGCCTAATCCATTTTTTGCTCCGCATTCTCCTGCGAGTTCTCAAGGCTGAATGTAAAAGAACGAGCCGTCATATCATTCATCACGACATAAAGTTTCTCGCGCCCCTCGAGCTCAGCAAAGAATATGTCTTCGAGCTTAATTCCCTGTTGTTCGAGTTCCTTAGTAAGCCACTCCTTGCTCTGGCCAGAGGCTTCAAGTTGATCCTGAACAACCTGTCCCTTCGAGACTAAGACGTAGCTCAAGCTTCCATCGCCCTTCTTGACAACGGTCAAAGAGCCATTGGATCCATACTGTGCAAACTCAATATCTTCAACTGAAAAGATCCCGCGCGAGCGAAGCTCTTCGGTGAAATTAATGATGTCAAAATTACTCCTTTCATCATCGAGAGAATCAATGACGAAATGGCCGTGATTGATGATGGTCACCGCTTTGCCCTTGAAGATTTGCCGCGCGGGCATAAAGCGTGAAGCAATGAAGTTAAAGAGTGAAATCATCCCAACAGTTGCAAGCAGCAGCACAACGTAAGAGAAAGTAGAAACCGTATGGTTATAGATAATGCCGCCGATGATTCCACCCAGAACAAAGTTTCCGATGAAGTCAATGGAAGTGAATTGGGTGAGACTCTGTTTCTTTGTCAGAGTCAGGTGAGCTGAAATGATCACGATACCGATGAAGAGTTGGTAGATCGAGTGTGCGTCAAGGATAAGTTCGTTCCACATGCGTCAATCGTAGAACGCTGAACCTGAAACAACAGTGTGGGGCCTGGTACCGACCGGTACCAGGCCCCACAAAACTTGCGAACGGAGGAATCAGTCCTCGACGTCCAGCAGGCCGTTCTTGTACGCCTTCGCCAGACGACGGGGAACACGCACCTCACGGCCGCCCACCTTGATGGTGTTCAGCTCAGTGAGATCGGCCTTCCATGCGGACCGGCGAGTGCGGGTGTTTGCTCGGGACATCTTGCGCTTGGGAACTGCCATGACCCTACCGCTCCTCTTCTAGTTCTGACGTTTTACCGCGCCGAAAAACACCCCTTTGGGTGCACAGTCATACGAATACGACTTTCGACAACCTGACCACTGTAGCACGATGGGCCAAAAGTACGCATATTCCAAAGGAATTATTCGTGCGAAGCTCGTCTCATTCGAGCCAGACTCCCCACCATGCGACAATGAGACCACCATGTCATCACTTCGCGTCCTTCGCTCAGGAACATCTCTGAGTCACGAGATCGAGATCAAACGATCGCGTTTCATTGCTGCGATCGCGCGAACAGATTCGCCCGAGGAAGCACGCACCTTCATCAATTCCGTCAAAGAACAACATCCCCAGGCACGTCACAATTGTTCCGCGTGGATGATTGCGGAAGAGGGACAATCGCCATCCCAGCACTCTTCTGACGATGGAGAGCCCTCAGGAACCGCTGGCACTCCAATGCTCGATGTTCTCAAGAGAAATGAGCTGTGGAATGTGACGGTCGTCGTGACGCGCTATTTCGGAGGAATTCTCTTGGGCGCAGGTGGCCTCGTTCGGGCCTACTCAAGCGCGACCAGTGAGGCCCTCGCGCTGGCTTCCTTTGCCCGCTTGGAAGCACTTACGGTTGTTGAAACGGAGCTTGATCCCATCGACGCGGGACGGATCGAGGCCGAACTGCGTCGCGTGGGAGCGCAGGTACTGTCTACCGAATGGGGCCAGAGTGTTTTGATCCGCTTAGCAATGACTCCCGAGCAGCTTGAATCCGCCATTGCACTCCTGGCCAATCTCAGTTCAGGAAAGTACGTCTTCCGTGAATTGGGACAACGTTACATAGAAATCGCGGAATAATCTGGCTCCCCATAGAGTTGCAGTTACGTGCATGGCACGAAGCGACATCTAGGAGACATCATGACCAACATCGCAACAGATGTCACCGATCTCATCGGTGGCACTCCCCTGGTTCGAATTAACCGCCTGAATGTGGGTGGCGCGGAAATCGTCGCAAAAGTCGAGGCTTTCAACCCAGCTTCTTCCGTCAAGGATCGTATTGCTCGTTCCATCGTTGATGCTGCAGAGGCATCCGGGGAACTTAAGCCCGGAGGCACCATTATCGAGGCGACTTCCGGTAATACGGGTGTTGCACTCTCGATGGTCGGTGCGGCGCGTGGTTACAAGGTTGTCATCGTCATGCCGTCCTCGATGAGCGTTGAGCGTCGCATCCTTATTCGTGCTTTCGGAGCTGAACTGGTCCTGACCGACCCCAAGGGCGGTGTGAATGCGGCCGTTGAGGAAGCCGAACGGATCCGAGACTCTCGTCCCGGTTCGATCATCGCATCGCAATTCACTAACCCCGCCAATCCCGCTGTTCACCGTCGCACGACAGCGGAAGAAATCCTTCGCGATACTGACGAGAACGTCGACATTTTTATTGCCGGTGTCGGCACAGGCGGCACTGTTTCTGGCGTGGGTTCGGTGCTCAAGGAACTTAAGCCGGGAGTGAAGGTGATTGCTGTTCAGCCCGCTGAGTCTCCTCTTCTGACAGGCGGTCAGGCTGCTCCCCATGGAATCCAGGGGCTTGGACCCAACTTCGTAGCGAAGACCTACGATCCCAGCGTGGTCGATGAGGTCATTGATATTGAGACTCCCCTAGCGCTTGAGACTTCTCGCCGAGCAGCAGCAGAAGAAGGACTCCTCGTCGGTATTTCCTCCGGCGCCGCTCTCGCCGCAGCAATTCAGGTAGCAAAGCGTCCCGAAAACGAAGGAAAGCGCATTGTCGTGATCCTTCCGGATACCGGTGAGCGTTACCTTTCTACCGTTCTCTTTGAAAATCTGCGCGACTGAAGTCACGCACGGGTGCTGGGAGCATGTTCTCCCACCACCCGATTTTCTGCGCTGATGGCATAGTTACTGACTTTGTCAGCCCAATTCTCCAGACTGCTCGCTAGGCTGGAAACCGCACAGCACGTGTAGATCGTGATTTAGGAAAGACTGACCATGGCCTCGTCTCCCCGCAAGGTAATCGAACTTCTTGCAGAAGATCTCCGCACGGCAAAACGCCGTGACCCGGCAGCACGTTCCACCCTTGAAGTCGCACTCGCCTATCCCGGGGTTCACGCACTGTGGACGCACCGCGTCACTCATGCCATGTGGGCGCACCGTCATCTGCGCACTCCTGCGCGCGTTCTTTCTTCCCTTGCGCGCATGGCAACTGGGGTCGATATCCATCCCGAGGCGAAGATCGGTCGCCGCGTGTTTATTGATCATGCGACAGGAGTTGTGATCGGCCAAACCGCTGAGGTGGGTGAAGACGTCGTTATTTTCCACGGTGTTACCCTCGGCGGCGTTGCAATGACTCAAGGTAAACGTCATCCTACCGTCGGAAATCACGTGATGATCGGCGCGGGAGCGAAGGTTCTAGGACCAATCACCATCGGTGACGGAGCGAAGGTCGGCGCAAACGCGGTTGTCACTAAAGATGTACCCGAGGATGCTGTTGCAATTGGCGTTCCGGCACAATTACGCCAAAAACCCGAGACTCGTATGGTGGAAGAAGACTGCGATCTCATCATCGATCCGAACTGCTGGGAAGAAGACCCAACCTGGTACATCTAGCACCCCAGGTTTTGTCAAGCCCTCGAACATATTCCCAACTTTTGGATTCCTTAGGCGCACAACTTCCCATTGAACCTCGCGCGTGCAACAGATCACATATTCTGTCCTTATGGATAAACATTCTCTACAAGCACAGATTGACGCACTGACGCGCCTTCACGGTGCAGCAGAGTGTGAAATCGGTGTGCTCACACGATTCGATATCCCCGAGCTTGCACAGCTCTCGCTCGCAGCCTACGGCGAACGCCCAACTCTCGAAGCACAGGCGGAAGCAACGGATGAAATGCGCCTATGCTTTGAAGGGGTTTTCGGCACACCTTTGGAAGGTTCTTTCCTAGGCGCATGGGTCGATGGAGACCTCGTCGCAGCGATCATCGTTGTTGTTGATCCCCCTGTCGAAGAACCCAGCGGTCTTCCACAGGTCATCGACTTAATGGTCCACCCGCACTTCCGCCGACGTGGTATCGCAACGGCTTTGGTCGCAGAATGTGCACGCCGATGCCAAGACTGGGGAGCCTCATCTCTGATCGTCCGCATCGATGAGGCAAACGCCCATCTACCACACGTGTACGACATCTTCCAGGAAAGCGACAACTACGCACAGGCATAGGCCAGCTTCACCGACGATTTTGGTCTAGTTCTGGCAATTCGAGCACCAGAATAGCCTGCGGTTTTGCATGAGCTTCTCACTAATCGTGGTTCCGCATTTAATACAGGGACGACCGCTGCGATGGTAGATGTACCAACGTCCGAGTTCTTCGTCCCCTTCGGGAATCGGCTCGGGTTGGTCTTCAGGGCGAATTGTATCGATCCGTCCGATTTCCAATCCGCGAGTCATCAGTTCGCAGATAACGTCCCACAGTCGGCCAACGCGAGCCTCAGAGAGTCGATTGCCTGCTCGCATCGGCGAAATCCCAGCAAGGAATAGAGCCTCTGCGCGATAGATATTCCCTACCCCTGCTGCAATGGACTGATCCATAATCAACTCACCAACAGGGCGTTTACGCGCGCGAACCAGCTCGATGAAACGTTCACGCATTGCGGGATCCTTCGATGCTCCAGGTTGCAAAGGATCACAACCGAGTTTTGATTCAGCGATCAGACGCTGCTCGTCGGAAATGAGCTCGCAGCGATTAGGTCCTGTCACATCTGCAACGGCAACTTCGGAGAGGATACGCAGGCGAACCTGCCCCACAGGTTCAGGAGCTTGCCACTGCCCTGCTGAGCCCTGGGCCTCGCCGGTAGCAAGGTTATCCTCGATATATAGGCTATCTTCCGAGTAACTTGCCCACTTGAGGGCAGCATGGCGGTGCCCCTTCGTTGCGACCCAATTTGTCCGGGGAGCACCAATTGAAGCCGGAACATCCTGCGTTCGTTCATCGGCGTCAAAACGCCACGAACCGTACAAGCCCAAGTGGATGTGAAGCCACTGAAGGGACTCTTCACAGGGGAAGGTGCTGCCTCCCCATACCGGCGAACTACCGGTAAAAGGAAGAGCGGCCACGGCCTCGGCACTGTTCAAATGAGCGGCGTATTCAGCTTCAGCTTCTCTCGCCTGCTCAATCACGGAAGTGGCGAGGCCAGGAGCAGCGAATGCGACGAACATGTGCTTGCCGACTGCTCGCACCGCAACCACAACGTGGCCGTCAATGAGCTGCGCAGACGAGGCGAACCTCCCCTGTGGGGAGGACGCCTGCACCTGCGTGCCTTCGAACAGGGATGAAAAAGTGTGAGCGATCCGGTGGATCGCATCTCCTTCAGGCATGGTTACTTCGGAAGAACGATGTTGACCAATTGCGGGGCGCGCACAATCACCCTGAGAGGCTCGCGGCCTTCAAGGAGCTTGACAATCGGACCTTGTTCAAGAGCAAGCGCACGAAGATCCTCTTCAGAAATCGAGACCGGTACCTCGATCTTTGCACGCAGTTTCCCATTGGCCTGCACAATCGCCGTGACGGTATCGTCTTCGAGCAACGATTCATCTTCCACAACCGGGAAGGGAACGCGAGCAAGAGAATCTGCATGTCCAAGCTTCGACCACAGTTCCTCACAGATGTGTGGAGCAACCGGCGAGAGCATCAAAATCAACGCCTCAACTGCAACCCGCGGCACACGGTCGAAAGAGGTCAGGTGGTTGTTGAGAACGATGAGCTTTGCGATCGCGGTGTTGATGCGCAGGTTCTCGTACTCAACGGTCACTTCAGCAATGGTGCGTGCCAAGAGGCGCGCGGTCTTCGCATCCATTGGCTCATCGCTGACGGTCACCTCACCGGTTGCTTCGTCCAAGACATTTCGCCACAAACGCTGCAGGAAACGCTGCGAACCAACAACTGCACGGGTTTCCCACGGACGTGAGACGTCCAGCGGCCCCATGCTCATCTCATACACACGGAAAACGTCGGCGCCGTAGGCGTCGTACATTTCATCAGGTGTGACGATGTTCTTCAGCGACTTACCCATCTTTCCGTATTCACGGTTAACGGGTTCACCCTTCCAGGTGAATCCCGTGGATTCGTCGCCTTCAACTTCGTCTGCGGGAACGTACTGCCCGCGAGCATCCGTATAGGCGTAGGCCTGGACGTAGCCCTGATTGAACAGGGTGTGGTAAGGCTCAGCGTCAGGCACGAATCCCAGGTCAAAGAGGACCTTCTGCCAGAAGCGTGCATAGAGCAAGTGGAGAACTGCGTGCTCAACACCACCGATGTACAGGTCGGTGCCACCACTGATCTTGCCCTCACGCGGTCCCATCCAGTAGGACAGGTTATCTTGCGAGGCAAAAGCAGCAGAGTTCGTCGGGTCGGTGTAACGCATCTCGTACCAGCACGAACCGGCCCACTGAGGCATGGTGTTGGTTTCACGGCGGTACTTCTTCGGGCCATCCCCCAGGTCGAGGGTGACGTTCACCCATTCCTGTGCGCGTCCCAGCGGCGCTTCTGGTTCCGTATCGGCGTCATCGGGATCGAAGGTGCGAGGCGAATAGTCGCTAATCTCAGGAAGCTCAACGGGGAGCATGTTTTCGGGGAGTGCGTGAGCCACTCCTTCTTCGTCCCACACGATCGGGAAAGGCTCTCCCCAGTAACGCTGACGGCTGAAGAGCCAGTCGCGCAGACGGTAGGTAACAGCCGCACGCCCCAGGCCCTTTTCTTCGAGCCATTGGGTCATCGCTGCCTTTGCCGCGTCCTTATCCAGACCATTGAGGCTAATTTCATCGTTTGCAGAGTCAACCGCAACGCCATCGCCGGTGTAGGCCCCCTGGCTCAGGTCGTGAGCGGTCGGATCCTGCGCGTCACCAATGGTGCGGATGATATCCAGATCGAAACGCTGAGCAAATTCCCAGTCACGATCATCGTGTGCGGGAACTGCCATGATCGCACCGGTGCCGTAATCCATGAGGACATAGTCAGCAATGAACACAGGAATCCGGCGGCCATTGACAGGGTTAATTGCCCACAGGCCAGTGAAGACACCCGTCTTCTCCCCCGCGTCTTCTGCGCGCTGCTCAGGAGTCTTTGCAGCGGCTTGTGCTCGGTAAGCCGCCACGGCCTCGGCAGGCGTCGCATAGCCGGCACTCCACGCCTCGCGGGTCCCCTCTGGCCAGCTCGCGGGAATATCCAGCGATGCCTGGTCCGAGGCCGATCCCGGGGTGGTACCACCGAGGAGGGGGTGCTCGGGCGACCAGACGACGAAGGTTGCGCCAAAGAGAGTGTCGGGACGAGTCGTGTAGACCGTGAACCCACGATCACTCACGCCTTCGCCGACCGCAATGAAGTCAACTTCCGCACCGTTGGAGCGGCCGATCCAGTTGCGCTGCATGGTGCGCACCTTCTCCGGCCAGTTAATGGTGTCGAGGTCTTCAGCGAGGCGATCACCGTAGGCAGTAATGCGCATCATCCACTGACGCAGGCTGCGCTTGAAAACCGGGTAGTTACCGCGCTCGGAACGGCCATCCGCCGTCACTTCTTCGTTGGCCAGAACGGTTCCCAATCCCGGGCACCAGTTCACAGGCGCCTCGGAGATATAGGCGAGGCGGTAGGAATCGATGATCTGCGCGCGTTCACGCGAATTCAATTGATCCCACGTACGTCCCTGCGCGATCTCGGAGGGAAGCTCACGCGCTCCAGAAGCAAACTGCGCAATCAATTCGCTGATCGGACGCGCGGCCCCCAGGCCTCGTCCATCGCGGCGCGGTGCCTGCGGATCAAACCATGAATTGAACACTTGAAGGAAAATCCACTGGGTCCAGTGCACGTAGTCGACGTCGGTCGTTGCGAAGGAACGACGGCGGTCGTGCGAGAGCCCCAGACGGCGCAGCTGGCGACGCATATTCGCTATGTTCTCTTCGGTTGTCACGCGCGGGTGTTGGCCGGTCTGGACGGCGTACTGTTCTGCAGGAAGGCCGAAAGCGTCGTAGCCCATGGTGTACAGAACGTTCTCGCCTTGCATGCGATGGAAACGCGCAACGGTGTCAGTTGCGATGTATCCCAGCGGGTGGCCAACATGCAGGCCCTTACCTGAGGGATAGGGGAACATATCGAGGAGGAAGAAAGGCTGACGCTTGGCAAGATCACCTGCAAGATCTCCCTCGGGGTTATCCGCGTAGAAGGTCCCACGTTCGTCCCATAGGTCCTGCCACTTGTTTTCGATCTCTCCGGCCAATTGCGCCGTGTAACGGAAATCGGGCTCCCCTGTTGAGATCTCGCTCATCCTTGCCTCCATCTACCCTGAAAACACAGTGTCTTCAGGCTTGTTCTATGCCGTATCTAGGGTAGTGCATTGGCGCAAATTTGCCTGTTTATTCCCACTAGGCAAAACCCTTGCGGCGTTCGACAATAGAGACATGAGTACCGTTTTTGAAAAAATTATTTCAGGTGAGTTCTCTGGGCGTTTCGTCTGGGCCGACGATTCCTGCGTTGCGTTCGCGACCATCGAGCCGACCAGTCCAGGGCATGTCCTTGTCGTTCCGCGCGATCCCGTTCCTTCATGGACGCAATTAGATGCGCAGGTGTGCACCCACTTGATGGAAGTTGCACAGATTATTGGTCGAGCACAAGAGCACGCCTTTGGTGTCGAGCGATCCGGTCTTGTCATCGCCGGTTTCGAAGTTCCTCATACCCACCTGCACGTCATTCCTCTGCGCACCGAGAGCGACGTCCTTTTAAGCAACGCTGCCCCAGCAAGCTCAGAAGAACTCGACGCTGCGATTGAGAAGCTTCGCGAGGCCGTGGTTGCTTTGGGTTACGGCGAGGAAGTTCCGCCCCAGATGACATCACTTCAGTAAACCGTTGTCTCTCCCCCGACATTCGTCACAAATACAAGGGCGACTTCTTGGGCGTTAAGCTCAAGGAGTCGTTCTTTTTCTTCTGCTTGAACGATCACTTTCATCGTTTGATCACTCATTCGTTCACTGACCAGCACGACGGCGTCAAGCCCCAAGCCCTTAGATTCGAGTGAGCGAAGAGCCGATGCACCGTTATCGCTAAAACGAGCAATTTGCATGGGAAAGTGGAGCGGGACATCCCGCAAGGGCACGAGCGAAAGAATACGCACCTGCCCATCCGCCGAAGGAATTGGATCGCCGTGGGGGTCGCGCTTTGGGTATCCCAGATGTTCATCAATCCGATTCAGAAGGCGGTCAGAGACGGCGTGCTCAAGGATTTCGGCTTCTTCATGAACTTCGTCCCAATCGAAACCCAACGCGTCATGAAGATACGTCTCAAGAAGACGATGACGGCGAACGACTTCTAGAGCTCGCCGGCGCCCTTCTTCGGTCAAAGTGACTTTCCCATAGGGTTCATGGAAGGCTAGCCCCTCGGCTGCAAGCCTTTTGACTTTTTCCGAGGCAGTCGAAACTGCGACTCCGACGCGCGAGGCCAGTGAACGAATTGTGATTCCTTCGTCACCGTTTTCTTCAGCTCCCCAAATTGCTTTGAGGTAGTCCTGCGTTACCGTATTTTCGCGGGAAACTCGGCTATCGACCGACGCCATGTCAACTGCTTGCACTCCCCTAGCCTACAGCCTTGTACTCATGATTCGGCCTCAGTATGATTTGCGCATGGCGTCATGAGTATGTAATCTACTTTCTTGTCCTAAGGACAAAGCGCCATTAGCTCAACTGGCAGAGCAGCTGACTCTTAATCAGCGGGTTGGGGGTTCAAGTCCCTCATGGCGCACACAGTACGTTCACTTGTGTGCTACTGTAAACACATAACTGAAGCGCCATTAGCTCAACTGGCAGAGCAGCTGACTCTTAATCAGCGGGTTGGGGGTTCAAGTCCCTCATGGCGCACCCATTGCCGAGGCGGCGCCAATGGCCGGGTACCTCCATGTGTATCTGAGCCCTACTCACCCCCCTCGGAGCCTCTCATGCGTCGTCTCACTTCTTCAGAGAAGGATCTGCTCGCATCGATTGAACAACAGTTAAGTGCTCGTCGCCGTACCGTCATTACTCCCGATATCGTCGAGCAGGCCACCCATCTGGTCCGTTCAATGACCGATCCCCGTCCAGGCCTTCACGAACTCGTCGGCCCTGTGTGCACCACGTCCGACATCGTTGCTTGGCTTGGAATTTCGCGTCAAGGAATCAACAAGGCTGTGCGAACCAATCGCATTCTTGCAGTCCAATCTCCTTCAACAATCTGGTACTACCCCACGTGGCAGCTCATGGCCAATCACTCCGTCATTGACGATATGTCGGATGTTCTCGGTCGCCTGCGTGGTCGGGTTCACCAGCTCACTGCTGCTTCGTGGTTCCAGCGTCCTCTTGAGATCCTTGATCAGACGACCCCTGCACAGTGGATGCTCGAAGGTCATGACCTGCACACCCTTATTGGCGCTGCTGAATCCTTTGCAACCGCCGAAGAACGCCGCCCTTCCTCGGTCCCGCTGTTCGATCCGGAGATCCAAGCAACATCACTGTGACCGCGACGCTCTCACCTTCGCAGCTCATCTACAAGAGCCGGCTGCGGAGTGGGGTTCAACGGCGCACCGCGCTCCGCAGTCATTCATCCCTCATCACAAATAGAAATTGGGCCAAACCGCTTCCTCGTGGTTTGGCCCAATTTTACTTAGTCATCGAGACCAAGGTCTCTGCGCAAGCGAGCAACATGGCCGGTTGCCTTGACGTTATAGAGGGCATGCGTGACAACGCCGCTAGGGTCGAGCACGATCGTTGAGCGGATAATGCCCACGAAGACCTTCCCGTAGTTCTTCTTTTCTCCCCACGCTCCCCACTCGGCAAGCATCGTCTTGTCCGGATCAGAGGCCAGAGGAAAGTTCAAAGACTGCTTCTGTGCAAAGTTTTCAAGAGCCTTCATCGAATCCGCACTGACACCGATAACTTCGTACCCCTGTGCCTTAAAGGAATTGAAGTGATCCCTGAAATCACACGCTTCCTTCGTGCACCCAGGTGTCGAGGCTTTGGGATAGAAATAGACGATGACTCCGACCCGAGCTCGATCTAAGAGTTCCTGCAAAGTCAGTGTGCCCTGTGTTGTTTCGAGCGTGAAATCGGGAGCCTTGTCCCCTACATGAAGTTGAGTCATAGCGACGAGCTTAGTCGCGAGAGACGCCCTATGCTCGCGTAGCGCTTTCGACGAGTGCCCCACACCGTCGATAAGGTAAACTCGGAGCGTTGCGCGAGTGGCGGAATTGGTAGACGCGCTGGATTTAGGTTCCAGTGTCTTTGACGTGTGGGTTCGAGTCCCATCTTGCGCACTAATGAATTCCCGAACCTCTCTTAGGAGGCTACGCTCCCCTCACCACGGTGCGCACGTTCAATTGTTGCCTCGGCAATCACACGCGTTCCCCGATACAGCACCATGGATTGCCCAGCTGCCACGCCACGAACCGGCAGAGCAAGGCAGAGCTCAAGCTTTCCTTCATCTCCTCCAAAGCGCTGAAGAGCGGTGACAACGCTGGGCATGCCGTGGGCACGGATCTGCGCGGTGAGCACACGTTCATCGACCTCACCCAAGCTCCGTTCCCCGATCGATACCCCAAAGGTACGTGTCGCGGCATCGTCGACCTCTCCCGAATCGTCGCTCGCAAGCCAGACGATATCCGAACAGGTCATACGGTCCACAGACAAGAGTTCTGAAGCGCCGACAATCACCTGATTGGTCTCGGGTCGCGTTTCCACCACATACCGAGGCCGACCATCTGCAGCGGGATTTCCCAAGTTCAAGCCACGACGCTGACCAACCGTGAAGTTCCAGTATCCTTCGTGGCGACCAACGACTTGCCCGTCGGTATCGACAATTTCTCCGGGTTTTGAGCCCAGATGAGACTTGAGGAAGCCCTGGGTATCTCCATCGGGAATGAAACAGATATCGTAGGAATCGGGCTTGTTGGAAACCCCCAGCCCCATTCTTTCAGCCTCTGAACGGACCCATGCTTTCGAAGGAGCTTCGCCCAGCGGGAAGATTACGCGCGGCAGTTCCTGCGGCCCCATAATTGCCAAAACGTAGGATTGGTCCTTCGCTTCGTCTTTGCCTCGGTGGAGCTGCGGCCCATTCGGCCCTTGAACAATCCTCGCGTAGTGTCCCGTACAGACCGCGTCAAAACCGAGCGCCCGTGCACGCTGCGCCAGTTCTCTGAACTTCACAAACTCATTGCAACGCACGCAGGGATTCGGGGTGTGACCGGCCGCGTATTGCTCAACAAAATCGGTGATTACTGTCTGCTCAAACTCTTCAGCCAGATCCCACACATAGAAGGGAATCCCCATAATCTCTGCTGCGCGCGCAGCATCTGCCGCATCTTCAACGGAGCAGCAGCCGCGTGAGCCAAGGCGGCACTCTTGAGGCTGAGAGGAAAGCGCCATGTGAACACCAACGACCTCGTGCCCTGCTTCTACAGCTTTTGCAGCTGCGACTGCAGAATCAACTCCACCTGAAAGAGCAGCTAAGACCCTCATGCGACTGTTCCCTCTCGCTCGTCCAAGGCTTGCCCGGCTCGAATGGCGGCGGGAAGTGCGGATAAGAAAGCATCGATATCTGCAGCTCGAGTTTCAATTCCCGTCGACACGCGCAGGACGCCAAGAGCCTGGTTTTCACCGTATCCCAGTTCCATGACAATTCTCGACGGGCGCGAAACACCGGCGTGGCACGCAGATCCAGCCGAGACGTCAACGCCTGCCATATCCATAGCTAATAGGACCGCTTCTGGATGGTGAGTCGGGATCATCAAGTGGATAATCGCCGCCGAGGCCGCGCGGGGATCCACCGTCAAGCGTACGTCATTGGGAAGACCAGCTAGGAGACGGCGGCGAAGTTCTTCTGCCCTCTGAACGCGTTCGAGGCGGTGTGCAGCTGCGTATTCCAATGCGGTTGCCAGTGCGCATGCGCCAGCAACATCTGGGGTACCCGAGCGGATTCCCCTTTCATGTCCTCCACCGGGGCGGTCGGTAATGACCTTCACTCCCCGGCGAACAAGCAATGCACCGGTGCCGACAGGGGCCCCAACCTTGTGTCCGCCCACTGTCAGGAGATCGAGACCGCTCTGCCCGAAATTGACATCGCAGTATCCAATTGCCTGCGCTGCATCAGAGTGAAGAAGAGGGGCCAGTGTATCCTCTGAGTTCGACCTGACGAACTCTGCTAATTCCCTAATCGGTTGAATACTTCCCACTTCAGAGCACACCCAAGTCAGCGACATGAGGGCGGCGCGTTGAAGAGCCTCCGGGTTTTCACGCAGATTCTTAAGTGTCGTCATGCCTCGTGAATCGACATCAAACTTGCGAATGCCGAAGCCCTCACGCCCCAGCACTTCAGATTGCTCGCTCACCGCGTCGTGTTCAAGGCGTGACATCCACACATCGCTGCGCGACGCATCTTTGTCTCGCATTCCCCGAGAAGCCCCAAGAAGTGCAAGAGCATTAGATTCTGTTGCCCCCGACGTAAAGACAAGCTCCGGACGCTCGGCACCAAGGGCAGCGGCTGCACGTTCGCGCGCATCCTCAAGCATCCTGCGAGCAGCGCGACCACCGGCATGTAGCGCAGCCGGATTCCCCGGGCGCTCACTCAGCGATTCTTGGGCATGGATCCATGCCTCACAAACACCAGGGGCCAGAGGCGCTGATCCCGCGTGATCAAGGTAATGCGACACGTGTGTCTTTCACTAGTTGTCGGCTCTAGATGCCTGCCATGCGCGCAAGTGTTCCAGAGCCTGGGGAACGATTTCGTACATATCGCCCACTACGCCAAAGTCCGCGAGTTCGAAGATCGGCGCATCGGGGTCATCACAGATTGCAACGATCGTTTGCGAGGACATAATCCCCACTGTGTGATGAATCGCGCCCGAGACTCCAAGCGAGATGTAGAGCTTGGGAGCAATCGTGAGACCGGTTTGACCGATTTGCGCGCTGCGACGAGCCCAGCCTTCGTCAACAGCGTCGCGGGTCGCGCCAATTCCAGCGCCCAGGACATCAGCGAGATCTTCAACAAGAGACCAGTCATTACCAGCACCACGACCACCAACGACAACGACCTGCGCATCAGTGACATTGGGACGCCCATCTGAGCTGGATTCAACCCGCTCAATAACGAGCGTATGCGTAGGATCGGGATCTACGACTTCAGTAGCGAGCTCGACGCATTCGTTTTCCTCGGCCGTTACTTCCAATCCACGAGAACGCACGCACACGCACGCTGGAGCGCTGTGCGTGGCAATCTCTGCACGCCATGTCCCCCCCAAGGCATCTGTGGTCGCACACAAGCGTCCGTTTTCCACGCGAAGGGCCACGGCCTCGGCAATCGCGCAGCCTCCCAAGGTGATCGCAAGCGAAGCTGCGCTCTCGCGGTCAAGGAAACGCGAAGCGAAAAGAAGCGGGGCCTCCAGGTTACCGAAACGCGTGTAAGCCGAGGCGATTGCCGGAGAAAGTGCCGAGGCAGTCAGCGCCGACTCATTCACCTGGAGAAAAACACAGGAAGAAACGCCGAGGCGCCCAAGTTCTTCGCGCAAAGACTCGCGCCCGTCCTGGCAGACCACGATCGCATGGACAGCATCGGCGCACTCATGCGCCTGGGCAATCATGTCGCGATAACGCGAACCCACACAAGCGGTATCCGAACAATCAATGACGACAATCGCGTCCTTGAGACAAGTGCTCATTTCATCTTCTCCTCAATGAACTCAGCCAGACGCGTCCCGCCGTCCCCGGTATCGGTAAAGACTTCACCAGAGCCGCCGCGGTTATGTTCTGTCATCGAGACAACACTCAAAGGCATCTCGGAGCGAGCTCCGGAGAGTAATTCACAGAGGCATCCACTGGGATCGTAGCCAGCGACGTCATCGAGTTCAGCCTGAACGAGAGGCTTCGCGCGCGCTGCCTTCAAATCCTTAAAGCCTGGGAATCGAGGCTCATTGAGCTGATCCGTCACCGAAACCACTGCCGGAAGAGGTGCGCGCAGGGTTTCATCAACGCCATCCACGCTGCGCAGTGCTTGGACATGCCCCTTTGCGGGGTCAACAGTTAATTCACGCACCTGCGACACCAAAGGAACATTCATAACAGCAGCAAGTGCTGCCGGAAGCATCGAGGTCATTGCATCAGATGCCGCCATGCCGCACAGAACAAGGTCGATCGCTTCTTCTTCGGCCAAGAGCGAGATCAAAGCCGCGAGTGCGCGCGCTGTCACTGTCACATCGGCGTTTTCAAGCAAGGGATCCGAAAGGAGGTAAGCGCTATCGGCGCCGAGAGCGAGACAGCGAATCAATGCGTCACTGGTATCTTCCGGCCCCATGCTCACAGCGAGCACTTCACCGCCATAAGCAGCAACAAGCTGAGCCGCTGCTTCTACTGCATTCTCATCAAATTCGTTCAGTACATCGTCTTCACCGCGGACAAGACGCGAGCCTTCAAAACGGCGCCCCGAGCTGGTATCGGGAACTTGCTTAGCCAGCACTGCAATCCTCATGTATCCAGAGTGCCATATCAGGCCTCATACGCGCAGCTCCGAGTGTGCTGAGGAACAGGAACGACTATGCTTGTATGTGTTATGACAGATTTAGAGGCGGTAATGTCACAACAGCAAACACACACGTTCCGTGCCGTTAACCGGCCGAATCCTCACTATCGTCAGCTGGGCGTTTCAGTGGCAGGATCGGGCCTTAACGTCGCTGTTGTCTCCACGCGCGCAACTCAAGTAGATTTCTGCGTCATCGACCCGCAAAGCGGTAGCGAAGAACGCTACCATCTTCTCGGACCTGATCATGGAATCTGGCACGGCTACATTGAAGGCCTTGGAGTCGGTACTCACTACGGCTTCCGCGCTCAAGGGCCTTGGGATCCCGACGCAGGCTTGTTCTTCAACTACAACAAGCTACTCATTGACCCCTACGGTCGCGGGCTCGCGGGAAACGTCGATATTTGCCCCGAGGTCTACGCCCACAGCGTTGATGAAGATCTGTACCCGGTTTCCTATCCGCTCGAGCCTTCACAGTCCGATTCTGCTCCCTACAACGCGCATAGCGTGGTCATCGACACTTCCTTCCGTCTTGCCCCACAACCCAAGATCCCTTTGGACGAGACGGTCATATATGAGCTTCACGTCAAAGGCTTTACCCAGAAGATGCCGGAGGTTCCCCCGAACCTTCGCGGCACCTACGCAGGACTCGCTCACCCCGCTTCAGTGCGCTATCTCAAGGAGCTTGGCGTCACTTCCGTCGAGCTACTTCCAGTCCACGCAAAGTCTGATGAGCCTTTCCTCGTTGAACGCGGACTCACAAACTACTGGGGATACTCGACTCTGTCATTCTTTAGCCCCGAGCCTTCCTATGCCAGCGCGTCTGCCCGTGCACGCGGACCTCAGGCAGTAATAGATGAATTTCGTGGAATGGTTTCGATCCTGCATGAAGCAGGTATCGAAGTCATCTTGGATGTCGTCTACAACCACACCTGCGAAAATGGTGATGCTGGTCCATCCCTGTCTTTCCGTGGCCTCGATTCGCCCCTGTACTACCGGCGTACCGAGGGATACCCCTCGCACATCATCGATACGACTGGGACTGGAAACACTGTCAATACGGACAATCCCCAGGTTATTTCACTGATCCTTGATTCTCTGCGCTATTGGGTATCGAATATGGGGATCGATGGGTTCCGCTTTGACCTTGCGGCAACCCTGGGGCGCTTTGCAAATGGTTTCACCCCGATGCACCCTGTTCTCATCGGCATGGGCGCAGACCCGATTCTTCGCGAGGTCAAACTTATTGCCGAACCTTGGGACGTTGGCCTTGGCGGCTGGCAAACAGGTAATTTCCCTGATCCATTCTGTGAATGGAACGACCGTTTCCGTGACACGGTGCGCACTTTCTGGCTCTCCGATATGCGTGCATTGGCCGGCGGGCGTGGCGCAGGCGGTTCGAACGAGTTTGCGACTCGCTTGTCGGGGTCTCAAGACCTCTTCGGTCATGGCGTGGGATATCTGCGTGGCCCCAGTGCTTCGGTCAATTTCGTAACCGCCCATGATGGTTTCACCTTGGCGGATCTGACGGCCTTCGATCACAAGCACAATCTGGCAAACCTCGAAGAAAACCGTGATGGTTCTGATAACAACAACTCGTGGAATCACGGGTTGGAGGGGGCAATTGCCTCCCCCATCATCGGCGTTGATCCCGATGTCCGCGACGTAACGGGCATTGTTGAAGATATTATTCCTGCACGTCAGCGCAGCCAGAGAAATCTACTTGCGACTTTGTTGGTCTCTTCCGGAACTCCAATGTTGGTTGCAGGAGACGAATTCTCACGTACGCAATTTGGTAATAACAATGCCTACTGCCAGGATTCTCCGATTTCTTGGATCGATTGGGATCTTTCTGAACTCCAGAAAGACCAGCTCCTAACAGTACGTTGGCTTTTGGCCTTGCGCCGTGCTCACCCGGCGCTTCGCCCCATGGCTTTCTTTTCAGGAACAGATCCTCATGGTGATGTTATCGCTGATCTTTCTTGGTATAGCGCCGATGGTTCACCGATGAGGGACGACATTTGGGGGTCTCAAGAATCTCGAGTTTTCCAGATGCTTCGCTCCGGTAGCCCCTACAGTGGCCGCGACGCCTTGGTTGTCTTCAACGGCACAACAGATGACCGTGATGTCGCTCTTCCCCAAGGCCGCGGCTGCCCGTGGGTTCAGGTTTTCGACACCGCATGGGGTAACCCCGAAGACGGTGGAATTAGCTCTTTGCTCGACGCCACGCGGTTGCCGACTTCTCTCGATCGAAAGAATCCAGGAGAAACTATTTCTTTGGAACCCTTCAGCATGCACATCTACCTGTCTGCTGTAGAGTCTTCGCCTCAGGGTTGATCACGCTAAACTGGCCTAGTGACTAGCAGCGAAGAAACACTTGAGCAATCTACCTCTGATGCATCCCTCGCACGTTCAATTGCGCGTTCGAAGGAAATCGAAGAGGCCATCGACCAGGACCCCTCGCGATTCCGTGTATTAACTGGAGATCGCCCCACCGGCCGTCTCCACTTGGGGCATTACTTTGGAACCCTGCGCAATCGCGTTCTTCTTCAAGAACGTGGCATTGACACCTGGGTTCTGGTCGCCGACTACCAGGTGATTACCGACCGGGACGCAGTTGGCCCCATTGAGGAACGCGTTTTAGGCCTCGTCACCGATTACTTGGCGGTTGGACTCGATCCAGAAAAGACGACGATCTTTAATCACTCGTCAATTCCTGCACTCAACCAGCTCATGCTTCCGTTCCTGTCGCTGGTCACTGAGTCTGAATTGCATCGCAATCCCACGGTGAAGGCTGAACTTGAGGCAACCGATGGACGCGCAATGACCGGTTTGATGCTGACCTACCCGGTCCACCAGGCATGCGATATTTTGTTCTGCAAGGCAAATCTTGTTCCTGTTGGACAAGACCAGCTTCCCCACATCGAACAGACGCGTTTGATCGCTCAGCGCTTCGATAAGCGTTACGGGCGCGTCGACCCCAAGCGCGCAGTTTTCCCGCGTCCCGATGCGCTATTGTCTGAGACTCCCCTTCTCTTGGGAACTGACGGCACGAAGATGTCGAAGTCGCGTGGAAACACGATCGAACTCGCGATGAGCGCAGATGAGACCGCTCGCATTCTCAAGCGAGCGAAGACGGATTCGGATCGTCATATCACCTACGATCCCGACAATCGTCCCGAGGTATCCAACCTGCTGATGTTGGCTTCGTTGGCTACGGGTGAAGATCCAGTTGCCATCGCCGAGAGGATCGGAGACGGCGGTGGTGGAATGCTCAAAGCAACCGTTACCGAGGCGCTCAATGAGATGCTTGCGCCGATCCGCGCTCGCCGCGAAGAACTAGCCGCAGATCCGGGTTACCTGCTCTCTATTCTTCGCCAAGGAAACGAGAAGGCTAACGAACAGGCAGAACAGACCCTGAACGAGGTTCGTCAGGCCATGCACATGGTCTACTGAAGTTCATAAAAATGGTGGTGGTTCACGTTAAGGACCACCACCATTTTGTCTTCTCAGCAACCTTTCAGCGGCTAGACTATGTCGACGCTCACAATTTCCATTACGCTTAGATGTGTGAACGAGACACTCCTGGCCCGCATCCCCGCAACTGAAGTTTTCCCCGTCGTCGAGGACGGAAATCTTCCCGCCAAAGCCACTGCTTTTGAGGCTTTTCCTATCAGGGCGACGGTCTTCAGAGAAGGGCATGATTGCTATGCAGCTGAGGCAGTTCTCCTGCGCCCCGGAGGATCGATTCACTCACGCGCCCTCATGCGCGACATCGCTCCTGGCCTCGACCGCTATGAAGCATGGGTTATGCCCGATGCCGTCGGTCAGTGGAGTTTCAGGATCGATACCTGGTCGGATCCCTATGCAACATGGCGCCATGACGCGTCAGTCAAAATCGGTGCGGGCGTCGACGTTGAGCTGATGCTTGAAGAAGGCGCACTCTTGATGGAACGCGCCGCCAGGGGCGAGGCACTCAACAACCCCTCACAAACCCAACCGACACGCTCAGCAATCGATACTCTCTTGGATGCTGCGAAGGGACTGCGCAATACCGCGCAAACTCCCCAGCGTCGTCTCTCAACTGGTCTTTCGGCGCCAGTGCGCGCGGTATTTAGGCAGTTCCCACTCAGAGACCTCTACGGTTCGACGCGTACCTATCCCCTTTTCGTTGCCCGCAACCGCGCTCTTGCCGGCGCCTGGTACGAAATTTTCCCGCGTTCCCATGGCGCTTTCCAAGACTCAAAGGGGCGTTGGGTTTCAGGCACCTTGCGCACCGCTGTCGAGGACTTGCCAAGGATTGCCTCAATGGGGTTTAACGTCATCTATTTGACGCCCATTCACCCCATTGGATTGACCAACCGCAAGGGTAAGAACAATGCTTTGATCGCCCACAAGGGCGAACCTGGAAGCCCTTACGGAATTGGCTCAGCCGAAGGCGGACATGATGCGATCCATCCCGAGCTTGGCGACTTTGACGATTTCGATTACTTCGTTGAGCAATCGCGCGAACTTGGCCTTGAGGTTGCGCTGGACATCGCCTTGCAGTGTTCGCCCGATCACCCGTGGGTCAGTGAGCATCCCGACTGGTTCTCGCAGCGTGCTGATGGTTCCATCGCCTACGCCGAAAATCCCCCAAAGAAGTATCAGGACATTTATCCCCTGAACTTCGACCGCGATCCCGAGGGGATTTACACGGCCATTCGCGACATGCTCGAACTGTGGATTTCTCATGGTGTCAAGATCTTCCGCGTTGATAACCCGCACACGAAACCAGTCCCCTTCTGGCTGCGACTTTTGGAAGAGCTTCACACGCGTTACCCGGACGTGATCTTCCTTGCCGAGGCCTTCACCCGTCCTGCAATGATGCGTACCTTGGGCGCTGTCGGTTTTGACCAGTCCTACACATACTTCGCGTGGCGAACCTACAAGGATGAAATCGAAGAGTATCTCACCGAACTCTCCCAAAAAACAGCTCACCTCATTCGACCGACCTTCTGGCCGACGACCCACGATATTCTCACGCCTCAAATGACGACAGGCGGAACGGCAATTTTTGCAATTCGCGCGATGCTTGCGGCCCTCGGAGCTCCCTCGTGGGGAATCTACTCGGGCTACGAATGGGTTGAAAACGTCCAGCGTCCCGGAGCTGAAGAACCCAATGACAACGAAAAGTACGAGTTCAGGCCCCGTGATCCCAAGCTTGCCCAAGGGACAGGAATTCCTGCTCTATTGACGCTGCTCAACAGTGCGCGCGAGCGCCACCCCGCACTGCGTCAGCTCCACGACTTGCGTATTCATCCCACGACCTCGGATCGACTTTTGTGCTTCTCAAAGCACGTTCCCGCTCGTTTCTCTCCTACTGGAGTGCCCGACACCGTCATCGTCGTTCTTTCACTCGATCCGGAAAATACGGTTGAGGGTGAAGTTCACGTTGATTTGAGCGGGCTTTCATTGGGTACCTCATCAGCTAACTTCACGGTTGTTGATGAACTCGACGGACAGCGTTACTCCTGGTCAACGACCAACTGGGTCCGTCTGTCTCCCTGGGATCGACTCGGCCATGTCATGGCCATCGAAACCGAATAATTACACGATCACCTTCGAACATGAGATGATGAACACATGGAACCTCAAGCGACATCAGTGGCCACAGACGTCCTCGATGCAGTAGCCGAAGGACGCTACGCTCTTCCTCACGATGTGTTGGGAGCACACCTTAGTGACGGCGTCGTCACCATTCGTTGTGTTCACCACTTGGCAGATTCTGTCGAGGTGATTACTCCTGATAAGACACTTCCCGCGGCCCACGAGCATTCCGGGGTCTGGGTGTGTGCTTTCGAAGCAGACGTTATCCCCGACTACCGCCTGCGCGTCACCTACGGAGATCATTCGCAAGTCGTTGATGATCCCTATCGTTTCCTCCCGACTCTCGGAGAGATGGACACCTATCTCATCGGCGAGGGACGCCATGAGCGTCTCTGGGATGTCCTAGGGGCGCATATCACCCATTTTGATGGCGTCATGGGACCGGTCGACGGCGTTGCCTTCGCAGTGTGGGCACCCAATGCTCGCGCAGTTCGCGTCGTCGGCGACTTTAACTTCTGGGATGGCACCGCTCACTCAATGCGTTCCATGGGAGCCTCGGGAGTGTGGGAGCTCTTCGTTCCAGGCGTTGGAGTAGGCGCTCGCTACAAGTTTGAAATCCAGGGCCCCTCGGGTGATTGGTTCCAAAAGGCCGACCCGATGGCCCGAGCAACTGAGATTCCTCCCGCAACCGCTTCAGTGGTGACCGATGTGTTCCACACGTGGGAAGATGATGAGTGGCTGCGCGCACGGGAGCACACGAATCCGCATTCGGGTCCGATGTCTATTTACGAAGTTCATGCAGGCTCATGGAAGCAAGATCTCGGATACCGCGGCCTTGCCGATGAACTCATCCCCTACGTCAAGAAGATGGGCTTTACGCACGTTGAGTTCATGCCTCTTGCCGAGCATCCCTTCGGCGGTTCCTGGGGATACCAAGTGACCTCGTACTACGCGCCAACCTCGCGCTACGGAACCCCCGACGACTTCCGTTACCTGGTCGATCGCCTTCACCAAGAAGGCATCGGTGTGATCTTGGACTGGGTGCCTGCCCACTTCCCCAAGGATGACTGGGCACTCGCCCGTTTCGATGGCACTCCCCTCTATGAAGATCCGGATCCCCTCCGCGGAGAACACCCGGACTGGGGAACCTACGTCTTTAACTTTGGGCGCACCGAAGTTCGTAACTTCCTTGTTGCCAATGCCCTCTACTGGCTTGACCAGTTCCATATCGATGGTCTGCGCGTTGACGCAGTGGCATCGATGCTCTACCTCGATTACTCCCGTAAGGACGGTCAGTGGCACCCCAACCAGTATGGTGGGCGTGAAAACCTCGAGGCGATCTCCTTCCTCCAAGAAGCAACTGCAACGGCATATCGCTTGCACCCGGGCATCGTCATGATTGCCGAAGAATCCACCGCATGGCCAGGAGTGACTGCTCAGACTTCCGGCGGAGGCCTCGGTTTCGGTATGAAGTGGAATATGGGGTGGATGAATGACACCCTGCGTTATCTCTCGGAAGATCCGGTCAATCGCCGCTGGCACCACGGAGAACTCACCTTCTCCTTGGTCTATGCCTTCTCCGAGAACTATGTCTTGCCGCTGTCTCACGACGAGGTTGTTCATGGTAAGGGTGCGCTTGTCTCAAAGATGCCGGGCGACCATTGGCAACAGATGGCCGGCCTGCGTGCTCTCTACGCCTATCAGTGGTCTCACCCCGGCAAGCAGCTCCTCTTCATGGGACAAGAATTCGCCCAGGAGCAGGAGTGGAACGAAAGCTATTCTCTTGATTGGTGGCTCTACGATCGCCCCGATCACGCTGGGATGGCCGCTTTGGTCTCGCGTTTGAACGAACTCTACAGTGCCCACGCCGCACTGTGGAACGACACCTACACCGGATTTGAGTGGATTGACGCCTCCGATGGCGACCACAACCTCATTTCCTACATTCGCAAATCCGAGGCCGCTGGCGGACACAGCGCTCACGATGAGCTTGTCTGCGTCGTGAACTTCGCGGGTAACCCACACGAGGGCTACCGCGTTGGTTTACCACACGGTGGCACCTGGCGCGAAGTCGTGAACACAGATGATCCGACCTTCGGTGGTTCCGGAGTGGTCAACATTGGAGACCTTGTCGCCGAAGAGATCCCGTGGAATGGACGGCCCTTCTCCGTCGAACTTCGGGTTCCGCCTCTCGGCGGACTCTGGCTCGCTCCGGAAAAGTAACGGCTTTTAGCAAGAGGGAGGGGGTGCGGATCCTGGGATCCGCACCCCCTCCCTCTAATGTGCTCTACAGTGAGGCGCCGTCTGATCAGATCATCAACAGGGATGAGAGACGACGACGAGCAGCCTTAACTTCAGGAGTGCTTCCGGCAATGCGGAAAAGATCCAAGAGACGAACGCGGTAGTCTTCCTTTTCTTCTTCCGAGGCGTCTTCCATGAGCTGCAAGAGAACCTCGAAAGCCTCGGCGTGCTGGCCTGCGGCAAAGAGTGCGTCGGCGCGGGCAGAGGGATCATCGCTTGCTGAGCTTTCACGCAATCGAAGATTCACGCGTGCGCGATGATCTTTCGCGTCTTCGTCACGAGGATTCAACTCAATAATCTTGTCCCAAGCCGCGCGTGCGCCTTCTAAGTCACCGCGTTCTTCAGCTTCTAGAGCCGGAAGATGTTCTTCGGGGATCGGCTTAGCGACGTCCTCTCCGCTGACAGCAACTCGTCCGTTCACGCCCATTTGCTGGGCGGCTCGAAGAAGATCATCGATAACCGGTGCGATCTGTTCCTTAGGCGCAACTCCTTGGAAGAGAGGAACCGGGCGGGCACCGACCAAAGCGACAACAGTGGGAATAACTTGTACTTGGAAGGCCTGCGCAACGCGTGGTGCACGAGCGACATCGATCTCCACAAGCTGGAAAGCGCCCATCTTGTCACGAGCAAGTTCTTCTAAAGTTGCCAGAAGCTGCTTGGACTCCAATGACTGCGCTGCCCACAGCACAATGACCACGGGGACCTGCTGAGAGCGCGCGGCGACGGCCTCGAAAGTCGAATCATCGCAGGTATCGACCAGAGGAATATCAAGGCCCGTCCCCCGCTGGGACGTCGGAGCCTGCATCGCAGGATTTCCCTGGGCTGCCGGCTGTACTCCACCCGAAGAGTTACCTCGCGCTGCCGCGGCGCTCAAATCCACGGCGCCGTGAGAATCTGCAGGCTGAGGGTTGTGAGCCTCGTTATTCATGTCTATTAATCTCCCTTAACGTTGATCAGGGTTGCCCGCGTTATCGTCTTTTACGACCGAGCCAAGTGCTCGTTCGGCACCCACCACACTGATCACCTGTGAATCAGAACCCGACTTTGGGACGTGCAAGAGGACCGTTGCAACGTAGGTCGCTGTTGCTTTCCCCTTAACGGTGTCATCGTCACCTTCAGCAAGTGCTGCAGTCGTTCCTCCCAGACGCATTGTCGAGCGAGCAACAGTGCGCTGATAGGTCTGAGTATAGGTGAAGGAAGCGACGACCAGTGATGAACCATCAACCAGCTGGACACCAACGATGGGGAACTCGTCCGAGATTTCAGCATGGGCTTGAACGTTTCCTGCGGCTTGCACAGCATCATTCAGGCTCTTTGCGTCTTGAAGATAGCGGCGAGCAAAATCATCACCGGAATACTGGTCGTTTCCAGCATTGCCGGAGTTGAGCATATCAACGTAGCCCTGCAGAGCTTCCTTCGGAGTCTTGACGTAGCCCTGAGCATCCGCAGTCAAAGGTGCGGAACCCTTTTCCATATTATCGAGCTGGAACTGCGCGCCTCCGAGCGCACGCGCCCACCCCAGAAGTTTGTACTGCGAGCGCGCATCCTCTTGGACTGCGAAAGCGATCACCGGCAAAGAGGTTTGATCCAGGTTCGAAACATTCACAATGACGCGAGGCCAATCATTTGAATTCGAGACCGCAACTGATCCTTCATTCACAATGAGTTTGGAGACCTCAGTATTTGTTGCTTTTGCGGCAGCATATTGGTCCGTGCGCATACGCAGTGCGCCACCTTCAAGACGTGCTTGAAGAAGTGCGGGATCGCGGCTAGCATCCGCCGTGTTGAGCGTGTCTTGAATCGAATCAAGAATGCGTTCGACACGGGCAGAATCTAAGTTCGGAGCACTTGCCGAGGCCTGGGCAGTAGTTTCGGGAGCAACCAAATCCCCACTGCCGCAGGCAGCCAAAAGGAAAGCCGGAACAACAAAAACAGGAAGAAAACGTCGTGCGTTCATGTCACTGCTCCTTCTTTCCGCGTTCCTTAGAGGACATCCATCCACCGATAATCTGCCCCCAAGGACGCTTCTCGGCAGTTTCTTCGACTGATCCTTCTTCATCCTTGGAAACCTGTGGAATCAGTCCAGTGTCGAATTCCTGTCCACCAATGACCACGCGATTCTCGCCATTTTCACGTGCCTGACGGAGTGCACGACGAGATGGCAGGACAGCACCGGGTCGAATGCTCGACAAGTCGATAATGCCGGTGTCCGTGGATTCACGCTGGGGAGGATCAACGTGTTCATCCTCGCTCACAATCCCGTGGCGGCCAAACCGCGGCTCTTCTTCAGGCTGTGCACTGCCCTCAGTTTCATCGAGATTCTCTGGATCCTCGGGGGAATAGTCATCGTCTGGGCTTTCTTCTTCCTCGGAACCCTCCTGATTTTCAGCGGAATGAAGTTCCTCTTCTTCCACGACTTCATCATCTTCTGTCGATTGGAGTTCCGGCTCGCCAGTAGCTTCTTCCTCAAAGAAAGACAGCGCCTTCGAAGGAGCCTGAGGATCATCTTCGTCAGCACCCGTATCCGAGCTTTGACGTTCGTGCCAAAGAGAAAAGCCCACCAGTGCACCAGCGACAAGCAGGAAGATCAGAGCAATGATTCCCGAAGCAATAGCCAAGATGTTCTTATGCGGGGTCTTCCACGTCATGGTGACGGTCAGGTCGGATGCAGTCTTCCCATCCGAAGTAATGACGAGAGAGCGACCTGCGGGGACATCGCGAAGTGTCATTGTCGCGCTCGAGGCGGCGGTGGCCTCGTCAAGCCACATATCTCCGCCAGCTGCCGACAAACTCGGCGTTGCGCTCGTGGAAGGCGAAGGCTGGGGGGAAGCCTCCGGGTTCTGAGGTTGATCGCTCGAAGGAGAAGGAGAAGGCGTTGGCGTGGGAGGTGCACTTACTTGCGCGTCATGTCCCTGGGTCAAAAGATTGCTGCGATTAGCAGAAATACCAGTAATTTCAGCGTAGGACAGATCCGAAACCCATCCTCGGACATCAGAAGACGTGCCCAATGCCATCGTGACTTGTTGACCAGATGCCGAAGAAGCGGTCACCGTCACTTCGCCGCTCTCAAGCTGGAAAAGCCCCTCGCGGGTAATAACAACCGGCTGCTCGGGTGAAGCAGAGGCGCTAATTTGCTGCGCAGGCTTCCAAATAGTTAAAGCCAACACGGCAACGATCGCTGCAATCACCGCAACTGCACATGCGGCAACTGCTCCTGGAAATCTCTTGAGCTGATCCACTCGGACTCTCCTAGTAATGGGATACTGTCAACCTCTAGTTGTAACTCTACGGGCAAACAACACGAGTGCATACTGGAGGTGTCTCACGCCACGTGCACGTAGCCAATCACGCCCATTATGCCGGTCGAAGACCACGTTTCCAACAGTTAAGGTGCCAGTGTCGCCGAGCGCGAACACCCTGTTCTAAACCGTAGGCACGTTCTTCAGGCCATGCGACAACATGCGCACTCCCCACCGTGACAGGCTGCAAACACGCGGGACATGTGTAGGTTTTAGAAGAGGTCCGAAGATATTGAACCTGATAGTAATCACCATCGGGTCCAATTTCACTGTGCGCCATTGAGGCGAGAGAAGAGACCTGAAGTGGCCTGCTCTCGCCCCATGGACGCTTACGCGATCGCTTTCCTCTCACTCCACTACTGTGCCACGGCGTAAAACCCGACGCACATTAAGAGCAGAATCGACCTCGACCACATCGGCGAACTTACCGGCCTCCAAGGAACCGATGCGCTCATCCCCCAGGATGGTTGCGCCCTGTACCGAGGCCATGTAGACCGCATCGATCAGCGGAATCCCACCAAGAGTGGACGCAACACGCACACAATCCAGCAGGTGTGCAGTTCCACCTGCAATGGATTCTCCTTGAGCGAGACGGGCAATACCATCACGAACCACAACGTCTTGAGGACCGAGGGTGTAGGCGCCGTCGGGCATACCGGCAGCTGCCATTGCGTCCGTAATAAAGACAACGTGGTCGCGGCCCACCAACTCGTAAACGTCACGAACCAACAGCGGATCGACATGGACGTTGTCGCAGATGAGTTCGGCAACTGCCCCGCCGCGCGCGGCATCAGAGAGGAACTCTGCGATCGGGCCGGTATCGCGGTGGTGAAGCGGACGCATCCCATTGAAGAGGTGGGTAATGGTCGCGCGCGGGCCACGGCTGGTGTTGGACTGGGCAAAACGGAGCCGCGAGTATTCCAATGCCTCACGAGCATATACAGAGGTCGAATCCGTATGTCCCCAGGAGGGAAGCGCTCCCCCGTCAATCAGGGCTTCCGCAACCGAGCCTTCACCATATGCACGAGGCTTTTCGGGGGCAAGGGTCATGGAGAGGGCATACCCCTCACACAGCTCGATCAATTCTCGAGTGAGATCGGGATCGGGATCGACGATATAGGTGGGGTCTTGCGCTCCACAACGTGCGTGCGAAACGAAGGGACCCTCGAAATGGATTCCCGCAAGCTCCCCCTGCTTGGCCAGAGAAGCAAGGGTACGGGCTCGGGCTTTCAAAGTGTCAGCATCGGCTGTCACGCATGAAGCAACTAGGCTGGTCGTTCCATGGCGACGGTGTTCCATAACCGCAACCATTGCGGCTTCGCCAGTCGTTGCATTGGGGAAAGATTCACCGCCGCCACCGTGGCAATGGACATCAACCAGCCCGGGAAGGAAGGTTGAATCACTGGGGGCAGGAAGATCTCCTTCATAGTCTGCAGCGGCACATACACGGGTAATGAATTGGCCTTCGATCTCAATAACACCATCGTCAATGATGGAGTCCTTCAGGATTACGCGGCCTCGCATAATTTGTTGATCCATAGCCCTATTTTGTCACACTGACCAGCGCTTTCGCAGTCAATTTCCACTCATCACTTGAGCAATCGCCTCCGCTTGTTCAAGACGTCCTAAAGAGGGTGTTCCCTCATAAGATTCGACAAATTGATATCCCGCGCGCGGGTCTTTCACCGCAATGACACGGCCATTTTCAATGATGAAAGGCCGAAACATTCCGTTCTTCGTCGGACAAATCGCGTGTTCTGCTTGAGCGTCGGCCAGACACGAACGGTCTGCATAACCAACATGAATCTCATCAAAAGAAGGAAAGCAAATGAGCGAACGGGCTTCCTCGCCATGAGCGCACAGGAGTGCGTCAAGATCTGCACGGTGATACCCCATCGGAGTGTGGATAATCGGAAAGCTGTGCCCACGTTTTTCCTGTGCGGCCCCCTCTAAAGCTCGAGCCGCCTCGCGCTTGGGTATACCCGCCCAACGCGCAAGGTCTTCAGCGCTCACTGGCCCGTGTCCCCAGGCGTAACGGCGCGCAAGGTTTACCAGCGCGGCCTCGTAATCTTTTTCTCCCTGCGCGACACCCTCCGCGGGCGCCAGCTTGCCCGCGTCAATGAAAAGGAAAGAATTTCCCCGCCTCGGGCCAGCAGCAAGATAACCAGAAATATGTAGGTCCAAGAAGAGGTGCCGGCGATCAACGAAGATCCCCTTCTCCCCTGCTCGACGTGCGGCCTCGCGCTGTGGGCCAGTCCCTGTTCGGATCCCTGCCGCCTCCCATGTGCTGCAGAGTTCTTCTCGACTTTGCGGGCCGAAGTCATGAATCTGCTTGCACGCGATCTGTGCCGCTTCTTTGACGAGGCCCCGACTCAATCCCTCTTCTTCGAAAGATTGGAGCCATCCGTTATATCGATGCCGCAGCAGCAAACGGAGCCAATGATGGTCCTCGCCGCAGGTGACGTGAATAGTCCCTCGCATGGGCCACGAACGCACAAGCAGACAGTTTTCAAAAGCCTGATCAATCTGCGCAATCGAAGGGGCACGAAGGCGAAGATTGATTGCCCAAGGAACCGAGGAAGGCTGCTGTGCCTGGAGAGCAAGAAGCGTGCGCACAGCATCACAAGGGTCCTCAGCTGCAGTGGCTTTGACGAGGCCATGGCTGATGATACGTGCGAGGCTTCGCTGGGTGGATGCGTCCATCGCAGATCTAGAACAAACGCGAATCGGGATCGTCGAAACCACGCATCGCGTCGTAGTCCAAGATCAGGCAGTCAATCCCACGGTCCTCGGCAAGCGTACGGGCCTGTTTGGTAATCTCTTGAGCCGCGAAGATGCCACGAATCCCATCAAGAAGTGGATCGCGTCCGAGAAGAGAGAGATAACGCGTGAGTTGATCGACGCCATCCATTCCACCGCGCCTCTTCACCTCGATCGCGACTGGGAGTCCTTGCGGGTCTCGCACTAAGAGGTCAACGGGACCCACCGGCGTGGGGTACTCGCGGCGAACAAGTTCCCACCCCTCCCCTAGGATCTGAGGAACCTGTTCGGCGAGGAGCTCCTGAAGGTGCGTTTCAACCCCGTCTTTGACCAGGCCTGGGTCAACGCCGAATTCTTCGCTCACATCGGCGATAATTTCGTGGATTCGGATGACGAGACGGTCATCCGTTTTATCGGCTTGTACTTGCCAAATCTGGGTGACACCGTCGAGTTCTTCGCCTTCTTCAGGGATCTCAGTAGTGACAGTACACGGCGCGTTCATCCAGTTGAGGGGCTTATATGATCCGCCGTCAGAATGGATGAGGACCGAACCATCCGCCTTGTGCATAATCAAGCGGACTGCACGATCGAGATGCGCACTGAGACGACCAGAGTAATCAACTGTGCAAGAGGCAATAAGGACGCGCACAAACCCGCCTTTCAAGACTTCGAGGAGAACTTAACTTTGGATTGCGGGCGGTTCGGATTCGCACCACGATACAAGACCGTTATAGGTCAAAGGTTCGACTGCGATATCCAAAAAAACATCCCCTGAACTCAGCCGAACCTCGACCATGGAACCATCGGTCGAGCGCTGCAGGGGAAGGGAAACTTCAAAGCCGTGCCTAGGGAGAACAACGTGAGGCTTCATCGAAAGCGCAATGAGACGGTACCAACACAAACGATCGCCCTGATAGTGGCCAATGCCTGACATCCAGCCCGAATGTGAATCGAGACGTGCCCATGCACGGAAAGCGCCGACTTGCTGGTCGAGACGACGAGCGCGCACATTAACGTAGCCCCAGAGGACAAAAAGGGTAAGAAGGAGGATCACGATTGCGTAGATAGCGAAAACCATGAAAACCTCCTGACAAAAATGAGGGTGTGCGGACAGTTTAACGCCCGCACACCACTCATCTACATCTGGGAGGCGTGTTCCACGACAATCGTAATAAAGTCGGAATCTACCGATGCCAGACCTTGATCGATGTCGAAGTTGACAACGCCGTCTTCAGTCGTCACGCTTACGCGACCCGAAACGAGGCCAGCAAGCAGCGGCTGCCTGCCGGGAAGCACACCAATTGAGCCATCTGTTGCAGGAAAACTCACGTGGGAAGCGCTCCCGTGCCACAACCTGCCTTCGTGTGAGACAACCTCTACCTGCAGCTGTTCAGTGGCAGGCACGTCAGTTGTCCTTCTCGATTTCGTGCCAACGACGTTCAAGATCGTCGATGCCACCAATGTTGTAGAAGGCCTGCTCGGGCACCTGATCGTAGTAGCCTTCGGCGATGCGCTTGAAAGCTTCGATCGTTTCAGACAGCGGAACTGTCGAGCCTTCAACACCGGTGAACTTCTCAGCCATGTAGGTGTTTTGCGAGAGGAACTGCTCGATGCGACGTGCACGTGCAACTGTCACCTTGTCTTCTTCAGACAATTCGTCGACACCCAAGATCGCAATGATGTCTTGGAGTTCCTTGTTCTTCTGCAAAATTGCCTTCACGTGAGTTGCCGTGTCGTAGTGCTCGCGACCAACCAGTGCAGGGTCAAGGATTCGAGAAGTCGAAGCCAAAGGATCCACTGCCGGGTAAATACCGCGGGAAGCAATTTCACGCGAAAGCTCGGTCGTTGCATCCAAGTGCGCGAATGTTGTTGCCGGAGCCGGGTCCGTGTAGTCATCGGCGGGGACGTAAATTGCCTGAAGCGAGGTGATGGAGTGGCCACCTGCCGAGGTAATACGTTCCTGGAGCTGCCCCATTTCATCAGCCAAGTTCGGCTGGTAACCGACAGCGGAGGGCATACGGCCCAGCAGCGTCGATACCTCAGAACCCGCCTGGGTGAAACGGAAAATGTTGTCGATGAACAACAGCACGTCCTGATGTTGGACGTCACGGAAGTACTCAGCCATGGTCAAGCCGGTCAGTGCGATACGCAAACGCGTGCCCGGGGGCTCATCCATCTGTCCGAAGACCAGTGCTGTCTTATCGAAGACTCCCGCTTCTTCCATCTCATGAATGAGGTCGTTACCTTCACGCGTACGTTCACCAACGCCCGCGAAGACTGACACACCACCGTGGTTCTGGGCAACGCGCTGAATCATTTCCTGAATCAGAACGGTCTTGCCCACGCCTGCGCCGCCGAAGAGGCCGATCTTGCCGCCCTGAACGTAGGGGGTCAACAGGTCGATGACCTTGATACCAGTCTCGAACATCTTGGTACGAGCTTCGAGTTGGTCGAAGGCCGGGGGCTGACGGTGAATGGGCCAACGCTCGGTGATCTCAAGCTGTTCCCCGGGCTTAAGGTTCAAAACATCGCCCGTCACGTTGAAAACGTGCCCCTTGGTGATATCACCAACCGGTACCGAAATCGGCGCGCCGGTATCGGTGACGACTGCACCGCGAACCATGCCGTCGGTCGGCTTCAGGGAGATCGCGCGCACAAGGTTGTCACCGAGGTGTTGTGCAACCTCAAGGGTGATGGTCTGGTTGGTTTCTCCCTCGCCTTGTCCCGTTAAGTTCACATCAACGTGCAAAGCGTTGTACAGCGGAGGAATCGCATCCGGCGGGAATTCGACATCGACAACGGGGCCGACAACGCGTGCGACCCGTCCCTGTCCAGTTGAAGTTGTAGTCATTTGTGTATTCTCCATGTGCACGGGCCTCAGCCCTGGACCAATGCGTCGGCACCGCCCACGATTTCCGTGATCTCTTGAGTGATCTCCGCCTGGCGGGCCGAATTCGCCAGACGCGTGTATTTCGTAATGAGTTCTTCCGCGTTATCAGTTGCCGTGTGCATCGCGCGTTGACGCGAAGCCAGTTCTGAAGCTGCAGCCTGCAAGAGGACGTTACGAATTCTGCTGGATACGTAAAGCGGCAGTAGGGTGTCAAGAACCGCTTCAGGTGAAGGAATGAATTCGTACTCGGGGAAAATCGCAGTGTCTTCCTCGTGAGTGCCGCGTTCTTGCTCTCGTTCGCTATCTCCTTCAGGAGCATCGACAACGGAAAGCGGAATCATGCGTCGAACTTCGGGCACCTGGCTCATCATCGACTTGAATTGCGTGTAGACCAAGTGAACTTCACACACACCGCTGAGGTGATGCGGATCCGTGAACCGCTCAAGAAGTTCGCGAGCGATCTGGTTGCTTACTTCCTGAGAAGGGGAATCCGATTCGCCTTCCCACGAGTCTTCGATCTGCACTCCGCGGAAACGGAAGTACGCTTGCGCACGACGACCGTAGGTATAGAGAACGGGGATCTTCCCCTCTTCTTCCAGACGTTCAATGAGCCTTTCGGCCTCGCGAAGGATCGTCGCCGAATAGGCTCCCGCCATCCCTCGGTCCGAGGCCACCACCAAGACCGCAACGCGCCGCGTATCGTGGCGTTCCCGGGTCAAGGGGTGCTCAAGATCCGTGTGGATGGCAACGGCGGCAACCGCCTGTGTAAGGGCCTTTTCGTAAGGTCCCAATTCGGTGGCTGCACGACGGGCAGCACCGATACGCGAGGCTGCAATCATTTCCATCGCACGAAAGACCTTAGCCAGCGTTTGCGTTGATGCAATCCGCTGTTTATAGATCCTTTGTTGTCCACCCATTATCAGGCCTCGAAGGCTGCAGGACGAGAACGGACAATCTGCTCTTGGGAACGCTCAGCCTGAACTTCACCATCGTCAAGGTTGCCTGCTCCCTTACGAGCACTCACCCACTGACTGTGGAAGGCTTCCACGCACGAACGAAGCTTTTCTTCGTTCTCCTTCGTGAGTTCACCTGTTGCGGCAATCTCGTCGAGAACCGAGGAATTCGAGTGCAGGTAGTCAAGCAATCCGCTTTCAAAAGAAAGCACCTCATTGACCTCAAGGTCGTCGAGGAATCCATTGGTTCCTGCCCAGATTGACGCAACCTGATCTTGAACGACGTAGGGAGAGTTCTGGGGCTGCTTGAGGAGCTCCATCAGACGCTCACCACGCGTGAGCTGACGGCGAGTTGCCGCATCGAGGTCCGAAGCAAACATTGCGAATGCCGCCATCGAACGGTATTGCGCAAGGGTGAGCTTCAAGGTACCTGCAACCTTCTTCATGGCCTTAATCTGCGCGGCACCGCCGACACGAGACACCGAAATACCGACGTCCACAGCAGGACGCTGGTTCGAGTTGAAGAGGTCGGACTGCAAGAAGATCTGACCATCGGTAATCGAAATAACGTTGGTCGGAATGTACGCCGAAACGTCGTTCGCCTTGGTTTCGATGATCGGCAAGCCAGTCATCGATCCTCCGCCGAGGTCGTCGGAAAGCTTTGCGCAACGCTCAAGAAGGCGTGAGTGCAAGTAGAAGACGTCACCGGGGTAGGCTTCACGCCCCGGCGGGCGACGCAGGAGCAAGGACACCGCACGATAGGCCTCGGCCTGCTTAGAAAGATCGTCGAAGACGATGAGAACGTGCTTACCCTGGTACATCCAGTGCTGACCAATAGCTGAACCCGTGTAGGGAGCCATGTACTTGTAGCCCGCAGGATCCGAGGCGGGAGAGGCAACGATCGTCGTGTATTCCATCGCGCCGGCGTCTTCCAGAGTCGAGCGCACCGAGGCGATCGTCGAACCCTTCTGACCGATTGCAACGTAGATGCAGCGCACCTGCTTATTAACGTCACCGGTGAGCCAGTTATCGCGTTGGTTGATGATCGTGTCCAAGGCGATAGCGGTCTTACCTGTTTGGCGGTCACCAATGATGAGCTGACGCTGACCACGACCGATCGGAATCATCGAGTCGATAGCCTTCAGACCGGTCTGCAAGGGCTCATGGACCGACTTACGCATCATGACGCCGGGAGCCTGGAGTTCCAGTGCACGGCGCCCATCCAAGTCGGTGATTTCACCGAGGCCATCGATCGGACGTCCCAGCGGATCCACCGTACGACCCAAGTAGCCATCGCCAACGGGGACCGAGAGAACCTCGCCGGTACGGTAAACAGGTTGGCCTTCTTCGATCGAGGAGAAGTCACCGAGAATAACGGTACCGATCTCGCGCTGTTCAAGGTTCATCGCCAAGCCCAGCGTTCCGTCTTCGAAACGCAGAAGCTCGTTCGCCATGGTGCCGGGAAGGCCCTCAACGCGAGCAATGCCGTCGGCAGTTTCTGTAACGTGTCCGACCTCGTCGGTCACGACCTGCGCGGGTTGGTACGATTCCACGAAAGAGTCGAGCGCCGCCCGTACTTCCTCGGGGCTAATGGACAGATCAGCCATTGAGTTTTCCTTCTATCTATTCCTCGAACACATCGGGCTAACCGACGATCGAACGTTTCAAAGCACCGACCCGCGTGGCCAGTGATGCGTCGACGCGCTCCGTGCCCATTCGGACGACGAGGCCGCCGAGCAGATCCGGACGCAAAGTGTAGGTTGCAGAGACTGGGCTTCCCAGTTTCTTCTCGAGAATCTTTTCAAGACGATTCTTCTGATCTTCGCGTAGTTCTTGAGCCGATTCGACAAAGACGAAGCGCCGACCTGATAGCTCCGCAGCGCGGGCAGCGAGTCCTCGAAGCTTCTCCAAAAGGTGGCCGTGAGAGGCTCGCCCGACGCTGCGGCGCAGGAGGCGCAAAGTTGGACGGTTCACGACGCTACCGAAAACCTGCTGTGACAAGTCAGCACGTCCCTTTGGGGACAAAGCTGACAAATTCGACAGCTCGTTTCGTAGATCGCGATGAGACTGGAGGAAAACAGCAATTGCAACCAATTGTGCTTCTGTCTCTTCAAGAACCCCGTCAAGCTGAGCATTGAGCAGGACTGCATCGCAACCCGCATCTTCAATTTTCAGCACGATGTCACGCGGACGAGACCAGTGCCCCTGCCCCAGGTCATGCAAACACTGAAGCGAAACTTCACCCACAACAGGGCCGAAAAGACGGTCAATAAGAGAGTCTTTATCGCTCTGGCTCCGCGCGGGATCAGTAAGGGCACGCTGAACGGAAGAGTGTGTGCGAAGAAAATCCGCAACACCGAACAAATCTTCCGCAAGCGCCATGCGGTCACCATTCACCTGCGTCAGGCGTTCGCGTAACTGCTCAGGAGTCATCAGTTCACACCGCCAACGGGAATCTCTTCAGCCTCGAGCTCATCAAGGAAACGATCGACCACACGCGCCGTGAGATCGGTGTTCTCCAGATGCTCGCCCACCAGCTTTTCAGCAAGCTCACTTGCAAGAAGACCCACGTCGCTACGAAGCGAAATTTGAGCAGCCTGGCGTTCGGCAAGAATCTGGCGCTGAGCTGCGTCTTGAACTCGCTGTGCTTCTGCAAGGGCCTCGTTGCGAGCCTGAGCGATAATCTGCTGGGCTTGCGCACGGGCATCCTCACGGATCTGGTGCGCCTCAGCCTGAGCGTCGCGCAACAGCTCGTCCTTCTCGCGAGAGGCTGCAGCAGAATCTGCACGCGCCTTCTCAGCGGCCTCGAGGCCTTCCTGAATCGCTTCGCGTCGCTCGTCGATCATTGAGTAGATCCGCGGCAGCGCGTAACGACCGACGACCAGAAGAATGATCAACAGGATCAGCGCTGACCAGAAAATCTCATAGAGAGGGGGAAGGACAACGCTGATTCCTCCGACCGATTCTTCGGACATAGGAACAAGCATCGTGAACATCAGACGATGAAGGGCAGAACGAAGCCGATCAGGCCAAGAGCTTCAGCAAGTGCCGCACCAATAATCATGTTGGTGAAGAGCTTGCCGGCAACCTCAGGCTGGCGTGCAGTTGCTTCCTGGGTCTTTCCCACCAGGAGGCCAATGCCGATAGCGGGGCCAATGGTCGCAAGGCCGTAGCCGATGTAGGCAAGGGATCCGGTCATTTTTCTTTCCTTTTCCTTGGGTGAATCAGTCGAAGGCGCAAGAAGCCTTTAGTGTTCTTCGACTGAAAGTCTGATGTAGACCGCCGTCAGCATGGCGAAGATATACGCCTGCAAGACAGCAACGAAAATTTCGAAGAGAGTCGCTGCAACTGCTGCAACTCCAGTTAGCGCAGCGCCTGCTTTCATCGCACCGGCAGCCATGAGGAGGTTCGAGGTACCGAAGTAGGTCAATCCAAGCAACAAGTGACCCGAAATCATATTGCACAGAAGACGAATGGCAAGCGTTACGGGACGGACGATGAATGTCGAGAAGAATTCAATCGGCGTAATCAGGAAGTAGATCGGCCACGGCAGCCCCTTGGGGAATAGCTGCGACTTGAAGAAGTGGAAGAATCCATTCTGCTTGATTCCGGCGCCGACGAATGAAACATAGGCGATAACGGCAAAGACGATTGGAACCGCCATCACTGAGGAAGCCGCAATGTTCATTCCCGGGACTACGCCCTGAATATTCATGAAGAGAACACCGAAGAAGACAACGCCCAAGAACGCTGCCCAACGCCTTCCACGGCCCTCCCCCAGCATCGCGATAGAGATTCCGTTACGGACAAACTCTGCGGCCATTTCCAAAAGGACCTGGCCACGGCCCGGCACAAGCTTGAGACGTCGCGTTCCGGCCACAAAAAGTAGGCACAGCATCGTTCCGGCAAAAACCCGAACCAAAGTCAGGCGATTGAACTGGAAGAGCGTTCCTTCACCAAAAATCGTGTCCGGGAAGAAATCACCAATACCCGGCGCATGTGGCGCATGCGTTACCGCAGGCACGAAGGTCAGAACAACGATGAGAGCAACAACACCGATTAAAACCATGTACCACAGGGGCATGACGAAACGGCGCTGCGCGGTTTTCTCTTCGCCGAGAACTGTCGCTTCCACGTGTTTCACTTCCTCACTAGGGTCAACCCGGTCTAGTGTAGCCCAGCTAGTTGCATTGATGAAGTTATACGTCCAGAGATTGTCCTCTGAAAGATCCCTCAGTCTCTTTCTTCGTTATGCGAAGTGCTCTCAGTTCGAGAGTCCCCACGCATAATGCGCGAAAAAGTAACGCCAAGGAAGATGAACACGAGGAAATGCTCGCAAATGAGAACAAGTCCAACGACGATCGCCGAGACACCCCAGGCTTTGCTCAGGAATAGCCCAATAATGAGGACAAGAAAAGTCCCTCCCATATGAGCCCAAACCCATGCGGAACGATTGAGAGAGTCGGCACAGATCATGTTGCGAACGCAGGTTGTTGTGACCGCACCAAGAACGATCATGCAGCCAGAAAGAAGAAGGCTCATGCGTCCCCACCCCGCGTACAGGGCCCAACCCAGAGCAACACCAGCACCGATGAGGATGAGGAACCCCAAGCGTCGAACAGCTTGAAGAAGCTCTTCGCTTCGAGCCTGCAATAAGTCAGTCATTGTGTCTTCCTTCTTTCTCGTCTGCGCCGAGGCCCGCGGCCAAATAACAGGGAATAGGTCGGGAACTCCGATGCGGTGAAACGCATTCCGATGAAAAGCGCAGGGAGGGTACACAATGCGACGACCCTCCAGTCATACGTCAAGAGAGCAACGGGAGGGAAAGCAACCAAAGCCGTCCACATCCACAAAATTGCCACAACGCCGCGGTGCGAGTGGCCTCGTTCAAGCAATCGGTCATGAAAGTGGGAACGGTCTGCGTGAAAGGGGCTCTTTCCTCGGAGCATTCGTCGAACACTGGTCACGACGAGGTCGCCGATGGGCACGAGGATGACGGAGATCGGCAATAGCAATGGAAGCAAGGAGACGATGAGTTGCTGACTGCCCAGAAGCGAGGGATCAACCTGGCCCGTCACGATGATGCCAGCAGAAGCAAGCACAAGACCCATTGTTTCTGAGCCGCCGCCCATCATGATCGACGAGGGATGGTAATTAAACCAGAGGAACCCCAGGCAGACTCCCACCAAAGTGATGACCGCCAACGAAGCGGTGGTCGCATAGGAGGCAGCTCCCATAATGCGAGTGAGCACGTAGGAATAGACGAAAAATGCAGCAGCCCCAATGCCAACAATTCCCGCGGCAAGACCGTCCAAGCCGTCAATAAAGTTCACCGCATTCATGATGCCGACGATCAGAAGAACAGTGAGCATCAGTGACAGACGCGAGGATCCAATCGTCAGACCAAAAATGGGGAAACTGACCATTTGGACACCGTTGAAAGCCATCGATCCCGCAATGAGAATCTGCCCCGACAGCTTCGTCATCCAGTCAAGTTCTACGACATCGTCGACGACGCCAAGGGCGCACATCGCACACGCCCCGCCGACAACTGCCCAGGCCGCGTTCGTTTCAAAAAGCGGTGCCATGTAGGGAATGCGCGCGCTAATAAGCATTGTGATGACCAATGCAATGGTGATCGCAATGCCTCCAAGCCGAGGAATCGGCGCAGCCTGAATATCGCGGCTTCGCAGTTTGGGGACGATCCCCCATTTCAGGCATGCCCAGCGCACGAGTGGAGTCAACAGGACCGTCAATGCGGCCGCGACAACCATCAGCAGGACATAGACCTTCACGGCGTCGATGTCTCCTCCCTCAGCGCGTTGCGGGCTGGTATCCCAGCACAGTAGCAATATCTTTGAGGGCCCATGCGCCTTCGCGCAGCAGTGTCGCATCCCCATGCGCACAATCGATGATTGTTGAGGGAACACCACTCTTGGTCGGCCCTGAATCCACGTAACAGTCTACAGTGCCACTGAAATATCCACGTGCTTCTTCCACATTGGTCGCGGGAGGCTGCCCCGTGAGGTTCGCGGAAGTAACTGCCATAGGGCCGACACTACTCAAAAGCTCGCACACGGCCTCGTGAGCGGGCATGCGCAAAGCAACGGTTCCACCGGTCTGTCCCAGATCCCAGTCAACACTCGGATTGGCTTGAACGATCACGGTCAGCGCCCCCGGCCAAAATGTTTCCATGAGCCGAATAGCGTCTGCGCTCAAATCAGTCGAGACCTCGCATGCCTGCTCGACAGAGGCGAGCAGCACCGGCGGGGGCATGGTTTCATTCCGACCTTTCGCGGCAAGCAGCGCGCGAACTGAGTCATGGTTATCCGCACGCACTCCGATCCCGTAAACGGTATCGGTTGGGAGAACAACAAGGTCTCCGTTGGCAATTCGCGAACTCACATAGGCGAGATCAGCCGGATCCCATCCCATGCGACAATCAAGAATATGCTCCACCGTTTTCTACTCTCCTTCGGTATATCGAGCGAACAAAAAGCGTGGGATGCCAGCTAAATCACTGAAGGTTCGGACCTGAGTGAAGCCGCACTCACGCGCATATTCCCTCAAGGTCTGGGCTTGCGACGCCGAGTGCTCCATGGCTAAAAGGCCGTCTTTCACCAGCAAATCACGGCAACGGTCAATCAGTAGCTTGGGGATCTGTGTACCATCGTCCCCTCCCCCATAGAGCGCCACGGCCGGGTCACGCTGTGCTTCAGGCTGAGTCGGTGCCTCGTAGGATGGAACGTAGGGGGGATTGGTGACGAGAAGCGCAACTCTCCCACCTAGTTCCTTGAGCGTCGAGGCCTGGGTCGCGTCCCCATTGACGAGGCCGACGCTGGCGTGGGCGTGGGCGGCAACATTGCGCTGTGCAAAAGAAAACGCAGAGGGATCCACTTCAACTGCAGTCACGTGATGTTGTCCCTCGAGGCTCAAAGAAAGCGCAATTGCCGCCGATCCGCTGCACAGATCAACCCATTCCCCCTCTGGAATCCCTTCCTTCGAAATCAGCTCCAGAACGTGTTCAACGAGCATTTCTGTTTCGGGGCGAACGGTGAAGACCCCCTCGCCCGCGTCAAGCTTGAGTCCTCGAAAATACATCTGGCCAGTGACATGGGAACGAGGGATACGGCGTGCTCGCTTCATCACGGCAGTGCGGTAGCTGGCCTCGGCGATGGGAGAGACCTCAAGGGGTGCGCGAAGGAGAGAATCCACGCCCAGTGCCCACGCGAGAAGGTAGCGGGCCTCGGCTGCAGGTGAAGCTCCCCCACTGTCAGTTGAGAGTTCCTTAAGCTGAGCGCTCCCCCAAGTGAGGAGCTCAGATTGAGTGCTCATACATGCGCATCTGCAGATGCGAGGCGCTCGGCCTCGTCTGCGCTTTGGAGAGAAGCAATCACGGGATCAAGCGCGCCATCGAGAACCTGATCAAGGTTGTAGGCCTTAAAACCACTACGGTGGTCGGCGATGCGGTTCTCCGGGAAATTGTAGGTACGGACGCGCTCGGATCGGTCGACGGTGCGCACCTGGGAAAGACGCTGCGCAGAGGCTTCAGCTTCACGCTTAGCTTTGGCTTCAGCAGCCAATCGCGAGGCAAGAACACGCAGTGCTGCTTCTTTGTTTTGCAGCTGCGATTTCTCGTTCTGCATGGAGACGACGATTCCCGAAGGAAGGTGGGTGATACGCACCGCGGAATCGGTTGTGTTCACCGACTGACCGCCGGGACCTGATGAACGGTAGACATCGATTCGCAGGTCATTGGGGTCGATAACAATTTCGTCATCGACTTCGAGTTCGGGCATGACGAAGACACCGGCAGCGCTGGTATGGACGCGTCCCTGTGATTCGGTTACGGGAACGCGCTGGACTCGGTGTACTCCCCCTTCGTACTTCAGGTGTGCCCACACTCCTTCATCGGGAGTGGGGTTACCCGTTGCTCGCAGGGCAAGTGTAATTTCCTTATAACCGCCCAATTCGGTGTAGGTGGCGGATAGCTCGCTTGTCTTCCAGCCCTTCGAATCCGCGTAGCGCAGATACATTCTGGCAAGGTCAGCGGCAAAAAGCGCAGATTCTTCGCCACCTTCGCCGGCCTTGATTTCCAAGATCACGTCGCAGGCATCATCGGGATCTCGTGGAGCAAGAATCGAGAGGAGATGCTCGTGCGCAGACTTTTCTTCCTCTTCGAGCGCGGGGATTTCCTCTGCGAAAGAAGGATCATCTTCAGCAAGTTCTTGTGCTGCTTGAAGATCATCTCGCGCATGGCTGAGCTGATCGGCTGCTGCTTTAATGCGAGAAAGTTCAGCGTAGCGGCGGGAAACCTGCTTGAGAAGTGATGGGGAGGAAAGGACTTCAGGATCAGACATTCGCGTTTCAAGCTCTGTATATTCCTCGAGCAACGCATCTAATGCGGAGAATTCTTCTCCGAGAGCACTCATGACTGATCCTTCCCTAGACCTAATTCAAGGGTAGCTGTTGACACACGTCGGCGCCGACGACATCGTGTCGCCGGCGCCGACTGCGAGCTCACTTGGAGGGGCGCACGCGCTTTCCGTAACGCGCCTCGAAACGGGCGACACGGCCGCCGGTGTCAAGAATCTTCTGCTTGCCGGTGTAGAACGGGTGGCAAGCCGAGCACACGTCCACGCGCATCTCACCTGAGGTGAGGGTGGAACGGGTGTGGAACGTGTTACCGCACGTGCAGGTCACGACGGTGTCCACGTATTCGGGGTGAATGCCCTTCTTCATGGATATATCTCCTGGATCGTTTGGTGCCCCGGGTCCGAATCGCAGTGCCCATCGCATCTGGCGATGAGTCACCTTCCACTGAAAATCAGCGGGACGAAGCGGTGAAGCGGAAGCCGACATGACATTATGCCATGTCCTCCCCCATCATTGCCACGCCCACACCATTCGCTGAGCGTGAAATGGGCAATGATTGGGTGGCGAGTTCAGAAGGACGAGGACGATCCCGAACCGGAGAAGCCTCCGCCTGAACTTCCATAGCTTCCATCACTGGAATCACTGCTGTGCGTCCAGGTGTGAGCCGTGTTGTAGGTGTGCTGTTGGTACCACATCGACTGGTAAATATACGTATCCGATTCCCATCCGGGCATGCGGTAGCTTCCAAAAGCTATGGATTTCAGAGTGTCCGCACTCACCCCCGCGCTCTGGGTATTCAGGCGAATGGTTGAGGCAGGATCATAGGTATGAAGGGTGCCATTCAGGCGATACGAGCCCTTGTAACCGACCGTTGCGGCGCCATCGGATTTGTCCTGCATGGTTTCCCATTTTTCGTAGCGTTCTTGCCCGAGTTTGGTGGTATCAGCTTTGAGCGATGCCACGACAACGCCTTTGACCCAATTTCGAGTTTCATTCGCAATACGATCAAGTGTTTCCAAAGCGTTCACCGGGGTAACCGCGCCTTGACCGATTTGGTCCTTGAGCTGGACGATGAGTGCCTGCTGATCAACGATCCAACGGAGGATCTCTTCTTGGCCTCGCATTGCGTCGGGGGTTCCCATTTCTTTGCTCACCGAGGTGACGAGTTCCCCAAGCGCAGTCAGGTCCTCAATGACCGGGCCGATTTCCTTCATCCAGGCGTCGACCCATCCACTGCCGAGGTTAAAGAACTCAGAGGCAGAGAAAACTGTGTCATCAGTTGAATCCATTGAGCTGGTCAAACTGAGAAGAGTATCGGTTTTGTCCTTAAGAACAGCGCTGAAGTACTCCCAGAAACGGGGGGTTCCAATTTCCGCCCATTTCTCTTGAGCGATGCGGAAATTCGCTTCATATTCGGTGTAGCGCAGCTCAAGTTCATCGTGATACTTGCCGCTATCACCGATTAAAGCAAAAGCTCGCTCGGCTCGATTGTGGTCCGCCTGCACGTTTTCCCAATGCTCGCGCGCCTGACGCAAATTACGACGCGATTCGCGACGGAGCTTGAAGCCCTTCCATACGGTGACCAGACCTAAGAAAGAGACAAACCATGCGGGCCCGGGAGGAAGCTCTCCATCATATGTACTATTTCCATTCGCGTCTGGAACGTAGCGCGCTGCTTCTTTTGCAGCTTCGACCATTCCCGCACTCCAGCGCCCGGCCCGGAAATCATCTTTGGCGGCTTCTTGGATCTTGTCTTGTTTGCTGCTGGATACCTTGGTGTCTTCACCAAAGTACGTACCCACTTTTCGATAGCTCGGTGATACCGCGAGGATCACCAGGCCGTCAGCCCACTTGTTTCCGCTTGCCGAGAGCCATTCTTTATGAGAACTGCGCGCGTAGTTCAAGACCGCTTCATTGAAGTTACCAGTGGGCACAGTGTCGGTGGATAGAACCACAAGCTTCACCGGCTGCTTGAAGGGCACCTGCCCGAGCTCGCTTTGAAGACTCTGCCCGTTGATAGCGCCAAAGCTTGAGGTCTGATCATAGATTTCAACATTGGGATAGTACTGGTTAGCAGCACGCGCGGTTGAAATACTCGACATGACAATCGGGAAGAGCCACACAGCCGGAACAGAGAGCATGACGAGCAGCCCGCAAAGCATTCGCATCATGCCGCGCCTTGCAGTTGCCTTCTTCTTACCTGAAGGGTCGTCTCGAACAATCACTTGAGGCGTATCAGCCATAACCATCCCATTTCGTTGTCGACTAGTAGCAGAATAATGACCTCTCCTAGGTAGAACAAATGGGGCGAAAGACCACCCAGTCTTTCGCCCCACTCGTCGGTTATGCTCAATCTGCGGAAGGAACTTGCTTTTGAACCAGCATGAGGAATTCCGCATTCGATTGCGTTTCCTTCAAACGGTCCAAAACCGCTTCCAATGCACTTTGCTGATCCAAGGTGCCCAGGACTCGACGCAGTTTCCACATGATGCGCAGTTCTTCGGGCTTGAGCAGCATCTCTTCGCGACGGGTTCCCGAAGCGTTGATATCAATAGCCGGGAAGATTCGACGGTCAGCGAGCTGACGCGAGAGACGCAGTTCCATGTTGCCCGTGCCCTTGAACTCCTCGAAGATCACTTCATCCATCTTCGAACCGGTCTCAACCAGTGCCGAGGCAATAATGGTCAGCGATCCACCTTCACGCAGATTGCGTGCTCCGCCAAAGAACTTCTTCGGGGGGTACAGCGCAGAAGCATCAACACCACCGGAAAGGATACGACCCGAGGCCGGCGCAGCCAGGTTGTAGGCGCGAGAAAGCCTGGTGATGGAGTCGAGAAGAACGACGACATCTTGACCGAGCTCGACCAAGCGTTTGGCTCGTTCGATCGCCAGTTCTGCGACGATCGCGTGATCCGAGGCGGGACGATCAAAGGTCGAGGCGATGACCTCACCCTTGACGATAGAACGCATATCAGTCACTTCTTCAGGGCGCTCATCCACCAGAACAACCATGAGGTGTACCTCGGGGTTATTCAGCTCAATTGCCTTGGCGATCTGCTGAATGACCATGGTCTTACCGGCCTTCGGCGGCGAGACAATCAGGCCACGCTGCCCCTTACCAATAGGGGCAACCAAATCGATGACGCGAGGAGTAAAGGCCTTAGCGGAAGTCTCCATGCGTAGCTGCTGATCTGGGTAGATCGGGGTGAGCTTGGAAAACTCGCGACGCGCCTGCGCATCCTCGATGCTCATACCGTTGACGGAGTCAACGCGAACCAGTGCGTTGTACTTCTGGCGTTGCCGTTCTCCCTCACGAGGCTGACGGACGGCACCTGCGACAGCATCACCGGGGCGCAGTCCCCAACGACGCACATTACCCAAGGTCACGTAGACATCATTGGGCCCAGGCAGGTAACCCGAGGTGCGCACGAAAGCATGGTTTTCTTGAACATCCAAGATTCCCGCAATCGGTGCGAGGTTTTCTTCCGAGGCCTGCGCTGCGGTTTCACGGCGTTCACCGCGTTCACCACGATCGCCTCGTTCGCGACGGGATTCGCGACCTTCGCGGCCACGCCCACGGCGACGTCCTTCACGATCGCGACGCGAGCGCTCACGTGATTCAGGATCATCGCTATCGGGAAGCGAAATTTCAATGTGCTGGCCGGGGACCAAATCTTCCTCTTCACGCTGAGTGGGAGCAGGAAGATCCAGTGTCACGGTCGGGGGCTCAGCTGCTTCACTGGAGACGACGCGGCGACGGCGGCTCTTACGCGGAAGGCTTGCTTCACGCGAGGAACGCTCTTCGGATGCAGTTTCCTGCACCGAAGCCTCGGGAAGCTCAATGCTTACCTGCGGGGCTTCGCTGGCCTCTTCACGCACCGCGCGGCGACGCCGTGGAGCGGAAGCTTCTGGACTGCTGCTTTGGGCAGCGCTAATTGCCTCGATGAGCTGGGGCTTGCGCATGGCAGAAACGCCCTTGAGGCCCAATTCAGTGGCCATAGCTTTGAGTTCCACCAACTTCAGTCGCGAAAGTTCGCGCTCTTGGGTGGTCACATCGTTGCTCAACTGGTAATCCTCACATGCATGGCCCATTGAAAGGCCAGGTGAACTTCTCAATCAACATGAGATCAATAAAAGACACATTCCAACAGGAATATGGAAGAGCGAAGGATTTCCTTCAGTGCGATAGTAGCAAGTCGCTCACGTTTTCTCACTACTTTTCACGACAGAGTCCATCAGTGTGCGCGCTAAATCACACAAACACTCGCCCATCGTCAATCTTTGAAAGATTACCCCGAGTAATCTGCACACCAGACTTTGCCAACTTGAGAGGCAAAACCTTCCAACCGGCAGCCTGAGCATCAGCCTGGACCTTCGGATCGATACTTTCCAAACTGAGAACTGTCGGTCCAGCCCCCGAGATCACAGCCGCTTTACCCGCACCGCGAAGCCACGTCACTAGAGCATGCGAAGGTTGCATGGATTGCCGACGATAGTCCTGATGGAGACGGTCTTCTGTCGCAGCCATGAGCAAGTCATGCACATCATGTCCCGCACCAATCACGCGCGTCTGCCCACCCAAGACTGCGGCCAAAATTCCAGCCCTTGAAAGATTGAACTTCGCATCGGTGAAAGGAACCTGTTCAGGTAAAACAGCCCGTGCCTTCGACGTTGCCAGCTCAAAGTCAGGAATAAAAGCGACCGGGTCAATCGGAGACTCTCCCGACACATGCACCATTCCGGGCGCCCCATCATCATCCATCCACGACACCGTGACGCCGCCCGAAATAGCGGGGGCAACATTATCGGGATGACCTTCAATGTCCGTTGCGATCGCAAGAATATCTTCAGCAGTCAGAGCGTCTGGATCGCCGATGAGGGCGCGCGCCAGCCCAAGCCCAGCAACAATTGCCGACGCAGACGAACCCAGGCCTCGGGAATGAGGAATACGGTTCGTGCAGTGCATCTGGATCCCGACCTGGGCAACTCCAGCGGCCTCGAGCCCCATTCGAAGCGAGCGAACAACCAAATGGTCTTCGCCCTCATCAAGGACCCCAGCGCCTTCACCCTCGATCGCGACATGCGTCGGACCTGCGGTGGCATGGACACTGACTTGATCCCACAGGTCTAAGGCAAGACCAAAAGAATCAAAACCCGGTCCGAGATTCGCCGAAGTTGCTGGAACACGAACAGCAACGAAGTCTTGGGTGATGCGCATGGAGGGTCACTTTCCAGATTTTAGATATCCAGCATAGGGAAGATTACGGGCGGAGTGAGCACGTCACACGCACTTTGAAGGGCATCGACGAGGCCGTGGGCACGGTCTCGAGAAATAGACTGAGTACGTAGCGTGACGACTTGCTCCCCCTCAGTATCGCCCTTCACAACATCAAGACTGCACAGCGACACTTCACGAGAGGCACAAACGCCCGCAATCGTTTCGCACACACTAGCGCCCTGGCGCACACCGAGACGAATAATAAAGGGCGAAGCAACGCTCCACTCAGAGGCAAGGACGACGTTGCTTTCCTCTTCGAGACGCAGCGCCCCCTGACCATCAATGCGGTCGCGGGCGGCGGAAACAATGTCCCCAAGAACCGCCGAGGCCGTGGGGTAACCACCCGCCCCCAAGCCAAGGAAGGCAAGCGTACCGGCAGCTTCAGCATCAACATAGACACCGTTTGCGGGACCATGAAGCGAGGCAAAGGCATGATCGGAAGGAACGAAAGTCGGTTCCACCCCAAGAGCCAATACCCGCTCCCCTACTTCATCCCTCAGTTGCGCACGCGCCACAAGCTTGACCACACACCCCTGCTCGGCGGCAAAAGCGATGTCATCGGTCGACAAAGCCGTAATACCCTGCCTTGGAACAGAATCGACACTGACCCAGCGACCGAAAGACAAGGAGGACATGATCGCGCATTTCGCGGAGGCATCGTAGCTTTCAACGTCTGCACTTGGGTCTGCTTCAGCAAAGCCAAATTCTTGGGCCTGAGTCAGGGCCTCGTTGTAGTCAGCACCACGCGTCGTCATCGCGTCGAGAATGAAGTTCGTCGTACCATTCACAACTCCCGCAATCTGACGCACTCGATCTCCGCATAAAGAGCTGGAGAGCGCACGGATCACCGGAATTGCTCCCGCAACCGCGGCCTCGAAATACAGGCGAGTATTGGCCTGACGAGCAGCTTCAAAAAGCTCTGGACCGCGCGAGGCAATCAACGCCTTGTTTCCTGTAACAACAGCAGTTCCTTTGCGCAGGGCTGCCATCACGTAGTCAAAGGCCGGTTCGACACCGCCGATCAATTCGACAACAATATCTTTTCCATCGATCACTGCATACGGATCCGTTGACAAGCGTTCCGAGGCGATGGGAAAAGCGCGCTTGGCCTCGAGACGACGAACGAGCACAGATTCGACATCAAGACGCACTCCTAGGCGTCGCTCGTATTCATCCGCCCATTGGTCGAGCAAATGAATCACGTGGCCACCCACTGTGCCTGCTCCGAGGACACCAATACGAATCGGCGTAGCTGCGCTCATTTTTCCCCCTGCATCAGGTGTCTCGCACGCATCCATGCGGACTTTTCTTTCCTTGACCTGCGATGAGTCTACTGTGCCAAGCTCTCCCCCACGGGTGTCAACAAGTACTTTGAGATACGCAACTTTCAATCACCTCACCTGAGGGACTTTTGTCCTACACTCGTAGTGACCGGAGCGACAAAAGTCCCAGATTGTTAGACACCGCATATGGGCGAAACGTGCATAAAGATGCTGTCCGTGCATCAAGTGAGGGAGACTATTACCAGATGCCCAACACGGCACCAAAGATGAGGCCGAGCCTCATTAACCGGAGGTTTTCAGCCTGAAAGCCACGGCAACCGAGAAGAGGGAAAATGACTGATCAGCAGACCGCCGACGTCACTACCGACGCATGGGACGGTTTTGTTAGGGGCCACTGGTCCGAAGAAATCGACGTGCGTGACTTCATTCAGCGCAACTACACCCCTTACGAAGGAGATGCCTCCTTCCTCGCCGGGCCGACGGAAAAGACCCTGCGCGTGTGGGAAACCCTTGAAAAGAACTACCTGTCGGAGGAACGTAAGGTTCGCATCCTCGATGTTGACACCCACACCCCCGCAGATATTGATGCTTTCAAGCCCGGCTACATCAGCGAGGACGACGATGTGATCGTCGGTCTGCAGACCGACGCTCCGCTCAAGCGTGCGATGATGCCCAATGGCGGCTGGCGCATGGTTGAGACAGCCATCAAGGAAGCTGGTAAGGAAGTTGACCCCGAGGTCAAGAAGATCTTTACCCAGTACCGCAAGACCCACAATGATGCCGTCTTCGATATCTACACTCCTCGCATTCGTGCAGCGCGTTCCTCGCACATCATCACCGGCCTTCCGGACGCATACGGCCGTGGCCGCATCATTGGTGACTACCGCCGCGTCGCGCTCTACGGTGTCGATTACCTGATCGAGCAGAAGCAGAAGGACAAGGATCGCTACGCAGATCAGCCTTTCTCCGAGCACTGGGCACGCTACCGCGAAGAGCACTCAGAGCAGATTAAGGCTCTGAAGAAGCTCAAGAAGATGGCAGCCGATTACGGCTATGACATCTCCGGTCCCGCTCGTAACGCTCACGAAGCAGTGCAGTGGACCTACTTCGGCTACTTGGCATCCGTGAAGTCTCAGGATGGCGCCGCGATGTCCATCGGCCGTCTCTCCGCATTCTTCGACTGCTACTTCGAACGCGATCTGAAGAACGGTACCCTGACCGAGCTCGATGCCCAGGAAATCATTGACTCCCTGGTTATTAAGCTGCGTATTACCCGCTTCCTGCGCACCATCGATTACGATCAGATCTTCTCCGGTGACCCCTACTGGGCAACTTGGTCGGATGCCGGCTTCGGCGAAGACGGTCGTACTCTGGTCACCAAGACCGCCTTCCGTCTGCTCCAGACCCTGCGCAACCTCGGCCCCGCACCTGAGCCGAACATCACCATCTTCTGGGATGAGAAGCTCCCCAAGGGCTACAAGGAATTCTGCGCACTGATCTCCATCGAGACCTCCTCGATCCAGTACGAATCCGATGAGCAGATTCGTGAGCACTGGGGCGACGACGCCGCCATCGCATGCTGCGTCTCCCCCATGCGTGTCGGCAAGCAGATGCAGTTCTTCGGTGCCCGCGTGAACTCTGCAAAGGCTCTCCTCTACGCCATCAACGGTGGCCGCGATGAGATGAGCGGAAAGCAGGTCATGGAAGGCTACGAGCCCATTAAGGGTGACGGCCCGCTCGACTTCGACGAGGTCTGGGCAAAGTACGAAGAGATGCTGGACTGGGTTGTCGGAACCTACGTCGAGGCTCTGAACATCATCCACTACTGCCACGATCGTTACGCATACGAGGCAGTTGAGATGGCTTTGCACGACTCGGAGATCATCCGCACCATGGGCTGCGGCATTGCCGGCCTGTCCATCGTTGCCGACTCCCTGTCTGCAATCAAGTACGCAAAGGTCTACCCGATCCGCGATGAAACCGGACTAGTCGTTGACTACCGCACCGAGGGTGACTTCCCGACCTACGGTAACGACGATGACCGCGCAGATGACATTGCAGCAACCGTCGTTCACACCATCATGGATAAGATCCGCGCGATCCCCATGTACCGTGACGCGATCCCGACCCAGTCGGTGCTGACCATTACCTCGAACGTTGTTTACGGTAAGGCAACCGGTTCCTTCCCCTCGGGCCACCAGAAGGGCACCCCCTTCGCCCCCGGCGCAAACCCGGAAAACGGCATCGATACGCACGGCATGGTTGCCTCCATGCTTTCCGTTGCCAAGCTCGACTACAACGACGCGCTGGACGGTATCTCGTTGACCAACACCATTACCCCCCAGGGTCTTGGTCGTACCCGCGACGAGCAGATCACCAACCTGGTGGGCATCCTCGATGCAGGCTTCGTTCCTGACGATTCCTGCTGCGTCGATGCAACCAAGGGCTACTGATAGAAACAAGTCTTAGGCAAACGGAACACCGCTTGTCTATCCGGCCCCACCCGGAAGAATAGGAGAAATGAAATGGCAACTAAGACCTACGAAGAGCGTCTTGCTTCCATGAAGGCCGCCCGCGAAGAGCGTGAGGAAGGCGCTGGTCTGTACCACGCCAACATCAACGTTCTCGACCAGGCAACCCTCGAGGACGCAATGGAGCACCCCGAGAACTACCCGAACCTGACCGTTCGCGTCTCGGGCTACGCAGTGAACTTCGTTAAGCTCACCCGCGAGCAGCAGCTGGACGTGCTTTCCCGCACCTTCCACCACTCTGCCTGAGAGTAGCTTGACTGAATGGGGCGCTGGCCGCAGGGCCCGCGCCCCATTCGCTTTCTCAGCCCACTGACGAAATTTTTTCCGTACCTTGATCGTTCTTCCCCATAAGAACGTCAACGGCACACCCCACGGAGTACACGATGACCATGACATTGAGTGACACTGATCTTCTTCGCGATCAAGACTTTCAGGCACCCCTAGCTCGCACAGCTGGCCAGGGCGTCGAAGGCCTCGAAGAATTGACCGATCTAGAGCGCTCAGACCGCCTCGCTCGCATGCGCGAAGGCACCCTGGGGTCAATTCACTCGTGGGAATTGGTCACTGCCGTCGATGGACCCGGAACCCGGATGACGGTCTTTTTGAACGGCTGTCCCCTGCGCTGCCTCTACTGCCACAATCCTGATACCTTCCTTATGAAGGACGGCGCTCCCATTTCAGATGTCGAGCTGCTCAACAAGATTCGTCGCTACCGCCGCGTATTTAAGGCAACAAATGGTGGTATCACACTATCTGGTGGCGAAGTATTGATGCAGCCTGCTTTTGCCAAGCGCATTATCTTAGGCACGAAGGAAATGGGAATCCACACCTGCATCGATACCTCAGGTTATCTTGGCGCCAACTGCGACGAAGAGATGCTGGACAACCTTGATCTTGTCCTACTCGACGTCAAGTCCGGCTTCCCGGAGACCTACAAGGAGGTCACAGGACGAGACCTGCAGCCAACTATCGACTTCGGCGACCGAATTGCCGAGCGCGGTGGACCAACGCGCATGTGGATCCGATTCGTTCTGGTTCCCGGCCTGACAGACGACCCCGAGAACATCCACAAGGTCGGAGAGATCGTTCAGCGCTGGACGAACGTTATCGACCGCGTTGAGGTGCTTCCTTTCCACCAGCTCGGTTCCGACAAATGGAAGAGCTTGGGACTCGAATACAAATTGGAAGATACGAAGCCCCCGTCGCCCGAGGCCACCGAAAAGGTCCGCGAATACTTCCGCTCTCTAGGCTTCGAAGTCCACTGAGTAGCACCGTAAATATTTGGGCCACTGCACCAGCGTTTGACGCTTGGCAGTGGCCCAAAGTTTATGAGGTCTAGCCTTAAATCGAGGTTTCGAGGGCTGACTGGCGGTCTTCGTCTTCTCGCAGTTCACGGATAACACGCGCTGGATTGCCCACGGCAAGGCTGCGGGGCGGAATCGAACGCGTCACAACTGCACCAGCTCCAATAACACTGTCATGGCCGATTGTGACGCCTTGACATACCGTCACACCGCTGGCCAACCACACATTGTCTTCGATGACGATGGGTTCGGCACTCTCCCATCCCTCGCGACGCGGACCATCTTCCAATGGGTGAATTGGTGTGAGCAGCTGACAATTCGGACCAATGAGAACATCATTACCAATGCGTATCTCCGCGACATCAAGTGCAGTTAACCCGTAATTCGCCCAGACTCCTTCACCGATATGAATGTTGATTCCATAATCGACGCGGAAGGGCGGACGAATCGTCACTCGATGTCCTACACTGCCCAAGACTTGCTCAAGCAGATAGTGCGCGATATCGGGATCTTCTGGCAAGGCGGCTTCATAGAGTTTAAGAAGACGTTGAGCGCGTCTGTTGACCTCAGACATCTTCGGATCATCACCGATATACCAATCCCCTGCGATCATGCGTTCCCAATTGCTTCGCCCATCAGCTTGGAAAGCACCGTGATCGCGGTTCATGAATGAAGTCCTTCCCTCAGCATTCCTAAGAGCAGTTCAAAAGAATAGCGGTCTGAACGCGGGTCTTCGGGATGCCACTGGACACCCACAATGGGAGCATTCAGGTCTTCCACGGCCTCGATCGTGCCATCGGGGCTGCTCGCAATCGAGCGCAGTCCAGTGGCCAGGCAGTCGATCGCCTGGTGGTGAGCAGAACTCACCGTAAGCTCATGACCAAAACCCGCTCGGGCTAAAGAAGACTCGTCTTCGACAATGACCTGATGACGAGTAAAACGGTGATCATCCAAGAGCGTCGGGCTTTCATGTCCCTCCATATCTTGAATGAGCGTTCCACCGTAAGCGACATTGATGACTTGGTGTCCCCTGCAGATACCGAGAAGAGGAAGCTGACGCTCTCGGCACTGCAGAACCAATTCGATTTGTCTGCGGTCGCCATCTGGCCAGTGCTGACCTTCACGGGGGTAGCCGGTTTCCATGCCGTAGAACTCAGGATGGACATCGGGGCCGCCGAGGAGAATCACCGCATCAATCCCCTCCACGATCTCGGACACAGGCCGAGGATCGCTATCGGCGATATGAAGGTGAACATCCCACGAGCTAATCGCTTGGGAAAGTACGCTTCCCTGAAGGGCTTCGAGCAGCGATTGCTCGCGAGACGTTGGACGGTGATCGGTCAAGGCACTGACCAGAAGGCGAGGGCGAGTCATCACGTCTCCTTTGAGATGAACCTTAGGCGAGGGTTCCCATCGGATCCCATGCGGGCAATACGATCGGATCCTTGTCCAGACTTGCTGCCAGCTCTGCAGGCAAGGCGCTCTTACGAACGACGACCTCAAACACATTGTCCGTGAACCACTGGTCATCCATCGTGAAGAAGCCTGAGTCACCCGGCTCCTCACCCCAGGAATTCTCAACCCTCCACGCACGAGGCGCGCCGGCCTCGTCAAGGTCAACGCCGGTAAAGAGCATTGCATGATCCATCGCGGATTCTCCCGAACGAACACGCTCGAGCTTGGTCGAGGAGAAGTCAACTCCGAACAGTCGATCATAGTCATGGATTCCCGTCACGAAGAAGCCAAGACCACGGTCATAAGGCTGAGAGACATCGGCACCGAACCAGACGGGCTCACCTGCAACGATCTGCTCGGCAGCGATGCGCTTGATTGCATCGATGGGAGCGTTGAGGTAACGAATCGGACGGCCGCCCACGACATTGCCCAAGTGCTCAACGGTTTCCATCGAGCCCTTCGGATTTTCGGGACGCGGGTCATCGACCAAGCAGATGTAGTCGCTCAGGTCAACGCCCACGTGTGCCTCATAGAATTCATGAGGTGTCACCTCGCCATCGCGATGGAAATTCCCTTCATCATCGCGCCACTGCCAGTTAAAGCGTGCGGGCGGCTCACCCAAGGAAACAACCAAGATCTTCCAAACATCGGCAAGGATTTCGCGGCGCTTTGCATCGATCTCTTCTGTATCTGCTCCGCCAGCAATGGCCTCGCGCAAACGAAGCGCACCCACACGAAGAACCGCACACAAACGTGCGTTCATGGGATGAGAGTTGGTCGAAGCCTCGCTCTCGGGCATAACTTCCTTGGGAACCAGACCGTACTTCATGTAGATCGACGCAGCCATATCCCACTGACCACCATCACCCAAGACGTCGGCAAGCAGGAACTGCACGAGGCGACCGTCGACGGGCTCGTCAGCAGTTGCGATGATGTCGGTGAGGAACCAGTTGGCGCGCTCAAACTTGTCCCAGAAGAAGACGTAGCTCTGGGAGAACTCGAAGTTCTTTACGCCCAGGCTCACGCGCGCTCGCGAGCGCAGCAAATTCAGCGAGGAGAAAAGCCAGCAACGGCCTGACTTCTTCTGCGAAGTGGCCTTCCACTCATCGAGGCGGTGCGAGATCGCTGTCGTCGTGTGCTGGATAGCTTCACGGTTCAGCGATGCTGTTTCGATTCCCATTTGAGTCGCGGCGTTCCTCGCCAAGGCGAGTTCATCCGCGTGTGCGTGGCGGAGGTCGTCAACGAGTCCCTTCGTAATTTCAGGCATGTCAATCCTCTCGTGTGTCCTGATTATCAGCGCCATTGCTTTCTTCATAGTACGCGTATCGGCAGATCGTGAAGGTATTTGTCCATGATCGAGGCGTTTTTGTATTGCGCATTCGAACACGGGCCTGAAGTCTTATCGCATCCTCGCTGAGCGCCCCTAAACTAGTGGAGTCAGCGTGGAAGGGCCACGCAGGTGTCACAGCGAGGTGCACAATGTCTCTCCATGCTTCCGGCCGCGAATTTTCCTGCGAAGTCGGGGACTATGCGCTCAGTGTCGTCAGCGTCGGCGCTGGGATTTCTTCATTCAAGTGGCGCGGACGCGATTTGCTCTTCCCTCATAACGTCGCCGAAGTTGCTCCCGGTTGGTCCGGAAAGGTACTTCTCCCGTGGCCCAACCGTATTGCCGATGGACGCTACACCTGGGATGGAAAGGAATATCTTCTTCCGATCAACGATCGCGGGACCGGCACCGCCTTGCATGGACTGGCTGGATGGGTTCCTTGGGAGTTTGTTGATGCGACGGCCTCGCACGTGGTCCTAGAGGCTTTTATTGCCGCCCAGGAAGGCTATCCGTGGCCGCTGAGCGCACGCCTCGATCTTCATCTTGATGCCGAAAAGGGACTCAGCATCGATATTTCCGCCAAAAACCTAGGGGACTCCCCCGCGCCCTATGGTTCTTCTCTTCACCCTTATCTTCTTGCGGCAAGCAGCGTGAATGAATGCACCCTGCGCTCACCGGCTTCGACAATCGTCGTGACGGATCAAAATCTCCTCCCCACCGCTATCGAAGCAGTTCACGATGCCTATGATTTCCGTGCTGCCCACAAGATTGGCGACCTGTTCATCGATCATTGCTTCGGGGGCCTTGAAGGACAGTGGGAAGTTCGACTAACAGACGATGAGGGCAAAGGCGTTTCTTTGTCCTCGAATACGCCCTGGGTCCAACTCCACACTGCGGATGCTCTTGGGCGCCCCGGTTTAGCGGTCGAGCCTATGACATGCCCGCCCGACGCTTTTAACTCGGGTATCGATGTCGTTTCTCTGGCCCCGGGTCAAAGGCATCGTTTATCAATGTCCATCCGCGGCCTGTGAAGCTTCGTGCGATACTGATGCGGTGTTGACCTTTCAGGAAGCGATTGCGAGCGGAGCGGACCTTCCCGTCCACACCTTGCTCCCTGAGTTTTCCGAAGCTTTCACTCCGGGCAGTGTTTCCATTGTTTCTGCGAGTGCGGGAAGTGGTAAAACAACGCTCATCCCTCTTGCCTGCGCGGATCTCATCACGAGTGGAGAACGCGTGATTGTGTGCTCTCCACGGCGAATGAGTGCACGCTCGTGCGCACGGCGCCTCGCGAGCCTACTCAAAGACCGCCTCGGCAATCTCGTGGGCTTCAGCGTGCGTGGGCAAAGTCAACGCAGCAGGGAAACACGCATTGAATTCGTGACCCCGGGAGTGCTCGCGCGAATGATTCATTCTGACCCAGGGCTTGACGGGATCGGATGTGTCGTCCTCGACGAATTCCACGAACGAGCTGTCGATAGCGACCTGTCTTTGGCGTTTCTCATCGATATCCGCTCTCTATTGCGCGAAGACTTGCGTTTAGTTGTCATGTCCGCAACCATCGATGACGCTGCCCTGGGAAAGCTTCTTGGCGATCTTCCTTCGCGTTTCTTTGAACTCAAACGTGAGTTATTCCCCGTTTCGATCCGCTGGGAGGCACCGCCGCGCGGGATTGAGGTCTTCCAGGGAGAGCGAATCAGCCGCGGTTTCTTGCGTCATGTCGCTTCTCTGGCTCGAGATTGCCTCGACACTTATCCCGGCGATATCTTGGTTTTTCTTCCGGGAGTGTGGGAGATCGAAAGGGTGTGTGAGTTCCTCGACGACGCCGATGCACAGGTCATTCCTCTGCATGCTCAGCTTTCTCCCGCCCGGCAAGATGAGGTCTTTTCGCCGTCCAATGAACGACGAATCATCGTCTCTTCGGCTATTGCAGAGAGTGCGTTGACCGTGCCCGGAGTGCAAATTGTCATCGATTCAACCCTGAGCCGTCAGACTCGTTTCTCCCCTTCCCGCGAGGCAAGCACATTGGTGACGATCCCCTCGCCTCGTTCCTCAATGATCCAGCGTGCGGGACGCGCGGGACGAGTGGGTCCGGGCGTGTGCATCCGCGCGATGGAGGAATCTACCTGGTCTATGCGTCCAGCCCATCCTTCCCCCGAAATCACCGACTGCGATCCGCTTCCTCCACTTCTTTCGGTTGCGTGTTGGTCGCGTGCGGACTTCTCCTGTTTGCATCTTCTTGATACCCCGAGCGCGGGCTACGAAGCCTATGCGCGCACCTCCCTTCAAGCCCTAGGCGCGATTGACGAGGCCGGGCTTGCCCTTCCCCACGGCCGCGAGTTGGTCCTTGCCCCCGTTGATCCTCGAATCGCACACGCCTTGAGTGCGCTTCAGGGGAGTATTCCAAGCGGTATCGCAGCCATGTGCGCGGCGCTTGTATCTGAAGATCTTCGACCGCAAGGCGCTGATTTGTTCAGCGCTGTCTATTCTCTTTCCCCTTCGAGCCCTCAGGGAAAACGAGTTGAAGAATCAGCTGCACGTTTAGCTTCCGGTATTCGCCCTCACCTCGATGCGGATACAAAGCAGGCACTTTCGCAGGCGCTACCGCTTTTTGTTGCCTTCGCGTATCCCTTGCGGATTGCACGTAAACGAGCACAGAGCAGGCGGTATCTGCTGGCCTCCGGACAGGGAGCCAGCCTTCCTCCCTCTTCTTCTTTAGAAGGTAGCGAGTGGATTGCGATCGCCGAGCTTCAATCTGCGGGTAATGCGGATGCCATTATCCGTTCAGCCCTGCCCATTGACAGTGACGATGTAGATCTGGCGGCTTCACACCTGCGTGAGAAAACCTCACAGTTACGTATCGACAATGGCGTAATTATTGGCTTTGAGGAAGAAAAACTGGGGGCCATCGTGCTCTCTAGTACGCGTTTGTCTTCCCCTGACCGATCTGAGATACGCGAGGTGGCACGGCGAAGTCTTGAGGAAATGAGCGTCAGCGATCTTCCGTGGGATGACAATGCAAAACAGCTTCGTATGAGGATTATGGCGTGTCACAAACTCATCGGTGATCCCTGGCCGCCGCTCGATGACGCCCATATCATTCCTGCATGCATTGATCACTTGAGCGAGCAGTGGAGTGCGGGAGTGGCCTTTTCTCAGCTTGACCTGAGCGAGGCCTTGAATGCGCTGCTCCCCTGGCCGCTCAATATGGATCTTGAGCGAGAGGCGCCACAGCAGATCACGATTCCTACGGGTGCTCATCGAAGCGTGAAGTGGGATGAAGACGGAGCCTATGTACGCTTGCGTGTCCAAGAGGCCTTCGGCTGGACCGATACTCCACATTTTGTTCGAGGGCGTCTTCCGCTTCGCGTTGAGCTAACTGATCCGGCAGGCCGCCCCGTTGCGATTACAAGCGATCTTGCCTCTTTTTGGAAGGGGCCCTACCAGCAGGTCCGTTCTCAGCTTCGAGGGAGATACCCCAAGCATCATTGGCCTGAAGATCCCTTCTCTGTAGCCCCGACGTCGCGGACAAAACGCCACAGCACTCATTCTTAGTGATTCCCCTCACCTTCCTACGAAACAGGGAATGCCCTGCCATTCATGTCGTTGAAGTGGATGAAGTGGGCCTTGATAGATGGAAGGACAGGCCATGGAGAACTTTGATCTCATCGTTGTTGGCGGCGGTAAGGCCGGCAAATCTCTGGCAATGAACCGCGCGAAACAGGGATGGAAGGTCGCGCTCATTGAACGGCAGTTCATCGGCGGTACCTGCATTAACGTGGCGTGTATCCCCACAAAGTCCCTCGTTGCTTCGGCTCGTCGCCTCGACGAGGCTCGCAATGATTCTGTCTTCGGTGTCGAAGGGACTGGGAACGTCCACATCGACCTTGAGAAGCTGCGCGCGCACAAGAATGGCATTGTCTCAGCGATGATCGCCGCGCATGAAAAGTTCTTCTCTGCCCCCGGGATCGATTTCATGCGTGGAAGCGCCAGGCTTCTCGATGCGCACAGCGTCGAAGTTGTCATGGAAGACGGTACGACACGCCAGCTCCACTCCGACAAAGTCCTTCTCAACCTCGGAACACGCCCCGCGCACCCTCCGATTCCAGGCCTGTGGGAAGCAGGCGCATGGGATAGCGAAGACATCCTCCGCCTCGAAGAAATCCCTTCCTCGTTGGCAATCATTGGCGGTGGATACATCGGCGTCGAGTTCGCCTCGATGATGGCAACCTTCGGTTCGCAGGTCACTGTGATCGCTTCGGGCGAGCATATTCTCGATCGCGAGGACCCCGATATCGCTGCGATCTACCAGGATGTGCTCAGCAAGCAGGGCGTGACTGTCCTCACCGGTGCCCGCGCACAGTCGGCTGAAAAGGACGGCGACACCATCCGAATTGACCTCTCTGATGGGCGCGAAGTCATCGCCGAGCGCGTATTGGTTGCGGCAGGGCGCGTTCCCAACACCGATGGCATTGGCCTTGCCGAGGCCGGGATTCGCCTGAGTGAGCGAGGCTTCATCGAGGTTGACGATCACTTGCGCACCCCCGTTGAGGGCGTATGGGCAGCAGGTGACTGCGCGGGAACCCCGATGTTCACCCACGCCTCGTGGAACGACTACCGCATTATCCGCGAGCAGATGGACGGAGTTTCCCTGGATGACCCGCGAACCTCGAAGGCTGGTCGAGTGATCCCCTGGGCACTCTTTGCTCATCCCGAGCTGGGCCGTATTGGTATCAACGAAACCGAAGCCACGCAGCGCGGTCTTGATGTTCTTGTCGCTTCGATTGACACGGCTGCGATTCCTCGAGCAAAGACTATGCGCGATACAACTGGAAAGTGGAAGGCGATCGTTGATGCGCATACCCACAAGATTTTGGGAGCTACCCTTGTAGGCCCCCAATCGGGTGAAGTTATTACTGCGGTTCAAGTTGCAATGGAAGCAGGACTAACCTACGAGCAGCTTCGCATGCTTCCCATCGCACACCCGACCATGAGCGAGGGACTCAACATCCTCTTTGATTCTCTTGCCTAATTTAAGCCCGATGCCCAGGGAATCTGCTCCTGTCGAAGGCTGAAACAAGTTGGCCCCGCAGTTTCGAATGAAACTGCGGGGCCAACGGCGTCTTTCCAACTACCTTCACATACGCTCGGGAGCCGCAACACCGAGAAGGTCCAGGCCACTACGCAGTACCTGGGCAACAGCATCATTGAGCCACAAGCGTGCAACGTGGCCTTCATCCACCGGGTCTTCCCCGCGAGGAGTGACACGGCACTGGCCATACCACGTGTGGTAGGCGGCTGCGAGCTGCTCGAGGTAACGCGCAACGCGGTGCGGTTCACGCAAGTCAGCAGCCTGAGCAACCTGCGCAGGGAACTGCGCAAGCACTCCGAGAAGGTCACTATCAGCTGCGGTATCGAGTGCTGCAGGATTGAAACCAGCCTCGCGGCTCACACCGTGTTCGGCAGCATTACGCGCAACATTTTGGGTGCGAGCATGCGCATACTGCACGTAGTACACAGGGTTCTCATTCGTATTCGATCCCAAGAGATCCAGATCGATATCGAGGTTTGAATCCATTGAGACACGAACAAGCGCATAGCGAGCAGCATCCACACCCACAGCGTCGACAAGATCGTCAAGGGTGACAATGGTTCCAGCGCGCTTGGACATGCGGACAGGGACGCCGTCCTTCACCAAGTTCACCATCTGTCCGATAAGGATCTGCATGTTGACGCCCGGTTTATCACCGAAAGCCTCACACATTGCCATCATTCGACCAATGTAGCCGTGGTGGTCAGCGCCCAAGAGATAGATCGCAACGTCGGCGCCACGGTGACGCTTATCAAGGTAGTAGGCAACGTCGCCGGCGAAGTAAGCGGCCTGGCCATCAGACTTGATGAGCACACGGTCCTTGTCGTCTCCGTAGGAGGTTGTCCGCAGCCACACGGCTCCGTCTTGATCAAAAACCTCACCACGCTTGCGCAAGGTCTCGATTGCTGCATCAACTGCACCGGAATTATGCAGTGAGTCCTCATGGAAGAAGACATCGAACTCAGAACGGAAATCGCGCAGACGCTGCTTGATCTCATCGAACATCAGCTCAACACCACGCGCACGGAATGCCTCAACGGCTTCTTCTTCGGGAAGCGTGACCGGATCAGGCTCTCCTGCCGCGACCGCATCTTCGCGTACCTGGGCAGCGATATCAGCGATGTACTGGCCGCCATAACCATCTTCAGGAGCTTCATGTCCCATCGCGCGCGCGTAGAGCGAACGCGCGAAGCGATCAATCTGCGAGCCATGATCGTTGAAGTAGTACTCGCGGGTTACCTTCGCACCCGTTGCCTTCATCAAGCGCGCGAGAGAGTCACCGACGGCTGCCCAACGCGCACCGCCCAAGTGAACCGGACCGGTCGGGTTAGCGGAGACATACTCCAGGTTAATGTGCAGTCCCTTCATGGACTCACCGCGGCCGAAAGCACCACCGGCGTCGACGATAGTGCGGGCAAGTTCGCCCGCAGAAGCTGCAGCAAGACGAATATTAATAAAACCGGGACCGGCGATTTCGGCACTGTCAATGCCCTCGAGTTCGTTGAGACCGCTGACAAGGATCTGTGCAAAGTCACGCGGATTCATCCCAGCTTTTTTGGCGAGCTGCATAGCGATATTGCTTGCCCAGTCGCCGTGATCTCTATTTCGAGGACGCTCAACCTTCACTGTGTCGGGGACGTCGGCAGGATCGAGAGACAGATGTCCCTGAGCGATCTCGGCGAGCAATAAATCATGAATATGGGATGCAAGTTCTTCTGGAGTCACTATTTAAGGGTAATAGTTTGCCTTGCACCTGTGCCACACGCATTGATCTGTGACAGCTCACAAAATAGTGGAGTAAAGTTCGGTTATACGAAGATTGACAAGCGTCGGGGGAACAATGGCAAGCGGGCACCGTCTCAAACAACATCGGCTTTTTGCACTCATGGGGCCTGCATTCATCGCCGCAATCGCCTACGTCGATCCCGGAAACGTCGCCGCGAATATTACAGCTGGCGCGCGCTACGGCTACCTTTTGGTCTGGGTTCTTGTCCTATCCAATATCGCAGCGATGCTTGTTCAATATCTCTCTGCAAAGCTCGGAATCGTCACCGGACAGTCTCTTCCTGCTCTCTTGGGAAGTCGCCTTCGCCCCCGCAACCGCATCCTTTTCTGGCTCCAAGCTGAGCTCGTTGCAGCGGCAACGGACCTTGCGGAAGTCATCGGCGGAGCTATCGCTCTCAACCTTCTCTTCGGCATTCCGCTCCTATGGTCGGGCGTCATCATCGGCGCTGCATCCATCGTGATCTTGCTCTTCCAAGGACGCCGTCAAAACATCTTCGAAGCAGTCATCATCGGGATGCTCGTTGTCATCACAGCCGGATTCCTTGCAGGACTCTTCTTCGCTCCCCCACAGTGGTCGGAAGTAGCCTCGGGGCTGATCCCACGCTTCAAGGGTTCCGATTCGATCTTGGTTGCCGCATCCATGCTTGGCGCGACGGTCATGCCTCACGCGATTTACTTGCACTCATCCTTAGTCAATGACCACCACACCGATCCTGAGGTTGAGCACCCCCACAAGAGAGCGCTCCTTCGAGCAACACGCCACGATATTTTGTGGGCACTGAGCATTGCGGGAATCGTGAACATCGGCCTGCTCCTTCTTGCGGCATCTGCACTATCCGGAGTTGAAGGAACAGACACAATCGAGGGTGCCTACCACGCGATCGCACACGCATTGGGTCCAACGGTTTCAACAATTTTTGCACTCGGTCTTCTGGCTTCGGGCTTGGCCTCGACTTCAGTTGGCGCCTACGCGGGTTCTGAAATCATGAACGGACTCCTCCACGTGAACGTCCCCCTTCTAGCGCGCAGACTCGTCACCATTATTCCGGCGCTCATCATCTTGGGAATGGGGGCAGAACCGACCTGGGCCTTAGTCCTTTCTCAGGTCGCCTTGTCCTTTGGAATTCCCTTTGCGATCGTTCCCCTCATGCGACTGACCCGATCCAAAGAAGTCATGGGCGAGTACGCGAATAAGCCGCTGACAATCACAGTGGCTTCCGTGATTGCAGCGGCAATTATTCTGCTCAATATTCTTCTTGCTTACCTAACCATCACCGGTCAGGGCTAGAGGATCTATCAGTAGGCATCCATGACGGCGATGCGACGCTTGTGACGCTCATCTTCGCTGAAGGGCGTCGACAGGAAGGTCAGAACAAAACGCGTGGCATCTTCGAGGGAATGCTGGCGAGCGCCAACGGAAATGACATTGGCATTGTTGTGCTCGCGAGCAAGAACCGCGATCTCTTCATTCCACACCAGAGCCGCACGAACTCCCTTGACGAGGTTTGCAGCCATCTGCTCACCGTTTCCAGAGCCTCCAATGACAACGCCCAGAGAGCCCGGTTCAGCGGCGACGCCTTCGGCCGCTGCAATGCACATCTGAGGGTAGTCATCATTGGGGTCATAGCTAGTTGCACCATGGTCCACGACTTCGTAGCCGGCATCGCGCAGAACGCCTACCAGATGTTCCTTGAGTTCAAAACCTGCATGATCAGTCGCAATATGAACGCGCATATGAAGTTCCATTCGATTGTGAGGACTGCGAACCCCTACATGATAGGGGGTAGCCAGCCTTAAAGACTAGCGTTTGAGCTGGGGCTAAAGACTGATAAACTGACGTAGTTGCCCCGATAGCTCAGTGGATAGAGCGTTCGCCTCCGGAGCGAAAGGTCGCAGGTTCGAATCCTGTTCGGGGCACTTTTCGCGCCGCAATAATTGAGCGCACTAAAAGCACTGCGAACCATGCTGCAAAAAGCAGAGCGTCCACCCGCGGAGACAACACCGAGGCACACCAAGCACCCACTGGAACTGCGCATACCGCAGCGACGCCCACCGTCAGTGCTGGCCCCAAGTACAGGAGGCCTCGGCGATAGTTCGTGAAGGTCCCGCTTAGCGCACCCGGGAGCATGACGACCATAGAGACCCCGCGCGCGCCCAGGTCAGACATTCCCAGCAAAGTCAGCCCCGGAACTGCAACTGCTCCCCCACCGATTCCAAGTAGCCCCGCGAGGAAACCACAGATTAGCCCGATGGCGACCAGAGCGCAGGCAATCGCAACGCTCATGGTGAGCACGCCCTCACGTGCGGGAACGTAGAAGACCTGAAGCGCGATCAGCGTCAGGATGAAGGCAACGAAGCACCAGCGCAAAGCCACTTCACGCATACGCGCGAGCAGCCACGTTCCTCCCTGCACGCCGATGAGCATTCCAATCGTCATCAACAATGCCGGAACCCAGGCAATGCGCCCCGACCAGGAGTAGGAGATGACTCCCGACAAACACGTGGGGACAATTGCAAGAAGACTTGAAGCCGAGGCCTGACGCTGGGAAAACCCCACCGCCATGAGCGCAGGGACAATGACCGTCCCACCGCCAATCCCAAACATTCCCGAAAGAAAACCAGCGAAGAGCCCCGCAATAATCAGGATCAGGGCATTTCGCGTTGCCTGTGACATCCGTCCTCCTTGTACCCTCCATTTTAAGCGTGATAGATGCCCCATAACCGCATGCAAAGACACTCAGTGCCACCCATGCACCCATGTCCTAGGATGAATATGGCAGGTTGCCGCATAGCTTTTACGTCAAGGAGTTGCCTTGGAATACCCCTTGTGGTCACTTATTCCATTCGTCACGATGCTCGCTTGCATCGCTGTTTTGCCGTTAATCCCTGCAACCTCGCACTGGTGGGAACGCAATTCCAGCCAGCTGACGGTTGCACTAGTCTTGGCGATCCCGACGACCGCCTGGATGTTCTGGAAAGCCGGAAGCGCTCCGCTCATTGACACGGGAATTGAGTATTTCCAATTCATCTGCCTTTTGTTTTCGCTCTACGTGGTCTCGGGCGGTATTCACCTCGCCGGCGACATTCGGGCAACTCCCCGGAACAACACGATTTTCTTGGTAATTGGCGGCGTTCTAGCATCTTTCATTGGAACAACCGGCGCGGCAATGCTGTTGATCCGTCCCCTGCTTGCCACCAACCGCGAGCGTGTGAACAAGGTCCACACCGTCCTCTTTACGATCTTCATCGTGGCCAACTGCGGCGGTTTGCTGACCCCTCTGGGCGACCCGCCGCTCTTCCTCGGTTTCTTGAACGGTGTCCCCTTCACG
>NZ_LT707420.1:1222163-1233562 GCF_900155605.1 Actinomyces marseillensis | reverse complement strand
CCGCCATGAGCGCAGGGACAATGACCGTCCCACCGCCAATCCCAAACATTCCCGAAAGAAAACCAGCGAAGAGCCCCGCAATAATCAGGATCAGGGCATTTCGCGTTGCCTGTGACATCCGTCCTCCTTGTACCCTCCATTTTAAGCGTGATAGATGCCCCATAACCGCATGCAAAGACACTCAGTGCCACCCATGCACCCATGTCCTAGGATGAATATGGCAGGTTGCCGCATAGCTTTTACGTCAAGGAGTTGCCTTGGAATACCCCTTGTGGTCACTTATTCCATTCGTCACGATGCTCGCTTGCATCGCTGTTTTGCCGTTAATCCCTGCAACCTCGCACTGGTGGGAACGCAATTCCAGCCAGCTGACGGTTGCACTAGTCTTGGCGATCCCGACGACCGCCTGGATGTTCTGGAAAGCCGGAAGCGCTCCGCTCATTGACACGGGAATTGAGTATTTCCAATTCATCTGCCTTTTGTTTTCGCTCTACGTGGTCTCGGGCGGTATTCACCTCGCCGGCGACATTCGGGCAACTCCCCGGAACAACACGATTTTCTTGGTAATTGGCGGCGTTCTAGCATCTTTCATTGGAACAACCGGCGCGGCAATGCTGTTGATCCGTCCCCTGCTTGCCACCAACCGCGAGCGTGTGAACAAGGTCCACACCGTCCTCTTTACGATCTTCATCGTGGCCAACTGCGGCGGTTTGCTGACCCCTCTGGGCGACCCGCCGCTCTTCCTCGGTTTCTTGAACGGTGTCCCCTTCACGTGGACGCTGAACCTGTGGAAGGAATGGGCATTCGTCCTTGGGATCCTTCTCCTCTCCTACTATTCGCTTGATCGCTTGTACTACGCAAGCGAACCCAAGCTGGCTATCGAAGAGGACAACGAAGACATCGAACCTCTGCGATTGCACGGCGCGATTAATCTCCTGTTCTTCGCAGCGATCATCTGCTCAGTTGCTTTCCTGCCTTCATGGGATGCCGAGGCCATCATCGAAGGTCACGCGCACGGAAGCGAGTTGGTTCCGTGGCGTGAGATCGTCATGCTTATCGCAGCTGGGCTTTCACTGACTGTTGGCAATAAAAAGGTCCGCTATGAGGAAAATGCCTTCCAGTGGTCCCCCATTGCCGAGGTCGCGGCCCTCTTCATCGGCATTTTCGCCACGATGGCCCCCGCACTGCGCGTCCTCGAAGAAGTTGCGCCTTCTCTTCCCCTCAACCGCGGAACTTTCTTCGTCTTCACGGGTTCCTTGTCCTCGGTCTTGGACAATGCTCCGACCTACATGACCTTCTTTGGAATGGCAAAGACCTTGGGCGGGGACGGGACGCTCATTGCCGGAGTTCCCGAGGCCTATCTGATCCCGATCTCCTTGGGTGCAGTTTTCTGCGGCGCTATTACATACATTGGCAATGGTCCGAACTTCATGGTCAAGTCCGTGGCCGAAGCCGACGGCATCGAAATGCCCAGTTTCGGTCGCTACATTGTGGATTCATTCATGTTGCTTGTTCCCGAGCTTGCGGCGATGGCAATGATTTTCATTGGCAGTGGCTGGGTCCGCATCGCAGGTATCGCAGTGGCCGTCGTGTTGGTGGGGATTTCATTCTGGCGAATCGCACGCGCCCGTACCATCGAACTGGCAACACGTACTCAGGGAATCGACTTCTAAAGAAGCCGTTGAACATCGAGGCGTGGTCCCCTTTTTCGGGGCCACGCCTCAATTATTTACTCTGCATTCGCTGGCGCGATCGGGACCCATTGGCCCCGATCTTCCAATACCCGACGAGCGAGGGTCGGGTGATCGGTGATGAGGCCGTCAACTCCTAGGTCTAGGAGACGATGCATCTGCGTCTCTTCATTGACCGTCCACACGTGCACTGCGCAGCCCAAGGCGTGTGCAGTCGCAACAAAACGGCGATCGACCACGCGGATGACACCCATCTTCTCCGGAACCTGAACTGCCCATACTCCCTCGAGGGGACCCGGAACTCGCAAACGGGTAGCGGGCTGGGCGAGCTGGGACGCCGCTACAAGCCTCGTCACCGCTGCAACCCCCAGTGATGTGACCAAGCGCGGTTCACGAGAGCGAAGAAGGCGAAGGCGTGACTCATCGAAAGAAGCAATCAGAACCCTGCCCAAGGCCTCGTGCTCACGCACAACATCGAGCAAAGGAAGCGCAACTTCAGCGCTCTTGGCATCGACGTTGAAATACATGTCGGGGAAACTCTCTAGAGCATCTGCCAAGCGGATCATTCGACCGCCATCTACCCCCCGTAACTGTTCCAACTGCGACCACGGCATCTGACGGATCTCGCCCTGCGCTGGGTAGGTACGATCCACTTTCGGATCATGGTTGAGAACCACCTGACCGTCCGCACTCAGGTGTGCGTCGGTCTCGACGTGGAAAACCTGAATGTCTCGTAGTGCTTGAAAAGCTTCCGGCGTATTTTCGGGAGCTTCGGCTCCCCCGCCACGATGAGCAAGAATCAGAGGGCCTTCACCAAGAACCCGATACATTGTCAGCACTCCTTGCCGATAAAGATGGCCTTGTGCTCGACCATCCACTTTTCCGGATCAACCGGTTCGTTCTTCGAGTTATGGATTTCGAAGTGAAGGTGCGGTCCCGTTGACCATCCATTCGAGCCAACTGCACCGATCTGTTCACCCGCATTGACCTGCTGACCAACCTTGACCTTGATGTCTTTCATGTATTGATGCAGGTAAGCCGAATAGAAAACGGTTCCATCGCTAAGGGTATGACGCATGGTGATGAGAGCACCCGAACGGGAATTCTCGGATACTTCGGTGACCTCTCCGGGATACACAGCGTGGATCGGGGTTCCAAGGGGAGCTGCCATATCCGTACCTTCGTGCATGAGCATGGTTCCGGACACGGGAGAAATACGCATCGAGAAAGGCGAGGTCACCTGATAGGTCCCCTGCTGAAGCGGCCAATAGAGCGTGTCAGCTTTGGTGAGCGTTCGAGTTCCATCGGCGGCTCCGTCACTACTCAGACACTGAGCAGCGAGAGGCGAACGGACTCGTGAACGCGAGGCAGGATCGACCTGGGCGTTAAGACCAGACGAGAGCGTGACTGCGTTGGTATCAGTTGCCCACGACTGAGAACCAGCAGCGACACCAAATTCTCGAGAGGGAATCGAAATTGATACATCCGGGCGCAAATAACCACTTAAGGGGACTGCAATTGTCATTGCACCAAGCGCAAGAAGAACGCCCGAACGCACGATAAGTGCACCGAATTTTGATCCTTTAGCGGGCGTGGCCTCAGCGGAAGAAGAAACGGGAGCGCCGTGAATGCGCGCGTCATGAGCGCGCGCGTGGGCACGCTCTCGACGCGTCGGGAACTTCGGTGCTTCAGGTGTCATAGTTCTTCCATCATCCCAAATAAAAAGCTGGATCGCAGTTACTTGTGTCCTAGTGCTCACTTCAGGAACGATAATTTCCAGGAAGAGTGTCCTTCTGGAGGGCGTCGCGGACCTCACCAACTAGTCGTTCAAGGATATCTTCAAGGAAGAGGACTCCGGTAACGCTCCCGTCTACCCCCATGACTTCGGCGAGGTGAACACCGGCGCGTTGCATATGTCGAAGAGCATCTTCAACTTCTGCGTCCATCGGCACCGCCTCCATCTTGCGGATGCGCCAGGAGGTGATGGGCTCAAAACGCTCTGTTTCATCGGCATAAAGGATATCTTTCAGGTGAATATAGCCCTTGAGCGCTCCCTGAGCGTCCGCAACGGGGAAACGCGAAAACCCAGTGCGGGCTACTTCTTTTTCGACCTGATCCGGCGTAGTCGACTCATCCAAAATAATGAGATCTTCCAAGGGAACCATGACATCGGAGGTGTTCTCCGTCGAGAACTCAAGAGTTCCTGAGAGCAGACCCAAATCATCGTCGATCATTCCCTCTTGCTGGGAGTGTTCAACGATTGTTGCCATCTCTTCGACAGTAAAAGTTGCCGAGATTTCGGATTTTGGTTCAACTCCGGCCATGCGCAAGAACCAATTCGCCAAGTGATCCATACCGTGAATCACCGGACTAATGACGTGTCCAATGCTGACCAAAATGGGGGCCAGAACAAGAAGTAGGCGCTGCGGGTTCGCGATTGAGAGATTCTTGGGAACCATCTCACCGAAGACAACGTGCAAGAACAGGACCAGCGCGAGGGAGAAGGTAAATCCGACAACGTGTACCCACGAGTGCGGCAGTCCCCACTGCTGCATTGGTCCTTCGATTAATGAGGCAAAAGTGGGTTCTGCGACCACACCAAGGGAGGTGGACGCTACCGTCACGCCCAACTGACAGATCGCCAACATCAAAGAGACATGTTCAAGTGCAAAAAGCGCGTACTTCGAACCACGAACTCCTTCTTCAACGAGGGGTTCGATCTGCGAACGACGAGATGAAGTTGTCGCAAACTCACCCGCGACAAAGAACGCATTGAGCGCAAGGAGAATGAAGGTCACGATCACGGCGAAAGTGGCGTTCACAAGAGCACCTCCCCTTCGCTTTCACGCGCGGGAGGAATGATGCTCACCTGCATGACTCGCCTCCCCATCATCTGAATGACCTCTAAGCTGGCGCCCGCAACTTCGCAGCGATCCCCCACCTGTGGAATCGTTCCAAGCTCAGTCATGATCAGGCCTGCAAGCGTGTCATAGGGGCCATCATCAGGGAGGAAAACTTTCGTTCGCTGCGCGAGTTCGTCGATGCGCAATCGCCCCGGGACCAAAAGGCTTCCGTCGGGACGCTGACGAATACCCAGGCGACGCTGATCATGCTCGTCCGCGACATCGCCAACGATCTCTTCAACGACATCTTCAAGGGTGACGATTCCCGACACTCCACCATATTCATCGACGACGACCGCCATCTGGAGACCTTCTTCGCGCAACTGCACAAGCAGCGTGCCCAGGTCAAGGGTTTCAGGCACGCGCGGGGCCTCGGCAAGCAAAGAAGACGAAATGACGGGAACTTCATCGCGTTTTTCGAAAGGAACAGCGACTGCTCGACGCAAAGAAACGAAACCGATGATGTCATCCCGGTCTTCTCCGATCACCGGAAAACGCGAATGCCCGGTTTCGTGGGCCGCACGGACAACATCGGAAGCCACTGCATCTTCAGGAATCGTATGGAGAAGGCCGCGGTCAGTCATCACGTCCGCCGCATTCAATTCGCTAATTCGGATCGAGTTCGTAAATAGCGACGCCGTCGAGGTATCCAAAGTCCCCTCTTGGGCGGAGTGACGAACCATCGCGGCAAGCTCCGAGGCGGAGCGCGCGGAAGAGAGCTCTTCTTGAGGCTCAACCCCCATCAGGCGCAGGATGCCGTTGGCCGAGGCGTTGAGGAGCATAATCACCGGTTTGAAGACAACGGTGAACAAGGAATTGAAGGGGACGATCCGTCCCGCAGTCTTGAGGGGGTGCGCAAGAGCGAGATTCTTTGGAACAAGCTCTCCAAAAACCATGGAGAAAACATTGATCAAAACCGCAGCAACCGCAACTCCAACAGCGGAAGAAACCGCTGTTGACAAACCAAGTCCCACCCCTGCCGAAGTCAGCATATCCGCGAGCGCAGACTGAGTGGTGTAGCCCAAAAGAATTGTCGTCAGCGTGATGCCAACTTGTGCGCCAGAAAGCTGTGTCGACAGATTTTTAATCGCCGTGGAGACTTGGCGAGCGCGTGCATCTCCGGCCGCAGCGCGGCTTTCAACGACGGCTTGATCGAGTGCTACAAGAGAAAATTCTGCGGAGACAAAGACAAAAGTTCCCGCGGTAAGGATGACTCCTAAAAGGAGCATTGCGATATCAAGAAGCACGTCGACCTCCTGCATCGAGGCGGCATTGACGCATCAGGCTTTGATCAGAGCAACAACTGTCACTTTCCATGATTCCTCCAGTCTATCGGTAGTTGGAGTTCTTCGAAGTGTGAGAAAGGCCCGTTGCAGGTGAGGCATTCGCAGCCCTAGGGCCTAAACTGTTGTCTAAAGTCACATAGCAGTGTTCAGAAAAAGGATGGTACAGCTGTGGTGGAATCCCCACGTTCACCAGAATGGGTTCAACAAATGCGCCAGCAGTGGTTGGCCGATCCCCACAGCGTCGATGCCTCGTGGCGCGCCTATTTTGAGGGAGATACCGTCCCCGCCCAGCTCCATCGTCCGCAGGCCCCGCTCCCGACTCAACCAACCGCAGTTGTCAGCGCCGAGGCGGCCCTTGCCGCCCAGGCGGACAACCCCGCAACCGAGCAGCCCGAAGTGCTCGTGACCCGCTCCGACCTTCCTCCTGCTCCCCCCGCGCAGGCAAGCGAGGCCTCGTCACCCTATGCGCGTCGCCACCGCGCTTCGCAGACGCCAGCCTCGCGTTCAATGAGCACAGAAACAGAAGATGATATCCGTGTCTTGAAAGGAATCGCGCGCGCAACCGCACGCAATATGGACGAATCACTGAGCGTCCCGACTGCGACTTCTCAGCGCCAAATTGCCGCAAAGATCCTGATTGAGAACCGCGCGGTTGTGAACTCTCACCTGCAGCGCACTGTTGGCGGCAAGGTTTCTTTCACCCATCTCATCGGCTACGCCATCGTTGAGGCGCTCTCCGAAATGCCACAGTTGAATGTCCGCTACGTTCTTCAAGACGGTAAAGCCGCAGTTGAAGAACTGGCACACGTGGGCTTTGGCTTGGCGATCGATATCCAACACGGCGGCGAACGTCGTCTGGTTGTTCCAGTGATCCACGATGCCGATACCTTGACCTTCACGCAATTTGTTGACGCCTATCAGGACATCATCGCTCGAGCAAAGAAGGGCGAACTTACGGCTGAGGATTATCAGGGGGCCACTGTCACCTTGACGAATCCGGGCACCATCGGCACCACAACTTCGGTTCCGCGTTTGATGAGTGGCCAGGGGCTGATTATCGGTGTGGGAGCAATGGATTATCCAGCCGAGTTCGCGGGAGTCTCCCCGCGCAAACTTGCTCTCATGGGAATTGGCAAGACGATGTTCGTCTCGTCAACTTATGATCACCGCGTCATTCAAGGCGCAGCCTCGGGTGAATTCTTGCGTTTGGTTGATACGAAGATTTCAGGCCGCGATGGTTTCTACGAGCGTGTTTTTGCGGCTTTGCATATTCCCATTCAGCCTTACGCGTGGGAAGCGGATTTCGAATATGACCTCGAGCGCGAAAAGGGCAAGCCTGCCCGTATTGCCGAACTCATTCACGCTTACCGCTCGCGCGGTCACCTCGCGGCAGATACAGATCCCCTCGCCTACCGCGTACGCCGCCACCCCGATCTAGACCTGACCAGTTACGGCTTAACCGTGTGGGACTTGGACCGGCCTTTCCCGACCGGCGGCTTTGGCGGAACAGAGCAGATGCTTCTTCGCGATCTTTTGTCACGCTTGCACGATACCTACATTCGATCCATTGGTATCGAATACATGCATATCCAAGATCCGCAGCAGCGCCACTGGGTGCAAGAACGCATTGAAGGACCTTTCAAAGCTCCTTCTGCCCAGGAACAGCGCCGCATTTTGTCGACATTGATTCACGCTGAGGCTTTCGAAGAGTTCTTGCAGACCAAATATCTGGGGCAAAAGCGATTCTCTCTTGAAGGCGGCGAGTCCTTGATTCCTCTTCTCGATGAGATCTTGAGCCAGTCGGCACGTCGTGGCATCCACGAGGTTGCGATTGCGATGGCCCACCGTGGGCGCCTCAATGTCTTGGCGAATCTTGCGGGTAAGAGCTATGCCCAGATCTTCTCCGAATTTGAAGGAAACCAGGATCCTCGGACCGTTCAGGGCGCGGGAGATGTCAAGTACCACTTGGGAACTGAGGGAGTGTATTCAGCCGAGCCGGGAGTTGCGACCAAGGTGTCCTTGGCGGCTAACCCCTCTCACCTTGAAGCTGCTGATGGGGTGCTCGAAGGAATCGTGCGCGCGAAGCAGGATGTTTTGGGCGATCCTGATCTGCCCATTGTCCCTCTGTTGATCCACGGTGACGCGGCTTTCATCGGACAAGGCGTTGTTCAAGAAACCCTCAACATGTCCCAGCTGACCGGATACAAGACCGGCGGGACTATTCACATCATTGTGAATAACCAGATCGGTTTCACGACGGGACCGGCTTCGGGGCGTTCCTCACGCTATCCGACGGACTTGGCAAAGGGCCTGCAGATCCCAATCTTCCACGTCAACGCCGACGACCCCGAAGCGGTCGTGCGTGTGGGCGCTTTGGCATTGGCTTATCGCGAGGCTTTCCACAAGGATGTCCTCATCGATTTGGTGTGTTACCGCAGGCGTGGTCACAACGAGGGCGATGATCCTTCGATGACCCAGCCGGTCATGTACTCGCTCATCTCGAAGTTGCCTTCTACCCGTGAGGTTTATATCCGTAACCTCGTGGGACGTGGCCAGCTGACCGAAGAAGACGCACGCGAGTCCATCCGCGCTTACGAGGCCGAACTTAGCGAGATTTTGGATCACACCCGTGAGCACGGCTGGTCTCCGCAAAAGCGCGGCGAGGATGAAGACGATCAGTGGCAGGTTCCTGAAAGCCAGCTACCCGGTGCGGGAATGATGATCGGCTGGACTTCCGCTGTCAGCGCTGAAACGCTGAGCCGTATCGGCGAAGCTTATGTGAACTTCCCACCGGATTTCGCAGTCCATCCGAAGATCGAAAAGCTGTGCCACAAGCGTTATGAGATGGCTTCCGGCCACGATTCGATCGACTGGGGTTTCGCAGAGCTCTTAGCTTTTGGCTCTCTACTCATGGAGGGCACGCCGATTCGCTTGTCCGGTGAAGATGCACGTCGCGCAACCTTCGTTCAACGTCACGCGGTCCTTCACGACCACAATGACGGACGCGAGTTCACTCCTTTGCACTTCCTCACTCCCGATCAGGCCCACTTCGATGTCTTCGACTCGCCTCTGTCGGAGTATGCGGTTCTTGCCTACGAATACGGGTATTCCATCGAGCGCCCCGAAGCCTTGGTCCTGTGGGAAGCACAATTCGGTGACTTTGCTATCGGCGCCCAAACAATCATTGACGAGTTCGTCTCTTCGGCAGAAACGAAGTGGGGTCAGCGCTCTTCCTTGGTTATGCTCTTGCCGCACGGGCAGGAAGGCCAAGGTCCTGACCATTCGTCGGCCAGGATTGAGCGTTTCCTCCAGCTAGCAGCGGAAGACAATATGTGGATTGTTCAGCCCTCAACCCCGGCGAACCACTTCCATATGCTGCGCACCCAGGCCTACAAGCGGCCTCGTAAGCCTCTGATTGCCTTTACCCCCAAGCAGCTCCTGCGTCTTCCCGCCGCGTCTTCTTCCATCGAAGAATTCACTTCGGGATCTTTCACTCCCGTCTACTCGGAAGTTGATTCTCGCGTGAATACCCACGAGGTGACAAAGGTTCTCGTGTGTTCTGGCCGCGTCTACTACGACCTCATCCACGAACGCGTAGAGCGAGGCGCGTGGAATACGGCGATTATTCGCGTCGAGCAGCTCTATCCCCTCCCCGTCGATGAGCTTCGCAAGGCTCTTGCCACCTACCCGAACGCCCAAGTGGTCTGGGTTCAGGACGAACCGAAGAACCAGGGAGCTTGGCCCTACTTTGCGCTGAACTTGTTCCCCGAGCTGGGAATCGCTCCGGCGCTTGTGTCCCGTCCGGAGAGCGCAACGACCGCCGCTGGACGCGCAAGCTTGCACCGTGAGCAGGCTGCGGATATCGTGCGCCGAGCTTTTTCCTAAGAAGGGGGCACGCAGATGCGTATTTGTGTGATTGGCGATGAGCTGATTACCCCAATGGGTGATCCCCGAGGCCTGGGCTGGGTCGGGCGCGTTTTGGCGCGCTCGCACTTCCCTTCCCCTCCGACCGTCATGACTTTGGCTGTTCCCGGGGAAACGACAACGCAGCTTGCCTCTCGGTGGGAAAACGAAGTGAGCTATCGTCTTGCGCCCGATGAACCCTGTGCGCTCATTATTGCCGTTGGTTGCGCGGATATTCCCGCGGGTATTTCAACGCCGCGCTCTCGGCTGAATCTTGCAAACATCACCGACCGAGCTTCGACGCTTGGTATTCCCTCGATGGTTGTTGGTCCGCCTCCTCTTGCGGGAGTCCAATCCAGCGCGGTGAAGGAAGTTTCCTTGTCGTGTCAGCAGGTGTGCGAGCGCAGGGATATTCCCTTTGTCGATACTTTCACTCCCCTTGTCGCACACGATCAGTGGTTTGAGGATATGGCTTCTTCTGCTGTTCGTTCTGCTCGCGGCGCTTCGATGCCTGGACAGTCGGGCTATGCGCTCATGGCTTGGCTTGTCCTGCACCAAGGGTGGTTTGAGTGGACGGGAGCGACCCCGGCGGACGTGTGAGCACAGGAGGAATGTGTGTACCCACGTCATTCACGTTTCTCCCCCAAGAGACTTTTGCCGTCGACTACTACCCGCGCAGTGGGATCATGAAGGCTATCCGTGAGGCGTAACGCGAACGCGCCCCGGCCTCGTCCATCCCACACACGTCAGTGAGACCATGAGCAACCAGTACCTCACCTCTCCCCCGCCCGGTCCCGTCAACCGCCCCCGGCCTCGTCGACGATCGAGTGCCTGCCGCGGGGGCTTTCAACGCGCGCAAACCTGCTCGCATTCGTCGTCGCCGTTGTCTTTAGCATCATCGCTTACGGTTTCACGTCAATCGGCAGGTACGTGCACTTCGGCTACTGGCGGCTCGTGTGGGTAGCCGCTTACTGCGTCATCGGCCTGATTGCCGCGATCGCGTGCGCCTCCCTCGCCCAGCCGACCCCTGGTCTGCGAGCCTCGACTAGTCGTATCGGCACCGGGCAACGCGGGGTTGCCTGCAACCGTCGTCCTCGATCAACGAAGCCGTGAAACGACGCGTGAAACGGGTCGTCTCACGCTTGGGTGAGGATCCCCGAGATGAAGCGCGCGCTGTGGTCGAGGGCGGCCTCGGCCTCGGGAATGATCGGAACGCCCAGGACATACACGTGGAAGCCATCCGGTTCCACGCGCAGGCGCACGTCCACGCCAGCGCGAGCGGCCTTGCGCGCGAACTCGATCACGTCGGGGCCAACGATGTCCGCGTCGCCCTGGAAAATACGCATCGGCGGCAGTCCCGACGGGTCACCGTACAGGGGGCTGACGCGCCAATCGGCCGGATCCAGGTCGCCAGCCCACGCGCGGCCCGCCCATGCCAGCCCGGGCACACGCAGAACCCGGTCGCGGCGCTGCACGTCCTCGATCGCCGGGTTCGTCATGGTGACATCCACCCACGGCGCGTACAGGACGAGGCCGTCCAGCTGACGCGCACCCACGTCGCGTCGCTGCATGGCGAGGGACAGCGCCAGGCCGCCACCCGCCGAGTCGCCGAAGAT
>NZ_LT707420.1:1207457-1221508 GCF_900155605.1 Actinomyces marseillensis | reverse complement strand
CGGGCGCGTTTTGGCGCGCTCGCACTTCCCTTCCCCTCCGACCGTCATGACTTTGGCTGTTCCCGGGGAAACGACAACGCAGCTTGCCTCTCGGTGGGAAAACGAAGTGAGCTATCGTCTTGCGCCCGATGAACCCTGTGCGCTCATTATTGCCGTTGGTTGCGCGGATATTCCCGCGGGTATTTCAACGCCGCGCTCTCGGCTGAATCTTGCAAACATCACCGACCGAGCTTCGACGCTTGGTATTCCCTCGATGGTTGTTGGTCCGCCTCCTCTTGCGGGAGTCCAATCCAGCGCGGTGAAGGAAGTTTCCTTGTCGTGTCAGCAGGTGTGCGAGCGCAGGGATATTCCCTTTGTCGATACTTTCACTCCCCTTGTCGCACACGATCAGTGGTTTGAGGATATGGCTTCTTCTGCTGTTCGTTCTGCTCGCGGCGCTTCGATGCCTGGACAGTCGGGCTATGCGCTCATGGCTTGGCTTGTCCTGCACCAAGGGTGGTTTGAGTGGACGGGAGCGACCCCGGCGGACGTGTGAGCACAGGAGGAATGTGTGTACCCACGTCATTCACGTTTCTCCCCCAAGAGACTTTTGCCGTCGACTACTACCCGCGCAGTGGGATCATGAAGGCTATCCGTGAGGCGTAACGCGAACGCGCCCCGGCCTCGTCCATCCCACACACGTCAGTGAGACCATGAGCAACCAGTACCTCACCTCTCCCCCGCCCGGTCCCGTCAACCGCCCCCGGCCTCGTCGACGATCGAGTGCCTGCCGCGGGGGCTTTCAACGCGCGCAAACCTGCTCGCATTCGTCGTCGCCGTTGTCTTTAGCATCATCGCTTACGGTTTCACGTCAATCGGCAGGTACGTGCACTTCGGCTACTGGCGGCTCGTGTGGGTAGCCGCTTACTGCGTCATCGGCCTGATTGCCGCGATCGCGTGCGCCTCCCTCGCCCAGCCGACCCCTGGTCTGCGAGCCTCGACTAGTCGTATCGGCACCGGGCAACGCGGGGTTGCCTGCAACCGTCGTCCTCGATCAACGAAGCCGTGAAACGACGCGTGAAACGGGTCGTCTCACGCTTGGGTGAGGATCCCCGAGATGAAGCGCGCGCTGTGGTCGAGGGCGGCCTCGGCCTCGGGAATGATCGGAACGCCCAGGACATACACGTGGAAGCCATCCGGTTCCACGCGCAGGCGCACGTCCACGCCAGCGCGAGCGGCCTTGCGCGCGAACTCGATCACGTCGGGGCCAACGATGTCCGCGTCGCCCTGGAAAATACGCATCGGCGGCAGTCCCGACGGGTCACCGTACAGGGGGCTGACGCGCCAATCGGCCGGATCCAGGTCGCCAGCCCACGCGCGGCCCGCCCATGCCAGCCCGGGCACACGCAGAACCCGGTCGCGGCGCTGCACGTCCTCGATCGCCGGGTTCGTCATGGTGACATCCACCCACGGCGCGTACAGGACGAGGCCGTCCAGCTGACGCGCACCCACGTCGCGTCGCTGCATGGCGAGGGACAGCGCCAGGCCGCCACCCGCCGAGTCGCCGAAGATGATGACGCGGCCGAACTCAGCCTGGGCCTCGTCGATGATGGGCTGGACGAAGTCGAACGCTTCCGCCGCAGTGTGGTTGGGGGCGAGCGGATAATCGGGGATGATGACGGGCAGCCCAGTGCGGTCAATGAGGCCCTCGACGATACCCCACTGAACAGCGACCATCGGGGCCGCATACGCTCCACCATGCAGATAGATGAGTACACCGCCCGAGCGCATGCCCTGCTTCGGGAACACGCGGGTTATGCCTTTGTCGCACGTCGCCGTGAAACGTCCTCGCATGCGTGCAGGCATCGGGGCGGGATGTGGGGTGTGGAGCGCCATCTGCTCAGTCGCTGTCTCGCTCTGTAGCAACGGAGGCACAAGCCCCATACATAAGTGAACAACGCGCATCTGGAGGGACATGTAGCCTCTTTCGTTTCGACGAATCAGTGTGCACGCACCGGGACACCCCCTCGCGCCAGCACGTACTAGGGTACGCCGCGAGAGGGGTTCGTTTCTCACTGCGAGTGTTCATCGTGACTATCGGGAGGAAACACCAGTGGTGGTAGGTACCGGTGGCTGAAAGCCGTATCTGCTCGCCGCCGGAATCTGGCGAGAGCCCATCGGACGAACCTACTACGCGGATAGGTTACGAACATCCGGATACCTTAATAACCTATCCGGATGCGTGGTTCCTATCCAGAACGACGGCCGTGGATTGACACCACCCACAAACGGGTTACCCACGCCACCGCGAGCGTCCTCAGCACCGCCCCAGCACACACAATATATCCGCATGCGCGCGGCACAAGCATGATCGGCAGCCTATGAGCACACCGTTGTCCAGTGCTGTAGGAACGCAATTCCAGCGGCGCACACCCCAGACACGGCACACACCTGGTCCCGTACCCGCGCGCCCCTCGCGTCACGCGCGCCTCGCGCAACCGCACCTGGTTCCCGCCAGCAGTGCAAACAAAACGCGTAAACAACGCGCATACAAAACGCGCCCGGACCATCCGGTCCGGGCGCGCAACGTATTCGGCTCAGGCGTTAGGACGCTTGCCGTGGTTCGCGCCGTGCTTACGACGATCGCGACGCTTACGACCCCTCTTCGACATTGTCGTCTCCTCTAAAAACTGAGATATCCAACCTGCACAGTTTTTCACACCCGAGGCTAATCTCCAAACAGAGCGCGCCTACAGAGTCGAAATTCACGATTCAGTGGAGCTCCACGTTACCTCAACGTAGGTCTGAGCAATGATGCGCTCGCGCAAGGATTGAGGTGCTTGGTCGCAATAGCAACGCGCAAGGAGAGAACGAACAAAGCGCTCGGTGTACATCGAATCCTGGCAGTGCTTGCAGCGGGAAATATGGTCAAGCAGTTGCTCGCGAAACTCCGGGCTCTTCAAGCATTCAGCGGAAATATAGTCGCGGCATTCCTCGCGGTCGAGGAAGTCAATCACTTCAAAAAGGTGTTCGTGTAGCTCACGACATGCGCGCTTATCGTCAATCTGCATGGTTCTCCCCGATTCCATATTCAGCCGCGAGTGCTGACAGGCCTTCGCGTAGATTCTTGCGTCCTCGATGAAGCCTGGACATGACGGTCCCGATCGGGATATCCAGCATGTCTGCGATCTCTTTATACGCAAAACCCTCTACATCAGACAGAAGGACGACAACACGTTGGTCTTCCGAAAGCGACTCCAATGCAGTTCGCAGCTGGGAGGAAGGAATGTTATCCAATGCTTCTGCTTCCGCAGAAACAAGACCCTTCTCATCGTGAGAAGCAGCAGCGGCGAGCTGCCAGTCTTCAACCTCTTCACCGCCACTGCGTTTAGGAGAACGCTGCGCCTTGCGGTAGTGGGTGATGTAGGTGTTGGTCAAGATCCTGTAGAGCCAAGCTTTGATATTGGTTCCTTGCTGATACTGATGAAACTTCGTGTAGGCCTTCATAAAAGTTTCCTGCACGAGGTCTTCTGCATCAGCACGATTTCGAGTCATTCCCAAAGCGGCACCAAAGAGTTGATCGATGAGGGGAATCGCTTGTTCGGCAAACAAACGGTCCCGATCGTCCTGACTCAACTCCTGCGGTGCAGGCTCAAGAGTGTCATGTAATTCGCTCATTGATGTCAAGGCTAATCGTGAACGCCTCGGATGCGAAAGTGGACGCGCGAAAGCGGGACGGCCCCATGCTCTTCCTCGCCTTGTCACTTCCTCATCAAGTTTCATATCCACTTCAACGCCGCAAGCTGACGATTATTCCCTCCGTTTCGATTCAGCAGAGGTGTTTACACGAATTCTCTGCCGAGCGCAGGGTGCCAATCGACTTTTTTTGACACAATGGAGTCATGTCTCTTCTGCGTGGTATTGCCCGTCCTCTCCTTGCCGCTCCCCTCGCTCTCGATGCAATCGATGCCCTGATTCATCCGGATCGCCACGTCGCCAAACTCGACGCACTCCGCCCCGTTTTTTCGCGCATCGAAGAGCGAGGCAACATTGAGGATATTGATCCTTATCTCTCCCGCAGCGCGCGAATCAGCGCCGGCGTTACTCTCCTCGCAGCGGGAGCCTTCGCGTTGGGGAAAGCGCCTCGTACCTGTGCTGCGGTCTTAACGGCCATTGCGCTTCCCATGGCCGTCATCAATCATGAACAGCCTGCCTCGCTTCGTCTGAAGCTTGCCAATTGTGCGGGATTATTCTTCGCAAGCCTCGATCGGAACGGACGGCCCAGCTATTCTTGGCGTCGCAATCAGCTCATCGAGGCTGCCTCCACTCGCGGAGCACATTCCTCAGGCGCCGCCCAGTGAGCTCGTGGTGTGCTCCTCGACTTCGCTCCCCTATCCATGCGAAGGTTTCAATCCCCGGCTCCAAATCACAGACCGCACGTGCGCTCTACCTCGCTGCGATCGATCGCCAACCATGTGTGATTGAGGGCGTTCTTCGCTCTCGCGATACTGATCTTTTTGCCCAAGCGCTGCGAACTCTTGGCGCTCAGATCGAGATGCTGGGCGACTCTTGTGCACGGGTCACCCCGATTTCTTCAGATTCCCCTTCTTCTGAGCGAGTTATCGACTGCGGGCTTGCGGGAACCGTCATGCGTTTCCTCCCGCCCTTAGCTGCCCTTTCTTCCACTCCCACGCGCTTCGATGGAGACGAGCAGGCATATGTGCGCCCGCTTGCTCCTCTCTTAGATGTCCTCGAAGGCCTGGGAGCCTCACTGATTTACCACGGTGAAAAGGGACATCTTCCTTTCACGATTTCCGGCCCGCTCACGCCTCCATCATCGCCGATCATTGTTGATGCTTCCGCTTCCTCGCAGTTTTTCTCTGCGATGCTTCTTATTGCCCCTCTTATCGGTGGAGCGATTATTCGAAGCAATGCTCCTCTCATTTCTTTGCCCCACATCGAAATGACCCTGGAAATGATGCAAGAAGTTGGCCTTTCATGGATGCGATTGGGCGATCGCGAATGGAAGGTCGATGCGGGAGCGCCCACGGCCTCGGAAATCGCAATCGAAGCGGATCTTTCGAATGCGGGTCCCTTCCTATGCGCGGGAATACTCAGCGCGGGAAGCGTCACAATCCCTAACTGGCCGCTTGCATCAACCCAGCCCGGCGCACAGTGGCCGTCTCTTTTCGCCGAGATCGGTATTGAAACTTCTCTGGAAACAAACGAAATGGGAAGCAGCGAGCTGACAGTGCGCGGGGGCGGACCGGGGAGTTTCCCCGGAATTGAACGCGATATGTCGGCCATGGGTGAGATGGTTCCAACCCTTGCGGCTCTCCTTCTTTTTGCGTCAAGTCCCTCGACACTAACCGGCATCGCCCATCTGCGTGGACATGAAACCGACCGTCTGGACGCAATCGCTCAGTCAGTCAGCGCTCTGGGCGGTTCAATCGAACAGCTCCCAGACGGGCTGCGGATCACCCCCACTGCCCTTCACGGTGCCCATCTGCGGTCCTTCGCGGACCACAGGATGGCAACTTTCGCCGCGATTGTTGGCTTGGTTGTTGACGGGGTCAGCGTTGACGATATTTCCTGTACATCCAAGACCCTCCCCGGGTTTGAATCGATGTGGGCACGCATGTGCGCAGAGAGTGACGACAATGTCTAGACGCGATATTGGAACTGACGATCCCCGCGTAAAAGTTCGTCCTTCAAAGCGTTCGCGGCCGCGAACTAAGGTCCGACCCGATTGGGGCAATAAGCCAATCGGGCAGGTAATTGGCATTGACCGCGGTCGTTACCTTGTTCGCTATGAGGGCCTAGACCTTCGCGCAGTCTTAGCCCGCGAGCTCAAGAAGGGCAGCGTCGTCGTAGGAGACCGGGTTCGCCTCACTGGAGATTTGAGCGGCCGCGTCGATACCCTTGCGCGAATCGTCGCCACGGATGAGCGCAGCAGCGTTCTCCGCCGTTCTCTCGAGGACGCACCGGATCAAAAGGGCGAGAAAATTATCGTCGCCAACGCTCAGATCATGGTGATTGTGACGGCTTTGGCTGATCCGCCCCCTCGAATGGGGATGATCGACCGTTGCCTTGTTGCCGCTCACGAAGCTGGAATGCGTGCCGTCTTGTGCCTGACCAAGGCCGATCTTGCTCCTGCTACCGAGTTTTTGGAAGCCTACGCTGACTTTGATGTCACGACGGTCGTCACCTCAGTTGAGGCAGGCTGCCAAGGCCTCGATGAGCTCAAAGAAATCCTCGCCGGTCATTTCTCCGTTTTGGTCGGCCATTCCGGCGTCGGGAAATCAACACTGATCAATGCTTTGATCCCCCAAGCCGAACGCGTAGTGGGTGTTGTAAATCAAGTGACTGGACGAGGTCGGCACACCTCGACGTCTTCGCGCGCCTTTGAGCTTCCTGGTGGAGGGTGGATCGTCGACACCCCGGGTGTGCGGTCCTTTGGTTTGGGACATGTTGACATCGATGATGTACTGGGAGTTTTCCCCGACGTCGCCGAGGCCTCGCACTGGTGTTTGCCGCTGTGTACGCACCTTAAAGACGCAACTTCCTGCGCCCTCGATGCTTGGGCGCAGGGTAAGGATCCTTTCGTTATTTCTTCCACTGACGAGGCCGCGGATCAGGAGCGCAGTCGGCGTTCCTCCCGGGTGGCTTCGGTTCGCCGGCTCCTGGATGCGGTCGCTGGCGCAATGAAGGTGTCGAAAGCTGCCCGTTAGAGTTCAAACTGCACGCAGTTGCAGGTGGAGCAGGTCATACTAAGCACATGCGTATTCTTCACACCTCAGACTGGCATTTTGGCCGTAATCTCCACGGCCAAGATTTGGGTGATTCTCGCGCCGCATTTTGTCACTGGCTTCTTGACGCTGTCAGGGAACATGAAATCGACTTAGTCCTTGTCTGCGGCGATGTGTACGATCGTGCGATCCCTGCGGTTTCTCAACTCAATGAAGTGATGGACCTTCTCCGCGATCTTTCTTCAGTCACACAGGTCCTGTTGACTCCCGGAAATCATGATTCAGCAGGTCGTCTCGGTGTCTATTCGCAGTTTTTACGTGGCAAGGTTCAAGTCTGCGCAAGTGTGGAAGAGGTTGGTAAGGCTCGCGAATACGCAGGTAAAAACGATGATCCGGGTGTACTGGTCTACCCCATCCCCTACCTTGAGCCGGACTTAGTTCGGACAGAGCTATCCGATGATAATGAAGCCCTCGAACGCACCCATCAGGCAGTGATGGATGCTGCGCTTCGTCGCATTGGAAATGATCTATTGGCTCGGCGAACTTGCGGCGATATGCGTCCGGCAATCGTGATGGCTCACGCTTTCATCGTGGGAGCAGCTCCCTCCGATTCCGAACGCAATATTGAAGTAGGCGGAGTCGCTTCCGTCTCGGCCCAGACTTTCGAAACTTTCGGCGGAGCAAAAGTAGTGCCTGAACCAGGTCTGAGCTACGTTGCCCTCGGGCACCTGCATCGTCCCCAAGAAGTTTTGGCTGCTCACGTCCCTATGCGTTATTCCGGTTCTCCTATCGCTTACTCTTTCTCGGAAGCGCCCGGAGATAAGAGCGCGGTCGTGATTGATACGCTCGGCGCGGAGGGGAACAAGGCCGTGGAGGTTTCCCTCATCGATATTCCCACCGCGCACCCTCTTGTTGTTTTGCGAGGCTCGATGGAGTCTTTGCTCGAAGGCGCAAAGAAAACTCCGCCGCAGGCATATGTCTCCCTGACGGTAACGGATGATTCACGGCCTCAGGAAATGGTCGCCCGTCTTCGTGCTGTTTATCCTCATGCACTCTCTATTCTTCATTCCCCCGCGCATGTTTCTCCTCTACGGGCACCACGTATCCAACTCGAAACAGTGGATATGAACGCAACCCTTGCCGAATTCTTCCAGCAAGCAGGAGGAGAGGCTCTGACGCAGCGCGAACGGACAATTGTTGGTGACGTACTCGATGCGGTGAAAGGCCAAAGGCAATGAAACTTTTAACCTTGGAATTGTCTGGTATCGGTCCTTTTGCACAGCGCCAATACATCGATTTTGAGCGTTTCACTGATTCGGGTCTTTTCCTTCTTCGAGGATCAACCGGCTCGGGTAAGACGACCTTGATCGATGCGATTGTTTTCGCCCTATATGGGGATGTGGCAAGTGGCAGCGAGGGGGCAAAAAACCGTTTGCGTTCTTCATATTGCGGCCCCAATGATCCGTCTTTCGTCACCCTTGTCTTTGAAGTGTCCTCGGGTATCTACCGAGTTCGCAGAACACCAAAGTATGTAAAAGAAGGACGGAGCACCCCGGTCAATCCGACTCTGATTCTTGAGCGCGTCGTACGCAATTCGGATGACCCATCAGGTTTTTCAACGGTTGAGCCCTTGAGTCGCTCGATCATAGATGCTCAATCGATGATGACCACCTTCATCGGACTCACGAAAGACCAATTCCTCCAAACCGTCGTTCTACCTCAGGGGCAATTTGCTCGTTTTTTGACGGCGAAATCCATCGAACGCGAAGAGATCCTTCGTGACATATTCGGAACTCAGTTTTTCCAGAGCCTCCAAGATGCCTTCCGTGAGCAGGCGAAAGAAGCGCATGATTCAATCGTTCAGGCCAGGCAACAGGCACGTTCCTCATTGGATTCTTTGCTCGATGATGTCTCCCATTCTCATCTTGGCCAAGAGTGGGCATGTACGCTTCACACTCTTGCGGATTCTCTTGACACCTTCGCGCCGGGCTCATCTCTCAATACGGAGTTTTCTGATTTCAGCCTTCGCTTAGATGCTCAGCTTGAAGAGGATGCGCAACAGGCAGACACTGCCCGTCTCTTACAAAAAGAGAGGTCTCGCCAGCTGAGTGCGGAACTGACGAAGGCAAACGACCTCAATGAGCGTCTCACTGAACGCGCACAGCTTCTTGACCACCATGATCAGTTGCTTGAGCGCGCTCAGGACATTGATGCTGTGCGCAGTAGCGTCGCAGAGCTTCATCTTCTCCAGCCACTCGAACTCCCGCTACGTCAACATGATTCAGCTCGTGATGCACGTGAGCGGGCCTTCTACGCGCTCTCTGAGTGCTTTGCGCCCCTGCAGGTCACCCCTGAGAATCTTCAGCTTGATGAGCTCCATACTCTTCTTGATGAACGTGAGCGTAATCTCCAGGAGCAACGCGAGTCCTTGGCACACGCGTTGCAGGCGCAGGCTCAACTGACACGCCTCCGCACTGAGCAGAAAGAGTGCATGACTCAGTACGAACAATGCGCAAAGACTGTGGAGGACGCTGATTTCGAGATCCAATCGGTGCAGATGCAAGGTGCGCAGCTCCGCGACAAACTAGAGGCTGCACGCACGGCGGCTTCCGTACTTCACGATGTTGAAGCCAGCTGTCATCAGCTTTCCACGCGCCTTGAGGCTGCGGAGCGGGTAGATCATCTCCGCAAGCAGCTCGTTCATCTTGAAAGCGATATTGAGGAAGCGACACGCCTTGCTCGCCAGCGCGGAGAGCGATCACATGCTGCGCGAGAACTATGGCTTCGCGAAACCGCCGCTTCGCTTGCGTCTACCCTGCGGGAAGAAAACGCGTGTCCTGTCTGCGGCTCTACGACTCATCCCCAGCCCGCTCGTTTCGAGGGGGAAGAGAGCATGAGTCGCGAGCAACTAGAGGCTCTTGAGAAGGCCACAACGGCTGCCGATAAGCGTCTCCACGAACTTACTACTGAACATTCGACCTGCTCGGCTCAGATTGCAGCGCTGGATGAACAAGCTCAAGGTGATAGTGCTTCTGTGAAAGCCCAGCTCAACGAGCTCACGACACGGATCACGGCTCTACGTTCACTTGCGGATTCCGAGCAGTCCATTCACGAGTCCCTTGCCGAATGCCAGGAAAACGAAAAGAACTTGATTGCCACCAAGGCCTCGCAAACGCAGAGACTCTCTCATCTGCGCAAAGAAAACAAGGATCTACTCTTACGCATCGACGAAGAAACACAAGAGTTTACTCAGCTTACGCGGGGTCATACATCGCTCGAAGAGTGGACTTCTTCCCTCGAGGACAGCACTCAGGCACATCAGCGCTCTCGTGAAGTGCTTCAGCACTATCAGCATGCAGAGCAGCGCTTGAGAGAAGCTCAGGGCTTCCTCATGGGAGCCCTCGAAGATGCAGGGCTGAGTCCGGATTCCAGCGGTATCGAGCTCTTAAGAAGCAAACTCCCCCTTCTATCCGATCTCAGCGCCAAGGTCGCAATCCTTCAGGAGTACGATCAGGATCTCTTTGCGACCCGACAAGCCCTTGAATCCGATCGATTGCAGGGGCTTGAAGGACAATCTCCGCTTGATTGTCACGCTATTGCCTCCTCACTCGAGGAAGCAGACAATGCGCTCCTTACTGCAACAGATCACGTCGCCTCGATTCAGGCACATCGTCAGGGAATCAAACGTTCACTGAGAAATGTGGAGAACGCTTTTTCAGCTTTGACTTCCGCTCTTGAAAGCGGATACCCCAAGCAACGCCTCGCAGAACTAGCAAGCGGGACAGGCCCCAGCCTTCACCAGGTCCCCTTGAGTTCGTGGATTCTCATGTCTCGTTTTGAAGAGCTCATCGCCGCAGCGAATCCACGCCTGGCTGAAATATCGCATGGGCGATACGAACTCCGTCGAAGCGATACAGACGCGACCCGTTCACGCAAGAACGGCCTTGGGCTGTCTATCCTCGATCATGAGTCTGAAGAAGAACGAAACCCGTCCACGCTCTCGGGTGGAGAAACTTTCTATGTCTCTCTTGCCCTTGCATTGGGACTTGCAGACGTCGTCATGGCTGAAAGCGGCGGGATTACTCTCTCAAGTATGTTCATCGACGAAGGATTCGGCTCCCTGGACTTGGATACCCTCGACATCGTCATGTCCCAGCTTCTTGCGCTTCGCGAGAGTGATCGTTGTATCGGTGTGATCAGTCATGTCGACGAAATGGCCAGACAGATTCCTGATCAGATTGAGGTGAGGTGGCGCGAAGGCGAAGGATCAACGCTCTCTATCCGACCTTCCTAGCCGCGCGTTGCTCAGAGTTGACGCCGTAATGCCAGTGCTCGCTTACGCCTTTGCGTTCATTGACTCCAACACGCGCACCAGCAGTTCGCGTTCTTCGGGCGCGTACCACTCCAGGCTCTCTTCCCACAGCTGCGCGACGGCCTCGTCAGCGTCTTCTTGTGTCTGAGCTTGAAGAACCTTCCGCACAGCAGGAGCAGAATCTGGAGGATCGATGAAGTACGCGGCGATCGAATCGCTATCGGGTGCACACGGGGAGGTCTGAGCGACATCCCCATCGTATTCTTCCCAAGAAAGTCCCTCGATGTCAGCAGCGATAATGCATCTACTGGGAATACCCGAGTCTTCATCTCGAAGAAAGGCAAGTGAGTCTAGCGCGGCGAGTGTACGCGCATCGTCTTCAGCGACTTCTAAATCTTCACCGTGCAAACCTGCGTCGGGACGGACGCAATAGCCATTGCGGGGAGGAAAGTTTCCCTGGTCCAATTCGCTCGCCAAAAAGGGGTAATAGATGCGCATGGGTCAAGTGTATGCACAATTTTGCGCCCTGTCCCTTATCCCGCTCCCTATGCACTCCGCACACAGTCAGCCACCAACTAGCACGGAGTAAAACAAACTGAATCAAAGCAAATTGACTTGAATGACATAAGGAGATTTAAATACACCTACATCAACCGTAAAGCACGGCACCTAATCGCCTACGATCTGCACAAATAGGTCAAAACTAAGTGCTTCTAGCCCTGCAATTTCCCCATAAAAAATGGCAAAATAGAACCCATGAATCAACGATTCCTCACTCTCGCCGAGGTCGCCGAGACACTCAACATCACGCTTTCCGCGGCGCGCTCGCTGGTCAATTCCGGCGAACTCCCCGCAATCCAATTGGGAGGAAAGCGTATGTGGCGTGTTGAAGAATCCGTCCTCGAAGAGTTTATCCAAGAACAATATGCAGAATCTCGTGCGCGCTTAAGCCACAGTGCCTAGACGCTCCTTCTCAATTCCAATAAGCGGGCAGAAACAACAGTTTCTGCCCGCCTTTTTGTGCACTTTTCCGGGTTAATGCCCGAAATGTGTGTATGGGATGGGCGTGTCGTGGTTTGTGGGTTAATGCCCGGAAACTGTGCATGACGGACGGTTCTACGGTTTTAGCTCGCCCTCGACGGTTTTAGCTCACTCATTCCTGGTTTAGCTCACTCACCTACCGTCTTAAAACGGCAATAGACCCGGAATGAGTGAGCTAAACCAGGATTGTGAGGCAGAGGGAAGGAGGACGGGGCGGTGTTTACCCGGCAATGTTTATCCAGGGGTGTTTACCCGGCAATCAAGAGCGCGCCCTGGTCGATACGCACACCAACTTTGCGCGAGCGACCGATAGCATCGCCATCGACTAAACCGTCATGCAAGGAAGTTTCGGGCATTAACCCACATTTCCTCAAGCAACGAGCGATTGTAGAGCACGCAAGCAACTGAGTTGTGACAATCCACAGCGCTATTTCTGAAAGTTTTCCCAACACTTACTGCACGTTTTCTCAATTTTAATCGATACTTATGCAGAAATAGTGATTCTTCTACCGACTCAAGACGTTCACTCACGCTACTGGAGAACCGCAAGCAGTCCACAAAAACAGACATGTTTTCCATACTTCACACATTGATTCACCACTTCGATCTGCCCCGATGAGGATCAAAAAAAGTCGATTGACACATCGCCTTCATGCGAGAAGACTCCAAATTAACGCCTCAATGACGAAGCGTCCCCCCATCCCCACACAGTATTCGAGGAGCATTTCCATGACACGAAGTTCGCGAGTATTCGTCCCCCCAGCCGATCATATTTTCCGTATTAGTTGGGATCTCAACCGAGATACAACGCAAAGCGTCCAGCAGAATATGAAAACCTACATGAGCGCAGAGAGCCCTTTGCTCCCAAGGAAGCCGGAGATCACAAATCTATGCCAGTGGTCGATCGGGTTGGCACGCGGAATTATGGAAGTTCTTTTACACATTCGCCCGTATCAGCAGCTCCAACGATGGCTGATACCGCCGCTGTACAAACGCCTTGTGACGATCGTTGAGAGGGATCGACGCGCTTTTCGACGCGAAGCATGCCATCCCGTGCAGTGGCATATCAGCCAGACCTCGCAAACAGTTGTCGAATCTTGTGTGATCGTTGCGCAAGGAGAAGGGCGCCACGTTGTGTCCATGCGACTCCAGACTTTCAAGAATCGCTGGATCGTCACCGCCTTGGATGTTCTCTAGAAAAACTGCCGATTAAACAGTGGCGGCGTGCACCACATGGTGCACGCCGCCACCAAAAGGCCGGTCACAGCGGTCAGATCAGCGCTTCTTGCGCTTCTTCGCTGCGCGACGCTGAGCGCGATTAGCTCCCGCAGAGGAAGTTGTTCCTTCCTCTTCTTCAGCCGAAGAGTAGCTCAGGCGAGTCGAGTTCTTTTCTTGGCCGACGTCTCCCATAACAGAAGCGGAACGTTCAATAGCACGCTCTTCAGTTTCGGCAGCCTTACGACGGGCTTCTTCACTGAGCTCAGCTTCAGCATTGTTGTCTTCCTGAACGCCTTCCTCTGTGGCAGCACGCTCACGAGCCTGTTCATAGGCAAGCTGGAACTGATGCGCATAGGAGAAGACCTGCTGGACGGACTCTTCACGAATGTGGTCCATCATCGCATTGAACATCTGCGCGCCCTCGTCCTTGTATTCAACAAGAGGATCACGCTGACCCATTGCACGAAGACCGATACCTTCCTTGAGGTAATCCATCTCGTAGAGGTGCTCGCGCCACAAACGATCAACCGTTGCGATCACCACGCGACGCTCAAGCGTACGCATGGGTTCATCGCCCAATTGTTGAATCGCCAGCGGATTCTGATTGAGCTGATCTTCGGCTTCTTCGTACTGCGTGTGAATATCGCCCAGAACCTCGCGCATAAGGTCCTCGCGCGTCAGCGAGCCAACGCCGCCGTATTGCTCTGCAACCTCTTCGGCGGTGACCGACGGCGGGTAGTATCCGCGCAGGG